>JAXLQL010000011.1:0-248650 GCA_046331625.1 Bryobacteraceae bacterium
GCCTCGGGTTCGATCCACCCGCCCGAGGTAGGAGCGATCCGCGTCACCTCGAAACCGCGGCGCTCGAGTTCGGCTACGGGCTCGATCACGGCGTGATGCTCGATGCTCGAAGTGATGGCGTGTCCCGGCGCGAGATGGGCGAGCCCCAGGATTGCGAGATTGTTGCTTTCCGTTGCGCCGCCGGTGAAGAAGACATTGCCGCGCGAGGCCGCTACCACCGCCGCCACCCGATCGCGCGCCACTTCCACGGCGCTGCGGGCTCGCCGGCCGAACTCATGCGTACGGCTCCCGGCGTTGCCGAATTCGGAGTCGAGGTAGAGCAGGATTTCGTCGCGCACGCGCGGATCAGTGGGGGTCGTGGCTGCGCAATCCAGGTACACTGCCATGCGTGTGGCGAGCCTCATTATCTCATGGTCTATGATGGGCGGAGCGTGGTGCTCACCTGGGTGGAAGAATCGATCGCGGACGCGGCGGAGCAACTGCGCTTCGACGAGGAACTGCTCGCAGCGGGGCAGGGCGTGGCTCGGGTGTGGGAGATCGAACGCGAGTGCGTGGTGTTGGGGCGCGGTGGAATCCCGGAGCGCGATGTGCGCGGCGGCGCCGAAATCTTCAGACGCGAGTCAGGCGGCGGCGCGGTGGCGCTGGCGCCTGGATGTCTCAACTACTCGCTGGTGATTCCGTTCGACGCCTTCCCACGGTGCCGCGACGTGAGCTTCAGCATGCGATGGATCCTGGGCCGGATGGTCCGCGCGCTCGACGTGCCGGGGCTCGCCTGCGCGGGGATTTCCGACTTGGCTCTGCACGGGCGCAAGGTTTCCGGCAACGCGCAGCATCGAACGCGGGGCGCAATCTTGCACCACGGAACATTGCTCTACGCCTTCGAGGGCGAGCGCGCCGAGCGGTTGTTGGCCGATCCCGTGCGTGCGCCGGAATATCGCGCCGGCCGGGGACATGAGGAGTTCCTGACGAACCTGCCGCTCGAACGCGGCGAGATCGTGCGGCGCTTGCGGAAAGAATGGTGTGGTGAATGATAAGATGACCGCGAGGATGCTGCGTTTTCGAATGAGAATACTGGGCGTGTTGACGCTCGCTTTGGCCGGGGGAGCCGCCGAGGCGGCTGAGGCTCCGAAATCGCTCGAGGTCACTTTCGAGCAAGTAGCCAAGCCCTTCTTGACCAAGCACTGCGTGAGCTGCCACAACGTGGACAAGCCCACTTCCGGCGTGCGCGTGGATCAACTGAACCCGGCGCTGGAAGACCGGCACCTGAAACTTTGGGACGGAATCCGCCACAAGGTCGCCAATGGGACGATGCCGCCGAAAGGGCTTCCGCAACCGGAGGCGACCGAGAAGAAGCAGATGGTGGAGTGGATCGCGGGCGCGCTCGACGTGGCTCGGCTGCGGCCCACGCCGAAGAACGGCTTGGTGCGGCGGCTCACCGTGGCGCAGTATCGCAACACGTTGCGCGAATTGCTCGGCATCGATGACGACATGACGGAGCGGCTCCCGCCCGACGCAGTTTCGAAAGACGGGTTCGTCAACAACAAAGACACGCTGCAGCTTTCGCCGCTCCAGATCGAGGCGTACCTCGAGATCGCCGAAGACGCGCTCGGCCGCGCGATTGTGGATCCGAACAAGAAGCCTTCGATTCAGAATTTCCGCATGGACCTGGGCGCGTCGATCAATCCCTCGCCGCTACCGGAGAAGTTGATTCTCGGCGCCGACAGCCTGCTGCTCGAGAACAAGGATTTCACGGTCACGCAATTGAAAGCCGTGAAGCCGTTCCCGTTCGAACCCTTCTGGATGCGGACCAAGTACCGCTTCATCGAGGGCTACCAGGGCAATGACACCGTGCGCGGATGGCGCGAGTACGACAGCATCTACCACTCCGTGTTCGCGTGCATGCGCGGCAACCACGGATACCCGAAAGGGCAAGCCTATGGCTCCGTGCCGCAAGGGTTGCTGCTGCGCCCGGCGATTCCGACCGACGAGTTGTTCGGCATTGATTCGACCTACGGTCCGAAGGCGAACTTCAAGATTTCTCTGCGTGAGTTGCCCGACTACGGGAAGTTCCGCGTAACAGTGACGGCGGCTCGCTATGACGATGGGTTGTTGCTCGATCCGGGCGCGAAGGAGCAGCCGGCGGCGGCAGGACAAGTGACGGCTCGCATCGAAGGGAAGCCGCAAACCGTCGCGATTCCGCAGGCCGGTGTCTACCAAGTGGACATTCACGCGGCCGAGCGCAAGGGACCTCCCGCGCCCGATTCGTCGCGACTCAGCGAAGGGCTCGCATCGTCATGGCCGCTCGATGGCGATGCGGGGACCGCGAAGCTCGAAGGCAAGGCCAAGTTCGTCGACTCGCCGTTCGGCAAAGCAGTCTCGCTCGATGGCGCGGAGGATCGCGTGACGGTCCCGCGGGGCGAAGCGGTGAGCGTCGGTGCGGGCGATTTCACGTTCGCGGCGTGGATCCATCCCAAAGAACTGCGGCGTGCCGCCATCGTGAGCGCGGGCGGACAGGAGTGGGTACAAGGGTGGAATCTCGTGATGCCGAACAATCGCGGCTCGCTGCGGTTCGAGACGTCTAAGCCCGATACGCAGCCGAACGGTACGGTGTCGACTCCGGCGGGCGTGTTGCGTGCGGGTGTGTGGCAGCATGTGGCGGCAGTGGTCCGGCGTGGCAAGGGCGAAACGGTTCTCTACATCAACGGCTACGCGGTTGCGAAAGGCGAAGTTGGCGCGGCCGATCTGGACAATCCGAAGCTTGCCCTGTCGCTCGGCCGCATGGGCGGCGCGGCGTTCCAGGGGGAGATTGATGAAGCGCGGCTTTACCGGCGTGCGTTGAGTGAAGCGGAGATTTCCGCGCTGGTGCAGCCCGGCAAGCAGTTCGCCGATGCGCCGCCGGAAAAGCCGCAAGACGTGACGCTGACTCTGGGCGACCGCGAGTTCTCGGGTACCCTGCAGCAGGCGGCGTTCGCGGTGATTCGGTTGGGCTCGGGTCCGGTGACGATGCGAGTGGGGCACGCCGGAGTCCGCGGGATCGATCGGGTTGTGTTCACGCCGCTGGCCGCGCAGAACGAGACGGCGAAGCGATTCCTGGCATTCGAGAAGCGATCGCCGAAGCTCGGCGTGTACCTCGGGCTGCGGCGCGATTGCGGCAGCACGCTGGCCCCGGTGGGTCCGGCGAAGGCGGTGACGAGCGCAAAGCTTGCGAAGTTCGTGTATCAGGGCGCGATCCGGAATTTCCCGAGTCCCGATGTGGAGAAGGACAACGTCAATTACTTGGCTGGCGTCCGCGAGATCGGCGTGCGCAGCGAGTTCACCGACGGGCGCGACATGCCGCGGCTGCTGATTCGCTCGGTGGAGTTCGAAGGGCCGTTCTACGAGTCGTGGCCGCCACCGTCGCACAAGGCGATCTTTGTGGACTATCCCCGCAAAGACGACCAGGCGGCATACGCGCGCCACGTGATTCGCAACTTCGCCACGCGCGCATTCCGGCGTCCGGTGACCGTGGCTGAAGAAGCCTCGCTCGTGGCGGTCTACGAAAAGTCGGCCAAAGACGGGCGCGCTTTCCAACAGAGCGTGAAAGACGCGCTGGCGGTGGCGTTGACCTCGCCGCAATTCCTGTTCCTGAGCGAGACGAGCGCCACGCCGAAGCCCGAGCCGTTGACGGACCACGAACTGGCATCGAAGCTTTCCTATTTCCTGTGGAACGGTCCGCCTGACCGGACTACGCTGGGCTTGGCTGCGAGCGGAACCCTGCGGTCGCGCATCGATGCCGAAGTGGATCGGATGGTGGCCGACCGGCGCTTCTCGCAGTTCACGCGCGAGTTCGCGGCGCAGTGGCTGAGCCTCGACAAGTTCCAGGTGCTCGAGCCCGATTTGAAGCGCTATCCGAAACTGACGCGCGACAATCGCGCGCAACTGAAACAGGAGCCGGTGCAGTTCGTGGAGTACCTGATCCGCAACAATTTGCCGGTGAAGAATCTGATCGCCTCTGACTTCGTGATGCTGAACGAGGTAACGGCGAATTACTACGACATGGCAGACAAGAGCGAGAGCGGATTCCAGTTCGTTCCGGTGGCGCACGGGCGCCGCGAGTTGGGTGGAGTGCTGACGCAAGCGGCGATCATGGCCGGGCTCTCCGACGGACGCGAGTCGAATCCGGTGAAGCGCGGGGCGTGGCTGGCGCGCAAGATCGTGGCTGAGCCGCCGGACGATCCGCCGCCGAACGTGCCCGCACTCAAAGACGATCCGAATGCGAAGCTCACGCTACGGCAGAGAATCGAGCAGCATCGCAGCCAGCCGGGATGCCGGCAGTGCCACACGAAGATCGATCCGTGGGGCGTGGCGTTCGAGGAGTTCGATGCCGGTGGCCGCTTGAAGAAGGAGCAGGCCGATGCGCGATCGACGCTGCCGGACTCGGCCGAGGTGGCGGGAATCGAAGACCTGAAACGGCACCTGAGCCAGGACCGCATTGACCAGATCGCCTTCAGCGTTCTGAAGCACATGGCGACTTACGCTACTGGCCGCACTCTCGCCTACAACGAAGTCAACGCGCTCAAGAAAGACGCCCTAAAGTTGAAGGCGAACGGCTACCGAATGAAGGACATGGTCCACTACGTGGCCACGAGCAATTTTTTCCTGGAAAAGTAGTAAAATGCAATCACCGATGAGATTCCGCAAGATCGAGAGACGTGCGTTTTTGAAGGGTGGAGGAGCATTGCTGGCGCTGCCCGTGCTCGATGCGATGGGCGCCGAGGTAACGAGTCAGATTCCGCGGCGGTTCTGCGCCATCTACACGGCGAACGGGATGTCGCTGCCCATGGCCGAGCACGGCCTCGACGATTGGGCCTTTTTCCCACGCGCGGAGAAAGACGGTGCGTTCGTCTTCGGCAAGTCCACTGAGCCGCTGAGCGGATACCGGAAGAACGTCAGCTTCATGGGCGGATTGCTTCATCCGAGCGGGCCGAAGGCCGATCCGCACACCTGTTCGGACATGTGGCTCACCGGCGCGCCTCTGCACAATCCGAAGCCCGGCACCTACAACACGGTGGGGCTCGATCAGATGATCGCGCTGCACACGAAGCAATATTGCCGCCAGCCTTCGCTGATTTTGTCGATCGACGCCGGCACGGGATTCCTCTCGCGCACGGGAACGATCTCGTACAACCTGGAAGGGCGGCCGATTCCGGCGGAGAACAATCCGCGCCGGATCTTTGACCGGCTGTTCCGGGGCGACAACAATTCGGCTTCCGAGCGCGAGCGCTTGCAGCGCCGGATCAAGCTGGTTGATGCGGTTTCTGCGAGCGCGAAGGCTTTCGACAGGCAATTGGGCAAGTCCGATCGCGAGCGCATGGACCAGTACATGACCTCGCTGAACGAAGTGGAGTCGCGGTTGGTGGCATCCGAGCGCTGGATCGACATTCCGCTCAAGAAGCAGGACTATTCGCACCTCAACCTCGAAGCGACGTCGGAAGGCGAGCCGAGCGAGTTCTATCGCAACATGTATGACCTGATCGCGCTGGCGTTCGACGCCGACATCACGCGCTCGGTGACGTTCATGTTGAATCGTGAAGACGGCATGGGCATCAGCGACACGTTCCCGCTGAAGCTGGGCCTGTCGAAGACGCACCACAACCTGTCGCACGCCACGGATAAGGAAGGGCAACTGCAGTTTGCCAAGTATGACCAGTTCCTGATGAAGCAACTGGCGCACTTCCTGGGCAAGCTCGAAGGCTACCAGGACCGGCAGGGCAGCGTGCTCGACAATACGATCGTGATGTTCGGCAGCGGCGCCAGCACGACGCACAATCCGAGGAACCTGCCCACGCTACTCGCCGGTGGCGCGAACATGGGGCTGAAGCACGGCGCGTATTGGCGGAACGGCGAGACGCGGATGTCGAATGTGCATTTGAGTATTCTGCATTCGATGGGGATCGGGCTCGAGTCATTTGCCGATAGCACGGGGACGCTGACGGGGTCGATTTTCACCAAGGCTTGACGTTCCTGACGCGACTCGTCGTTTCCGCCGCGATTCCTACGTTGGCGTTTGCCTGTAGCTGTGATCAGCCTGAGACCCTCTGCTCCCGGCTCGAACCGAACATGGTGGCCTTCGTCGGGCGCGCGGTCTCGACGGTCGCCGCGGGCAAGGAAAGCGCGCAGACGACATTCAAGATCGAGGAGCGGCTCTGGGGAGAGTTGCCGCCCGACACGGTCACCATCGAAGGCACTGAGGTTGAAGGCAAGCGCCGGCACATGTCTTTGTTCGTCTTGGCGGGCCGCCGGATGGACAGCGGGTCCAACAAGTGGACCTACTTCGTGGACTTCTGGTGCTGCATCTATGGATTGGTGTTGCCGGCTGATCACGCGTGGGCCAAGGAATTCCGCGACAACGTTGCGCAACGGAAGCCGGCTGTCATGCGTGTGCAGACTCGTTCCAACTTCATTCCTTTGGCTGGACTCGAGATCCTGATCAGCGAACCCGGGTTCACGTGGCAAGGAATCAGCCGCGAAGAGCCTGTCGAAGCAAAGTTGCCTCCTGGCGGGTACATGGTCCTGATTGCCAACGCGAACTTTACGCTCCCTGAAAGGGCTCAGCGTGCCTCGATCCTCCCAGGTTCGTGTGCTGACTGGCGGATCGACGCGATGCCGGACTCATCGATCTCCGGCAGAATCGTTCAATCTCGGGAAGTCTACGCCTCACGAGTCTCGTACCTTCTCGACGGCGAACTCACTCCGGACGCGACCCTTTTGGAGTCTGCATTCCTCATGCTGCGCCGATCGTGGCAGGCAATGACGGGTCGGGGTGGTCCGCTCACCAAGCACACCACTTACACGGTTCATCCGGATGTCGGCGGGCGATTTCAGATTCCTGTGCTGCCCGGAAGCTATCGGCTGCGTGCTATCCCGAGGGACTGGCATGACTCTTCAATTCCGATTCCCCAGATCTATTATCCGGGCGTGAACGATCCCGCTCAGGCGAAGGTGATCGTGGTTCCCGCTGGAGGCACTATTGCAGACATCTCTTTCCCGCTTCCGGACTACGGGCGAACGCGCCGAGTCGAGGTCACGTTGGTCACCGAAGAGGGCTCCGCGGCAGCAGACAAGCCCATCACCTTTCAGGGAAAGTTTCCCGGCGAGCGACGAACGCCCATTTGGACACAAACTCGAACGGACGCGCGAGGCCGCGTGATTAGCGACCTCTGGCATACTCTCGACTACGACATTCAGATTGGCGACGATCTCTCTGGCGACAGCCGCCATTTTTCCGCCGGCGCCGAACCCGTCAGCCGCAGGTTCGTGATCCATCCGCGGCGGCCCGCCGGGCAACGCTGAGATTGGGCGCCTCGGGCTGCTAGTGTGCCTCGAGATGGGTAGAATGGAACCTACCACTGGAGGAACGGAGGAACCCCGGGTCAGTACGCCGGCTGGCCCTACTAACATGTCGCACGTGCATTGCAACGTTGTCTTCGAATCGCGAGAGCTGAAAATCGTCAACATCGTCGCCGGCGAGCTTCTCGCTTCGAAAGTTTACGACGCCGATTGGAACTCCCCTGTGGTCTGGTTGTTGACGCCGTTCTGGTCGCTGCTCCATGACCCGGACTGTGTGGCCGGCCTTGCTCGTATCGCGACCGTTCTGCCGAGTTCGCAGCGGATCTGCGTCTTGATCAATGAGCCCGCCGAGCGCGAGGTGCTGGCCGCGATCCCGAACGTAGAGACCTACTTCGTCAACCAGAACGCCTTTGTTTCCCCACGTGTCTTCGACATACGCCCTTCCGCGAAGCCATTCGATGCAGTGCTCAACGCGAGGCCGTTGCGGTTCAAACGGGCCCACCTTTGCGCGCGCGTAGACAACCTGTGCTGCGTTCGATTGAATCCGGATATTTGTCGAAACGCGCCCGATTTCCAAGAGCCGGTGTCGCTCCGTCCGGCCTTCGTCAATCACGAGACTCTCGGTCTCGCGGACGTGGCAAGGCTGCTGAATCAGTCTTGGTGCGGATTGTGTTTGTCCGAATGCGAGGGGGCCTGCTATGCCTCCACCGAGTATCTGTACTGCGGTCTCCCCGTGGTGTCGACGCCGAGCATCGGTGGCCGTCAGGTCTGGTACAACGAGCGCAACAGCGTCATCGTCGAGCCATCCGAGGCGGCGGTGGCCGATGGCGTCGCCCGTTTGAAGCAACTGCTCGCGAGCGGCGCTCTGGATCCGCAGACGATCCGGCATGACGCGTTGTCGTTGCGGGCCACATTCCTGGCCCGTGCAGAGGAGATGATCGGCCGGTATCTGGCTGAGTTCGGCCTGCTGCAACGCACGACGGCTCGAGACGTGGTGATGCGATGGGTCCGTGAGGCCGATGGCACGGGTATTCATCTGAAGAGCTTCGCGGACGCAAGGCGCGCCAGCGAGTACTTGAAGGCAGGCAACGTCTGGTATTGGCGGGAAGTGGTGAAAAAGAACTCTCTCTCCGATCATGCGGGTGCCCGTAATTGAAGCATTTGCGCGATCAGGACTGCTCGGCCGGGCGGGGCTTCCGCAGGCGGTCGAGAAGGCGCGAGGTGATCTGCGCGACGTCGGCGATCGCCTGCTCGAACACTGGCTCATTCGCCTTCGATGGCTTGTGGAATCCACTCACCTTGCGCACGAACTGGCGGGCGGCGGCGGTCACCTCCTCCGTCGTGGCTGGCTGAGCGGGGTTCCTGAGGACCTTGATGCTGCGGCACATGCTTCCATCGTACTTTGCGCTTGACATCCGAAGGAACTAATACTAATTTATTAGTGTGAGGCGAAAGAAGAGCGTTCTGACCGAGCAGGAGCTCGAGATCATGAAGATCGTGTGGCGCCGCGAGCAGGCCACTGTGCGCGATGTCTACGAAGAGATGCTCGAGAACCGCAAGATCGCCTACACCACTGTGATGACCATGATGGGGATCCTCGAGGAGAAGGGGCATCTCATCAAGGACCAGGGTGACCGCGCCTACGTCTACCGGCCTTCCCAACCCAAAGACCAAGTGGTCGGCGGCATGGTGCGTGATTTTCTCGATCGCGTCTTCAACGGCTCGGCCAAGCCACTGCTGATGCATCTGGTGGAAAGCCGGCAAGTCAGCCGCGAAGAGCTCGACGAGATCGCCGCGATGATGAACTCTCGGGGGAAGGGGAGGCGATGAGCAACTTCGCCGCGTACTTCGTTCAGGTAGCCGTGCTGGCGGGTCTGGGAGCGTGTCTGCCTCGCCTGCTGCGCGTGCATCATCCGCGAACGCAGTTGGTCTACTGCCAGGCGCTGCTCGCGCTGTGTCTGGCGTTGCCGTGGATCCAGCCGTGGAGGCGGCAGGCGATTCTTGCGCCGTTGGAAGTCGGCAACACCGCTCCGTGGATGGCCGCGAGCAGGGACCGCGCCCCCGAGCCCTTTCCGTGGGACCGGGCGGCTATCGCGATCCTGACGGCCGGGGCTGCGGTACGGGCTGCCTGGCTTGGACTCGGATTGCTACGCCTACGCCGGTATCGCCAAGATTCCGCGCCAATGTCGCCTCTGCCGTCATCGATCTCCGAAGCCCAACGAAGGGCCGCCACCACTGCCGCTGTAAGCCTGGCGCCGGGATGCGAGAGTCCGGTGACCTTCGGGTGGCGGTATCCAGTGATCCTGCTGCCGGCCGGATTCCGCGCACTCGCACCCGATGCGCAACTGGCGATCGCCACACACGAACTGGTCCATGTGCGGCGCCGTGACTGGCTCTGGATGATGATGGAAGAAGCTGCTTCGGTTGCGCTGTGGTTCCATCCTGCCGTGTGGTGGCTCACGGCGCGCATCCGCCTGCTGCGCGAGCAGGCCGTGGACCAGGAAGTGGTCGCCCTGCTCGGTGGCAGCGACCCCTACGTGAACTGTTTGCTCGATATGGCCGGTGCGCCGCCCCGGCTCGATCTCGCACCCGCTCCGCTATTCCTGCGGCGGCGGCATTTGTCGCAACGAATTCAGTCTCTACTCGAGGAGGTAACCGTGTCGAAGTCCCGGATCGCTTTGTCATATTCCTGCGCAGCCGCTGTGCTGGCGGGCGCTCTTCAACTCAGCATCGCTTTGTTCCCCATGGTGGGGCAGGCGCAGGTTTCCGAAGACGGCGCGGGGGTGCGCGTCGATGCGGGCGCGAAGCTCGTCTATCGCACGCCGGTAGTGTATCCCGCCGCGGCACGCACGCGAAAAGTAGAAGGCACGGTGACGGTGGAGCTGACGCTCGCGCAAGACGGAACGGTGGCCGACGCGAGAGTGGTGAGCGGTCCCGACGAGTTGCGCAAGGCTGCGCTGAGTTCGGTGCTCGAGTGGCACTACGATATCGCATCCGCCCCGCAGCGGATCATGGCTACGATCGGCTTCCGGATGGCCCCCGATGGCGGAGCGGCGGGTCCGGTGATCGGGCAAGTGAACGTGGACGGGCTCACCGCCGACCTCAGGGAGACCGTGCGCGCGCGCCTGTCGCCCTTCGTTGGCATGCGCCTCACTCCCGAGGTCAATCGCGAGATCAATTCAATCATCAGCTCCGCTCGAGCAGGCCGTGTGGTGTGGGGCACCGATGCACAGGGCGTCACGGTTCTCTCAGTCTCGCTCGAAGCCCCGCGAACCGCGTCTGGCGCCGATTTCGAACCCGCGACAGACGGGACCAAGCGCATTCGCGTGGGCGGCAACGTGCAGTCATCGAAGCTGATCAGCAAACCGGCTCCCGAGTATCCGGCGCTGGCCAAGCAGGCGCGGATTCAGGGAACCGTTCGGTTCAACGTGCTGATCGCCAAAGACGGCACGATCAAGGCCTTGTCGCTGGTGGCGGGTCATCCATTGCTGGTCGAGTCGGCCCAGAAGGCCGTGTCTCGCTGGCAGTACCAGCCCACGCTGCTCAACGGTGAGCCCGTGGAGGTGATCACGGTGATCGACGTGAACTACACTCTCACCGAGTAGCGGCTACTGGCCGAGGATGTCGTAGGTCGTCGTGCCCGCCACGCGGACTTTCGAGTAAGCCGCTTCCCATTCCTTGTGGAAGGGATGCTCCGTGTAAGCTTTGAGCGAGTCGTGACCCTTGAGCTCCATGCACATGCCGTATTGGCGCGGTGTGAATTGGACCTCCGTCGTCACCGACTTTTCCCCGGCGCGCAGCTTCTTTGACGCCGCTGCATCGGGCAACCGGAAGATTCCGAGCGGAGCGCGGAGTTTGCCGTACCAAACCCGCACTACCACGCCTCTCATCTTCTTGGGCAACTCGTCGGATGCCTTGTAGAACGCATCCCAGTCGGCGGGAGTGGCGGCTTCCACGGCCGTGTAAGCGAAGCAGTGCATCATGTTCTTCTCGCCGGCCGAGACGAGGCCGGCCAAGCCGATAGAAAGCGAAATCATCTGAATGGCTCTGCGCATTCACAGGATGTTAACACACGTGCCAGGGGCTACAAGAGATCGCGATATTGCTCGAGGGCGACCTTGACCAGTTGGTCCTGCGTACCGACTCCCACCCTGTCGAACAACTGCCGGAGTGCGGCCTTGACGGTGCTTTCGGCTGCCGAGCCTCGCCGATCTCCTTGTTGGCCAGCCCTTCCAGAATGAGCCGGGTGATGGCGACTTCCCGTTCCGTCAGTTTGGGGCGAACGTCGTGAGAAGGGTCGGCGGCGGAGAACAGTGGACGCATGTACTCGGGTTCCAGGAACACCTCGCCCCGGGCAACCGAGCGGACCGCCTCGCATAGCTCTTCCGGCGGCCGCGTCTTGTGAAAGATTCCAGCAGCGCCCGCCTGGATGTACTGAATCGCTTCGCGGTCAGAGACTCCGGCGGTGACCAGCAGCACCTTGACTCCGGGATGGGAACGGCGGAGTTCGGGCATCAGATCGAGGCCGCGTTCCTGGCCGAGATCGACGTCGAGGATGACCACGTCGAACGGCGCGGCGCCGAGAGCAGCCTGGGCCTCTTTGATGGAGCCGGCTCGCCCTCGGACCTCGAACTCAGGTTCTGCGGCGAGTAGGCGCGCAATGCCCTCGCGGAACAATGCGTGATCGTCCACGAGTAGCAAGCGAACGGCTGAGGTGGCGGCGCTCATGAGTTCTCGTTGCGGGCCCGCAACTCCACTACGAAGCAGCAACGCCCGCCGGTAGGCTCGTAGCGAAGATCGCCGCCGTAGCCGCGTACGATGGATCGGGAGATGTAAAGACCCAGTCCGGTGTGATCCGAGTCAGGCTGAAACGGCTGAAACAGTTTCACTGGTTCCTGCGGACCCGGACCGGAGTCGGTTACTGCGATCTTGACGGTTCCGTTGACGCGCTCCACGGCGACGCCGAATTCGGGGCGCGCTGCGTCATGAGCCGCTCGCAGGCTGTTCTGGGAGAGGTTCAGCAGTGCCTGCATGAGACCGTAGGACGTTCCCTGAACGAGCATCGGATCGTCGGGAATCGACCAAGACAGCGCACCGTTGGCTTCGTCCCACGCTGGCTGCACGATGACGCGGAACTGCGCAAGCACATCGCACAGGTCAACGGTATTGATAGGCCCTTGCCCCCGCTGCCGCAGTTCGAACCCTGCGATGCCTTCCATCGCTGTGATGAGGTTGCCCAGGGCATGGAAGTCCTCGGCTTTCGCCAACTCCGGGATGCGCCCCAGGTTCTTGTACAGCATCGACGCGGCCGCGCACACGTTCCGGATCTCGTGCGAGATGGCGCTGGCCACGATTCGATTGTTTTCCACCAGTTGCGCGAGACCCTGCTCTTCGCGGTCACGGATTTCATCGGAGATGTCCACGGCGATGGCGGCCAGCCGTCGCGATCCCGGGGTTTCGTACAGGGAAAACCAGATCTGCGCGGTGAACGGTTCTCCCGTCATGCGGCGCCCCTGGGCCTGAACCGCGGTGCGGAAGCGCCCCTTACCGGGATCGAGCAAGAGCGCTTCACGCAACACGGGCAGGTGCTCGCACACCTGCAACTCGGCCACTGGCTGGCCTTTCGGCGTCCCCAGTAGACTTCGAGTAGCTTCGTTGGCCGATAGCACCCGCCCATCCTGGTCAAGCGTGAGGATGGCTGCAGGGCTGCTTTCGGCCAACAATCTGAGTTGTTCTTCCGCTTCGCGGCGGAGTTGCTGTTGGAGCCTGATCTCCGCAAGGTGCTGCTGGGCTCGCTTGCGGTTGCTGACCAATTCGTTCACCAACAGGCCTGTCGACCCGTAGGCCACCAGCGCCATGGAGAAACGCAGGGCCGTCTCGAGCACGTTGCCGTAGGTGGTTACCAAGCCGCGGATCACCGCCAGCACCAGGGCTAATGTGAGGATGTGCGATTTCCGTAGTACCAAGCTTGCCAACAACATCGGCAGTACGTACAGCACGCCTAGTGACTGGTCTAGCGTCGCCGCATCCACCACGAGAATGAGGGCTTGGACCAAAAACGCAGCCGTCAGGACCTTGGCTGGAGAGGCGCTGTGGAAAGCCTCGAGCCAGCGCGTTTTCCCTGCGTCCCGCGAAGACATAAGCCTACATCTAGAGATTAGACCCCTTCTCGAAGGGCGTCCACTGGGTAGATTCAGATGTGTCCGAAAGATAGGTTTTCACGACTAGGGGAAGGCAGTAAAATGGCTTCAGGTGCTTCTGCACCTGGGCGACCAATCCGGGGTCGTGAAAGTAAGGCTGATCCCCCCTGACTTCACGATCCCGGTTTCTTTTTGTGAGGCGTTCCCCTTAGCCTGACCAGCAGCCCGTGGCTAAAGTCGCGTGGGCCGCGTTGCGAGCGTCATGGGGCCAGATGCGAGGCGTGGCGAGGCAGGCGATGCGGGCCATCTCTCAGGAGCCACAACGAAGCAGATGGCCCCATGCCGCCGCAACCCTTTGGGCGGCCGGGGTTTGTGCCCGCATGCTTCGTTGCTCGTCGCTCGAAATAAATCCGCATTGCTTCCTCCTCGCTCCTCGCCTGCGGGCACAGATCCCGTGCCGCGCGACCCACGGGACTTTAGCCACGGGCTGCTAGAGCCGGGCCCCCTCGATCCACCGCAAGATCGTTCGATATTCAGGACTTTCCTTCGCCCCACCCATCTCAACCAACCACCTGCGTCAACTCCTGCGAATCCCTGGTTCCGGCACCGTCGAGCGGAGTCGCCTGCTTGTGCAACAGTGGGCTCGGGTTTCAGAATCGTGTGGCACTGGGCGCTTGGCCCCTTCGGGCTTCGAGCACATCAATTTCCGAATCCTGGTGCATTGACTCGACATGGAGGAGTTCTGTAAGTGATTGTTGTTGAATAGCTTGCATTGGAAACTTGAAGGAGCGCTAGGAAGATCTCATGGGGCGCTGCGGTAACGCCTGCGCCGAGGTTCCGCGCCGCCGCTTCCGATGCTGCTAAACCCTGTTGCACCATCGCTTAACGGGTAATATCTTGCGAAGAACTCGTAGCTATTGACCCAATGCCTTCACAAGCCAGGGGATAACGCATTTGCGGGTGCAGGGTGCCCCGTGTCTGGACTGGTGTGTGCGCCTTAGCCAGGAGCGGTTTCGCCAAGGGACACGCCGCGCAACTGCTCTCCCAGCTTCCAGCCAGACGCCAAAATAGCTGAAGTATTGGTTGAAGATTCGGGCCCGCGCCCAACGCGGGACCATCGCTCGAAATGGGCGCCTGACTCGGGGTCGCCCCCTCCGGAACCGAGCAGCGCCTCGCTCGCCCATCTCGCCGTGCGCGACTGTGTCCGGGAGTGACGGCGAGTTCCGCGGCACTACGCTACCTTCACGCAGGATGCCGGCGTGCCATGTGCCGCCCACGCGAACGAATCTGTCGAGAAATGTTCTGACCGTTCCGATGCGAATGCTCATTGCCGCCTCTTGCTTCGTACTCGCACGGCGAGCGATCTCGCGGCGCCGGTAGCTGGACGACGAGCTCAAACAAATCTCTCGAGAAACGTTTCAAACATTCCGATAGATGAGTGTGCGCACGAAATTGCTCCTCCTCCTCGCCACTGACGCCCTACTGGCCCAGCCGGAGCGCTTGGGTCTGCCCGTCTTCGTCCTCTGCCACAGCGCCTCGCTCCGCGTCCCCTTGTGGGCTGCGTACGAGATCACTCCCGAGCGTCTCAACGGCCGAGCGCAACGTCCGCGTCACTTCCGCCGGGGACCGCCGCCGACATGGCTTGGAGCGGCGAAGCGCTCTGCGATTCCTTCCTCCTCTCGGACACCGTTCCACCAATCGCCGCACTCAACTCGGGAAATGGCGCGCGCTCGAGAGTGCCGTGCGCAGGCCTGCCGCCGGGGCGGACTTCGTCCTGGTCTTCACTGCACCGGTTTTCTGTTCGGACGACGCCCGCATCGGAGCCATCACGCCGCTGTGCCTTGGCAGATCTTCCAAGGTAGTCGTCGCCGGCCGCGGACAAGCCCCACCCGCCTTCGCCGCGATTCTTCCCAAGGGCCAGAATCCCGCCGAGCCACTCGCCCACTTTTCCTACTCCGCTTGCCGAACTGGAAAGCCGCACTGGACTCGACTCCCTCGCCGCCCTGTCGAGAGCGGAGCCGACCGAACTCGAGTCCACCGCCGCGCCTTTTCCTGCACTCGAGTGAACAACAAAGCTCCGCAGGCATGTACCGCACATTCAGTATTCGGAAGCCGTTTCGCTGTGAAGGCGCACCCGAAGCGGCGGTGGTTTCTCCCGCAATCGGCCTCTGATAGACTCGACTCACTATGCGCCCCTGGATCCTGTTGACCGTGTTCAGCGTGGCGGCCGCTGCGGAAGATGACTTCGCAGCTGGCGTCTTTCGCTCCCAGTGTGCCGCGTGCCATGAAGCAGCGAACATCCCGCGAGTTCCCACTCTGGCCGCGTTGAAGCAGATGACCAGCCGTTCCATCTTGCGCGCTCTCGAAGCTGGGTCAATGCGCGAGCAGGGACAACGCCTCAGCCGCGCCGAACGAGGGGCGGTCGCGAACTGGCTCGGACGGCGCGTGGCCGAGACATCCGCGCCCGATGCGCTCGCCAATCGTTGTCGCGACGTGAGCGCGTCCACCCCGCGCGGTGCCTGGACCACTTGGGGCGGCACCGTCGAAAATCGCCGCTTCCAAACAGCAGCCGCGGCCGGACTCCGCTCCGAAGACGTTCCGCGATTGAAGCTGAAGTGGGCATTCGGACTCCCCGACTCGTCGAGCCTGCGCTCGCAACCTGCACTCTCCGGTGGCCGCCTGTTCGTGGGCGGACAAAACGGCACTGTGTTCGCGCTCGACGCAGCCACCGGCTGCACGCATTGGGAGACCCAATTGGCCGGCAGCGTGCGCTCCGGCATTGCCGTCGCCACAGTGAGCGGACGCTCGCTCGCCTTCGCCGGCGACTCCGCGTCGATGGTCTACGCGATCGACACTACCAGCGGTCAAGTGGCCTGGCAAGTGCGCGTCGACGAGCATCCTTCCGCGGGAGTGACGGGTACGCCGGCCTACCACGATGGCCGGCTCTATGTGCCCGTTGCCTCCGGCGAAGAAGGGCGAGCGATCATCCCGAGCTATGTATGCTGCACGTTTCGAGGCAGCCTGCTCGCGCTCGAAGCCGCCACAGGCAAGCAACTGTGGAAGACCTACACGATCGGCGAAGAAGCGAAGCCTCGCGCTCCGACTAAGCGTGGCGCGAAGGTTTTGGGCCCATCGGGCGCCGCGATCTGGACCCCGCCTACGATCGACGCAGCCAAGCGGCTCGTCTACGTCACCACGGGCGACAACTACTCCGATCCGGTGACGACAACGAGCGATGCGGTGATGGCGATCGCAATGGACACCGGGAAGATCGTGTGGTGGAAGCAATTCACCGCCGGCGATGCCTACAACAGCTCATGCCCACTCGCGGACAAGGTGAACTGCCCGGACTCCGATGGTCCGGACCACGACTTCGCCGCGCCGGCGATCCTTGTGGCGCTCCGGGCAGGGAAACGCGCGCTACTGTTGCCGCAGAAGTCCGGGATGCTGCATGCGGTGGATCCCGACCAGCAGGGCAAGCTCCTGTGGCAGGCGCGCGTGGGTGAAGGCGGCATCCACGGCGGCATCCAGTGGGGAGCGGCTTCCGATAGCACCCGAGTCTACGTGGCACTATCGGACTCGCGATTCACCCGCACCCGCGAACCGGGATCGAACAACGTCATCCAGACACCCCATCCCGAGTTCGGCGGAGGCATGTTCGCGTTTCGCACCGACAACGGCGAGCGGCTCTGGCAGACACGGCCACCCAACTGCGGAGAGCGTTGGCCGTGCAGCCCGGCGCAGAAGGCTCCGGTGAGCGGGATCGAGGGCATGGTCTTCTCAGGATCGATGGATGGACACTTGCGCGCATACAGGGCCGAGAACGGCAAGATCGTTTGGGACTATGACACCGCGCGAACGTACGAGACGGTGAACGGCGTCGCGGCCAAGGGCGGGGCGATGGATGCCGTAGGTCCCGTGATCGGGGGTGGAATGGTCTATGTGATGTCAGGCTATGGGCAGTGGGGCGGGATGCCAGGGAATGTGCTGCTCGCGTTCTCGGTGGACGGCAAGTAGCCGCGCGGTTCGACTATCGTAGTCAGTATGCGTTTGGCGACAATTCTCATCGTAACGGGGGCGGCTTTGGCCGCCGATCCCAAAGCCTCCCTCACGTTCCGTGCGACTTTCGACGGCGGCCCCGATGCCGTGGTGGCGAAGGGCGACAAGCGGATCTGGTCCGCTGCATCGTACAAGGAACAGGCGTCGGCACAGCCCGGACTCTCGGTTCCCGGTGTGGAACTCGATCCAAAGGCGGGACGCAAGGGTGGTGCGCTTCGCTTCAAGAAGAAGAACACGCAGGCGCTGTTCTACAAGGCGCAAGGTAACGTGGCGTTCAACCCCTCGGGCTGGACCGGCACCATTTCCTTCTGGCTGAGTCTCGATCCGGAGACGGATCTCGAACCCGGCTACTGCGATCCGCTTCAGGTCACCGACAAAGCCTTCAACGATTCGGCGATCTGGGTGGACTTCACCAAGGACGACAAGCCGCGCCACTTTCGTCTCGGTGTCTTCGGCGAACTGACCAAATGGAATCCGCAAAACATCGCCGCGGACAAGAATCCGGACTTCGCCAAGCGTTTGGTTGTGGTGACGAAGACTCCGTTCGCCAAGGGCAAATGGACGCACGTGGTGATCACGCACGAGGCCCTGGGGTCAGGGAAGGGAACGGCGAATCTGTACCTTGACGGCAAACTCCAGGGCTCGTCGGCGATCGGGGAGAGCTTCGCGTGGGATATGGCGAAGGGTGCGATCCGGCTGGGAGTGAGCTATGTGGGGCTGTTCGACGACATCTCGATCTACGATCGCGCGCTGACGGCGAAAGAAGTTGCATCGTTGAAGTAGGTCCGGGTGGGCCTGCCGTGTTATTTTGAGAAACGGTGTCCAGTTCTCCGCTCAACGTACATCTCGAAACCTACGAAGGGCCCCTGGACCTGCTTCTCGACCTGATCCGCAAGCAGCAGATCAACATCTACGACATCCCCATCGCCAAGATCACCTCGCAATACCTCGAGTACATGCAGCAGGCGATGGAGTTGAGCATCGAGTTGAGCGCCGAGTTCGTCTACATGGCGGCCACGCTCATCCAGATCAAATCGAAGACCCTGCTGCCGAAGGACCCGGAACTCGCCAAGATGGAGGAGCAGGAAGAGGATCCCCGCAAGGAACTGGTGGACCGCCTGCTCGAACACGAGAAGTTCAAGAACGCGGCCGGGATGCTGCAGCAGAAGCGGATGATCGAAGAAGCGGTGTGGTCGAGTCCGCACGTCCACGATTTCCTCAACGAGGAAGAGTCGGAAGGCGATCTCTCCGTGACGCTGTATGACTTGGTTCGGACGTTGCAGACAATCCTCGACCGCGCCAAGAGCCGTCCGATATACGGCGTTCAGACTGAAGAAGTTACGGTGCCGGACATGATCAAGTACTTGCGGAACGTGCTGCGGGACGAGATCAGCTCCGGTTCGTCGATTTCCGCCACCGAGTTGTTCGAGCGGCAGCGGAGCCGGAGGGGCATGATCTGTCTGTTTCTGGCGATCCTCGAGATGGTGCGGATGCAGGCAATCACGCTGGTGCAGCAGGAAGCCTTCTCCGATATCGGATTGAAGCGGCACAAGAATTTCGATGAGGTCGCCGCCAGCGAACAGGCACTGGCCGCCATCCAGGAAGAGTACAGCTAACCCGGCGCTTCTTTTGTGAGCCGGCGCTGGCTCGTCGAGACTACCCGAACATGAAGAAAAAGAAGAAAGAGCAGGCGAGTCCTGCCGAAGTAGAAACGTCAACTGAAGCCGTGGAGCAGCCTGCCGCCGAGGCGGTGGAGACCGAAGCGGCCGCGGAAGCTCCGGTGTCAGAAGACCCTGCTGTCCCCGCCGAGCCGGCCGCAGCCCAAGAGCCGGCTGGGGAAGCAGAGGCGGCCGATATTCCGGCTGCTGAAGGATCAGCGCCCGAAGCGCAGGCACCGGAAATGCAGGCGTCCGAAGCTCCCGTGCAGATGGATGCCGAGCAAGCGGCCGAACAGTTCGAAGTAGAGACCAAGGCCGACGCGAGCGAGACCGATTTCATCCGCATGAAGGCGATGCTCGAAGCGATCGTCTACGTGCTCGAAGAGCCGCTGGGCGCGGCGCAGATTGCCCAAGCTCTCGGGCAGCCGAAAGAAGTTGTCGAAAAGGCGCTGGCCGACTTGGTGGCCGAGACCGCGCTTCCGGGACGCGGCTTGCAGATCCGGGAGGTGGCCGGCGGATTCAAGATGAGCACGAAGGCGGAGTTCCATGAAGAGATCCGGACCTTCGTCAAGAAGCTGAAGCCCACGTTCAAGCTGTCCCAAGCGGCGCTCGAGACACTGGCGGTGATCGCCTACAAGCAGCCGATCACGGCTCCCGAGATTCTGGAAATCCGCGGTGTACAAGGCGGCGGCGTGCTCAAGACGCTGCTCGAACGAAAGCTGGTCACCACCGCTGGACGCAAGCAGGTGGTGGGCAAGCCCGTTCTCTACAAGACCACCAAGGAATTTCTGGTCCAGTTCGGCTTGCGCGACGTGAACGAACTGCCCACGCTCAAAGAGTTCGAGGAGTGGAGCCGGTTGGCGATCGAAGAGGCGAATGCCGAGGCCAACGCGGAAGCGGAGGCTGGCAAAGGGCCGGCTGAGCCTGAGGCCACGGTGGAGGCTGCGGCTTCCGAGCCTGCGGCTACTCCCGAGACTGCGACCCCTGAGGCGACTACTCCCGAGGCTGCGGAGTCTGACGCCGCGACTGCCGAGCCTGCGGCTCCCGACACTGCCGAGCCTGAGTCCCCAGCCACCGCTGACACCGCGCTTGAACATCCGGCGCCGGAAAACCCGTCCCCCGAAAACCCAACCCCGGAGGCCCCAATCGAGGAAGCCCCAATCGAGGAGGCACAACCCGCCATGCCTGAAGAACCCCAGACCAACACGGAAGACAGTCCCGACAAACCGCCGCCGGAAATCCTGGATGGAGCGGTGTCGAGCGGCGACGACGCAGGCAAGCCGCCGCCGGAGATTCTAGACGGCGCCGCATCCACCGATGCACCCAAGGTGCGCGGGGCTGGCGGAGATTAGATGGCCGAAGAGCGCCTGCAGAAGATCCTGGCGCGGATGGGCATCGCCAGCCGGCGCAAGGCCGAGGATCTCATCCTGCAGGGCCGCGTTCAGGTCAACGGCAAAACGGTAGTCGAACTCGGGACCAAGGCCGATCCGGATAACGACGATATCCGTGTGCTCGGCCAGCATGTGCACGCGCCCAAGCAATCGGTGTACCTGCTGCTCCACAAGCCCAAGGGCTGCGTTACCACCACGCACGATCCCGAGGGCCGGCGCACGGTGATGGAGTTCGTGAAGGGCCTCCGGATCCGCGTGTTTCCGGTGGGCCGGCTCGATTACAACAGCGAAGGCGCCTTGCTCATGACCAACGACGGCGACTTCGCCAACGCGATTCTCTCCGCCAAGAGCCACGTCGAGAAGATCTATCACGTCAAGGTGAACGGGTACTTGACTCAGGAGCAGGAGGAAGAGTTCCGCACCGGTGTGCCGCTGCACGGCAAGCGCACCGCGCCGGCGGGGCTCCACATGATCCGCCGCGGATCGAATCCGTGGTACGAGGTGCGGCTGGTGGAAGGGCGCAGCAACCAGATCCGGATCATGTTCCGCTACTTTGACCGTTTGGTCGAGAAACTCCGCCGGACGCAAATCGGATTCTTGAAGCTCGGTCCTCTGAAGCCCGGTGAAGTGCGGCCGCTGTCGCAGCACGAAGTGGATCGCTTTCGAAAGCTGTTGCATCTGGGAGAGAAGTGAGTCACGAAATCGAAGCCGCTCTGCGATGCGGCAAGAACATCGCTGTTGTGGGGCTCTCGGCCGATCCGTTTCGCCCGAGCCATAGCGTCAGCGAGTACATGCAGTCGCAGGGTTACCGCATCATTCCGGTGAATCCGAACGAGCCAGAGATCCTGGGCGAGAAGTGCTACCCGGACCTCGACTCGGTTCCGGATGCGATCGACCTGGTCGACATCTTCCGGCGTTCCGAGTTCGTACCTGCGATCGTGGATGCGGCCATTCGCAAAGGCGCCAAGGCCGTATGGATGCAGGAGGGTGTGGCGCATGAGGAAGCTGCGGCGAGGGCGCGGGGGGCTGGGCTGTTGGTAGTGATGGACCGCTGCATCTTGAGGGAGCATCGGCGGCTCGTGCGCTGAGCCGAATTCCAAATCTCCATAACGCTCCTGGATTCAGCGGGCGTCCCCGTGGGTGCGGGTAGTCACGGGCACCCTCTAAGGGGATTTACCGCTACCCCAGTTTGCGGTACACTGGTCCGGACCGCCAGGAGCCGCAAATGGAGGATAGTACTCGTCTCGGCACGGGGCGACGAATACACGCGTTGGTGGCCGGTAACCGCCACTTTGGGTGGAGGGCGCGGTTCTGCGCCGGCTTCCGTGTAACCGCGGCGGTCTGGTACGAGCGCGGTTGGATCGTGCGATTGGATCTACCGAGTTTCGGTACCCGCCGCTCATGGATCCGGAACTGCCTACCTCCCCTAATGGAAGAGGGAGCAGCGTAAATGCAATCACCGTCTTCCAGAGTTGGCCAATATCGAATTCCCTTCAACCGTGCTTCTTTCGGATTGGCCGAAATGCACTACGCCGGCCAGGCGTTGTACTCGGGGCACGTTTCCGGAGACGGCCACTTCACGGGGCAATGCCGGGAGTTCTTCGAGCGGCGATTCGCGGGCTCGCACGCGCTGCTGACCACCAGTTGCACGCATGCGCTCGAGTTGAGCGCATTGTTGCTCGACATCCAGCCCGGCGACGAAGTATTGGTTCCTTCGTTCACTTTCGTCTCGACGGTGAACGCGTTCGTGTTGCGAGGCGCGCGCCCGGTGTTCGTCGACATTCGGCCCGACACGCTCAACTTCGATGAGACGGTCGCGGCGGCGAAGATCACGTCACGCACCAAAGCCATGGTTCCAGTGCACTACGCGGGCGTTGGTTGCGAGATGGACGCGATCATGGCGCTGGCGGCGCGGTACGGCATCCCTGTAGTGGAAGACAACGCGCACGGGCTGTTCGGACGCTACAAGGGCAAGGACCTGGGCCGGTTCGGGGCGCTTTCGACGCTGAGCTTCCACGAGACGAAGAACATCAGTTGCGGAGAGGGCGGGGCGCTCATCATCAACGATCCCGCGCTGGCTGGCCGCGCCGAGATCTTGCGCGAGAAGGGTACCAATCGCAGCCAGTTCTTCCGCGGCACCGTGGACAAGTACACTTGGGTGGACCAGGGCTCGAGCTACCTGCCTTCCGACATCCTGGCTTCCGTGCTCTACGCCCAGCTCGAGCGGTCAGAGCAGATCCAGAATCAGAGGCGGCGCGTTTGGCAGACGTATCGCGCCGGCCTTGCGGACGCGGCGAAGCGATGCGGCGCGCGGTTGCCGTTCGTGCCCGCGCACTGCGAGCAGGCCTACCACATGTTCTACATGATCCTGCCGGACCTGAAGATGCGGCAGGGTTTGATCGAGCACTTGAAGCGGAAGGGAATTTGCGCCGTGTTCCACTACGTGCCGTTGCACGCGGCTCCGATGGGGCAGCGGTTCGGGGCGCGGCCGGGCGAATGTCCGGTGACCGAGTCAGTGAGTGACCGGCTGGTGCGCCTTCCCTTCTACGCGGATCTTTCCGAAGCCGATCAAGGCGCCGTGATCGATGCCGTGATCGAATTTCTCGCCCAGGGCCGCGGCAGGGTTCGCACCAGACAGCGAATCCCGGTGCCCGCGCCCGGTTTTTCCGACGTTCCTGACAGGAGGCAAACGGCATGAACGTTCCCAATTTGAATCGGCTCGTGAGGGAGCCGGTTTATCCGATGACGGCGGTGCTCGAACAGCCGGAAGCTGCGCAGTTCGATCTCGACGCGTTCGTACAGGAGGTACACGGGCGAGGTTTCGCCGTGGTTCCGAACCTGCTCGAAGCCGAGTTCCTGAACCGGATGCGGGGCGAGCTGATGCAAGCCATTCGTGCCGAGTCGGAGCTGCCCTACAACAACGCGCGCGACCGGGCAATGGTGTTGCTGTGCTCGTTGTACGGGGGGACGTTCCTCGAGCTGTTCGAGAACGAGAAGTTGCTGGCTTGCGCCAACGCGCTGTTGGGCGACGGTTCCACGGTGTACGCTTATACTTCGTCTTCGATGCCGCCCAAGGGAACGAACTTTTCGCGCCGGATCCACGTGGATTGTCCGCGGGTGATCCCTGGGTACATGACGAATCTCGGCGTGCTGATGGCGATCGATGACTTCACCGAAGAGAACGGCGCCACTTTCTTCCTGCCGTATTCGCAGGAACGGACCGATGCGCCGAGCGAGAGCTTCTTCTATCGCAACGCGTACCGGTTCACTTGCAAGGCGGGCTCGGCGATCTTCTTCAACGCGCGTGTCTGGCACTGCGGCGGCGACAACCAGACCGACCAGTGGCGGCATGGGCTATCGATCAACATCGGCCGGCCTTGGATGAAGCAGCGGATCGACATTCCCCGGGCGATGGCGCACATGGACTTGACCGGTGTTCCGGAAACGGTGCTGCAGAAGCTGGGCTTTCTGGCGCAGGTGCCGGCGAACTACGCCGAGTATTACGTGGCGCCGGAGAAGCGCAAGTTCCGCCAGAAGTACGAATGACGGCTGGCCTGATCGGATACGGGGCGCTGGGCCGGCAGGTGGCGAATCTGCTCGGCTTGGCGCCGGACGATTACGCCGTATTCGATGACTTGGCTCGTGGGGCGGGGATGGAGCCGCCGCGAGCCTTCGGATTCAGCGAGTACCGCGCGGCGGAGTTCGCATCGCTCGACTTCTACGTTTGCCTCGGGTACAAGCACCGGCAACGCAAGCTCGAGATCCTCGAGGAGTTGGAAGCGATGGGAAGGCGGACGCCGGCGTTCGTGCATCCTTCCTGTTTCGTCAACCGGACGGCGGAGATCGGACCCGGATGCATCCTCTACCCGATGTGCAACATCGATCAGAACGTGCGGCTGGAGCGCGGTGTGACGCTGCACAACTCGGTTGTGGTTTCGCACGATTCGCGCGTTGGAGCGGGGAGCTACGTGTCGCCCGGTGCGGTGCTGTGCGGCGATACGCGAGTGGGGGCGCGCTGTTTTCTGGGAGCTCGCACGGTGGTGTCGAATGGTGTCGCGATCGGCGATGATTCCACGGTCGGGATCGGCACGGTGGTGACGCGCAATTTGGATTCTGGCTCGAATGCGATCGGGAGCCCAATGCGGCTGCTGACGCGGCAACTGCGGCTCGAATAGAGCGGGACTGGCGTGAGTACGGCGGCACCGATCCAAGAGCCTGAACCTCGCGGCTCGGTACGGGTGAGGTGCCAACCAGTTGAGTTCTGGAGAGTCCCGCCCAGGCTGAAGCCCGCACCACATGATGCGACACTGCAAACAACTTGGCGTCGCAGAGTCGCCAATCTTACTGGCGCACGGACGGGAGCATCGCGAAGATGCGCGGGTCTTGCCGGAGCTTGGCCAGGAGCCGGGTGTAGTATCGTTCGCCGCCGGTGATGTGATCGGCGAGGTCCGATTCTTTGGCCCCGAGTTTGGCAGTATCCGAGCCATCGATGAAGACGAAACCGTGGTCGAGGAACGCGTACGGGATCTGCTCGAGAAAGTCGTTCCACAGGAATTTCTGCTTCTCGTCTTCAGCGATGCGCTGGCGCAGATCCGCCGAGAGGGGCGGCGCATATCCAGCGACGAACACGCCGCGTCTTTGAAACTGCTGCAGCAGCATGACCAAGCGTTGCAAACGCTCGCCTGACATAGCGCGGCACTCCGGGAAGGGAAGCTCGCCGCGGCGGGCGGCATTGACGCCGGGGAGTTCGGGGTTCGATCCGGAGGATTCCCAACTGCCGTCGGTGCGGTATCCCCGGCCGTTGAGTTGCGCGCCCAAACCGATGCCGGATGACGCGGGACGAGTGAGGCGCCACGGGTTGATCAGCACGCCGGCGAGCGCCTGCGCATGTTCGGACAAGTTGCCGGCGGCGTCCGCGCCAAGATCGGTGTACGGTGCCGGCATTGCGTAGTTGAACCACCAGAAGTCCAGGCCGAGGATGACCAGACGAGGCGAGTAGCCGGGGGGCATGCGGTCAAGAACGGTTTGCACGTCGGTGAGATTGTTGACGAGGCCGGCGGCGTTGAAGAACGAGTGCGCATCGTCTCCGAACATTTCGCCGCGCCAGTTGGCGGTGCGAAGCGAGCCGAGCGCGAGCACGCGCGGCCGCCGCATCTGAATGGACCGAAGCTTGTACGCGGGAACGGAAGGATCGAGCAGGCCGCGTTGGTAGACGATGGGCGCTTGTTCCTGTGCGCGCACCACGCGTTCGATAGCCCAGCTCTCGCCGGTAAGCCACAGGACCGACTCCCCGACGCCTGCCACTGTGGCCGCGGCCAGCAAGCCGATGGCGAGGCCTAGCCCGGCGATCATGAATCCGCCGTTGCGCGATCTGACGACGATTTTGGTTTGGTGCTCCGGTTCGGCGGCGGAGAACGGTACCAGTGCGGCTCCCACATACGGGACGAGCGCACCTTCCCGCGGCGAGCGGAAAACTACCTTCATTCGAGGACGCTACGGATCGGTTCGGTTACTTCGCCATCCGTTTCATCGGATGGTCTACTTGCTTGTATCCTGCGGGCACCTGAAACACGGACGGGTCGACTGCTTCGGACGAAAACGACGTCATCTCGGTGGTGAACTCGAGCATGACCCCGGGTTGGGCGGCTGCCTGTTGCTGAGCGGGTTGTTGTTCCGGCTGCGCGGCGGGTTCGTCCTTCTTGCTCTTGCGGCGCCCGAGACCGCCCAAGCCGCCCAAGCGTCCTAGCGCCGCCCCGACGGCTGCGTCACGCGCGGACTCTTTGGGGTCGGCCGCGGGAGCTGCCGAGCCTTCGGGGGCGTTGGCGGTCATGCCCATCATTCGGGTGACGCTCGCGACGGAGATGCCGTCCATTTCGGACAGCTTCTTGCCGGCCTCGCGAAGCCCGGCCATGGCGCCGGGACCGGCCTGCATCATTACGGACATGTCGACTCCGTTGGCCATTCCCATCTTTTCGCCGTAGCGCTTGTAGAACTCGCGCTGCACCTCCGATCCGGGCACCTTGGCCATCCACTGATCGATGTTCATGTCGGTGACGCCGCTGGCCCCGGTCTTCTTGTCAGTGGCCTCCATCTCGAGCTTCATGATGGCGTGCTTGGCTTTGAGGCCCGCCACATCGCGGGTGTCTCCGGGCGTATCGACGGAGACTTTCCACTTCATCTCGGTGTCGGGAGCGTCTTTGCGCGCCTGGCTCATGCGAGCGGCTGCCTGCTTCATGGCGGCGGCCATTTCGGCGAAGGTGATGACCGAGTATTCCTTCTTCTCGTTGTTGATCTCGGTGATGGTTTCCGCATCGAGGTCGATGACATGGACGCTGCGTTGCGTCTCGGTGGTCATCTTGTTGCCGTGGATGCGGTGGGTTGTGGTGGTGGGTCCGGCGGGCTGCCGGGAAAACTTGCGGGCAAAGTCCATCATCTTCTTGAGGGATCCGCCGGTGATGTCGGTTTTCTGGGTGTAGGTGAAGTCGGCCGCGAACAGTGCGGAGCTTGCCGCTACGGCCAGTAGCAGTCTCATGCTCTCCTCCAGGCGCTCCCATTGGAGCGCTACCGATAGCTTAGCGCGTTCGGAGGAGAAGGAACAGCGGCGAGTGTCAGGATCGCCGCTGCCTTGTGAAGCTACTTCCCTTTTGTGACGCTGTCGCCGAACACGCGACCCAGGGCTTTCTGGGCGTCGATTCGGAAGGCGACCACGAAGCGGAGCTGGTTTGGTTCGTAGTCGGCGGCGTTGGTGCGAAGGCCGAAGTCGACGCCGATGAGGGCAGGCAAGGCCGGGATTTTCAGGCGACCTTCGATCTGCATCCTCCGGTGGATCGTGCTCGAGATCTCGACATCGGTCAGCTTGGCGTCGTTGACCACCTGGAAGCTGCCTGCTTCGGATCGCTTGCCGTCAACGACGTAGGCGTAGCGGTAACTGCGGTAGGCCGCAGACTTTCCCCAAGTCAGATCGAGGTAGCCAATAGGATCGTTGGCCACTTGCCTTTGGTGAGGTTTCTTCTCGAGACGCTTGGTGCTGGCGAGCAATTCGTACTTGTACAAACCGAACCGCACGCCATAGCCCCACATCGGTAGCAGGCCGCCGCGAGTTTCTTCGCGGTAGATGTCGAAGGTTCTCGGGTCCGAACTCGGCTTCACTTTGAGGTGGCGGTACGCCACTGTCTCCTCGCTCTGGGTCTGGCCTCCGAAGCGGAAGATCGGCGAGAAGAAGAACGAGTACTGCTCTCCTCCATGCCGCCAGTCCATTCCCCTGAAGGAGATTGGGAAGTGGATGCCGCCGAGAATGTAGCCAGGTTGGTCCGCGCTGTACCGCAACCTGGGGCTGGTTATCGGTTGCGCGGGTTTCTGTGCACTCGCCGCAGTGCCGTCTCCGGCGGCGGTGGGAGTGGTGTTGGCGAGCCGCACCGAGACGCGCGCGTCGCCAAAGAGGTTCGCTTGCCAGCGGAACCGCTTCAATTGCAGTGGGCCGCCCCCACCTGACGTCTCCAACAACTCTCCACCGACCCGGGCATCCGCCGTGAAGCCGATGAACGTATCTACTTGCGAGAACTGGTCTCGATAGTGACTCACCGCGCCTCCCATGGAGAAATAGCCTCTCAGGCGGCCCCAGTCGAGAATGACCGAGCGCGCGACCTCGACGCGGCTGGTCACCACTTGTTCGAGCAGTTTGGTGGGCGTTACTGGGGGGGCCTGCGCAAAGCCCGCCACGGCGATGACGCATTCGCCGGCGTTGAGGCGAGAATCGAGTGTGATCGAGAACTTCCCATCTTTTACATCCTGCTCGGGACTCTCTTGCACGAGTTCGCCCGAGCGGCAACGGGCGACTGCCGCCTGTTCGGCGGGCGAACTGGCCACCAGGGGAAGCGCAATCTCGGCTGGATCCTGCAGTTGACGAACCTCTAGCTCGAGGCGCCGCTCGGTGAGAGTCGGGAGCTTTGCCACCCGGAGGGCTGCTTCGACACGACCCTTCTCGGGGTTGTCGTTCGCGAGGGTAGCCAACTCCGTTTCCAGCCTCGTCTTTTGAGCGGAACGCCGCTCTTTGACGTTCTCGAGACTCTCTTGTTTCTTCTGCCGCTCCTGTTCGATTTCATCCTGCGTGAGCGTTTCCAACTGCCACCCTGAGTAAACCTGAATGCGGACCTTCCCCACTCCTCCGTTGGCCGTTCCCGTGATCAAGCCGTCGCCCTCGTGCAGAACCGGATTCACGGTGAGCCGTGGGATCAGGATCTCGTACGGTTTGGCGTCGGTCGACTGCATGGAGTCCCCTTTGGTCTGGGTTGAGAATACTACCTCCAACCTCGTTTGATCCTCAGTAGCGCAGAACAACCCACGATCGAGCGCGACCTCGACGAAGTTCGCCTTCCGCTCGTCGTCGGTCAGCGCGCGTTCCTTTTCCTCCCAGCAGGTGGTCACCTTGATGCTCGCCTTCTCCACCTTGTCAGGGAACTTCTCGAAATACACTTTCACTTTCTGCGATCCGTAGTAGGCCTCGATCGAAGTGACGGTGGCCTTGTATGGAGCAGCGGCCTTCGCCATTACCTTCGAGGCCGAGGAGAGCGGTCCACCTTCCTCCTGGACCCTCACTCGCTCGCCCTCGTTCAAAGGACCCGAAAGTGAGACCTTAACCTTGCACTTTTCGGACTCTTTCGAGCATTCCGCCGGAACTGCCGCTTGCTTGGTTTGGAGGCGGTCTTTGTCTGCGCTGTCTGTAACGACAACGAAGACTGACGCAGCGCCCGGTATGGCGATCACAGAAACGGCTTTCGCTCCGTCTTCCAACTTGCCGTCGATCTCTGGCGTGCCGGGCACTCTCCGGGCAGGCGACTTCTCACTCGAAAGGTCTCCGGCGGTATGCTGCACCTGGACCCGGTCGCCGCCCTTCAGCGGCCCGGCGAGGTGCAGTTCGAATTCACCGCGGGTCAGTTCGAGCAAGGCTTTCTCCACGGTGGCGTCCTTGTCATTGACGAAGACTTTGAACGCGCTGGCAGAGCCGTTCGGAGGCAGAGAGAACGATCCCTTGATCAAGGCGGAGCCTTCTTCGAGGCCGCCGTGGATGACCGGAGTTGGCAGTCCGGCGGCGTGAAGACCGGCACCTACCGCGACGACAAGGACGACAAGCAGGGTCTTGCGGATGGCCGCGATGGCAAGCGGCGAAGAATGAGGTCGCTCAGCGGTGATTCTGGGGAATGATCTTGCGGACATATTAGGCTCCGCAAGCATACGCGCAGGGTGAGGTAGAACCGTGACATCATCTGGGTCTGCTTCTTCCAGGAGTCGAGGGCGTGAAAAGCGATGCAAACTTCGCGGATCCCTCCGAGACAGCCTGACGAGCGCGCTCGGCCGCCTTGGTGATTGCAGAACCCACGATCTTGTCGAAGTTGTCCGGCGATGCATTCTTGAAGGTCTCCGGTTCGACGTGAGGGAATTCCCTTCGGATGGTCAGAACCGCAGCTCCCAGAGCCACCTCGATGAAGGGCTCTGAACAGAACCACGGCAAAGCCTCTTCGTTCGGAACGGCAGGTCGCCAAGGGTCCACATGCGGCCGAAGGGCCCCAGGAATCGAGTCGCTGGCTATGCCCAGGACCAATTGCCTCGCCCGGCACCGACCAAGGCTTTTCGTGAGAACATCGCGGGCATGCCCGCCGACCTCCCAGGTGAGCCTCAAGTCCGCTGAAGGAGCGGCCACAGACGGATTGTTCGTGACGGCTTCGATGACACGGCTTTCGAAAACCAACCACCAGAGAATTGCTCGCCACATCGATCGTTGCTGTTCTGGCCGTGAGAGCCACAGCCCGATGTTCCTGTAGTACGTTTTGATCTGCTCTAGGTGCGCCTGGCCGGTCGAACTTACGAGGAAACCGAAGTGCTTGGGATCGGTCTTGGATGCGCTGCTGTCCCCGACCAAATTGATATTGATGAAGTGATGCCAAGTCGCGTCCGTCACCACTCGGCCGACGTCGGCTAGATGCCCATCGTAGGCCGCGATCGCTCCAAAGGAGTGGGCCTTTGTCGGTTTCTTGCTTCGAGGCAAGCCGAACTCTTTGGTAGCCGTCTTGCCAGCATTGACGTAGGAGAAGGCGATGACCTCAGGAAGTGGTCGTGGATTCCCGTTGACGCCAAGCGGGTATTCTCCATGATCCGCCTCACCTGAAGCAGGCGCTACGCACTGTCCCTCATGGGGGTGGTCTGGTAGGATTCGGATCGTACCCTGGGGGCCGCAGAGTAGCGGATGGGGGTAGCTTTCGCGCCAGAGCCCAGCCCACTCCGTGTAAAGCTTTGGATCAATAGGTTGAGGGATGTCGTCCGACTGATCGTCGAATTCGGTACCTTCGGTACCTTGTTGGTTGGTGTCGTTGCGGTTCTGCCCATTCATTGCAGCGTCCTCGTCACCGTCAGGGGCCATCCAGAGTCTCATCGATTTCGCTCTCGGTACTCGGCTGCAGAGGCAGTGTCCCAAAGAGCCGTGATCGCCGGTGGCGAACACGCCGCCGCCCGAATTCATGAAATCTAAGAGTGCCGTGACCTCGGCGTCTCGTAGGCCGCGCGCAGTCGCACAACTTCCTCCTGGGTCGGCTTTTCCGAATAGCCAAGCCTGATCGTACATTCGACCGCCGAAGTGCTCAATGTTGTCGAAACCGAAGTTCGGGATTCTGCGGGTGATGCCGGACTCTCCTTCGAGCATCTTCGATAGATCCGGGGAACCCATGTGCGCCAGAGTAATTCGGAATCGAGCGAAGCTTCCTGGGATTTGCAACAATGCGCGCACGAACGCCGACAGTCCGAAATCACCATCGGAGTAGTCAAGATCGGCGTCTGCTACAAGCAGCACGCTAATAATACAGGGACAGACGTAGGGGTAGCAGTTCTCGGGATGTTCCCAAACACTCCGTCGCCAACGCTCGCGTCCTGCGAGAAGCCTCGAATTCTCCGCCGTAAGAAAAGTCACGAACTCATCTCCTGTTCCACCGAGTAGCGCGCCCGGTCTTTTGACGCTTGCTTGTCGCACCATTCGATCCACGCCCACCTGAACGCACTCTCGATTTCCTTCATCACTCTCCGGCCGTCGCATACCGTGGACTCGGCAATCTGCGTTCGCAGGCGCGAGCGCAAAGAAGCCAGGTCGCCGGCGCTAGCAGCCATGGCCGAGGCTGTTTCAGCGTATTGCTCTATCGAGTTGACCACCCATTCATCCAGACCCGCGCGATGGAGGATCGCGGCCGATACACGCGAAGCAAAGCGGTCGCCTGCAAGAGTCACCACCGGAACACCCATCCAAAGACACTCGCATGTCGTTGTTTGCCCGCTGTATGGAAACGCGTCGAGTGCAATATCGATCTTGGACATCAGTGCAAGATGCCGGGGCAATGAAAGCGGGCCCACGAACTCCACTCGGTCTGGGCTGACACCTCTTGCGGTCAAAGCTCCCACAACTCGTGCGCGAACTCCCGATCCTGGCTGATCAAATCCGGTGACGGCGTAGTGAATCAGCAGGCGTGACCCGACTGAAGCGCGCAGAGTGCCCGCCAAGGCATCGAAGACCCCCTCATTCATCTTGAGGGGCGACTGAAAGAAGCCAAACGTCACGTGCCCTTCAGTTATGCATGGCGGCGGCGAGACCGGAGGTGCATCCGGTGGAGGCTCGTAAACCAGGTATCCGCTGGGGACCCTCAACAGCGTTTCGCAATAGTGTCGCTCTGTCTGTCCTGGAGGATCCGCCCACTGATCTGTAAGTCTGTAGTCGATTTGATCAAGACCAGTCGTGGCTGGGTATCGGGGATACGAGATCTGGACCGGCGCGGGCTTGCGAGCGAATACACCTAGCCTTCTGTGAGGAAGGTGGCCGGAAATATCGAGTAGGATATCGATCTTGTCCTGCTGGATTGCTCTAGCGATATCGGCGTCGTCCAAGGTAGAAACATCCAACCACTGATCAACGAGTTCGCAATACAGTTCGGTGATCGCGTCCGATTCAGGCTGTGAACCGTAGGCGAACAACTTGATTTGCTTGCGACTGCGATGGCGCAACAGCGGTGGCAGGAAGAAACGGGCCGAACCGAATGCGAACTCTCCAGAGAGAATACCGACCCGTAACCTTCGCGTCCGAGACGGCGTATTCGCATAGAGTTGGAGGTCAGCCGATTCAAAGGGCCAGCGGCGATGCTCATCCAGTAGACTCTCTGGCGATTGTTTGGGGTCCATTAGCAGCGTGTGCAGACAAATGGAGTGAAGTTGCCCGTCGGTCGGGTCGATTCGAAGGGCCGTCCGGAAGGCGGCGATGGCTTCGGGGGTCTGACCGGCTCTCATTCGCGCGGCGGCCAGCCTGGACCAAGCGGCTGCTTGCTCTGGGCATAGTTCCGCTAGTCGGCTGGACGTTGAGATCGCCATCGCCTCCTGATCAATTTCGATCAGGAATCGCGACGCCGCGTCTAACGTCTGGACAGATGTCGGATCTAGGCGGAGACTCTCTCGAAAGGCCTCTGTCGCATTCTCCGCCTGACCGAATTCCGCCCAAGCGCGACCGACCGTGCAATGAAGAAGCGGCGACTCCCGGACAAAGTCGAGGGACCGAAGTCCTTCGTCGAGAGCTTGCTCGGTCTCGCCCAGTTCGAGCAGCGTCAGGGGGTAGTGGATCCGGGCACCGCGATGTCCCGGATCCTGAAGAAGGCAGGCCTCGAAGGCCCGTCGCGCTTCTTGCCAATGAGCGCCAGCTACTGCTTGGACGCCGACGGCGTAGCGAGAGGTGCAGTCACGATTCATCAGGAGAATACGATCGTAGTGCCTTCCAGCTTTACGCTATCGTCGCTTTCGATCACGATTTCTTTGGCGTTTGCCAAGTTGACTTGACCATAGACGTGTGCGCCCTCATTTGCCAGCACCACCTTGAGGATCTGCCCCTTTCCGCCTCCCTTCGGCTTCACATTGAAGGACAGGGAGGCCTTTTCTTTCTCGCAAGATTGTTCGTGTTTCATGCAATGCTCCTTTCGATAAGTGTGCTCGGGAAGACTCACAGGCGCATCGATAGCATCGCCCGTCGATAGCCGTCCGTATCGCGGATCGGGTCCCAAAGCGGCAGTACTTTGAGATACAGCAGTCCCCGGTCCTTGATTCTTTCCGCTTCCAGAAGGTGCGCGGCGGCACGTTCCTTTTCGCGGAGTTGCCCGTAGACTAGTGCCAAACTGACGGGCGAAATCCTCCCAATGTGGGCGTAGTTCGTGAGCCGCTGAAGCGCAGTTTGAGCGCCGGCTACGTCGCCGCGCATCGCGCTGTACATGGCGGTCATGTAGTCGGAAAACGGCGTCCTCAGCGGCCCCGCCACCGGATCTCCCCGTTCTTCGAGTGAGCGAACTTGCTCCGCTTCACGTAGCGCAAGCTCGAAATAGCTCTTAGCTTCCGCGCCGGCAGACGACTGGCCTTCGAGCGCATAGACAGAGCCCAAGATCGTATGTGCGTTGAGGAAGTCGCGCTGGGCCAGCGTCCATTTCAAATGCTCTTCGGCTTCCTTGTAGCGTCTGGCAAGCATCAGGCACATCCCGTACGCCGAGTGCGCCGGATAGTCATAAGGATCTAACTCCAACCCCTTCCGGACCAGTGCCAACGCCTCCTCGAACCTCCCGAACTGAATGATCAATCCGCCGTACCGGCGATAGGCTACAGGCGACTTCGGATCCAACCGGATCGCTTCCTTGTAGCTCGCCTCGGACCCTTCCCAGTCCCACATCATCTGCTTCACGCCTGCCAGCGCCGCATGAGCCTCGGGCGCGAGGGGGTTCAGCCGTACCGCCTGTTCGGCTGCTTCCTTCGCCTGCCGGGTCAATGCTTCCTGGTCGCCACGCCGTGTGTCGACCTGTGCCCGATACGCATCGCAAAGGGCCGCATAGGCGAGGCCGAAATTGCGGTCCTCCCGAATCGCACTCTCGAACAACTGAATCGCCTGCTCCACGTGAGCGGGACTCCGGTCATCGAGCATCTGCCTGCCACGCAAGTAGAAGTGGTAGGCGGCGGGACTCTGGGTAACCGGGTCCTGGGCTGCGCGCCACCCGAACATCTCCCGCACCGACTGAACCGAGCGCATTCCAGCGTACTGCACGCGTGCGGGGCCGGGCGCTTCGGAGAACACCTGCTTCTGGAGACCCTGCACGACGTTGTTGGCAATCTCGGTCTCCAACTCGAGGGGGTTGTCGAGATTTCGATCGAACCGTTCCGACCAGATCACCGCATTACCCTTTTCGGAATCCGTCAGTCTCAGTGTCAGGCGAACCATCGGCCCATGCTTTTGCAGGTCGCCATCCAACTGGAAGCGATCGTGCACCGCGTCAAGCGGCGCTTTTTCGCGCGTCCGGTAGTACTGCTTCACGCTCAGACCTTCCACTTTGGTCAGTCGCATCACCAACTCGCTCGCCATCCCGCTCGGCAAATGCTTGTATGCGGGATCATTGGCCATGTCGTTGATCTGAAACACCACGAGCGATGCGTGAAACGGGGGTGGCAGCACGCCGAAGAGCAGTCCGCCCGCCAACAATGGCACCAACGCTGCGCCGTACCAGGCTCGCCGCGATTGGCGTCTGCCGGAGACTGGCGCTGGTTTGGGTGCATCGTCAGCAACTAACGCGAAAACGAAGCCCGCGGAGGGACATCGATGTGCCGGTTCAATTTCCAGACACTGGAGAATCGCCCACTGCCAGCGTTCCGGCAGCCCCTCCGACCGCACAGACGGCCGGATCGGTTGCTCCCACAGCCGCTGGTAAATCAACGACCCCAACGAGTCCGCCTGAAACGCCCGCGTCCGAGTCACCATCTCATCCATCACCAACCCGAACGCATAGATGTCGCTTGCGGCGGTTGCCTTCTCGTTGCGCAATTGCTCCGGCGCCATGAAATAGGGTGCACCTGCTTGCGCGTCGGACTTCGTCTTGTACCACTCCCGGTCTTCGAGCGGTTTCGCGAGTCCGAAATCGGTGACCACTGCCCGGGTCGATCCATCGGCCTGCTCCACCAGCATTATGTTGCCGGGCTTGAGGTCGCGATGCACGATTCGCGCCGCGTGCAGTGCATCGAGCGCCGCCGCCACCTGCTTCAGAATCGGGAGCGCCTTCTCCGTGCTCATGGGCCGCTCGCGTTCGAGCACGGCCTGCAGCGTCTCACCCTCGAGCCACTCCATCGTAAGGCAGGTGATGATGGAGCCGTCCGGCTGCGTGTGCTCGATCATGTCGAACACGCGGCACAGGTTCGGATGCGAGACCTCGCGCGCGACGAGAATCTCGCGGTTGAATCGCTCACGCGCATCGGAGTCCGGGCGCCAATCCGATCGGATGGTCTTGAGCCCAACCCGCAACCGGAGCCGGTCATCCCAGCACTCGTAGACTTCGCCCATGCCACCGCGGCCGCGGAACCGGATGACGCGAAATCGCCCGGCCAAGGTCTGTCCCTCGCGGAACACGTGCGGCAACCCAGAGGAGGCGTCGTCGACAAGGAATCCTTTGGACGGACCACGGCCTTCCAGGATCTCCTGAAGTTCCCTCCGAAGTTCTGGATCTCTTGCACAGGCTTCCTCGATGTAGGCCGACCGCTGGGGCTCGTCCAAGTCGAGTGCCTGGTTCAGCACACGCTTAAGTTGCGCCCTCTGTTCGCCCGTCATCGCCCTCATCGGAGCCTCCGGCACGCATCTCCGTAAACAGCCACGCTCGCGCGATCTGCCAATCGCGCTTCGCCGTCCGTTCGCTCACGCCGAGTATTTCGGCGATCTCTCCGAAGGTGAGTCCCCCGAAATATTTGAATTCCACCACTCTTGCCGCGCGGGCATCCTTGGCTGCCAGCTTCTCGAGCAAGTCATCGATTTCCAACAATTCGGCGAAGTCGGCATCGGATCCGATCTGGATTTCGTCGAATGAAAGCCTGCTGCCGCTCGGGCGTTTCTTGGCTTGCCGGTTCCGGGCGTGGTCCACCAGGATCCGGCGCATGGCCTCTGACGCTACGGCGAGAAAGTGAGAGCGGCTCTGCCACGATGCGGAGTCTTGCCGGACCATGTGCAGAAACACTTCGCTCACCAGCGCGGTCGGCTGCAAAATGTGGTCACCACGCTCTCGGCGCATTCGGAGTTCGGCTACCCGTTTCAACTCCGGATATATCGCAGCAAACGCCTTGTCGCGCGCGACCGGGTCGTTCCATCGGAGCAGGAGTTCGGTAACTTCGCCGGGTCCGGTACGCTCCGATGGGCTACTCATTTTTCCTTTCAACCAGTTCCGAATGGATCTCAAGATAATACACCCCTCGATTGTGGGTAGCAATACCCTTCCGCCGATTTCTGAGTTCGTCAAGGAATTCGGAACACCTCATGTGCGCACTAAATCGCCGCGGTGACCGTCATGAACCATCAGCCTGGGCTCTGTTCTGGCGGCTCCACCCCTACACGCGCAAAAGCACCGTGGGAAGTGACACGCGCCCCGGCCCGGCTGAGTTCGCGCGCTCGCCTCGAGCGCTGCCGCTGTACAATTGACTACTGACCATGAACGACGAAAGCGCGCCCGTACCCGCGTACATGGTGCGGCCAACGGCGAAGTTCTTCGCGAGCCGCGCATTGTTCGCGGCGATTCTTGCCGTGGCCGGACTGGGGGTGTGGCAACTCGTCCCGGCGCCCTGGTGGGTGGCGGCCACAGCGGCGAGTGTGGGCCTGCTCTACATCGTGTCGGGCCTGCCGGATTACTCGCGCACGCGATTCACGAAGCTCCTGATCGAAGGTGACCGGCTGCGTCATCATGAGGGCGTGCTCTCGAAGACTTCGCGGTCGCTGTTCCTGAACAAGATTCAGGACGTTCGCGTGGTGCAGGGGCTGGGTGAGCGGATCTTCAACATCGGCACCATCAGCATCGAGACGGCCGGAGAGACGAGCCGGCTCGAGATGCGGCATATCGACAATCCGCACGCGGTGGCCGACAAGATCCTCTCGCTGGCGCGGCAGTTCGCTCCGCAACAACAGCCGCCGGTGAGATGACGGACAGAAGTTCCAGAGAGACCAAAGGGAAAGCATGAGCAAGAAATCACTCGACGGCCGTGTGGCCGTGATCACGGGCGCGAGCCGGGGTTTGGGAAAAGCGATGGCCGTGGCGTTGGCGGGGGAAGGCGTATCGTTGGCGCTGGTAGCTCGCGATCGCGACAAGCTGGCCGAGACCGCCGAAGCCGCGCGCGCCGCCGGAGCGGCCGCAGTGGAAGTCTTCGTTGCTGACGTGGCCAAAGAAGCCGATGTCCGCAAGCTCGAACACGACGTGCTGGCGCGATTCCCACGCGTGCACATCCTGATCAACAATGCCGGGATGAACCTGCGCAAACAGATCCACGAGTTCACGCTCGAGGAATGGACTCGCGTGATGGACACCAACCTGACCAGCGTGTTCCTGATGTGCCGCTCGTTCGTGCCCAACATGAAAGGTGCGGGTTGGGGCCGGATCATCAACATGACCTCGATCATGAGCCACATCTCGCTGCCGGGCCGCACTGCCTACTCGTCGACGAAGACCGCGCTGCTCGGGTTGACACGAGCGTTGGCGCTCGAACTGGCCGGTGACGGGATCACGGTGGTCGGTATCAGCCCAGGCCCATTCGCCACCGAAATGAACATGCCGCTCATGCAGAATCCCGAGATCAACGCACAGTTCATCTCCAAGATCGCGGTGGGCCGGTGGGGCAAAGTGGAAGAGATTGGGGCTCTGGCGCGGTTCCTGTGCTCGGAAGACGCCGGGTTCATTACCGGCACGGATATCTTGATCGACGGCGGATGGTGCGCGCAATGAAGCGGACATTGTTCTTGTTGCTACTGGTGTTGTCCGCCTGCAACCGCGACAACAAGAAGACCGTGGCGGTGATCCCGAAGGGCACGTCCCACATCTTCTGGGTCACGGTGGAAGCCGGAGCGCGCGCGGCGGGACAGGAGTTCGGGCTCGATGTCGACTGGAACGGCCCGGCGGTGGAGACCGACATCAGCAGACAGGTGCAAATCGTCGATTCGATGATTGCGAGGCACGTGGACGGCATCGTGTTGGCGGCGTGCGACCGCAAATCGCTCGTGGGAAGCGTGGATCGCGCGATGGCGCAGAAGATCCCGGTGACGATCTTCGACTCCGGGCTCGACTCCAACAACTATCTGAGCTACGTGGCCACTGACAACAAAGAAGCGGGCCGGCTGGGCGCACGCGCGTTGGGTAAGATCCTGGGCGGGAAGGGAAAGGTGGGCGTGGTGCGGCACGTAGCCGGGAGCGTTTCCACCACAGATCGGGAAGACGGATTCACGGAGGCTCTCGGCAAGGAATTTCCGGGGATCGAGATCGTCCAGGAGCTCTACGGCAATGCCGATCCGGCCAAGTCGCGATCGGCTGCGGAGAACATCCTCACGGCGCATCCGGATCTGAGCGGATTCTTCGCTTCCACGGAACCGAGCGCCACCGGCACCATTCTCGCGCTCAAGAGTCGCGGGTTGAGTGGCAAGGTGAAACTGGTGGGCTTCGACTCGAACGAAGCGATGATTGACGACCTGAAGGGCGGCACGCTGCAGGCGATGGTGGTGCAGGATCCGTTCAAGATCGGATACGAGGCGGTGAAGACGATCGCCGACAAGTTGGCCGGGCGGCCAGTATCGAAGCGCCAGGATCTCGGCGCGGTGGTTGTGACGGCGGAGAACCTGAACAAGCCGGATATCCAGGCGTTGCTCAAGCCGGACCTCAAGAAGTACCTGCGTCAATGACCGGCTTCACCTTTCGCGTGAAGCGCCTGCACGAGTTCGTCGAGGCGCTGACGCGCGGTGTGGGCGCGTCCGATCGCGCGGCGCGGATCATGGCAGAGTCTCTGGTGGCTGCGAGCGCACGCGGGGTGGATTCGCACGGCATGCAACTGCTGCCGTTCTACCTCGCGCAACTCGACGATGGCCGCGTGGATCCGAAGGCCGAGGGCCGCGTGGTTTCGGAGTCCGGTGCCATAGCGGTGTTCGACGGGTGCAATGCGCTGGGGCAAGTGGTGGCCGATACGTGCTGTGATTTGGCCGCAAAGCTCGCTGGCGCGCATGGCATGGGGTTGGTGGTGGCGCGCGAATCAAATCATTTCGGCGCGGCGGGATGGTGGGGGCAGAAGATCGCCGGGTGCGGGTACATCGCGATGGTGCTGTGCAACGCGTCGTCAATGGTGTCCCCATGGCAGGGGCGCGATCCGCGATGGGGCACCAATCCTATCTGCGTGGCGGTTCCGGGCGGCGGTTGGATGCTCGACATGGCGACTACGACCGTGGCAATGGGGCGCGTGTACAAGGCGGGCATCGCCAAAGAAGAGACGATCCCGGCGGGATGGGCGATGGATTCCGAGGGCGCGCCCACCACGTTGACGGCTGAGGCGCTGAAGGGGATGTTGATGCCGCTCGGCGGCTACAAGGGCAGCGGACTCGCCTTCCTGGTGGAACTGCTCACTGGCGGATTGAGCGGTGGCGCCATGAGCACGGAACTGGGCGGACTGCGCGTTAAAGACCGGCCGTTCCGCGTGTCGCAGTTTTTTCTGGCGATCGACCCGGAACGCATCATGCCCGCGGCCGAATTCGAGGAGCGGAAGCAGAAGCTGATCCGGATGGCGAAGTCGTCGCGGCCGGCTCGCGGTTACGACGAAGTCTTGGTGGCGGGCGAGCCCGAGTGGCGCAGCGAAGCGGAACGTTTGAAGACCGGGATACCGGTAGAGGCGAACCTCTGGGGGCAGTTGGTGGAATGGGCCGGCAGGCTGGGAGTGGCCGTGCCGGACCGCGAAGGGTGAGTTTTTTCGCGCGGCAGTGACGGTTTTCGCCGCGTGTTTTCGCTCGTTTGGATGGAGCACAAGACTCATGCTTCCGCGTGAAGCATGTCCGTATAGTGCGGCCGAGGTCTGGTACATCGTGCCGAGGGGGCTGATGGCGCGCTGGGCTGAGTTGGAATCGCGGCGACGGTGGGAGTGGCAACCCGCGTGCTGTACCGCAGGGGATGACTTTTCACGAACAGGTGGAAGCGGCGGTACGGCGCGCGGCGCCAGAGGGGCAGGTGAGGGTGGAAACGCGCGGGGGCGATCATGTGATCCTTTGGGGACACGTCGATTCCACGGTGCGAGCGGAAGCGCTGGAGCGGGCCGTGTGGGCGGTGCAGGGCGTGTGTAACGTGGATTCTCATCTGACGAGTGGGCCGGTCGAGACTCGCCATCGGTGAGGTGGCCGGTGTCCTGTGCGCATTGCTTTTCGGGCCGTGATTCACGAACACGAAAAGGTGGATGCGGCCGTGGGCGTGAGTTTCTACCTTGCTCGACGGCGGCGGTGAAATCTTCGCGGCCCGAAGAAGCGGAAGGATAGTAGACCAAGCCGGTTAGTAGCTCACTCGCCATCGGTGAGGTCGCGATAGTCGGAGCGCAGCGCTTCGAGGCGGCGCGCGTATTGTTCGCCGTCGCCATAGTCGAAGAATTTCGCGTAGCGCGAATGCGGCGCGTGCAAGCGCTCTGCATGCTTGATGGGGCACCAGTGCTGTTCGGTGCGCGCGGCGATCTCAGTGACGTAAGCGCTGAGCCCGTTCGCATAGGAGCAATAGGCGCAGTTGAGCCGCTCGAGCAGGTTCAGGTACTTCAGCTTGCCGCGGTCAAAAACGATGTAGTCGCGGCGCCGGACCTTGGGAACGCCGTACACCGGAAAGCAAATGGCCTGATAGGTGGAAATGAACAGGTCAAGCAGTAGAAACGGCACGAAACAGGCATAGATGAACGGAGCGGTCAGCACTACCAGCAAGCGGGAGTGGAGCACGTAGGGAATGAGGGCAGTGCGCAGCCGTGCGTGCCTACGCTGCACCTCGAGACTGAACCGCGCCCGGCCTTCGATCAACTCGTAGCCGAACCGGCGTTGCTTTTCGTCGAGGGCTTCGGCCACTTCATGTTCTAGGGCTCGGATCCGTTCCAGCAGGTCAGCCGCGGCGAGAGTGTCACGCATGGTGACTCCTATGGTTCGCGGCCGGCCGCGGGTTCCTCGGAACCCGAACCGCGGAAGACCGTTTCCGGCTTCGCCGTGCGGCTTGTTTCTCACCGGCCGTGAACCACCGTTGGAAATGCAAGTAGGTTGCCATTGCGAAATCTGGCACTTCGTTTGCGAGTAAAGCGGTCAGGGTGACCGGATGAGTTTTCAGTTGACGGTGGAAGGATTCGCCAATGCCGGGCCTGTGCCCAAGCGCCATACGTGTGATGGCGCTGACCTTTCGCCGGCGGTGCGGTGGTCCGGCGTGCCGCCCGAAGCCAGGAGTTTGGCACTAGTGCTCGAGGATCCCGATGCACCATCGGGTACATTCACCCACTGGATGCTGTGGGACATCCCGCCATCTGTCGATTCGCTGCCCTCGGGCTTCGGCTCCACTCCGGATATCAAGGCTGGCCGGAATGACTTCGGAGTTGCAGGATATCGTGGGCCCTGTCCTCCGCGAGGGCACGGTCCGCACCGTTACTATGTGACGATGTACGCGCTCGCCGTGGATATGGTGAAGTTAGAAGAGGGCTCGTCGAGGCTCGAGTTCGATCGTGCGGTGTTGCCCCATGTTGTGGCGCAGGTGCAGCGGATGGGGCGGTACGAGCGGCGATCGTAACTCTGGGGCTGTGGTTGACGTCTCTTTCTCGAGCATGTTTCGAAATCAGATTGCGTTTGCCTTGGCCGTTTGCCTCGTCGTTTCCGGACAGCAGCCCCGAAAGCCGTGGAAAGACAAGAAGGCCAGCGAGTGGACCGAGGAAGACGCCAAGCTGGTGATGTCTGACTCGCCGTGGGCCAAGCCTGTGGATCCGCAATTCAACCGGAACAAGGGTGGCCAGAGCCGGACGGGCGGGGGAGGCGGCATGGGCGGAGGGCGTGTCCGGGTCGGCGCGGGAGGAATGGGCCGCGGCGGCGGTTACGGTGGAGGCGGCGGTTACGGTGGAGGCGGTGGATACGGCGGACGGCGCGGCGGCTACGGTGGCGGATATCCGGGCGGTGGAGGAGGCGGTCCGGCGCGGAGCCCGGAGGAGCAGTATCAGGTGCATCCTGCTCTGACGATCCGGTGGGAGAGCGCGCAGCCGATTCGCATGGCCGAGCTCAAGGCGCGCGACGAGGATGCGCCCACGATCGACGATGGGCACTACGCGATCGCGATCTACGGGGTCTCCACGCGCCTGGCATCGAAAGACGCCAAGGGCCTGGCGAACGAGTGGAAGAAGCACGCGGTGATCAAGCGCGATGGCAAGCCGGACCTGAAGCCTTCGAGTGCGGAAGTGGTTTGGCGCGATTCGGGGCTGGTGGTGGTGTATCTGTTTCCGAGGTCCACCGAGATCACCAAATCGGACCATCGCATCGCGTTCGAGGCCGAGATCGGGCCGCTCGAGATCTCGCACGTGTTTTTCGCCGATGACATGACGGTGGACGGAAAGCTGGAACTGTAGGCCGCGGCAAGCGCCTTAACAAGGCTTTACGCTAGATTGGGTAATCTCGGCGAGACGGGAATCGTCGCTACGTCGAGCACTTTCTCATGAGGGTCTTTTCCTTTTGCGCCGCGATTGCACTCGCCCTGGCTGCGGACGCTCTGGCGCAATCGGGATTCAGCGGGACCGTGGTCTTCGGCGGAAAACCGGTACCGGGTGCGGTGGTGACGGCTCGCGTGGGGGCTGAAACGCTCACTGCGGCAACGGATGAACGCGGCCGCTTCGGTTTCGAAAAACTGCCCGATGGCGAGCTCTCGATTTCGGTGCAGATGTTCGGGTTTCAGCCGTTTTCGCAACAGAGCGTGGACCGGTCGAAGCCTGGCGAGTTCGCGCTGACCCTGAGGCCGATGCGAGTTACACGGCGGGCTCCGGGTGGCGGCGCGCAGCGGCAAGGCACAGAGGCGAACGGACTCGACGAAGCGATCGCTCCGGCGGCAGCGACACCGGCGTTGGACGCGAGTGGCGAGGCGACAGACTCCTTCCTGGTGCAGGGGAGCTTGAGCCGGGGCTTGGCTACGGAAGCAGGAGTCCCGGCGGTTTCTGACATGGCCATGATGGCGCGGATGAATGGCGCGTTCGGGCCGGGGTTTGGCGGCGGCTTCGGCGGTCCGGAAGGTGGCGGTCCCGGTGGCATGGGTCCGGGCGGCGGAGGTGCTCCTGGTTTCGGTGGCGGTGGCGCGCCTGGGTTTGGAGGCGGCGGTGGACCCGGCGGCTTCGGCGGCGGTGGCGGGCGCGGTGGCGGCGGTGGGTTCGGCGGACCGGGCGGACCGGGAGGTCGCGGTGGTCCTCGGGGTCCGGGCGGCGGATTCGGCGGGGGGCCAAGTGGACCGGGTGGACCTGGTGGTCCGGGTGGGCGACCCGATTTCGCCAACATGACTCCAGAGCAGCGCGAAGAAATGCGGCAGAGGTTTGCCGAGCGGATGCGGCAAGGCGCGCTGGCCGAAGGGTTCGGCAATCGCGGCGGCCGGCGCACGCGGCAGCAGATCCGCGGGATGATCTTCTACAATCCGCGGAACTCGGCATTCGACGCAACGCCGTTCGCGGTGAACGGGCGGGCGGTGCAGAAGCCCGAGTATTCGCAGCACCGATTCGGGTTGAGCATTGGCGGACCGTTGGGACTCGGCAAGTTCATGCCGAGCGACAAGACCTTCTTCTTCGTGAACTATCAGGCTTCGCGCGGCGACAATCCGTTTTCGAACTATGCCGTGATGCCGGACGTGAATCTGCGGGCCGGCGATTTTTCGGGCATCTCGCAGCCGATCTACGATCCTTTGACGCGGCAGCCGTTCCCAGGCAACCGGATTCCTTCGGCGCGTATCGATCCGGCCTCGGCGGGGCTATTGTCGCTCATTCCACTTCCCAACAGCACGGGCGCCACGCAGAACTACCGGCTGGTGACGTCGCAACCGGCGAGTAATGACAACTTGAACGTGAGGTTGAACCGGTCAATCAACGCGAAGAACCGGCTCTCGTACACGGGCGGCTATCAGCGGCGATTCTCGGAATCGGTGCAGCTCTATGGCTACCGCGACCCCACGCACGGCTCGGGCAACAATCACGAAGTGGGATTCACGCACAACTTCTCGCCGCGGCTGATCATGAACATGCGCGTTCGCTACAACCGCAACGTTACGGACCTGCTGCCGTACTTCGCCAATGGCGGCGACGTTTCGGGCAAGCTCGGGATCCGCGGGAATTCCCGCGAGAGCGTGAACTTCGGTCCGCCGAACCTGAACTTCACCAACTATGGCGACCTGATGGACGGCAACCGCACACTGCGCCGCGTGCAGACCATGTCGGCGAGCGACGGCATCACGTTCGTGCGCGGGACTCATAGCATCACCACGGGCTTCGAGTTCACTCGGCTGCAGTGGAATCACGTGCTGGAACAAAATGCGCGCGGTACGTTGTTCTTTGGCGGACTTTCGACCGCGGGACTGGACGCCGCCGGCAACGTGCTTCCGCGGACGGGCAATGACTTCGCGGAGTTCCTGCTGGGGCTTCCGCAACAGAGTTCGCTTCGGTTCGGCAGCGCCGATGCGTACATGCGGCAGTCGCAGTACGCGGCCTTCTTCCAAGACGAATGGCGCGTGAAGCCAAACCTCACCTTCAATCTCGGGCTGCGCTATGAAGACTGGGAGCCGTTCACGGAGAAGTACGGCCGGCTGGCGAATCTGCTGTTGAATCCGGCACGCACGGCGGTGACGCTTGTGACCGGCAACGGTGTGATCCAACCGGACCGCAACAATTTCGCGCCGCGCCTGGCAATGTCGTGGCGGCCGTGGAAAAAGTCGCGCACCGTGGTCCGGGCCGGATACTCGGTGTTCTATGACGGATCGGTGTACTCGCGCATTCCGAACCGGCTCGGATGGCAACCGCCGTTCGCAGAGAGCTCGCAGTTCAACACCACGGCGTCGGCTCCGCTAACGATGACGAATCCGTTCGCGGGGTTGCCGGGCGTGACCATCCGAAACACTTATGCGGTGAATCCGAGCTATGCAGCGCCGCATGCGCAGACCTGGAATTTCTCTGTGCAGCACGAGTTCAAGCGCGGGCTGGTGGTGGAGACGGGATATCTGGGAACGCGCGGATCGGGATTACTGGTGCAGCGGTTGCCGAATCGCGCCGCGCCGGGATCGCCCACCACCTCAGAACAGCGGCGGCCGATCGCGAATGCGCTCGGGTTCACGTGGGACAGTCCCGAAGGTTCTTCTTCGTTCCACGCGGCGCAGGTGCGAGTGACACGACGGATGTCGCGTGGGCTGGCGGTAAATGCGCTCTACACGTGGGCGAAGTCGCTCGACAACGCGTCGACGATCGGCGGATCGGGGAATTTGGTTGTGCAGAACGACAACGATCTTGCCGCCGAGCGCGGACGTTCGAGCTTCGATCGGCGGCATTCGCTGAGTTTCGGCAGCATGCTCTACTCGCCGTTCGGCGAGCGCGGCTACTTCCTGAAGCAGAAGAATGCTGCGTCGCGTGCGCTGCGCGATTGGACGATGACGGCGAGCATCAATGCGAACTCGGGGTCGCCTTTCACGGCGCGCGTGCTCGGTACGGCTGCCGATGCCGCGGGAACGGGCGCCACGGGCAGCGCTCGCGCGGATGCGACGGGGCTGCCGCTCTACACGGGCGTGGGTTACTTCAACACGGCGGCGTTCGCGGTGCCTTTGGGTGGGCAGTACGGCACGGCGGGGCGGAACACGATCGATGGTCCTGGGATTTTCACGCTCAATGCTTCGGTTGGGCGGTCATTCGCGATTGCCGGCGATCCGAGGCGCGCGTTTGAGTTTCGCGTCTCGGCTGACAATGCGATCAATCGCGTGAACATCACGGGCATTGGCACGGTGGTGAACTCAGCCAACTACGGCCTCGCTACGCAGGCAGGAGAGATGCGGTCGGTGCAGATCAACCTGAGGTTCCGATTCTAATGCGCGTGTTGATGGCAATCTCGCTCTCGGCGATGCTGGTTGCGCAACAGCTACAGCAGCCGGATCCTGTTTTTCGCACTTCGACGAACTTGGTGCTGGTGACGGCGTTCGCGCGTGACAAGCAGGGCAAGCCGATGACTGGGCTCAAGAAGGAAGACTTCATTCTGCTCGAAAACGGCAAGCCGCAGACGATCTCGGTTTTCGATTTCCAGAACATCGAGGCAACCGTGGCCGCGCCTGCGCAGGTGGCCGTTGTGGAACGTCCGGTGACGCCCGAGAAGGTTGCTCCCGAGCCGACGCCGAAAGAGCAGTATCGCGATCATCGATTGCTGGTTTTGTTTTTCGACTGGACATCGCTTCCGGCAGCCGATCAGGTCCGCGCCAAAGAAGCGGCGGAGAAGTTCGTGCGCGAGCAGATGACTCCGGCGGATCTGGTCTCGATCGTGACTTTCAGTTCGAAGCTCAAAGTGGAGCAGGAGTTCACTTCGGACAAAGACCTGCTGCTCGAGTTGATCCACAGGTTCCAGTCGGGCGTGATGAGCGAACTGGCGGCGACAAACACAGACGACCCGGACACCTCCGATGACGCCGCGTTCGCGGCTGACGACACCGAGTTCAACATCTTCAATACCGACCGTAAGCTTTCCGCGCTCGAAGACATGGCGCGGCGGCTGGGAGCGCTTCCGGAGAAGAAGGCGCTCATCTATTTTTCGAGTGGCGTGAGCCGAACCGGCGCGCAGAACGAGTCGCAAATGCGTGCGACCATCAATGCTGCGGTTCGCGCGAACGTGAGCTTCTATCCGGTGGATGTGCGCGGGCTTTCGGCTGAGCCTCCGGGCGGTGGTGCAGCTTCAGCGGGAGGTCGCGGCACCGGGATTTTCAGCGGGCAGACGCAGACGCGGCAACGCGACAACGCGATGCAGACGCAGGATACGCTGACTTCGCTCGCCTCAGACACCGGAGGCAAAGCGCTGCTCGACGATAACGACATCACCACGGGCATCCGGCAGGCGCAGCAAGACATGCAGAGCTACTACGTGCTCGGCTATTACTCGAGCGACGGCCGCCGCGACGGGCAGTTCCGGCGCGTGGAGGTGAAGTTCGCTCCGCAGGTGCAGGCGCGGCTCGGCGGCAAGCTCGACTATCGCAACGGCTACTACGCCGAGAAAGACTTCAAAGCTTTCAACTCGTTCGACAAGGAGAGGCAGCTCGAGGACGCGATCACACTGGGCGATCCGGTGACGGATCTGCGGCTGGCGCTCGAAGTGAACTGGTTCCGGCTGGCCAAGGATCGGTACTTCGTACCGGTGGCAGTGAAGATTCCCGGTTCGGCGATTCCTCTTGCGAAAAAAGGCGGTGCCGAAACCACGCAGTTCGATTTCATCGGCCAAGTACGGAATGCGCGTGGCAGTGTGCTCGCGACGGTGCGCGATGGGATCAAGATCCAACTGCGCGACAAGAACGCGGGCAAGCTGGGGTCGGCGAGCCTGGTCTATGACACGGGCTTCACGCTTGCGCCGGGCTCGTACAAGATCCGGATGCTGGTCCGCGAGAACCAAACGGGCCAGATGGGGACGTTCGAGAGCGCGTTCACGATCCCCGATCTCAATGCGGCCAAGAATGAGCCCAGGCTGAGCTCGGTGGTGTGGAGCAATCAACGGATTCCCATCGCCGAGGCGGTGGGGGCTGCGAACAAGAAACTGACGCAAAAACAAAACGAACATCCTTTGGTTCGGGACAAGCAGAAGCTGGTTCCCAGCGTGACGCACGTGTTCCGGCCGGGGCAAAAGCTATCGGTCTACGCGGAACTGTACGATCCATCGAAGACCGAGGACTCCGGTGCGGCGAGCGTGTCGGCGGTGGTGGGGCTTTATCGAGATCAGAAGCTGGTGGCGCAGTCGCAACCGGTGCGTGTGGCGGAGTTGAAGCAGGGGATTTCTGCTGCGCCATTGCTGATCGAGATGCCGTTGCAGGGTGTGACGCCGGGCGAGTATTCGGCGCAGTTGACGGTGATCGATGAGGTGGGGCGGCGGTTCGCCGCGGCTCGTGCGCCGCTGGTGGTGATGGCGAACTGAACGGATTCGGCCTTGTGATAGAGTCGAATTCAGCTTGCCTTTCCTCAGGTATCTCATCGCCGTTCTTTCGGCACCCTGTGCCCTCGCGGCCGGTGCTCTGGCGCCGGTGCAGGTCGAGAAATATTGCTCCGGCTGCCATTCTGGCAAGACCGCGCAGGGCGGCTTGGACCTGACCGCGCTTCCGTTTGACTTGGCCTCGCGGGCGACGCGTGACCGGTGGGCCCGCATCCATGACCGCATCGAAAAAGGTGAGATGCCTCCCAAGGGCGTGGCGCTGGCGCCGGAGGCGCGACAGGCGATGTTGAAGGCGCTTGGTCCGGAGTTGCACCGGGCAGATCGCGCGGAGGTGGCTCGGCTGGGGCGCGGTCCGATGCGGCGGCTGAATCGCGACGAGTACGAGCAGAACCTGCGCGACCTGCTGCAGTTGCCGAATCTCGACATCCGCGACATGCTGCCGGAGGATCGAGAAGCGTATCACTACAACAAGGTTTCCGAGGCGCTCGACATGTCGCGTGTGCAGTTGGCGGGATACCTCGACGCCACCGAAGCGGCGCTACGCCGCGCGATGGTGACTACCGCTGAGGCTCTGCCGGTGACGCAGTTCCGCACGCACGGATTCCGCCTGTTCCCAGGCTTGCGCAGCACGGGTACGCGCGCTTCGATGTTCTTCATCAAAGGCGACCGGGGCATCAACGTAGAGCGGGAGAGCGCGAAGCCGATCACGAAAGAGCAGGAAGAGGATCCTGATGTCGAGATGGGGTTGTTCCGCTCGCCGGGGTGGCCGTACGGCGCGTTTCCGCGCGGGTTCTCGTCGAAGTTTCCGGGCGTGTACCGGGTGCGGATCGAGGCACGAGCCGTCTTGCAGCATGCCGAATTCAAGGTGACCCCGGCGAAACAATATGTGCCGATGACGTTTCGGTCGCGGAGACCGACGAATCACGACATCGCGGAAGATGTGAAGTCAGTGGGCGGGATCCTCGAGATCCAACCCGAGCGGCGCGTCTATGAGACGACGGTTTGGCTCGAAGCGGGGCAGACGGTGGAGTACGGGCTGCTCGGGCTGCCGGTTCCGCAAGTGGATGCGATCCCCGGCCAGTCAGGCAGCTACCGGTTTCCGCCGTTTCCGCCGGATGGCCAGCCGGGAGTGGCGTTCCACTGGATCGAAATCGAGGGGCCGATTGCGCCGGTTGCATGGCCGCCTCCGAGCCATCGCGTGTTGTTCGATGACTTGGGCGTGTCGCCTGCGCCGGCCAAGCCCGCCGAGCAAGCACGCCGGTTACTGCGGCGATTCGCGAAGATGGCGTCGCGGAGGCCTGTGACTGAAGAGTCGCTCGCACCGTTCGATCGATTGGTGGCGGCGCGGCTCGAGAAAGGCGAGAGTTTCAGTGAAGCGATGATCGCCGGATATCAGGCGATCTTGTGCTCGGGGCTGTTCCTCTATCTGCACGAACCGGGAGACGAGTACGCGGTTGCGGAGCGGCTCTCGCACTTTCTTGCGGGCTCACGGCCGGACTCGGAACTGATGCGTCGCACGGCGGGCCTCAGAAAGGCACAGGTGTTGCGCGCGGAAACCGATCGCCTCATCGATAGCGAAGGCTTCACGCGCTTCGTGAAGAACTTCACCGACTACTGGCTGAACCTGCGCTATCTGCGTCGCGACGATCCCGACATTCGCCTGTACCCGGAATACCGCCTCGACGAGTATCTAGTGGACTCGATGGAGCGCGAGACTCTCGGGTACGTGACCACAATGCTGCGCGACAATTTGCCGATCCGCGCGCTGGTGGACTCGGACTTCGTGCTCGCGAATGACCGGCTGGCGCAACATTATGGACTCGCACCCGTGAGCGGATCCGCGTTGCGCAAGGTGGCGCTCGAGAAGGGGAGTCCGCTGGGCGGCCTCCTGACGCAGGGCTCAGTGCTGAAGATCACTGCCAACGGTACCTCGACGTCCCCGGTGTTGCGCGGCGCGTGGATCATGGATCGCATCGTGGGCGAGCCTCCGCCTCCGCCACCGCCGGGAGTGCCCGCGGTTGAGCCGGACATTCGCGGTGCGCGGACCATTCGCGAGCAACTCGCGCTGCACACCAAGTCGGCTACGTGCGCGGCGTGTCATGCGAAGTTCGATCCGGTGGGCTTGGCGCTCGAGAACTTCGACGTGGCGGGCCGCTGGCGTACGCGTTACCGCGGATTGAGCGAAGGCGAGCGCGTTTCCGGAATCGACCACACGGGGCACGACTTCGCCTACACACTCGCCGGTGACGTGGACGCGAGCGGAACACTGGTTGACGGGCGCAAGTTCCGCGACGTGCGCGAACTGAAGGCGCTGCTCGCTTCGAATCCGCGGCAGTTGGCGCGGAATCTGGTGCAGCAGTTCACCGTCTATGCGACCGGGACTCCGGTTCGGTTCTCGGATCGCGCGACGATCGAACGAATCCTGGATCGCTGCGAACGCGGCGGCTATCGCGCGCGCGACCTGTTGCAGGCGTTCGTGGCGAGTGAGATCTTCTTGGGAGGGAATGCCGAATGAAAGCTCCGCTGTCTCGCCGTACGCTCCTCCGTGGATCGGGAGTGACGCTGGCGCTCCCATTGCTCGAGTGCATGACGGCGCCGTTCGCACGCGCTGCCGCATCGCAGCCGCCGCGGCGGATGCTGATTGTCGCGAACAATCTCGGTGTGCTGCCGAAGAACTTTTTTCCGCAGACGGCGGGCGGCGAGTATGAGCGGACGCCTTATCTTTCGGTGCTCGACGAAGTGCGGCACGAGTTCACCGTGTTCAGCGGACTCTCGCACCCGGGTGTGAGCGGCGGGCACAGCACCGACAACTGTTTTCTCACCGCTGCGCGCGGTGCGTTCAAGAGCGGCTTCCGGAATTCCATCTCGCTTGACCAGTTCGCGGCGGAGAAGCTGGGCCAAGTCACGCGATTCCCCACGCTGAACCTGGGCGTGAATGTCGACAAGGGCAACCGCAGCCTCTCATTCACGCGCGACGGCGTGCTGCTGCCGGCCGAGGACAGCGCGTCGAAGATTTATGAACGCATGTTCGTGCAGGGCGATCCTGAGGCGGTGGCTCGGCAGTTGCATCGGCTCGAGAATCGCGGCAGCATTCTCGACACGCTGCTCGAGGACACAGGGCGGCTTCGCAAGAAGCTCGGCACTGATGACAAGGCCCGGCTCGACCAGTACGTGACCTCGGTACGTGAGGTGGAAGAGCGGTTGCAGACGGCGCAGGCGTGGGAGAAGCGCCCGAAGCCGGCTGCTCCGGGGCCCGCGCCCGCCGATATCCAGGACAAGAAGATGCTGTTCGAGAAGCTCGACCTGATGCTTGCCACAGCGCAGCTTGCCTTCGAATCGGATTCGACGAGGATTGTTACGCTGATGGTGGATGCGTTCTTCACGCCCGTCTACAAGCTGAGCGAGCAGCAATCCACTACGGAGAGCTATCACGGCCTTTCGCACCACGGCCAAGCCGAGACGAAAGTGAAGCAGCTCGAAGAGACTGATCGCCGGCAGATGGCGGTGATGAAGAAGCTGATCGGGAGCCTGGCGGCGCGCAAAGAACAAGGCGAACGGCTGCTTGACCGCACGATGGTGCTCTACGGCAGCAACATGGGCGACGCCAATATCCACGACAACACGAATCTCCCGATCCTGCTTGCGGGCGGCGGATTCCGGCACGGGCAGCACATCGCTTTCCGGCGCGACAACAACACGCCGCTGAGCAATCTGTTCGTGACCATGCTCGGGCGAATGGGCGTGGAGGCGGATGCGTTCGCCAGCAGCACTGGCAGGCTCTCGGGATTGGAAGTGGCCTGAGCTGCTTCCCTGACATCCGGCGCAGCTTGCGCTGCTGTACGGGGTTCAATAGCTGGAGTGTGTAAACCAGAAATGAAAGCTGGAAAACAGTTCGCGGTGTTTTTGTTTTGGGGCCTACAGATGGCGCAGGCGCAAGTGGCGGCCAACCGTTACACGCTGATCCTGGAAGATCCGCCGGTGGCCGAGAGGTTCGCCACCCGGGAAGGCACTCGTTCGGCTGAAGCGAAGCGTTACCAGGCGCACATCGAGACCCGGCAGAAGGCGCTGAAAGCGGAGTTGATGGCGCGCCACATCGAAGTGACCGGATCGGTCTCGCTAGTGCTCAACGCGGTGTTCGTGGTCGCCCCGGCGGAGCGACTGGCGGAGCTGAAGAGCCTGCCCGGCGTGAAGTCGGTGAGTCCGGGGCGCGTCTTCAAGCGCAAGCTGAGCCGGGCGACACAGTTGATGAACGCACCTGCTGCGTGGAGCGCGCTGGGCGGCCAGACGAACGCGGGCCGGGGCGTCAAGATCGCGATCATCGACACGGGCATCGAGCACACCAACGCCTCGTTCAAAGATCCCTCACTGCCGATGCCCTCAGGCTATCCGCTGTGCACGCCCGGCGATTGCGCGTTCACGAGCAACAAAGTGATCGTCGCGCGGAGCTACGTGCGCCAGTTGGCTGCGGGTAGTGCGGGAAATCCAGCAGCGGATTCGCGGCCGGACGATTATTCGGCGCGAGACCGTTCGGGGCATGGCACAGCTACGGCGTCGTGCGCGGCCGGAACCAACGCTGGCGGCGCTTCGTTTTCCGGCATGGCTCCCGGTGCGTATCTGGGCAACTACAAGATCTACGGGTCCCCTGGAGTGAATGACGGAACGCTCGACAGCGTGATCATCCAGGCGATTGAAGACGCGTTCCAAGACGGCATGGACATCGCTTCGTTTTCGAGCGGAGGCGCGGCGTTGACGGGTCCGCTCGACACGGGCGCGGCGTGCGGAAATGCGGCGGGTGTTCCGTGCGATCTCGTCGCCAAGGTGTTCGAAGACGTGGCGAAGATGGGAATGGTGGTGGTGGCGGCGGGCGGGAACGAAGGCCAAGACGGGCTGGGCCGCACCACTTTCGGAAGCATCGATTCGCCGGGCAATGCGCCGTCGGTGATCTCGGTGGGCGCAACCACCAACGCGCACTCGTTCGTGGAAGCGGTCTACGTGCCGGGATCGGATGCGCCGTCGAATCTGAAGTCGATTGCGGCGCAGTTTGGCGCGTACGTACCGCCAGGAGCGATCCAGGCGCCGATGCGCGACCTGGTGCAGATCGGCGCCGATGGCTACGGGTGTTCGGCGTTGCCGGCCGGTTCGCTGCTTGGTACGATCGCGATCATCCAGCGCGGACCAGCGAGCAATCCGTGCACCTTCGCCACCAAGCTTTCGAACGCCATCGATGCCGGAGCGATCGGTGTGATTTTCTACATGGCCGATGCCTCCACACTCATCTCTCCGGCTGGGCTGGGAAACTTCGTCACTCCGGCCGTGATGGTGTCGAACGTGGATGGCCTTGCGTTGCGCGACTTTGCGGCATCGCATCCCAACCACGCAGTGGTGCTCGATCCAGCCGCGATCGAGCGCAGCGCCACGCCGAATCAAGTGGCTTCGTTTTCGTCAGTGGGCCCATCCACAGGAGACAACGCGCTCAAACCCGATATCGCGGCGGTGGGGACCAATGTGTACATGGCGGCCGAGACATACGATCCTCTGGGCGACCTGTATGGTTTCAATGGGGTGGCCGTGGCCGACGGAACCAGCTTCGCCACGCCGATCGTCTCTGGAGCCGCGGCGCTGGTGAAGCAGGCGCATCCGGCGTACACGCCCGCGCAAGTGAAGTCGGCGCTGGTGAACGCGGCGGCGCAAGATCTGCTGACTGACGATCAGGGAATCGCAGTGGATGTTCGCTGGGTAGGCGGCGGCAAGCTCGACGCGGGAGCCGCGGCTGGATCCACGGTGACGGTTGCTCCCCCTACGATCTCGTTCGGCGCAATCGGTGGTTTCCCCAAGTCGCAAGTGCTGACGGTGACCAACAACGGCGCGGCCGCGGTGAACCTGTCTCTGACCGTCGCCGCCGGACCAAGCGGGAACGGCACCACACTCACTCTGGACAGGCAGTCGATGTCGCTCGCGCCGGGAGCGAGTGGCACCGTGACGGCAACCCTTGGCGGAGCGGCGCCCGGTCCCGGAGCATATTCGGGAGCAGTTGCCATCCAGGGGCAGGGCGTGGCGTTGCGCGTTCCGTATCTGTATCTCGCGCCATCCGGAGTTCCGGCCGACGTGATCCCGCTGACGGGATTCGACTTCGATGGAACGGTAGGGCAGGGAATCGGCGAAGGGTTGATCACGCTACGCGTGGTGGATCGAAGCGGGATCGGCGTGAGCGGCGTGCCGGTGAGCTTCGCGGCGCGCGGCGGTGGGTCGATCAAGTCGGCGGATTCCGTCACTGACGCTTATGGCATTGCAGCCGCCGAGCCTGTGCTCGGTCCGCAAGTAGGCTCGCAGACCTTCGTTGCTGTTGCGGCCGGGAACCGGCTGACGTTTTCGGGTTACGCGCGACAGCGCCCTGTGATCAGCGGGTTCGGCAGCGCAGGTGCGGCGAATGCGGGATCGCCGGTGGCTGCGGGATCATACGTGGCGCTGTTCGGGTCCGCATTGAGTGACCTCACCGATACCGCAAGCACCTCGATCCTGCCGCTGTCGATCGATGGCGCGTCAGTCAGCTTCGACGTGCCATCGGCTGGCATCAGCGTTCCAGGGCACCTCACGTACGCGAGTCCAGGACAAGTGAATGTGCAGATCCCGTGGGAACTGCGTGGGCAGACTTCGGCGCAGGTGAAGATCACGATCGGGTCCACCGCCGGGCAACTCTTCACAATCCCGCTGATCGACTACGCACCCGCGATCTTCGAAACGAGCGCGGGCAATGCGGCGGCGCTCGATTTGAGTTATCGCGTGATTGGGGCAGGGAACGCGGCGCGGCGGGGGCAGGTGATTCAGCTCTTCGTGAACGGGCTGGGGCTGGTGACGAATCAGCCGGCGAGTGGGGATCCGGCTTCGGCGGCGGCGCTATCGCGAACCACCGCGCTGCCTGTGGTCACCATTGGGGGGCAGGCAGCGGCGGTGGGGTTCGCGGGGTTGGCTCCGGGATTCGCCGGCTTGTATCAGATCAACGTGACGGTTCCAGCCTTGCTTTCGCCGGGGCAACAGACGGTCACGGTGTCGATTGGCGGCCGGACTTCGAAGGCTTCGGCGATTCCGGTGCAGTGAGGGCAAGCCCAGTTACTTGCTGCTTGGCTTCTTGTCCTTGTCGGACGGCTTCTTGTCGGCGGGCTTCTTCTTCGCGGCGCCCGGCTCCTTCGCGGCGCGGTGACCCGCCTTCTTGGCTTCGTCTTCGGTCATGAACTTCCCGTTCTTCGTCTTGCCGTAGAACTCGCCTTCTTTGTGGTAGACGCCGGAATTGAGGTTCACCCAAACCAACCCCTTCGCCTTGGCGTCGGCGATCTCGGCGTCAGTTGCCGCGGGAGCCTTTGCGGCCACCTTCTTGGCTTCCTTTTTGGCGTCGGCCTTGTCGGGTTTGGCCTGAGGCGCGGCGACCAGCATACCGGCCATCGCAATGGCGGCAACGAGTTTCAATAGTGTCTTCACGTGTCGTATCCTCTCGCGAGAATCGCTTTCGGCAGCGATCCCAGCCGAAGAGTAACATGGCTTACCATGGCTCACCTATCCCATGCCGGGGGTAGGAATGTAAGCTCGCCACGGGATGGCGACGTGAGAGTTTGGCTGACACACCACCCTTTGAGTTAAGGCTTCTTAAAGCTCGGGAACGCCGGCTTTCCGATACGACCGGCGCACTCGCGCGAGTTCCTCGTCCGCTTCGAGCACGCCGAGTCTGTCGACCATCTCGCGGATCGAAACCTTGGCATCGTTTGACCAGAAGATTCCGCAATCTTCATCTTCGTAATAGCGGAACCCGACACGGTCGCCGTAGATCTGGGCGAGCGCCTTGCCGTTCTTGAGCTTCGAACTCCACGGTAGGATCGCGTAGCTGAGGTCGAGTTCGTGGACCAGCACCTGGTCCGGCTGCTTGATCTGCGCCGGGATCTTGCCGGTGGGTTCGAACACCGAGGCGTTGTTGCGCCACGTGCTCGAGACGATGTAGGCGCGGGAAGCTGCGGCACGTGCGGCCGGCTGCGAGGTTTGTGGCGACTGCGTCGGCCAGGCGATGAGTTCGGCGCCCTTGGCTGCGAGCGCGTTCCAACCGCTGTCGAACTCCATGTCGTAGCAGATCTGGATTCCGAGCTTGCCGAAGTCGCAGTCAAAGACGGGGAATTCGCGGCCGGGCGTAGATCCGCCTTCCATTGTCTTGCCATCGCCAGCCACCACCAGGTGAACCTTGCGATACGTACCCGCAGCCTCGCCGTTTCGATTCACCAACACAGCCGCGTTCGAACAGCGGCGCGGATCATCGGCTTCGCGCAGGTAGGTGGGAACGACGACGTAGCAGCTATGCTCGCGTGCGCAGCGGGCGAAGGCTTCCGCAACCGCGCCTGCCCAGGGGAACGAGCATCCGAGCGCGTCGGCACCGGCTTCTCCGGTGAGGGAGGTTTCGGGAAGGATCGCGAGGTCGAGTCCGCGGCCGTAACGCTGTTGGGACTCGCGAGCCATGCGATCGACGATGGCTGTGAGCTCATTGAGGCGCTGCTGCAAGCCGGGGTAGGGAACCCAGAAAGCCTGCATGGCCGTGCCCACGACGACCTTGCGCGGAGGCGCGGCGGAGCGGCGCGGAGGCAAGGTGGCTGCGGCGGCGAGAGCGGGGCCGGCGCCAGCGAGAAACGACCTTCTTTGCATGGCGATCATTCTACCGCTCCTGCGGCGTGTATCATGATCCCATGTCGATCTCGCGCCGAGCGCTCCTCGGGAGCGCCGTAGCGGCAGCCGCTCCGGGCTACCGCATCATCGATCCCCATGTGCACGTGTGGAAGGCCGATCCGAGATTTCCGTGGGCCAAGGAGACCAAGTCTCCGCCCAATGAGGACCGGTCCGCAGAAATGCTGCTCGAGTTGATGAAGCGGAACGGCGTGGCGAAGACGGTGATCATTCAGGTGATCCACTATCGCTGGGATAATACCTACCTGGCGGATGTTCTGAAGCGCTATCCAGACACGTTCCATGGTGTGGCTCGCGTGAATCCGGAGGATCCGGGCGCGCCGGACCATTTGTCGAAGCTAGTGCAGGAGCAACGATTCCGGGGCGTGCGGATTTCGCCCGCCGGCGGAGCGGCTGGTGATTGGATCACGGGTCCGCTGATGCCGCCGCTGTGGAAGCGGTGCGCGGAGTTGAAAGTTCCGATGACGGTGCTATGTCCGGTGAGCAGGATCCCTGACGTGGAGAAGCTCGTGGAAAAGCATCCCGGGTTGACGGTGGTGATCGACCACATGTCCGATTCGCCGATCGACAAGCCGGGCGAACTCGAGAAGCTCCTTGCGCTGCGGCGATATCCGAAGGTGTTCGTGAAGATCTCGCACACCTGGAGCTTGTCGAAGCAGGCTTATCCGTTCCGCGATACATGGGAACAGGTGAAGCGGCTGCATCAGGGGTTCGGTCCGCGACGGCTGATGTGGGGTACGGACTGGCCGGTGTCGGAAAAGCATGCCACGTACGAGCAGACGCTGAAGCTGGTCCGTGACGAGATGGATTTTCTCAACGCGGATGACAAGCAGTGGATGTTGAGCAAAACGATCGAACAGGTGTGGCCATTTCCGAAATAACCGGCTGACGTAGATGACCGCCCGGGTACCGGTACGGTACCGCATCGGGCGGCCAGGCGGGAAAGTGCCAGCACGGAACGCCTGCGCTTCGATATCCTGAAACAAGAGAGGTCTATTGTGATTCGTCTTACCATTCTTCTGCTCGCCTCTGTTGCTTCGATTTGGGCCCAGGCCATCGCCGGTTTCGGCGGCATGTCAGGCGTCGTGCGCGACGCCACTGGCGCCGTGGTTGTCAATGCCGAGGTCGTCGTGGCCAATGATTCCAAGGGCATCCGGCGTACCCTCAAGACCAATGAAGCTGGGGTATTCAACGCGCCCGCGTTAGTGCCGGCGCCAGGTTATTCGGTGACCGCCACCGCGCCAGGCTTCCAGAAGTACGAGGCCCGCGATCTCGCGATCCTCGTCGGCCAGAACGTGAATCTGAATGTCGTTCTGGATGTCTCCACTTCCACCACACAGATCGAAGTGCTCGATTCGGCGCCGGTGATCGAACAAACGAAGACTGGCGGGTCGCAAGTGGTGAACGGCCAGCAAATCCAGAACCTGCCGATCAACGGCCGGCGGGTGGACTCGTTCGTGTTGTTGACGCCGGCGGTGGTGGCTGACGGCACGTTCGGGTTGATCAGCTTCCGCGGCATCGCCGGAGGCAACTCGTTCCTGACCGACGGCAACGATACTACGAATCAGTTCTACAACGAGAACGCCGGCCGCACGCGCATTTCTTCGCAGATCTCGCAAGACGCCGTGCAAGAATTCGAAGTGCTCTCGAACGGCTACTCGGCCGAATATGGGCGCGCTTCCGGCGGCGTGATCAACACCGTGACCCGCAGCGGAACCAACGCGATGCATGGCACCGGATACTGGTTCTTCCGCAATCGCTCGCTCAACGCGCGCGATCCGTACTCGACGTTCAATCCGCCCGAGGTGCGGCACCAACTCGGTGCTTCGATCGGCGGGCCGATCAAGAAAGACAAGCTGTTCTACTTCTTCAACGCCGAAGCCACACGGCGGCGGTTCCCGTTGATCGCGTCACTGACACGGCCACCGCTTTTTGACGCCAATGGCAATTTCGCAGGTCAGTGCACGGCTACGGCTGCGCAATGCAGCGCGGCACTGTCGTTCCTGGGGCGGCAGTTCCAGGTGTTGCCGCGGACGGCGAATTCCGAACTCGGTTTCGGCAAAATCGATTGGCGGCCCAACGAGCGGCACTCGATCAGCGCCAGCTTCAACTACCTGCGTTGGATTTCGCCCAATGGGATCCAGACACAGGCCGTGCTCAACAACGGCAACGGGGTGGGGAACAATGCGGATTCGACGGTCCGAACGCGCTACGGGCGCCTGTCTTGGACCTCGATTCCGAAGTCGACCGTGGTGAACGAGCTCCGCTATGGCTGGTTCAAGGATCGCTTGTTCGACGATGCCAGCCCTTCTCTGGTTCCGCAGGCGACCGGCCGCATCCAGCTCACCGTGCAGGGGCAGGCCAACTTGGGAGTGGCGGATGCGTATCCGCGGCTGAATCCGAGCGAGAACCGCCATCAGATCGCCGACAACCTCACCTGGACGATGGGCAAGCACACGTTCAAGGGTGGGTTCGATTTTGTCAGCACTGACGACTACAACGACATTCTGCGTAACCGCTGGGGCACCTACACGTATCCCACGTTCACAGCCTTCGCGCAGGACTTTTCGGGCAACGCGACCAACGCGAAGCGGTGGACGAGCTTCGCGCAACGGTTCGGCAATCCGGTTGCCGATACCGTCATCAAAGACATCAACTGGTATGTGCAAGACCAGTTCCGCGCGACGAAGAACCTGACGATCAACTACGGGCTCCGCTACGAATTCGCGCATCTGCCGCAGCCCAAGCTGGTGAATCCCGACTATCCGCAAACGGGCAAGATTGTTTCGCCGAAGAACAACTTCGCGCCGCGCATCGGCTTGGCGTGGGCGTTCAACGACAACAAGACGGTGTTGCGCGCGGGATACGGGCTCTTCTACGCACGTGTGCAGGGCGGATTCGTCAACACGCTGTTCCTCGAAAACGGGATCTATCAGAAGGTGATCACGCTCAACTCGGCCGTGGCGGCGGACCTCGAAGCTGGTCCGGTGTTTCCAGCGCGGCTGCCCAGCATCGATCGCAACCCGCCGGCAGGTACGGTGGACGTGACGTTCCAGTCTCCGGAGTGGCGGAATCCCTACACGCAGCAGGGCGACATCGGACTCGAGCGGCAATTGGCGCAGAACCTCGGGCTGACGGTGAGCTATGTGTGGAGCCGCGGGCTGCAACTGACCACAGTGCGCGACCTGAATATCGGGCCGACTCAGGGCACCGCCACGTATCGGATTCTGGATGCGGGCGGAAACCAGACCGGCACCTACACTACGCCAACCTACCTGCTGGCCAATCGCGTGGACCGCCGGTGGCGGCGGGTGAACATGGTAGACCACGGCGGCAACTCCTACTACAACGCGATGGTGGTGCAGTTGCGCAAGCGCGCGTCGAATGGTCTCGAGGCATCGGTCTCCTACACGTGGTCACACGCGATCGACTTCAACCAGAGCGGCGCGAACAACAACATCTTCTTCTCGAGCGGCCCGACCTCGCTCTTCAACGGGGACTATCGCGGCGACAAGAGCTCGTCGGCATTGGACCAGCGCCATCGTGCCGTGATCACCACGATGTGGCAGCCGCACTTGTCGAAGTCGAATTCGCTCGCGGCGCGGTGGCTGATCAACAACTGGCAGATCTCGCAGATCACCACACTGGCTTCGGCCCAGGCGCAGACGTCGACGATCTTCGTGTCGGGGAATCCGTTCGCCGGCGCGGCGTTTACGGGATCGCTGAACGGGTTCGGCGGAAGTTCGCGTGTGCCGTTCCTGCCGGCGTCGAACCTCGACATCGATCAGACCTATCGCACCGACGCGCGGCTGACGAAGGTGCTGCCGTTCAGCGATCGCTACCAGCATCATCTGAGCTTCGAGGCCTTCAACCTGTTCAATCACGTGTCCGATACTGCGGTGAATGGACAGGCTTACCAGGCGACGAACGGCGTGCTCAGCGTGACGGCGCGGTTGGGAGAGGGCTCGGCTTCGCAGGGCTTCCCGGATGGGACGAACGCGCGGCGCGCTCAGGTTGGGTTGCGGTTTATTTTCTGAGCGCAGTCAGGCCTTGAGCCAGCGATCGAACCAGGCAAACGCATCGCGCTGCATGTCTCGATCGAACTTGTGCGGACCGGGATAGAAGTTCATCTTGTACCGGTCCGCCGCTCCAGCCTTCTTGTAGACATCGCCCAGAATACGGTCGGCGCGCTCCATCTCGGGGACGGTGAACAACTGGTCCTCGTGGTTGTTGAGCACCATCACGGGATTCGGCACGCCGAGGCCGAGGATCTCCGGGTAGTCGAGATCGCGCGACATGCCGGGGATGTAGATCATCCATGTGTGCGTGTGGCACTTGTTGAGCAGGTAGTCGCGCCAGGTGGTCATCATGCCCACGCAGCAGGAGCATTTGATGCGCGGGTCCGCTCCGGTGAGATAGACGGTGCGCAGGCCGCCGCCGGAGAGTCCGCAGCAGCCGACGCGCGAGGCGTCCACGTCGGGGCGTGAGCACAGATAGTCGAGAGCGCGCTGATCGTCGGCGGTGAAGACCCCGGGCCACGTGGTCCCGGCACAGAACAGGCTCTTCGCCATCAGGTGCTCGTGTGTGCCGGCCCACTTGTTGTAGCGGTCGATTTCGTCCGTGGCTTCGGGATCGCGCTCGGCGAGGTCGCCTTTGATGACCGGAGGCACATCGCCGAGGCGGACTCGGCGGCTGGCGAACGTGAACGTATCATGCACCAGCACCACGTAGCCGCGCTTGGCCAGTTCGTTGGCCCACGCCATGCCGCCGTAGTAGCGCTGCTGGTGCTGAATCATCACCGGATGCTGGTCCTTGGAGATTTGCGTGATCTTGCGGAGACCGAAGTATTTGTTTCCGCCGTGATCGTGCAGGCCGATTACGCCCGGAAGCTTGCCTTTGGCATTGGCGGGCTTCAGCAGCAACGCTTCCGTAGGCGGACCATAGGGGAGGTTCCAGGTGAGGTGTTCGATGGCGAGGCCGTCGAACTCGATGTGATGTTGCACCGTTGCCTGAGGCACGCCGCCCGAGGGCGGTTGCGCGAGCATCTCGAGATAGCGGCCGCGGGCGAGCTTGCGCCACGCTTCGAGGTTCTTGTGCTCGGCGCGGCGAAAGGAAAGCCGCGGCGGATCGGAGACGAGTTTCGCGGCCCAGTCTCCATAGGCCCCAATCATGGTCGGCACGGTGAGAGGTTTGCTCCTGGATCTACGTTACAGGGGCAATCGCTCGCTGTGCAAATCCACCCTCGCTGTGCAAATCCACCAATGTTACGCCCCGCCTAGCGGCTTCCGGCAAACCTCGATCACGAAGAACGCCAGCAGGAACCAGAACAGAATCTTCACCGCCACCACCAACTTGTCATGCCCTTTCACTGCTTGCATGGCGGACCTCCTTTCCTACCAAGCCTCCGAAAGAGCAACCCGGCTGCCAATCCAGAGCCGGGCTTTGGCGAGCCGGGTGCACTCACGCAAGGCATGAAACGCCTGCATGACCGTATCGAAGCCGGGCGTGAATTGGCCCGCAAGCTTACCGCCTATTCGGGATCGAAGGAGTGCGTCGTGGTCGGGTTGCCGCGCGGCGGAGTGCCCGTGGCAGCCGAGATCGCCCGCGAGCTTCGCCTTCCCCTCGACGTGTTCATGGTGCGCAAGCTGGGGGTTCCTTACCAGCCCGAACTCGCCATGGGCGCCATAGCGAGCGGCGGCGTACGCGTAATGAATCCGTCGGTCGTCAGCGATCTCGGGATTTCGCTATCCGAAATCGAGAGCGTTGCGGCTACGGAGGCGAAGGAACTCGACCGTCGCGAGAAGCTTTACAAGCCGCCGGGACCATCGCCGGGATTTCGCGACAAAGTGGTGATCGTGGTGGACGACGGCGTTGCTACGGGAGCCACCATGAGCGCGGCCATCGCCGCGTTGCGCAAACATCGGGTGCGCAAGGTGATTGTGGCCATTGGAGTTGCGCCGCCGGACACGATCGGCCGACTGTGGAACGAAGCCGACGAGGTGGTCTGCGTGCTCGAGCCGGATCCGCTCCAAGCGATCAGTCTCTGGTATGACGAGTTTCCGCAGGTGACCGATGATGAGGTGCGAAGCGCCTTGTCCACCGCTCACCCGGCAGCGGCGTGAGCTTCGATCCAAGCTTCCGTCGCGGCTCGATCGAGTAAGCCCGTGGTCGATCCCAGCGCGCCGACAACCAGCGCTCCCACGGCGTTGGCGAATCGCGCGCACTCGGCCAGCGGCGCGCCTTCTAGGCGGCGAACCAGGAACGCCCCCACGAAGCAGTCCCCCGCACCCGTGGAATCCACGACGTTGACTGGGAACGCGGGAACGGAAGTCGCGGACGTTTCGTCGACCACGAGGCAACCGTCCGCGCCGAGCTTCACGATTACAACTCTGGCGCCGCCCGCACGCAGCGCGGTGGCGGCGGCCTCCGGCTCGCTCGAGCCGGTCAGCATCCGAGCCTCGTCCTCATTGACGAACAGCAGGTCCAGGTGGGGCAAGCAGGGTGAAATCACCCGCATCCACTCGCCTCGACTATCCCAACCGGTGTCGAGCGACGTGGTCAATCCGGCTGCTCGGGCGCGACCCAGTGTCTCGCCTGCGTGGGGCCGCAGCAGCGGGAGCCCGAACGGGTTGGCCAAGTGGAAGTGCGCTGCGCCGCGAGTCAATTCCGGAGTGAATTCGATTGGCTCGGGAAAGGCGAGGCGGCTGGCTCCGGGGCGGTGCAGCAGTGCGCGTGCGCCATCGCTTCTGACGAGCACCGTGGTCGCCGAGGTGGGCGCGGCCGTGGTGCGTTCGATGCGGCTCGTGTCGGCGCCAACGCCTCCGAGCGCATCGAGCACGTGGGACGCAAACGGGTCCACGCCCACCGTCCCGAGTGTGCGCACGTGGCCGCCGAGCTTGGCAATGGCGAACGACGTATTGGCGCCGTTGCCTCCGAGGCTTTGCTCGAGATGCTCCACCCAGACGGTTGCGTTCCAGCGGATCTCCTCGACCGGCCGGGTAAGGATGTCGACCAGGAAGTTACCCGCGCAGACGATCAACTACATGGACCCCTTGGCGATCGATTCGAGGAAGTCGCGCTCCACCGGCCAGCGGCCCACCACTCGCGTTCCATTCCTTTCGAAGCGGCCGGCGGTGAGGATTCCGCTCAAGTCGGTGGGGCTGGGCTTGGCCTTCTCGCGGGCGATCATCTTCTTGAGAAGGTCCGTCATGTCCCCGAGTTGCTTCAGCGTCTTGTCGGCGTCGGCTTGCGAGGCGAACTGCGCCAGCATCTCGACTTCGAGCTTTTCCTGGTTCGATCCGATGCCGAGCGTCACCCGTTGTGCGTCTTTCACCGCCGTGAAGAAGGCGCGCGTGCCGGGCCTCATGGAATCGGTATTGGTGAGCACGCGCTTGGGCAAGCGGATCCAGAGAGGCTGCTCGGGAATGAAGAAGTCTGGAGGCACGGGCCTGAGCGCCATGGCCGCCGCGGCGCCTCCTCCGCTATCGGAGAAGGCAACGGCGAGCACGGTGGGCGCGATCATGAAGAACGAGATCCAGCGGCCGGGAGTGGAGGTTTCCGATTCGCAGTAGCCATTGAGGCAAGACGCGCCTTTGGAGATTCCGTATTGGCGAATCTGGTCCCACTGGAAGCGTCCGCGCAGCAGGAAGCAGGTCTTGTCGAAGCGAAAGCTGCCGACGATGGCGTCGAGGTCCTGGCGATAGTCGAAGCCAGTGGCTTTGACGAACTCGCGATAGTCGGTCTCCTCGGCGGCCGGGCTGCCGGCGATCATGTCGAGGAAGCCTGCTTGACGGAGCTTCTGCACGTCGGCGAACAGGTGCACGCCGTCTTCCTGGGCGGGGAGGCGCAGCAGCAGCGCCTGATCGGAGATGTCACGGCGGCTGCGCATCCATTCCATGACTCCGATGGCGCCGAAGCACAACACGGCCAGCGCCAGACAAACCTGCCAGGGGCGGAATCGCATCAGGCGAGCACCGCCTCCCGAACGCGAGACTTCTTCCACAACGCGATGTAAGGCTCGAGGTCGGCCATGAGTTTGCGGAACGTCTCGAGATGGAGCGATTGCGCGCCGTCGCTGACGGCTTTTTCCGGACACGGGTGCACTTCCATCAACAAGCCGTCGGCTCCGATGGCGACCCCTGCTTTGCACAACGGCGGCACGAGGCTGCGCTTTCCGGTGGCGTGGCTGGGGTCGAGGATCACGGGTAGGTGCGTCATCTCCTGCAAGACGGGGATGGCGGTGATGTCGCAGGTATTCCGGGTGGCGGTTTCGAAGGTGCGGATGCCGCGCTCGCAGAGCATCACGTCTTTGTTGCCGTGCGCCACCACATACTCGGCGGACATGAGCAGCTCTCGAATGGTGGAGCTCAATCCGCGCTTGAGCAGAATCGGTCTTCCGGCGCGGCCCAGTTGCTTGAGCAACGCGAAGTTCTGCATGTTGCGAGCGCCGATCTGGAGAATGTCGGCGTACTGAGCCACCATGGTCACGTCACGGTCGCTCATCACTTCGGTGATGATGGCGAGACCGGTTTCGGCGCGGGCCTTGGCGAGCAGCTTCAGACCTTCTTCCTCGAGGCCCTGAAAATCGTACGGGGACGTGCGCGGTTTGAAGGCGCCTCCGCGCAGCACCTTTCCACCAGCCGCGCGAACGGCGTGCGCCGACTCGAGGATCTGCTTCTCGCTCTCCACCGAGCAGGGGCCAGCCATTACGACGAAATCTTCACCGCCGATCTCGAAGCCGAGCACGGGAATCCGGGTGCGCTCCTGCTTGTACTCCTTGCTTACGAATTTGTAGGGAGCCGAGATCCGCACGGCACGCTCAACTTGGGGCATCGCTTCGAGGGACTCGAGGCAGGCGGTGACATCGCCGACGCCGATGGCGGCAATGACCACGCGCTCGGCGCCTTCGATGGTGTGGATCTTGTACCCGAAGTCGGTGATGCGCTGGCAAACGGCGTCGATCTCTTGCTTCGTACTGTGTTGCTGCATCGAAATGATCATTCGAATTGCTCCTTTGGACCCAAAAGCGAAAACCCACTCGCGCCGTACGAGTGGGTTCCGGGAAAGATCAGGTAGGGCCAGCGCCACTCGCAGCCGGGGAAGGATCAGCGGCTAAATCGAAACGGAAACGAGTAGGCGAACCGCATCTCAGGGAACCTACATGCTAGCGCCTTGGCGGGGCTGGGCACAAGTCGGGTGGCGGGCTCGGTGTCCGGAACAATGGCGATGGTGGCTATGGCGTTGCCGGCACCTGCGCCTGCGGGCTCCGCTGATACGGAGACTCGGTGATTCGCTCGCCCCGCAGGATCCTGGCCAGTTTCGCGGTCTGTCGCTCACCGTCGAACGTCTCCCAGAACCACGCATTGGGCCGTGACGTGCGCGGGCCCGGATCGAGAAACCGCAGGAGACTCGCGTCGAACTCGGCGGGCGGAGTCTCGGGAAACGAAAACAGCGATTCGACGCCGCTCTGCTCGAGAATGCGCCGCGTCGGCGAGCCTGAGTCTGTGAAGGCAATCACCGGGCGCTCCGCGCAAAGATAGTCGAAGATCTTTGCCGGCACCTGAATGCTTTGGCCGGCTTCGTTGAGGTCGGCGAGCAGCAGGTAGTCGGCGGCGGCCATGCGTTTGTCCGCCTCGTCTTTGGGGATCCGCTCGGCGCTGGCGCGGTAGCAGCCCAGTTGCGCGAGGCGATCGGCAACTTCCCGATACGGCTCGATGGAAGATGGATCGACCCACCCGGTCTGTTCGAAGACAATGCCGGCGGGGTCGAGGCGGCCTCCCCGGATCAGCCGGTCAAGAGCGGTCAGTAGCCCGCCCGGATGCCTTCCCTGGTAAAACGTGCCGACGTGCGCGATGACGCGCCGCGAGCGGGTGCTCGGCGGGAACGCGGTGAGGCGCTCTTCGGGAGCAAAGCCGTTCCAGATGATGTTGATGTCGGCGCCACGCTCGGGATGGTTCTTCATCCACAGTTGGCCCAGGCCATCCGTGTTGGCGATGAAGGCGTCGGCCTCGCGGAAAATTTGATTTTCGGCGAACCTGTCCCAGTTGAAGAACCAATCGGTTCGGCGGAATGGGTTGCCTGCGAGCGGATCGCGAAAGTCGGCGATCCAGCGAACCTTGCGCAAGCGGTGGACCCGCCATGCGACGATGTGTGTGGCCAGTGGGGGCGAGGTAGAAAGGATGGTGTGGGCGCCGGTGGAGTCTATCAGTTGCAGTGTCCGCTCCACGGCGGGCGGTACCCAGTCGGCTTCGTCATTCGATGGCAGCGCCACGCGTTGGGCGAAAGCGGCGCAGCGGATCATCGCCCGCGCCAGCTTCCCTGTGTGGGCATCGGGTACGCGATGAACCGACTCGTGGTGCGCCGGCAACTCCGGCCGCGCACAAACGACATAGGGCTCGAAGCCCTGCTTCGGCAGATAGCGGTGAAACCTCGCCGGCCGTGCCGCACCAGAAACGCCCTCTGGAGGAAAGCTGTGAGCGATCAGGATTATTGGAGAAGTCGGCACACCAAACCCTGTCTCCTTCTGCGCCGGGCCCTGCCCGGAGCTCTCGCCCTTCATATTAGAAAGAATATCAGCCGATTGGCCCAATCAACAACCGTTGGGAACCGCGAATTGCGCCAAAGTCACGCGAATGAGCGTAGTAGCGTGAAAAGATTTCCGAATCGGGGGTGGGGCTCCTCCGCCGGCGTGGTTGCCAGGTGACCCATCCGTACCGCGACCGGTACCTCCACCCGATAGATCGGCGGTTGTTTGCCTTAGTTTTATACGTCCTGTTATCCTGTCTCAAGGTCACCTAGTGAACGCGCTCTTCCGTTCTGCCAAGTTAGGACTGCTCGAAGCCTGCCGGTTTACCGGAGTCAATCGAGCCGTGCACGGTTCGCGCTGGCGATCCCGCCGTCTCCTGATCCTGTGCTACCACGGAATCTCGCTCGAAGACGAGCATGGCTGGCGGCCGCAACTGTTCCTGCCTCAGGACAAGTTCCGGCAGCACTTGGAGATACTGCGGGGGCTCGGTACGAACGTGCTTGCGTTTCCCGAGGCGATGGAGCGGCTCCGGACGGGTGATCTGCCACCGCGCGCCACAGCCATCACGTTTGACGACGGCTTCCACAACTACGCTGTAGCGGCGGCTCCGATTCTCGAGGAGTTCGGCTATCCGGCCACCCTCTACCTGACGACGTACTACGTGGACAACCAACTGCCGGTACCCGAGGTGAGCGCCGGATACCTGCTGTGGAAGCACCGTGAGAAGCGAGCCGTGCTGGGGCGCGATCTCGGTTTCCGCGAGGATATCGAACTGGGGAGTCCAGAAGGCAGGGCCAAGGCGGTGGCCGCTCTCGCCCGCATGATGCCGAACTTGAACGCCGAGAACAAACATTCGTTGCTAGCCGCCATCGCGGACCGGTTGGACGTGGATTTCGACCGGTGGCAGGCCAAGCGGCTGTTCCACCTGATGAACCCAGCCGAGATCCGGCAGTTGTGCAAAGACCCGGCATTCGACCTCCAAATGCACACGCACCGGCACCGCACGCCACGGGAGAAGGCTCCGTTCGTCCGCGAAATTCGCGACAATCGGGACCGTATCGAGGCCTTGTTCGGCAGGTCACCAGTGCACTTCTGCTATCCGAGCGGCGACTATGACATGCGCTTTCTGCCGTGGCTGCGCGAGTGCGGTGTGGAGACGGCCACCACGTGCATCGCGGGCTTGGCCTCACCCGGGCACGATCCACTCTTGCTGCCTCGCGCCCTGGACTGGGACGAGGTGACGGGAAGCGAGCTTCGCGGCTGGCAAAGCGGCACCGAGTTCCTGCTGCGCCGGGCGTACGAGCACGACCGCGTCTCGGCGGCCTCGACTCCGTCTGAGGGCGTGGCCCGCTCGCGTGTTCCCGAGGGTACAGCCGTCTGATTCCTTCCCACGCGCCGAATTTCGTCCGATGAAGTAGGCAAGAGGGTACAATCAGATGGGAGGAGCCCGCCGGAATGGGTTTTCGTGTCATACTCCTGCACCTTGCGGTGGCAGGACTGAGCTTCGCGTCACTGTTCAACCCGCTGTGGGGACTGTTGGGCTACGTTTGGTATTCGCTGGCCCGGCCTGACGCGTTGGCATACAACGAGGGGCAATTCCAGCACTCGATCCTGCTGGCGATTTGCACGCTGGCCGGCAGTTGGCGCTCATTCGCCAATTTCCGCTTCTGGATCGGCAACCCTTGGGTGTTGTCGATGATCCTGCTGCAGGTGACATTCGTGGCGTCGATCGCGATTGCGGCGCAACCCGGAGTCGCATGGGACCACTATGCCGGTTTCCTGAAGTATTTCATTATCTGCCTGCTGATCCCGATGTTCGTGGCCAACGAGCATGACTTCCGTCTGTTGTTTCTAGTGATGGCTTTCTCGAACGCGCTCATCGGGAGCCGCTTCGGATTCTTCGGCGTGCTCCATGGCGGCGTTTACATCGAAACGGGCCTGGGCGGATTCATTTCCGAGAACAACACGTTGTCGCTCGCGCTGAACACGGCCCTGCCTCTCATCTGGTTTGCGCGCGACCTGGTGGACAAGCAGTGGCAGAAGATCGGATTCCTGATTGGCGCCTTCGGTACCATGGCCGCGATCGTCATGAGCCACTCCCGCGGCGGCCTGATGACGCTCGGACTGGTCTTGTTGTTTCTCGTCTATCGATCGCGCCACCGGATCATGGTGGCGGCTGGATTGGCAATCCTCATTCTCCCCGCCGTCTTGTTGGTGTCCACGTCGCTGTATGACCGCATGGCGACACTCCAGAACTACGAGGAAGACGGCTCGACTTCGGCCCGCATGGCCTACGTGGACGTCGCCCTCAAAGTCTGGGCGCGCTATCCGGTTCTCGGTGTCGGTTTCGGTACCGAGAATTGGGCCTTGGTGAGCGAGGAGTACATGTCGAAGACCGAGAAGCGCCACGTGGTCCACAACAACTTCCTCCAGATGGCTGTGGACTCCGGTACGCTGGCTTTCTTGGTGCTCTGCTGGCAGTTGTTCTTCAGCGCATGGTGGCTCGGGCGGGCGGCAAAACGATATAAGGAGCTGTTTCCAGGTCAGAAGGACAAGCTCGCTTACGCCTACGGGTTGCAATGCTCATTGATGGCATTTGCTTTCGGCAGCGTCGGTGCTTCGCGCACTGACTACGACTTCTACTACATCCTGGTAATGACGGTGGGCGCATTCTACACGGTACACAATCAACTGCTCGAGCAGGCGAGAGAGAAGCAGCTTGCTGTCGCAGCGGCGGAGCCGTCGGAAGCCGTCGCAGTACCCGAGCGCGACGCCGTGGATCCGTTTCGCCCTCTTCCTCCTGCGGTTCCCGCTGCGGTTGCCGTGCGCGCTCCGCGCTGGAGGAATCCCATGACGCCGATCCGGACACGCACGAGTCCGCGATAGGTAAGAAGGGAATCAGGGCACGGGGCTCCGGTGGTGGGACCCCGGTCCCGCGCAGGCACCCGCACCGCACGGCTAGATCAAGCGGCCTTCGATACGGATTCGGTGCCAGGACGCCTGATCACTTCGAGCTTGGGTACCGGATAGATCGACAGGGAAGCCAACGCCATCAGGAGTGGAGCGGCCACCATGTGATAGCGCGCTGCCTGGCAGAACGGCAACCCGGGCAGCCACCAAGCGAGAATCGCGCCGGCAACCACCTGCAAGGCCGGCGTCGAGAGAAACAATGCTTTGCCGCGCACCAGTCCTAGGGCAGTGAGCAGCCAGAGGCCCGCCCACCAGATGTGCCCCACGGCTTGAAACAGGATGTAAGCCTTGCTATCGCCGAGCCCCGCGCCCACTTTCAATGACCAATACCAGCCGTCTCCGTCCTCTCCGAGCAGTGTCACTTGCCGTTGCACGGCCATGGCGAGGTACTTGCCCGGGTTGTCTCGGATCCAGGCGATGGCCCGATTCGATGCTTCCTCGTAGTAGCGATGCTCGTCGTAGCCAACTTCTTTGCGAAGAGCCACCGTCATCTCCTCGTTGTATTCGACGGTGGCACGCGGGTTCGCGACCAGGTGCAGTGCCGTGCTGCCGTTGGCCGAGACCAGCACGTGGAACCCGTGCTGGTAGTTGCGCCAAGTCCAAGGCAGGACAACCGCCGCCATCAAGGCCACTCCGGCTGCGGTCTTGAGACCCGCAGTGCGTACGGCCGGCCACCATCCGTCGCGCGGCCGCTGGTCCGGGGCGGTGAGCAAGTGATACAGGAACCACAGCGGGCAGATCGCAACGGCGGTAGGTCTCACCAAGACGGCCATTCCCGCCACCAGACCCGCCGCGGCCATCGTGCCCAAGCCTCCGCGCCGCGATGCAATCGCCAGCCGCAGTGACACGATAACCAGGCACAGGAACAGCGGCTCATAAGCAAGTAAGCCCGTGAAGGCGATGCCGCCCGGCCAGAGAGCCAGCATCCAGGCTGCCCCCACTGCACAGCCGTATCCGGCTATGGTGGCCACCAGGCGGTAGAGCGCGTAGAGAGTCACCAGGAACAACGCGAGGTTGGCCGCCATCGGAAGCCATGCGCCGTGACCGAACACCAGGAAACAGGCGGCGAGGAACATCGGATAGCCAGGAGCCCGATACACGTACCACTTGGTGAACGAGCTTGGTTCGCCGGGAGTCGGCACTAGGGATGAGTACTCGCCGGTGGCAGCGAGCCGCGTGGCCAAGCCCTGATACTCCACACCGTCAGAGACGGGCGGCGTCGGCAGGGCCAGCGCCCACCCGAGACGAATCGCCAGGCCGATGACGGCCGCCAGTACCACCAGCTTGCCGCGCCTCGGTTCCAGCCACTCGACGCTCTGCCGCGCGAGCTGTGCGAGGAACGGCGCTTCGGCTACGCGCATGACGATCACCAAAACGAACGTACCGATCGCAATCAGGCGCCAATCGCGGAAACCCAGCACTCGGGAGGGTATCGACACGAAGGCCGCCCAGATCAACAGCCAAGTGAGCCACCAGATACACGGGACGAACCGTGTCCGGACCAGTTCCTTCACCACATGAGCAGGATAGGGGATGTTCTTGAAACATTCGTCAAACCGTACTCCTAGTGAGCCAGCCCTCGTGGGGCGGGTGCGTTCCATGACTTCGCGCGGCCAGGCATGGGATATTAGGACTTGGTCCCGCCCACGAAGAGAATCCCCCTGCTCGACCTGACCGCCCAGCACGCTCGTATCCGCGAGGAAGTACTGGCCGAGGTGATTCCGCTCATCGACTCGCAGCGCTTCATTCTCGGAGAGCCCGTGGAGAAGCTCGAACAGGAGATCGCTGCTTATTGCTCGGTGGGCCACGCGGTGGGGTGTGCGTCGGGTTCTGACGCGCTGGAGCTTTCGCTGATGGCGCTGGGGATTGGTCCGGGCGACGAGGTGCTGACGGTTCCGTTCACGTTCTACGCCAGTGCGGCGGCGATTTCGCTGGTAGGCGCCAAGCCGGTTTTCGCCGACATCGAGCCGGGAACTCTGACGATGGATATCGAGCAGGCTGCGCGGGTGCTCGAGCGGCATCCGCGGATCCGCGCCGTGATCCCGGTGCATCTGTTCGGAGGCTGCGCCGATTGCGACGCCTTGACCGAGTTGACGAAGCCCCGGGGAATCGCCGTGGTTGAAGACGCGGCGCAGGCGATCGGGGCCGAGAGCCGCGGGCGCCGGGCTGGTTCGCTGGGCGACTTCGGCTGTTTCAGCTTCTTCCCGTCGAAGAATTTGGGCGGCTGGGGCGACGGTGGGATGGTGACCACGCCCGATGCGGAACGGGCGGCAAAGCTGCGGTCATTGCGGGTTCACGGCAGCCGCCGCCGCTACTATCACGAGTCGATTGGAGTGAACTCGCGCCTCGATGCTGTCCAAGCGGTTGTGCTGCGGGTGAAGCTACGTCATCTCGAAGACTGGACCGCCGCTCGGAGCCGTAATGCCGCTGCCTACCGGGAGTTGTTGCGAGGGATGCCCGTGCAATTGCCGGTGGAGGGGGCGGCGACTTCGCGGCACGTCTACAACCAGTTCACGATTCAGGCTCCGCGGCGTGACGAACTTCGCGCATATCTGGATGCGGCTGGAATCGGCACCGAGACCTACTATCCGCTTCCGCTCCATCTGCAAGAGTGCTACTCAGGGCTGGGGTACCGCGAAGGAGATTTCCCGGTCAGCGAGCAGGCGGCCAAGCAAGCGCTGTCACTGCCGATCCACGCGGAACTGTCCCAGGGGGATCTCGAAAAAGTGGCCGAGTCCATCGGGAAATTCTATGAACGCCCCGCGACTGGTACGATGTAGTTATTGTGACGGGAGAGACCCCATCCGTTTCGGAGACCCCAGGGCGCATTCCTTGGGCCATGCTTGGCTGGTTCGCGGTACTGCTAGGCGTACTCTATTTCGACGTACTGCGTGAGATGTCCGCCGAGTGGCTCACAGACGATGACATGGGCCACGGGCTGTTTGTGCCCTTCATCGCAGGGTACATCGTCTGGCGCAAGCGGGACGTACTGAGGTCGCTGCCGATACGCGGCCACTGGTTCGGGCTTGTTCTATTGGCTTGGGGCGGGCTACAGCTAGTGGCGGGAACGCTTGGTGCGGAGATGTTCGTATCGCGCACAGCGTTGATCGTTTCGCTGGCGGGTCTGATCCTATGGCTGGGCGGTGTGGCGTTTCTGAAGGAACTTGCCTTCCCGCTCTTCGTATTGATGTTCATGATCCGCATTCCGGCGATCATTTTCAAGCAGATTACGTTCCCGTTGCAGTTGTTCGCCAGTCAGGTGGCCGAGACGGCGCTGAACCTGATCGGAATTCCCGTGCTGCGCGAAGGCAACGTGCTCGAATTGCCGAGCCAGCCACTGAGCGTGGTGGAGGCATGCAGCGGAATTCGGTCGCTACTCTCACTTGCGTTTCTCGCTGTGGTTTACGCCTACTTCACCGACAAGAAGATTTGGATGCGCGGCGCGTTGATGGTGGCATCGGTGCCGGTGGCGGTTGCAGCGAACGCGTTCCGCGTCACTGCGACAGGAGTGCTGAGCGAGGTCAAGAAGGAGTTGGCCGAGGGCTTCTTCCACACGATGGAGGGCTTTCTGGTCTTCCTGGTGGCGGTGCTGATCCTGGTGGCCGTTCACGGACTGATCAATCGCGTCTATTCGCTGTTCGCCGATCGCCGCAAGGGCGCTCCGGTGGCCGTCTAGTCCATCGCCTTCTCGATAGCGCTGCCGCGGAAGCGTCAAGACCGCGGGTTACCATAGGTGATTCTGCTCGATGCCTGATCTGTCTCTGCGCTTTCTTTTCGATGCGCTGCAAATTGTCCTCATCGATCTGGTGTTGGCCGGCGACAACGCCGTGGTCATCGCCATGGCGGTGCGATCTCTGCCCGTGTCTCAGCGGCGGATGGGAATCCTGCTCGGCGCGGGGCTAGCCGTCATCCTTCGCATCGCGATTACGTTTTTCGCCTCTCAGCTTTTGCAGGTGCAGTTCGTCAAGCTCCTGGGTGGTCTGGCGGTGTTGTGGATCGCGGTCAAGATGCTGGCGCAGCCTGGCGAGCAGGAAGAGGGCAGGGAAGCGCGCGGGCTGTGGCAGGCGATGTGGATGATCCTGGTGGCCGACATCACCATGTCGATCGACAACATCCTGGCCGTGGCTGGGGCGTCGAAGGGGAACCTGTTCCTGCTGATCTTCGGCCTGACGGTGAGCATTCCGTTCGTGATCTTCACGAGCCGTCTGCTGTCGACGCTCATGGACCGCTACCCGATCATCGTCTGGATCGGCGCTGCGATCCTGGGCAGAGTTGCCGGAGAGATGATCTTCTCGGACCCGTGGGTCACGAGCCAGATCGCGTTGCCGCATTGGACCGTGTGGGTTGCCGAAGTCGTGTTCGCGGGCGGAGTGGTGGGAGCGGGGTGGCTTCTGCAGCGTCAGCGGCGGGCCGGCACGTAGAACAACAGGATGCCGCTACCGATGCGTTCGGTGGGCTGCATGCGGTCCGGCCAGAACTCGGTGCCGGGATCGTAGACGTAGCGTGTGTCCCCGAACAAGCCGTACTTCATTGGCGTGACGCTCACGGCGTTCCAGCCGGGGTGGGGCCCGTTGAGGTCGAGCGGGCGGATGGGCGGAAATCCAAAGAGCCTGGCGAGGTCTCCGGGCGCATATTGGTGGAAATAGACCTCTTGCGCTCCCACTTCTTTGAGGCGGCGGGCAAGGCGCTTGACGTCTTGGCTCCAATCCAAATCAGAATCCACCAGATATGCTTCCGGGCGGCTGCCCGCGAAAAAGTTGAAGTATCCGATGTAGTCCGGGTGCGCAAGTGCTGAAGAAAGCAGCATCCAAGCGCCGAGCGCCCCCAGCGGGAGCTCGATAGCGCGGCGGCGAGGGAAGCGGCGGAGGATTTCCGAGGTGAGGATCGCGGCGGCAATGGCGAGCACGACGTAGACCGGGAGCACGTGGCGGGTCCCGATCTTGATCTGCGTGAGGAACGAGGCGAAGAAGAGAATGCCGCCGGCGGTGGCGGGCAGGATCCAGGTACGGGATCCGATTTCGCCGCGGCGGCACATCCACAGCAATCCGGGCACGCCGAGCAACAGCAGCGGTAGCGGCGTCTTCACCGCGAGCGCGATCACGTAGAAGGACGGCCACCCGACGGTGTTCGCCGCGCCCATGAGATAGGTGAGGTGACCCTGGCGATCATGGTTGCGGACCTCCTCGATTCCCTTCCACAACGGTTCGAATGAGAACCAGTAGGCGCTCCAGATCATGGCGGCGACAATGGCGGCGGCGAGGCCGAGTTGCGCGAAGTGCACGCCGAAGGAGAAACGCTTTGCGTACAGCATTCCGGCGAGCGCGATGAGGGCGATGCAAGGAAAAAAGGCGAGCGTGGAGAACTTGGCGAGGATCGCGGCTCCGAGGCTCAGTCCCGCGAGCGCGGCGGCGGCCAGTGACGGCTGGTGGATCCAGCGCCAGCCGGCGTAGACGGCCGCGAGCAAACAAGCGGTGAGCGCCATGTCAGTAGTGGCGAGGCCGGCGTGCGCGAGAACGGATGGCGTCACCGTGGTGAGGGCGAGCGCGAGCAATGCGGCCGGGCGCCGGCCCGAGATCCAACGCGTGAACGAAAACACGACCCAGCAGGTGAGCCAGAAGAACGGGAGCATGCCAGCGCGGGCGAGGGTGAGTACACGGTCCATGCCTTGGCCGAGAATGGCGAGGCCTTCGTTGAAGATCCCGGATGTTCCAGTGCCGTGGAAGCCGGCGATGCGCGGCAAGATCGCGGTGAAGACTCGGGCCAAGGGTGGATGCTGCGGTTCGTAGGTGTAACCATGTTTCTCGAGCCACTCCATTCCCGCGGCGATGTGGGCAGGCTCATCGAAGGTGTAGCTGAGCACCGGGTAGGTGGCGATGATACGAGCGGTGGCGATGAGCACGAGCGCGAGCGCGATCCAGCGAGCGTGGCGTTCGAGGAAGGATTCGATGCGGGGCAGGGGATCGGGACGGGGCGCGATTCGCGCAGCAGGCTCGGCGGCGGCAGACCCGCCGCTTCTCGATCTTGGACGCGACATGAATGAGCCATGATAACCCGGAATAGCGGTGCTACCATACCACCCATGGTCACCCGAAGAGCGTTCGCCGCGGGCCTTGCCGCGGCCTCGTACTCGCGCATCAAGGGCGCCAACGATCGCGTTGGCGTCGGGTTCATCGGATACGGACTGATCGGCGCGCAGCACGTCTTCGACTTCAAGAATCAGAAAGACGTGGATATGGTTGCCCTGAGCGACTGCTATCAGCCGCGACTCGAACAAGGCGTGGCTGCCTGCGGCGGGCGCACGAAACCCTATCGCGATTTTCGGAAGCTACTCGAGGACAAAGACCTGCAAGCGGTAGTGGTGGCCACGCCAGACCACTGGCACGCGATGATGACGATGATGGCCTGCGCCGCGGGCAAAGACGTGTACGTCGAGAAGCCGATGACGCTCTTTATGAAGGAAGGGCGCTGGATGACCAAGGTGGCCCGCAAGCACAATCGCGTGGTGCAAGTGGGAACACAGCAACGCTCAGGCAAGCACTATCAAAAGGCCAAGGAACTGATGCAGGGCGGGCACCTCGGCAAGATCGTGAGCGTGCGAATGGGATCGTTCCGAAACATTTCTCCTGGATTTGGTTCGCCAGGCGATTCCACCGCGCCCAACGATTTCGACTACGACATGTGGTTGGGGCCCGCGCCCAAGCGCCCCTTCAATCCGCAGCGTGGCATCTATCATTTCCGCTGGTTCTGGGATTACTCGGGCGGGCAGATGACCAACCTCGCCGCCCACTCGATCGACATCGTGCAGTGGTCGTTGGGGGTAAAGGGACCGCTCTCGGTGTCGTCCTCCGGTGGGCGGTGGGTGTTGCCGGGGCCGGGTGAGACGCCCGATGTGCAGGACGCGCTGTTCGAATACACGGGCTTCAATTCGCTTTACTCGTGCCGCGAGATCAGTCAGGGCCGGCGGGAGACCGGTGGCGGGCTGACGTTCTACGGAACCAAGGGGAGCCTATCGATCGATCGCGGTGGATTCGAAGTGGTGGCGGACATGAAGGTGGAGCCGGAGAGCTTGATCCCGCGGTTCAAAGGGCATCCCGGTGGTGGTCCGCGGACGAACCAGATGAAGCCAGAGCCATGGACGCAGGCGATGAAGGAGCCGGGCTCATCGGATGAGCAGTTCGATCTCCATGTCCGCAATTTCGTCGATTGCGTGAAGAGCCGGAATCGCCCGATCGCCGATGTGGAAGACGGGCATCAGGTGGCGACGGCGTGCCACCTGGCGAACATTTCGCTGCGGGTGGGGCGCAAGCTGCGTTGGGACGCGGACAAGGAAGAGATTCCGGGCGACAAGGAAGCCAACGCGATGCTCGAACGGCCGTATCGCAAACCTTGGGATCAAGTATTGAGGAGCTTGCTGTAGTGCAGAACAATCCTGGACCAATCTTGCAGACCGCCTTCGGATTCTGGTCGTCGAAGGTGTTGTTGACGGCGGTGGAGTTCGACGTCTTCACCAAGCTGGGGAGCCGGCGGCTCACCGGCGAAGAACTCGGCGCGGAGGTGGGCTTGCATCCACGCGCGATCCACGACTTCTTCGACACGTTGGTGGCGATGAAGTTTCTCGATCGCGAAGGTGACGGGCCCGGCGGACGGTACTTCAATACGCCGGATGGGCTCCATTTCCTGGACCGGACGAACCCGCGCTACATCGGCGGGATCCTGGTGATGTTGAATGCCCGGCTTTTCAAGTTCTGGCACGATCTGCCGGACGCGCTCCGCACAGGCAAAGCGCAGAATGAAACCAAGCACGGGCAAAAGGGCATCTTCGAGGAGCTCTACGCGGACCACGGGAAGCTCGAACAGTTCCTGGGCGCTATGACGGGACTTTCGCGGATCAACTTCGAGGCGCTGGCGGACAAGTTCGATTTCTCGCGCTACGGCACGTTGTGCGATGTGGGCGGCGCAACGGGGCTGCTTTGCATCGAAGTGGCGAAGCGGCATCCGAATCTGCGGTGCACGTCATTCGATTTGCCGCCGGTGGAGCCGGTGGCGATGAAGCACATCGAAGCGGCGGGCTTGAGCGTGCGCGTCGGCACCGCGGCGGGTGACTTCTTCCGGGATCCGTTGCCGAAGGCGGACGTGATTACGATGGGGATGATCCTGCACGACTGGAATCTCGAGAAGAAGATGCACCTGATCCGGTCGGCGTATGATGCGTTGCCGGAAGGTGGAGCGCTGATTGCGATCGAGGCGTTGATCGACGATGCGCGCCGTGAGAATGTGTTCGGATTGTTGATGTCGCTGAACATGCTCATCGAGTTCGGGGATGCGTTCGATTTCTCGGGGGCGGATTTCCGCGGCTGGTGTAGCGAGGTGGGGTTCCGGCGGTTCGAGGTGATTCACTTGGGTGGTGCGTCGAGCGCGGCGGTGGCGTACAAGTAGTGATGACCAAGTCAATCGCGAATGGACATTGAAGGGCCCTTTTCTCGGCCGAGAATGTTGCATGGACGAAACTGCAACCGGCCCATACAGGCGATCCCCTCGCCGGCCTGGGTGTCGGCGCGGAAGTCCCACTGCTTGACCGCGCGCTCGGCCTCGCCGAACATCATGGGATGAACGAACCACATCCAGACTCAGGCTCCCTTTGATGTCCGCCTGTTTCAAGAGGCCTCCGATGTCTGCCTTTCGAATGGCTCGCTGCTTCATTTCCGCGGAGCTGTAACATGCCGGGCCGCTCGCCGCCGTTCGCCGAAGGTTGCCTGACAAGCCGCAGGAAAGGGTTTCCGCTTGGCCGGCGCCCATCCAGCCCAGCACAATGGGCAGGAGAACTATTCGGAGTCCCATAGGTGCGTGGTACTCCGGCGTCGGCCAGAAAGTGCGATCACGGCGGGACCGGTGCTGCGGCACGCACAGGGCGGACTGAAGTCCGCCGGCGCTGGCGCAGCCCTGCACGCAGACAACTGCATTGGTTGCTCACGTGCTCCTATCATCCATACGAACGAAGAAAGGAGCACGCCATGATCACCCCTCGTCTCCAAACCCTGCTGGACGATCAGAAGATCATCTACACCCACCGTACGCATCGCCGCGCCTACACTGCGCGCGACCTTGCCGAAGCCGACCACACCCCGCCTTGGGAAGTGGCCAAGACCGTCGTCTTCCTCGGTGACGGCGAATACGGAATCGCTGTTCTAGCGGCCAGCACCCGCGTGGATCTCGAACGCCTGCGGCACGTTCTCGGAATCAAGTCGATCCGCCTGGCCACGGAAGAAGAACTGCTGCGCCTGTTCCCCGATTGCGAAGTCGGCGCCATGCCGCCGTTCGGCAATCTCTACGGAGACATACCCGTCTATCTCGATAGCGTTCTGGCCGATCAGGAAGAGATCGCCTTCAATGCGGGCACCCATCGCGACGACGTCCATATGAAGGTCCGCGATTTCAAGCACATGGTGCACCCCACCATCCTGCAGTTCGCGTTTCCGAGCCGCAAGGAAGTGGTGGTGCAGCCCACTGCGTTCCTGATGATGTTTTGACGCTGCCGTTGGGTGATTTCGCGCCAGCATGACTTGCACGGGCCTAGTCAGCCGTAGTAGCATCGCCCGGATGGCAGCCGCTGACTGGCCCGTTCAGGATCACGATCGCGAGTTCTTTGCTCGCCACTTGCACTCGTTCATTCCGGAGCGCGTCTTCGACGCGCACACACATCTTTATCGCACCGCGGACTTTCACGGGACCGTGCCGCAGCTTGCGGCCTCCGGCCCCGCGATCGTCGATTGGGAGTGCTTCGAGCGGCACATGCGGGACATCACGCCCGGTCGCCGATACGGAGCGCTCTGCTTTCCCTTCCCCGCCAAGAAAGTCGACACGCCAGCGGGCAACGAATTCCTCGCCGCCGAGGTTGCGCGCTCGCCGCTGCTGCGCGGCCAAATGATGATCGAACCGGGAATGGATCCCGAGTATGTCCGCGAAACGGTCCGCCGGCATCGATTCGTTGGGCTCAAGTGCTATCACCTCTTCGCTCCGAACGAGCCCACCTTCGAAGCCCCGGTGGAAGACTACCTTACCGAAGAGCACGTCCGCATCGCGCATGAGGAGGGGCTGTCGATCACCCTGCATATGGTCCGCGCGCGCGCCATGGCGGACCCGGTGAATCAAGAGGCCATCGCACGGCTGGCGCGCAAGTATCCGAACTCGCGCTGGATTCTCGCTCACGCCGCCCGCGGATTCAATCCCCATCACACGATCGAAGGGATCGGCTCGCTACGCGGCATTTCGAACATCTGGTGCGACACGAGCGCGGTCACCGAAGCGGGCGCGTTCGAAGCTATTGTCCGCACGCTCGGCGTGGACCGCCTGCTCTACGGCGCCGACTTCCCCGTCACGCACATCCGCGGTCGTTGCGTCGCCATCGGCGACTCGTTCCTCTGGCTCGGCGAGGACAACACCGCGTTCGGCGCCAAACACGGCGCGATCAAGCCGATCCTCATCATTCTCGAGTCCTTGCGCGCGCTGAAGCAGGCCTGTTGGAACTTGAACCTCTCGGACAGCGATGTGGAAAAGATCTTCTGGGGCAACGCGGTGTCGATGTACTCCGTGGCGGAAAATGCCCTGCAAACGGGCTCGAACCGCCGCTGAGATCAACGAGATCTTCCGCATCCGTCATCTGCGCTACGCCCCGCTCGGGAGCGATCGAGCCGTGTCGGCGCGTGCTTCCGTCACCGCGATTCCTCTCGCCGGATCCCGGCAGTGAGAATCGCGCCACGATGCGTCACCCGTGGCCGCCTGGGAACTCGGCTAGCTACTTTCCGGCGCAAAATTCCATAGTTCAGATTGTGGGGCAGGCTTCAGCCCGCGCGGGACTTCAATCCCGCTGTCAATGCCCAGCGGCCAGGCCCTGGCAGCGAACCTTAACCTCTCCCGAAGGGTGCTTTGGGGGGCTTCCACTTCGGTTTTCGCTCCTGGCGGTTGATGGCCGGCGAGTACCTGTCGAATTTTGCGCCGGAAAGTAGCTAGTCGACTGCCTCGAGCACGTTGCCCGAACGGCATTCGTGGAAGCGTGCCGCCTCTGCTTCGCCGAGCAGGCGCGGCGCGACGTGGTGTTTCATCCGGTGGCCACGATGGCTGTTTGGGCGGAGCATTTTCACGCGCAGGGACTGATCGCCTGCCCACGCGGCGACTCGGGCATGTAGGAGCGGCTCCCCGGCTTCCGCCCGATCGCCGAGCCTCGGCGCTACTTCGGCGTCAACTTCGAAACCTCACTGCTCGGGATTCCGCTCGCCGAGCTTCGCGAGCGCTCGCTTGAGGTGCGAAGCCTGGGCTTCGGCTCGCGGAGTATTGGCGGTGCCGCGTTTGCCGGAACCGCGCCAGGCCAGCGCAGCGACGCAAGTTCCCTTCTTTGCGCGGGAAGTTTGTCGGTACAATAACGGCAGAATAACGGCATGTCAACGGCATTGGGCAGAACGGCGGGGCTGCTCCTCGTGGCTGTCTTGGCTTGCACTAGACACGGCAGCCGGTCCGCGAACGCGATGAGCGAGCATCGCGTGTGGACAACGCCGCTCGAGTGGCGTCAGAAACCTGCTGGGATAGAGGGAGAGTACGTGGAAGCCTCGGCAATCGAGTTCGAGCCTGGAGGCCGCTTTCGCATGGCCGGCGCGACGCTGCTGCGGTTTCGCGGCGTCACATCCGTGAGTGAAGGAGACGGCGTCGTGCGCTACCAGGGAGAGTGGGCCATCGCGAACGACAGAGTCGTCGTCAAGTATCGGGTAGATACACCTACACGCCTTCTCGTTCGCCCTCGGGTTATTGGCACTACGGAGACGGAAGTCCTGAGCGCTCTGCAAAGTGCGGACCGCGAGGAGTTCTTATTCCGTGGACGGCGATTCGTGCCCAACGCCACACTGGACTCTGCAACCCTGCGAACCCTCTTCGAAGAGCGACTCGTATTCGCCGGGCGTCAGGCCTCTCGTGTTTGTCGCGAACGGGATCGATCGGGATGGTAGCATTCGAGGATGATTCGCTCCATCTCCTTCGCCGCCCTGCTCGCTCTCGCCGCTCTGCTCGTGCTCGCCGGCTGCTCCCGCTCTGGCTCCGCATCCGACCAGCAGAAGCGCGAAGACGAGTTCGCCGCCATGATGTCGGGTGCGACCCTGGTGGGCAAGTTCTCTTCCGGCAAAAGCGACCAGCTCAAAGAAGATCGCTACTTCATCTCCAAGATCTCGCGCCTGGCCGGAAATGTCTGGATCTTCCAGACCAGGATGGGCGAACACGACGTGCCCGTTCCCGTCAAGGTGGTGTGGGCCGGCGATACGCCGATGATCACGCTTACTGACGCAGGAATCCCCGGCATGGGAAGCTTCACCGCGCGCGTGCTGTTCTACCGCGATCAGTATGCGGGCACGTGGTCATCGAGCAAGGGCCACGGCGGCCAGATGTTCGGCCGCATCGAGCGGAAGTAGGTTATCGCGCGCCCGGAAACGGAGAACGCTGGTTCTGGTTTTGGTTTTGATTCAGCCCCGTTCCCATATTGCTGCGATTCGGTTGGTTCCCGCCGGGAGCGTTCGTAGCCCCGGCCTGGCCGGGGATCTTCTCCTGCTTCGGATCGTAGAGGAACTCCCACTCTTCATAACGCGACTTCTCGTTCAGGATCCGGATGCCTTCGCCTTCGAACTTGGTCGCCACACCGGCGATGCCTGCGCCCATTCCGCCGGCGCCGCCAGCGGCAGGATTGAATCCGCTCGGTTGCGTGAGCAGGCGATTGATCATGTTCGCCGCGTTGTTCTGCCCGCCAACGCCACCGCCGCCAAACGCGCTCGATGAAGACGATGCGGAGCCCCCGGTCCCCACAGGCATCGCACCCGGCTGGTTGCCGTACGCCGCCGAGATCGGACCCGCCCGGTAAGAAGTAGCCGGAGCGCCCGGCGCGGGAATCGCGTTGTATCCCACGGGAGGCTGCCCGTAGGGCGTGGGTTGGCCGCCGTATGACTGCGGTTGTCCTGGATATTGCGGCTGGCCAGGATACGCCTGTGGCTGGCCAGGATACTGGGGCTGCCCCGGATACGGCTGCGGTTGACCCGCCGGCACGTTGCTCCCCGGAGTCCCAGGCAGGCCAGGAATGGGAAATGGCGCCGAACCCGGCTGTCCGGGCTGTCCTGGTTGCCCAGGCTGCGGCTGGATGGGCTGCCCCGTCGCCGGATCGATCTGGGGCTGCTGCGGATTATTCGGATCCAACGGCTGCTGCGGGGCATTGGGATCGGTGGGTGGCACGTAGCCCGGAGGAAATTGTGGCTGTCCCGCGATGCCCGCGGGCCGGTCACTCGCACCGCGGCGCTGCCATCCGGCGGCAACGTCTCCCGGTTGCCCCGGCTGCCCAGGATACGGCTGCTGCCCGGGATAGGGTTGTTGGCCCGGATACATTGCTTGACCTGGATAAGGCTGGCCTGGCATTCCAGGAGCGCCCGGCTGCCCCGGAAATCCCGAAGGTAGCTGCCCGGGCGCCGCGCCGGTGCCTGTCCCGCCGGCGAACAGATCCCCCGGCTTCTTGTCCTTGTCTTTGTCCTTCCCCATCGGATCGGGCGGCTTGTGGACCTTCGAGTCCGTATACTGACCCGCCGCGTCCACGTGCACCAGACGCCACTCGTCTTTGCCCGTCATCGGATCTTTGTACTTGCGGCGCAGGAAGCGAATGTCCTGGAACTTTTCGAGCTCGTCGACATTCTGCGGATACTTCTTGTTCTTGCGGACGAACACCTGGATCGCGCGCTTGTACTGGTCTCCGCGCTCGAACAGCAGTTCTTCCTTCTGCCGCTGCGCTTCGAACAGCAGCCGCGGCGTCTCCAAATAGAGCATGATCGCCACAGCCGATGCCATCACGAAGATCATCAACAGCGCGAATCCCCGCTCGTCGTGACCCCGTCTCCGCATCGTTACACCCCCTGCGGCGGCTCTTCCAGCCGGATCGTCTGCTGATTGCTATGCTGCGTGTCTTCCACTACCGCCGAGTTTAGCCCAATCCGAATCACCTTGTAGCGCGACTGGATCGTCTGTCCCTCGCTCGCCATGAAGATGTCGTCGCCATTCAGGAAGAACGCCCGCTTGCCATCCTTCCCTTGCACGAACCCGTAGAATTTGAGCGGAATCGGCGGAGGCGGCGGCTTGAGGTCCGGCGCGGGCGCCGTTGGCTTGGAAGCGGCAATCTCAGGCGCCTTCTCTTCGCCGCCCTTCTTGTCCCCAGGCTTCGAGCCCGGCTTGATCTTCTTGTCGGGCGGTAGCGTCACCGGAGGCGCGGTGCCCACCTCGAAAAGGCTTCGTGTCCCACCGCGAATCGTCACGTTCTGGAGCTTGGCGAGCAGATCCAGCCGCAGCGTGGGATCGATCGTGGACAAGTCAATCTGCTCTTCCGGACGCCGCCCGCCGATCTTGGGGATCCACTCCTGTGACGCGCCGGTACGACGCCGGTCGCGCGTGATGTTCGGCCGCGGCGCGCCGCCAGCCACCGCAGCCTCGCGCGGAATCTCGAGCGACTGCTGCATCTTGGCCGCCACGCCGCGCTTGGGCTCTGCTTTGGCGGTCTCCGCCTTCGACTCGGTCTTCGGCCGGCCTCCTGGCGGTCCCATCGAGTCAGTCGTCAAATTCGAATAGAGCAGGTACGCCGCGATCGGCAGCAGAATCGCCACAGCCGCGACCTTCTTCGGCTCCGCTCCGAGCTTGATGTCCATCAGGCCGGACCTCCTGCCTGCGCACCGGCGCTCGCAACCGGAGCTGCCGCAGGCTGTCCGCTCGCGGGAGGCGCCGCCGGGGGCATCGCCTGAGTCTCGCGCACGAAGGTGTTGATCCGGAACCGCACCGAGAGTTTGCCGGTCTGCTGCAAGGGCGATGCCTGAATGCTGTCGATGATCAGGAATCGTTTCGATCGATCGATCAGGTTTACGAAGCGGATCAGATCCCCGTAGTTGCCTTCGTAGTTGGCCGTGATCGTCATCATGCTCAGCCGGTCACTGCCTTCCACCGGTTCGATTGTGAACGAGTGCTCCTTCAGCGTCATCCCGGCCTGCTTCACCGCATCGGCGATCTCGGTGAGGATCGTCGAAGAAGTGGTCCGCCGATCCATGAAGTAGCCGGCCATGAACTTCTCTTGCTCGCCTCGCGCCGTTACCAGCTTCGACGCGATTGCCTTCGATCGCGCCAGCTTCGCCTGCTCGGTCCGGACCTGCCCCTGCAGCGATCGCAACTGCTCATCGAGATCCGCGGCCGACCCGCCCAGCGGCTTCACGAAGATGAAGAACGCCGCGATGTTGGCCAGAATCAGCGACCCGAGCACGATCTTCCACACCGCGCGCGGATCGCGCCGTGGGTTCACCACCGGCATCGCCAATTTCGGAAGGCTAAATTTTCGGGCCATAGTTCACATTCACCCGGTAGCGAAACTGCGGATCGGACTGCGTCGGTGGAATCAGCGTGGTCACCGCCGGCGCACTGAACAGCGGCGATGCTTCGAGGTTCATGAACATCTGCACCGCCGGCTGCGGCTGCTCGGCCGCCACCGTCATATCGAGTTGGATCTGGTTATCGAGGTTCACTTGCGGCCGCACCGCGATCAGCCGGACATTGTAGGGAATCACTTGGTCGAGATCGTCGAAGATTCGGGTCCACGAGATGCCTTTGCGCAACAGCAGATTGTTGAGAAACAGCGCATACTCGGCTGCCTCGGCGTTCTTCGGATCCTGGATCTCCTGCTCCACCTGCTGCCGCTGCGCCGCCAACGCCGACAGTTGCTTTTGCACCTTGTCGATCGAAGCCTGCAGTTCCGCCCGCTGCCCACGCTCCACACCGCCCACGGCGACTTGCGTCGCCAGAATCCCGCCCAGCACCACTGCCCCTACGAGGTAGGCGATCTTCACCGGCCGATCCCGCTGGAACGGTTCGCTCGCCAGGTTCACCGGAACCGCGGCTCTCATGCGTTGCCCTCCTGCGCTTGCACCCATCCGAGCAGCCCTGCGTTGTGCTCCTGCGCCAGGCCCCAGGCCGAACGGAGCGGCTCGGCATTCAGAGAAAGCTCGCTCGCACACGCCCGCTGGAATTCTTCCGAGTTCACGCCGAACCCGCACGAGAGGACTCGCTCGGGATGCCGCTTCAACTCGTCCTCGGCATAAGCGATAGTCGGAAAGATCACCGACATAGCCTCCGGGATCGACTCGCCTGCCAGTTCCACGCAGCGTACCAGCTTCGGCTGCCGCCCGTCACAGATGGCTACGGTCAGCGTGTTGTCGCAGCGCTTGGCGAGCAGGTTCATACCCGAGGCTGGCATCAGATCCATGACAGCCAGCGTAGAAGATGTGCACAGCCCCGGCGTCAACCCAGCGGCGCGGAAGGGCGCTTCATACTTCGCGATGATCTCGTAGGCCGCCGTCACCGCCAGCACCTCCACTCGCTTGGCGCTGCTCTTCTGCACGTGGAAACTGACTGCGGCTGCGTCCATATCGAACGGCACCGTCTTCTTCAACCGGAACCGCACCAGCGCCGTCTGCTCGTCTTTGTCTTTCGGAAACGACTCGAAGTCGAGCACCGCGATGCGCGAGCAGTAGTCGGGCAGGATCAGCGCGGCGTCTTTGCGGTGACCGTTCAACGAGAACAGGCCCTTCACGTGCGCGGCGAAGCCTTCCGCGTCGAGCACGTTATCGCGCACCGGCGAGACATCCAGCGTCGCCTGAGGAAATGCCCGGAACTGTAACTCGGGATTGCCTTTGGCCGCGCGGACCACCCATGCCACGCCGGACCGCGAAAGCTCGAACGCATACACCGGTGGCGGATCTTCCACAAGCGAGCGCAACCGATCGAGTAGTGACATCCAGCTCAAACCTCGATGAACGTGAACTTGTTGATCTCTTTGAGAGTGCTCAAGCCCAGCCTTACTTTCTCTACTGCCGATTCGCGCAAAAACGTCATCCCTTCCTCGCGAGCCGCGCGCTTGATCTCAGACGTCGGCCGCTTGTCGAGAATCATCTCGCGGATCCGCTCGCTCAAATCGAGCAACTCATGGATCGCGGTTCGGCCATGGAATCCCGTACCGCCGCATTCGAAGCACCCTGCGCCCTCGTACAACGGGAGTTGGCGCCACTCCTCCACGTTGAGGCCCGAGTCCTTCAAGTACTCGTCCGGATAGGTCACCTGTTTCTTGCAGTGCTCGCAGATCAACCGCACCAGCCGCTGCGCCAGAATGCAGTTCAGCGCCGAGACGAAGTTGTATGGCTCAACGCCCATGTTCAAGAACCGGCCCAATACGTCAAACACGTTGTTGGCGTGGACCGTGGTGAACACCAGGTGCCCGGTGAGCGCCGCGTTGATGGCGATCTGCGCCGTCTCCTGGTCGCGGATTTCGCCCACCATCACCTTGTCCGGGTCATGGCGCAAGATCGAGCGCAATCCGCGCGCGAACGTCAGGCCCTTCTTCTCATTCACCGGAATCTGCGTGATCCCCTTGAGCTGATACTCCACCGGATCTTCGATCGTGATGATCTTGTCTTCGTCGTTCTTGATCTCGGAGATCGCCGCGTAGAGCGTGGTCGTCTTGCCCGAACCCGTGGGCCCCGTCACCAGCACCATGCCGTACGGCTCTTTGATGTAGCGCCGGAACTTGAAGATGTCGCCCGGCGAGAACCCCACTACGTCGAGCGTGAGCTTGCTGAACTTCTCGCTCATCGACTCTTTGTCGAGCACGCGCAACACCGCGTCCTCACCGTGGATCGTCGGCATGATCGACACGCGGAAATCGATCAGTCGCGACTTGTACCGAACTCGGAAACGCCCGTCTTGCGGCACGCGCCGCTCGGCGATATCGAGCTCGCTCATCACCTTGATGCGCGAAATGATCGTCGAGTGCCAGTCTTTGGCGATCGGCGGCATCGCGTAGTTGAGCACTCCGTCGATGCGATACTTGATCACCACCTCGGCGTCGCGCGTCTCGATGTGAATGTCCGAAGCCCGCCGCTCGAGCGCGTTGAAGATGGTGGTATCCACCAGCTTGATTACCGGCGCGATGTCGGAGTCGCCGGCCGCCAGCCGGTCAATCGACAGCGTCTCGTCGGCGTTCTCCTCGTCGGCCACCACGTCGAGCGTGAAGGTCTCGGTCACCTCCTCGAGCACCCGCTGCGACTGCTCCGTCTTCTTGAGCAGATCGGAAATCTGCGTCAGCGTCGCCACCTTGACCCGGAGCTTCTTGTTCAGCAGAATCGACAGCTCGTCGATTAAGTTGAGGTTCCGCGGATCGGCCAGGGCGATGTCAAGTGTCCCGTTTTGAGCGGCTAACGGGACAAAGTTGTAGCGGAACATGAGATCCACTGGCACTGACTGGAAGAGCTCATGGTCAATCTGGACCTCTTTGAGGTCCACGAACTCACACCGGTACCGCGATGCAAGTCCTTTCGATTGTTCAACTTCCTGCGCTACGCTGGCCATCGATTCGGCGTCTCAGTCAAGGCGGCCGGAGAACCACCCTAATAGGGATGACGCGCCTGGCAGGCGAATCGTGGAGCCCTACTTCTCACCCAAAGGAGTTCGCTTTCGAACGATGACCTGATATCCCCGGTACAACAGGGTCAATTCGCCGCCGCGTTCGGAGAGGAAACGGTCAATGGCTCGCTGTGGCCGCTCTTCCAGGGGCAAGTGGGGCTGCCAAAGATAGTCGTCGAAAATGACGGTGGCGCCCGGCTTGGCCAGCCTCCATGCATGCTGGGCGTCTTCCCAAACCTCTTGTTCCCGGTGCCCCGCGTCAATGTAGATAGCGTCGAAGGTCGCGTCGATTCGGGGTAGCACCTCATCCGTCCGGCCCGCCAGTTTCTGCACGCGGCCGGCGTGACCGCTCAGGGCGATGTTGCGGTCGAAAACCTCCCCGTAGGGAGGCCAGAACCCATCGACGCAAGTGATGCCGGCCCCTGGTCCGGTCAGTATATTCTCGAGAAACCAGATCGCGGATTTTCCTTCGTATGACCCGATCTCGAGCATGCGGACATCGGGCCGCTTCATGAGGTGCATCAGGCACACGCTCCAGATCTTGTGGTTCGTCGAGGTGAAGTCTTCAGAAAACGAGTAGGCCGCCAAAGGTCACGTCCCAGGTGCAGTTTCCCGTGCCGTTGCGGGAGCTTCTACTTGCTTTGCTCCCAGCTCTCGCGCATCACGCGCCACTGGCCGTCGACCTGCGCCATCCGCACTTTCCCCGTTTGCTTTCCGCCATCGCCCGTGGCGCTCAACTCGGCCATTCCGTTGGCGCGCTCGGTCACCTTGAGCACCTGGATGTTCTTCGCCTGGAGTGACTGGACCATCTCGAGCATTTTCGGAAAGTCCGGAGTGTTCATCATGGCCGCCTTCTCGGGATCGAGCATCCGCATCATCGCCGCCTTGTCGCCCTTGGCGAGCGCGGCTTGAAACGCCAGGTACACTTGCGCGGCCTTGCTCTTTTTCGCGGCTTCGGCGTCGGCGGCCGTCGGCGCCGGCTCCACAGGAGCGCGTTCGATCTGCGTATCGAACTCCGCCTCGACGTAGTGCTTCACTTGGGTGCTGTCACGCTGGTCGAGCAGGATCTTCCCCTTCACCCGCTCGCCAGTCACCTCCACCGCGAACGGTACGGGCGATCGTGACGCCGACGTGGTACCGCCTTCTTTCGACCGGATCGTGTAGAACAGTGAGTTGTCCGAAATCTCGAGCTGCAACAAGCCCTTTTCGCCATTCCAGTTCATCTCGCGAATTTGGTCCGGGTCGAGCCGAACTTCGGGCTTCAACTCGCGGTCCGAGACGAGCAGGAACAGGCTCTCCTGCTTGCTGTCGAACGTTCCCGGTCCCTTGCGCGCGTAGACGTGCGCGACCGGGAACTTCTTTTCTTCGATTTCGAGAACACCGGCGCTCGCGGCCAATGCGGACAACACCGCGGCCACAATGGTTCTGTTGGGCATGCATCTCCTCCTGCCCCTATTCTACGCCCGCGGCGAAGTATGGGCGCGCTTCAGCATAGCCTGGGACTCTCCTGGAACAGATCGCGCGCTCACGCCCGAAATCCGGTGACTCGCCCGAAGACGCGTTGCGCAACCCGGCGTCGGCCGGGCAGCGTTGTCTCAGCGTGAAATTCACGTCGAGTCTTGGTCCGGAAAGAGACTGCGAAGGACCTCGTGGACATGCCGGTCCAGCGTTTCGACGCGAGCAATTCTCTCGTTCACAACAGTGACGTACCCGATGGCCCGTCCGCGGCCACCCGACCTCCGCCTTTCCTCCGGAGGAAGGCAATAGAAGGTTCCACAAGCCGGACTCTCGCATTGGCACCTGCCGTAGATCCGGACTTCGGCAACTTGGCCGGCGAGCGCAGGGAACCCCTGCTCGCGAAGGTCTTTTGCAAGCCGCCTTGCAAGATCGGGAAAAACATCCCTCAGAAGGAAGAACGGCGCAGGCGATCCCGGCCGTTTGAACTTCCTCACTCTTCAATTCTATCGAGTGGTCCAGGCAAAACTGGCCCGGGCGCGAGGGAGTAACATTGAATCATGGGCACGCACGCGATTGAATTGCTCGAGGCCTTCGAAGCCTTGCCGCAGGATGACAAGCAGTTCTTCGCCGTGGAGATCCTGCGCCGCACGAGGGAGCTCGAGTTCGATTCCGGGCCAATAACGGACGAAGAGATTGGCGAAGCTGGCCGCTCGCTGTTCGCGTTGCTGGACCAAGAAGAAGATGCCTCCCCGGCGAGGTGAGGTCTGGTTCTTCGACTTTGGCATGGCCGCCAAGACACGCCCGGTGCTGGTTGTGAGTACTGATTCCTGGACCGAGCCATCGTCACCGTCGTTCCACACACCACGGATCTGCGCGGCACGCAGTTCGAGGTGACCGTGAGGGTGCCGTTTCTTCGACGCCGGGTTTCCTTGTTCGAGGTGTTTCCACGTACCCCAAAGCGTGGGCCGTTCGCAAGCTGGGCTCGTTGCAGCCTTCTCATTTGGAGGCCGTTATGCCTGGCCTCGCTGCGTGGCTCGGCATCTAGCGCCGATTCCTTTGCTCGTTCACCTTCGGGCCCAGTTGCGGATCAAGTACTTCGCGCCACCATCATGTTGAATCCGGCCAGACCAGGCACTCCGTCGCGGGCGATCCGGCCGGACTCCGCGGCCCTACCAGGCGTAGACGCGACCGGCTTTGACATTCGTCTTGACCTTCATTGGTTTCCTCCTTTCTAATCGTGACCCAGGGCGCCTATGACCACAGCCACACCGGTAGGACCGATTGTAAGGCCATGAGCGTGTTCGCCAAGCTCCCTCGACACGGAATTTACACTCGAGTCCGGCGGGCAGATCGTTTCTTGGCCCTTCTACACTCGGGCAGCGCCACCCGTATCCCGAGGCTCGTGCCACGCCACCAACTTCGCGTGCATCTCCTCCTGCTTCACCCGATGCGCCCGCTCCCCCGCCAAATTCCGCATCTCCTTCGGATCCTCCCGCAAGTTGTATAGCTCCGGCGTATCGCTCGCGTAAAAACAATACTTCCAATCCCCGTCGCGGATCATGTACTTCGCATTCTTCGTCTGCAAGGCGAACTCCGCAAACACCGGACCACCACCTGAACCACCGGCTCCCGCCCCAGGCTCCCGCAGCACCGGAACCAGCGACACGCCATCGAGGCCGCCCGGCGCGGGGATCCCGCACAGCTCGAGCAGCGTCGCCATGAGCGACGTCTGGCTCACCGGCCGCGTGCACGTCGAACCGGCCGCCGTCATCCCCGGCACGCGGAAAATCAGCGGCACGCCGACCGATGGCTCATAGAACACGAACTTCTGCCATAGCCCATGCTCGCCGAGCATCTCGCCGTGATCGGACGAGTAAAGCACCACCGTATCCTTCTCGAGATTCATCTCGCGCAGTGCCGCGAGCACCTGCCCGATGCAGTCGTCGAGAAACGCCACATTCGCGTAGTACATCGCAATTCGCTGCCGCGCGTTGGCCGCATCGCGAATCTCGGGATTGGGCGCATCCGTCTCGATCCGCTTGCGGATCTCCACTGGCACCTTGTTCAGGTCCACCTTGCCGTAGGTCTCCGGCAGCTTCATGTCTTCCGCGCGGTACATCGCCGCGTGCCGCGCCGGCGGCATGAACGGATCGTGCGGCTTCAAATACGAACTGATCAGAAAGAACGGATGCTGCCCGCCAAACCGCTTCAGGAATCGAATCGACTCCCGCGACACGAAGCTCTCGAAATGATCGCGCTCCTCGATCAATGACGCCCGCCCCACGTGCACGAATCCCTTGCGGTCATCGAGCGTGCGATGCCCCTTCCACGGATCGCCGAAGTCGCGCCATAGATCGTCGATCTGGGGCATGCCCGATCCGGAGTTGGCCCGCGAAAGCTCGTCCGCATAGAGCTTCGTCTTCGGACCCAGGTATTGATACCAGTCGTTGAAATCGAGCCTGTAGTCAAACCCGTGCGTCTGCGCGTCGACGAAGTGCATCTTCCCGATCAGCCCGCTCACGTAGCCGGCCCGCGAGAAGTGATGCGCCATCGTGCGGATCTCGAATGGCCACGGCGTCGTGTTGCTCCAGGTGCGATGGTTGTGCGTGTAGAGCCCGGTCAGGATCGACGCGCGCGCGGGCGTACACACTGGGTTGGTGCAGTACGCCTGCGTGAATCGCGTGCCGGAAGCCGCGAGCGCATCGAGGTTGGGCGTGCGGGCGAGAGCGTCGCGCTCGTACCCCGCCGACTGCGGACGATGCTGATCGGAAAGAAGGAACAAAACATTCTTCGGCCGTCCTGTCTGCGCCTGCGGGAGCAGCGCGGCCGGAGAAGCGAGGAATTGTTTGCGAGTGACCTCTGGCATGGGTGCGGTTCGCACTATACCAGAGAAAGAGCCTGCCGGGCAGCGGACACACGGGCTTGACGCGCCCGGCAGGCCCCGGCGATCACAGGAATCCGACCGCCGGCGAACTGAAGTTGTTCACGTTCGGGAAGACGTACTGCAGGTCGCCCGGCTGCACGCCGAACCACGTCGCGAGCGTGGCGCCATATTGGTCGAGCGCCACGCCCGGGATCCAGTTGCCGCGATTGCCGGAGTCATCCACGCCGCCCAGCACGAGCGAGGGGAACTTGCCATACATGTTTCCGCCGTTGACTGGACCGCCGAGCACTAACGTGTGCCCTCCCCATGCGTGATCGGTGCCAGCCGTTCCGTTCGGCTGGAACGTGCGGCTGAACTCCGATTCGGTGAACGTGACCACGCCGTTCTGCACGCCCATCTCGCCTGTGGCGTTGTAGAAGGCCGCCATTGCCTGAGCGAGTTCAGTGAGCAATGCAGCCTGCGTGCCCAACTGTCCGGAGTGTGTATCGAACCCGCCGAGCGAGCAGAAGAAGATCTGCCGCTTCATGCCGAGTTGCGCACGAATCTGGATGATCCGCGCCACCTGCAGCAGTTGCTGCCCGAGCCCAGTGTTCGGAAACGCGGTATTCAAAGGCGGCGCCGATGTGGACGCTTCATCCACCAGCTTCGCCACCTTCAACGCGTCAGTCAACACCTGGTTCGCCGCCTGCACTAGCACCGCGCCGCTCGACATCGCCAGAATCTGCTCGAGCGCGTGATCCCGAGCGTTCGCCACAGCGGACCCGTCGCTTCCCTCGAGCCCGAACGTGCTGTTCTGGATCGATGTCGGTACCGTGGTCTGCCCCACCAGTTGCAGCGCGTTGCCCGATACGCCGATCGACACCGGGAACTGTGACGGATAGTTCAGCGCCCCAAGCTTGTCGGCAATCCGGCCACTCCACCCGGTAGTCACGCCTCCGAGCGGCGCCGCATTCTGCCACTGCGCTGTTTGATCGGAATGCGAGAACAGGTTCGACGGAACCGGCTTGGACCTTTGCAGATACTCGTCGCGTGTCACCGGCCGCACCAGCATGCCCACGTTCGCCACCAGCGCGAGATCCTTGCTGGTGGTGTAGAGCGCCTGCAGCGGCTGCAGGCTCGGATGCAGTCCATACGCCTCGTTCTGCGCCGTGTTCACCGGCAGCAGCGTGTTGGCCGCAAGCGCCAACCCTTGCCGGACACTCTGATATTGCTGGTATCCGGTGGTGCTCAGCGGCACCACCATGTTGTTCGCATCGTGGCCACCGAACAGGAAGACGCACACCAGCGCCTTGTAGTCGGTACCCGATTGCGCCCAGGCGTTCACCCGGCCCAAGTGTCCGAACGCCGCCGCGGCCCCGATCGTGGATGCCGTGCGGAATCCCATTCGCAGCAGTTGCCGCCGCGTGGTTTGCAGATTGTTTTTCATCGCCATGTTCCCTCGCTCCTCACCGCTCCACCTGGTACTGTCCCGGAACCGCCGCTAGAAACAACGCGATCCGAGTCCGCGTCCTGCGATCGTTGGTCGCCGCGATTGCCGTCGAAATGCTGGTTCGCATCGCCGCCGGCATCTGGCCTCGCAGCAGGACATTGCTTACCGCGTCGAGCAACGCGTTGGGGTCGCCCGCCAGGCCTTCGAGATTCGAGAGGTCCACCGTGATGGTTCTCGTCAAACCGTTCCTTACCGCGCGCCACACGAAGTTCGCTCGCGCCATTGCCGTAGTCGGATTCAGAATCTGGAACTCCGGCGCCGTCACGCCCAATCCGGGAATCCGGTATGAAGGCGAGAAGTAGTTGAACACGCTGGGCGAGAAGAAGAGGTTCTGACCCATGTTGTTGTTCTGCCCGGCGAGTTCTGGCTCGGGCTGGCTCTGCGCATCGAGCGCCCGCAGCAACGCCAGGCTGAACAACACCGGCTCGCGCAAGTGCCCTTGGTTCGCCGCCAAGTCCGGAGCCGGCGTCGCCACCGGACCGCCCAGCGCCCCATTGCCCGCCTCCGGATCGAGCAAAATCGCCCGCACCACGGCCTTGAGGTTCCCTTTCACGCCGCCCGTGTTCTCGAACGCCGCGGCCACGCGGCCCACGTAAGCAGGCGAAGGGTTGCTCGTGGTGAAGTGCTGGATCAGCTTTCCGGAAATGAACGGCGCCACGTTCGGATGCGACCAGATGTTCGCCAGCGCCGCGGTCAAGTCTTCCTGCGCGGTGCGATTCGCCGGAAGCACCACGCCCTTCAGCAGCGGCTTTTCCGTCTTGTCGTGCTGCTCGTCGAACGGAACCATCTGTCCGAAGAAATACGGTGGATTTTTCCAGTGCGATGTGAAACCCGGCTCGGGCGGGAAGGTCCATCCGGTGAACGCCAGCGAAAACTTCTTCACCGCGTCTTCCGTGTAGGAGGGAATCGGGTTGCCCGACGAGTCGGTCTTGCGCGTACCGTCGGGATTCAGTTCGAACAGCCCGATGCTGAACAGTTGCAGTAGCTCGCGCCCGTAGTTCTCATTCGGCGCAATGTTCTTCTTCAGATCCGGCTTGGCGTTGTTCACCATGTCGAGGTAGATGCCCATGGTCGGATTGAGCGTCACCTCGCGCAGCAAATCGCCGTAGTTGCCGAACGCGTACTGCATCATCAGCCGCTGGTACGGGACCATCTGGTGATACCTGCTTGCCTCGGTGCCCGAAACCACCACGATCTGGCCGAGCGCGAAAGCCATCCGCTGGCGAAGCTGGTCCTGCCCGGTCAGCGCGTTGGCGAAGAACGCCTTCTGCAGGCGGCTCAGCCCTTCGCTCGTGTCGGCAGGATCGGGATAGGTGGACGGCGGCGCACTGAACTGCTTGTCGAGCCACGCATCGGCGCCGAGTTGCTGCAGTTCGGCGATGCTCGCCGGCGTGGGTCCCCAGCTAGCCTGCTCGAGAAATCGCACTGCAGCACTCAGGCTCATCTTCTCCGTAGCGGGCTTCACCGGCACCGTCAGCGAGTTCGATTGGCTCCCACCCGGGTCAGGATTCACCACTACCACCGCGGCTACGCCCCCCAGCGGCGCAGCCACGTTGCCCGTCCCGCGGATCTCGTTCACTGAAATCCACTGCGGCGTCAACTCATCGCCACCGAGCAGAAGCTTCGCGCCCTTGGCGATTCCCGTGCCCTTCACCACGATCGTCGCCGGGCCGATCTTCACCGGGCTCGGCGTCACGCTGGTGAGCACAGCGATCGGATTGAGCAGCGTCACGTCGCTCGTGTCCGATGCCGCTGGATCGTATTCGCTTACGCCCTTGATCGTCACGCTCGCGGGCGTTGGCAACAGCATCGGCGCCGTGTAGATACCTTCGACATCGATCGTCCCCAAGGTCGCGTTGCCGCCCGCCACTCCGTTCACGAACCACTTCACCTTCTTGTTCGTGGTATTGGCGATCGATGCGTTGAAGTCCTGCGTGGCGCCTCCGCGAAGAGTTCTCTTGTCCGGATAGACCGAGAGCTTCACCGGCTCGTATACGCTCAGGCTGCGCGCGGAAGAGGTCGCCGCTCCCGGATCGGGATTGAGCACCGTAATCGGAATGTGCGTTCCCGGCGCCGCAGTCGAAGTGATGGAGAAGCTCAGTTGTTTGTCGGAGACGAACTTGGTCGTGACCGGCTTGCCATCCACCTGCACTTTGGCTGTGGGGATGAAGTTCGACCCGTTCACCAAAATCACCGCCGGAAGGTTGACGTTGACGTACGCCGGATCGAGCGCGCTGATCACCGGGATTGCGTTGAGCAAAGTAACGGCGGCCGTGTCGGACTTCGTCTTGTCCGCCCGGCTCACGCCCTTGATGGTCACCACGTTGGGCGACGGTACCTTCGCGGGCGGCGCATAGAGCCCATCGCTGTTGATGGTGCCTACCGTTGCGTTTCCACCTGCGACATTGTTCACGAACCAGTCCACCGACCTATCGGTGGCGTTCGAAACAGAAGCGTTGAAATCTCGCGTGGCGCCGATCCGGACATTGGCGGTCTCGGGCGTGACCGACACGACGACTGCGGGCGTGGCCGCCTGCGCCGCCAAAGTCCAGATCGATAGACACACGGGTAACATGACCCGGTTCATAAGGGTGACTTCCTCCTGACAGTTCTCTCTTGGGTTGGGGACACGATCGGGACGGGCTCGCCATCGCTGGAGGACGAAGCCCGCCCGTCAAGCCTTCTCTGTTCTCATCTCACAGATCGGGCTGAAATTGTTTCGGAGATAGATGGGCCGTTGACCTACGGGCTCGTGCGGCAATCTCACGTAGGAAGGCGCATCTGCGATGGGTTACGGACAAGACTCGAACAACGGGGACTCCTCCTGCCTTAGGAACGCTCGAATCATCGGCGGCTCTTGTGGCCGCTCTGGTTGGTTGATCCGCTGCAATCGAAGTGCCACGGTACGCGCGTTGATTTCACACGAGTGAACCTCGCGTGCGCCGCGCTAGTAAGGAACTTTTTACTTGCGTATCCCCGGATGGGTCTATGAAAAAAGTACCTCGCACATTCGTTGATAACGGGCATACGGGAAGGGAGGGCACAGCCTGCGCGGGATTTCACGACTTCGGCGATGTACACCATCCTTCCGTTTCTTCGTCAGCCGCGAAGAATTTTGAATCGGTGGCTTGTTGAAGACCGTCAGGCTGGAGCGCTGGATGGTGAAGATCGCAGCGATGGCGAGGCGACCCAAGGCGGTCAATTGGTAGCGGTGGGTAGTTGGGACCTTGCGAATCAGCCCGTGAGCGCGGTGCACGCGCAGTTTCCTGCCGCCGCTGCCACGTGTTGCCCACACTTGGAGCAAATCAGCTTCAAGCCCATCGTTTTTTCGCCTCACCCACAGCCTCAGCCACTTGCCAGCCTCCTCGATCTTCATTGGGTAGACCTTGTACCCAAGCCATCCAGGAACGTTCGTCCCATCATGTTGCTTCACTCTTCCAGCCCACTAGCCTGCAATTCTCACCGGGGATTGATGGAGTGCCGGATGAACGACTGGCGAAGTGTACTTTGTGATGCAAAGAACAAGTAGACATAAGGTGGCGGCGAGTAGACACACGACCGCCTGATTGTTCCGAGTTCATCCGTTGAAGTTGTCAAAGATCGGTGGCCGCAGGGTGCGGCCGCAGGGTCACTGTCGAAGGTGCTGGAGTACTTGCGCAAACAGAGTTTGCGAAGGATAACTGGTGGCCATGCGGACCCAAACCTTGCGCACGGTAACCCGGACCAGCGCGCCGATTTTCAACAGCTTCAAACGGATGGTACCCACTTGGGCAGTGGCCAGCGGCGTGGCTCGCAGGCCCAACCGTCGCAGGCCGTTGATCAGCGTGTAGGCGATCACGGAGAAGTAGATGCGTAACTGATTGGCCCGCATGGTAGAAGAACTCACCCGGTCGGCGAACAACACGAATTGCTCTTTGATGCGGTTCTCCATGTCCCCGCGGGCGCAGTAGGTGTCTTCGTAGAGGGCTCGCTTTTCCCAGGTTTCTCCGGCCAACGACGTCACGATGAAACGCGGGTTGGACTTGCCGTCGATGTGCTCGGCTTTGGCCACCACGCGCCGCTTGCGGTTCCACGTGCCGCTCACCGTTTCATGGTCGAACTCGACAAACACACGAGCCGGTTGTTGCGTGGTTTCCCATTGCTGCTTTGCCTCCTCCAACGCCTCGGAGACCAGCGCTTCCAAGCGCTTGTTCCTTGCCAAGCCCAAAACGTAGTCCACGCGGTTGTCTTCGCACCAGGTCATCAGTTCATCCACACAAAAGCCCGAGTCGCCGCGCAGGATGATTCGTACCGCCGGCCAGCGCTCGCGGATCTGTTGCACCACACGCGCTACTTCCTTTTGAGCGCCCACGGCAGGCCCGATACTGCTGGGTCTGAGCCGTGCGCGCAGTACGTGATCCCCACAAAAAATGAACAGTGGCAAGTAACAGTAATGACCGTAGTAGCCGTGAAAGAATCGGCCCTCTTGTTTGCCGTGCAGGGCCATGTCGGTGGTGTCGATGTCCACGATGATCTCCGACGGCGGCGATGTGTGCGCTTCCAGGAAGACGCTCACCAACAGATCGTCCACGCTGTCCCGCCAGAAGTTGATCTTTTTGTAACGGTCGGGCATTCCGCTGCCCAACTCCATCCGGTTCAAGGTGCTCTTGCCCGCCAGCGGTTCTGAGCCTGGCTCGGCCTTGCCTGCCATCACTTGTAACAACGGGTCCTGCCGCAATTGCTCGTGATCGTTCAGATCTTCATAGCCCAGCGCCAACGCATAGACGCGCTGCCTCACCATCTGTTCCACACTGTGCTCGATCTGTTGGGGATCCCGTCCATCTACGAAGCACTGGCTGAACCGCGCCAGCAGGTTCAGCTTCGCGTCGGTCTCCCGCAACAGCAGACCGCCGCCATCGGAACTGATGGTGCCGCCGGTGAACTCGGCGACTACTTGGCGCGAACCGCTTCCGCCCCCAAACTCGAACCGATCTTCGCTACACTCTGTAATGACCAAGGCCGTTTCCTTTCTCGCCGCAACATCTTTTGATTGAAATGTTTAGGCGCGGGCAAGCGGCCTTTGGTTATGACCCCCGTGAGATTTTCAGGCTAGCCTCGCCCAAGGATTCTTCACAAGCCTGCTTTCTGGGGGGCCTGTCGGATTCCTGGGCAGAGCTGTTGGCGGATCATGCGCCAGAAGAGGAACGCGTTCCGCACGACTTCTCACACTGGTGGCCCGGGAGATTATCATGACCGATTCCGCCTTTGGCGCTGGAGACGATCGGCTCCGAAGAACCCACGCAGCCTGTGCTGGAGCCTGAGAGGATCACCAGTCCGGGAGATCCGGAGTCGTCTCCTCCAAGGATTCAGCACCTGCGCCCATCCTCGACTCTACTCCGCTGCCTAGCTCCGTTGCCGCTGCCGGGCAGCTACGGCTGTTTGGCCGGGGGTTGAGGCGGGATCTGTTGCTGCGGCGGACCCGGCATCCCCTGCGGCACCATCCCCGGCGGAAGCTGCAGCGGCCTCGGTTGCTCTCGCTCGAGCTTGATCTGCGCCGCGCGCGCCGGATGAAGCCTTGCGAAATCGATGCCCGAAATGATGTAGTACCAGTCGGAGAACTTGGCGTCGAGAGCCTCGGCTGCCTGGAGCGAGTCGGGGTTCCTCGTTGCGACCGTGACGAAGAGGTAACGGTTGTCCTTCGCCTTGCCTCCAGGAGACGTCGCGTCCGTGACTACTTCTCCAAACCGCAGCGTGTATACGATGCCCTTTGCGGTCTCCGCAATCAGTTCGCCCTCGTTCGAAAGCAGCGTGCCGAAAGGCGTGATGAAGAACCCGCGTTGGCGCAGGCTCATCATGGTTTCGAGCGTCAACTCCAGGCGCTTCGTGCGAAGCTGCTCGGCGAGTTGCTTGGGTTTCGGCCGCGCTCCCACCACCCGCAGCGAAGCCATCGTCGCGGCGATCGAGCCAGCCTGCGCATTCCACGTGCTCTCGCCCCGAACCATCGCCGAGCGTTGCGGATTCACCTGGCGACCCGTTTGTTCATCGATCTGATACGCGTTGAGCACCAGCCGGTTCACCTCAGCCGCGGAGACGCGGAGCAGGTTCGCCTCCACCCAATCGGCGAAGTGCGCCGAGGCGTCCGCATCGGTCTTGACGGCGTAGGTTCGCTTCTGTCCGGGCAAGCGGACATAGCGATATCCGGCTTTGTCTTTCACGGGCAGTCCGAGCACGATTTCGGCGAGGGTCACGCCTCCAGAATTGCGGAGCGTCACACGCTTGCCCCGTCCGGTGAGCGAAGGATTCTTCGCATCGAGCGGATCGATTACACCGTAGGTGGCGTGGTCTTCGATACGGTCAGAGACGGCGGCATCTTTCTTCAGATCAAGCAGCGCGGCGGCGGTCTTGGCGATACGGTCCTTGGCCTCGGCGGGATAGTCACTGTGCGACGTGATCAGATATCGGCCCTTGCGCATTTCCACCTTGAGTGGGCGCGCCACGGCTTCGGACTCTTCGAAGTCCACCACCTCGAGAGTCGAGACCTGCGAGATGTCACGGAACTCCGGAAAAAACGTCTGGCCAGTATCGGAGAAGATCTCGCTTCGCGCGGACTCGGGTTCGAACCAAGCGGCGGCTGCAGTGATGATGGCGGCTCCGGCGATGAAGAGTCCAGTCTTGAGGAGTTCGCTCTTCATGCCGCGGCCTCCTGTTCGGGATCGGTCTGCGTAACCAGTCGATCACTGGAAATCCGGGAGCGCTCACGGGCGATCTTCCGAGCCGACATGATCAGGAAAAGTACGAATGCCGGAATCGGCGGCAGCGTCACGGCGAGCAGCTTCAAAGTGTTTTGAATGGAGCGCACAGAGGACTCCATGTTGGCGCGAGCGTCTTCGAGCGACCGCTTCCGCTCGTCTTCGATATTCGCACGAGCAACTTGCAGCCGGCGATTCTCCGCCGATTCGATGCTCGAGATCATGATCTGCTTGGCTTGGTCATCGAGATCGGTACGGCGCTGCACTTCCGCAACGGAGGCATCGAGCCGGCCCTGCGCCTCCTGGAGCCGCTTTTCGGCGAGCACGGCGGCAGCCTGAGCTTCGGTGTCGCGCTTGGCTTCGTAGTCGCGAGTGCGCGCTTCCAGCGCTTCCAGCGTGCGGAGCCGCGGGCGGCGCTTGCGCAGTGCGATGAACGATTTCTCTCCAGCCAGTTCATCGATCGCGTTGAGTGCGAAGGCGACGTTGTCGAGGTTGAGATTCTCGACGCCGCGCTTGCGGATCTCGAAGAACTCCTCGCTGATGATGTCGGCATCGGCCACCACCACGGCGTTCACCTCGGATCCCTTCACACGCGCCGCAACCGTGTAGGATTTGCTGGTGGGGTTATGCGGCAGGCCCTGCGCCATGGCCGTTCCGAACATGCCGCGTTGCACGAGTTGGTCCCAACGAAGCGTGCCGGAGCCGGTTCCCGTGGTCATCAGCGGCGTGAATTTCGCTTTGCCGCCCGTGTTGTCTTCGAGCTGACCCGGATAGAGCAGCACCACTTCCTGCAAACCGGAAACGGTGTCCTCAGTGGTTTGGAACGGCTGCTTGGCTTGATTGCCCTTGCCGATGAATACGACCTCCGGCGGAAGCGAGCGCAGTTGTGGGTGGGGATTGTATGTGTCCCACACGATGCGGCCACGCTCCCAGGAAACGCCGAGTGCGGCCAAGAGCGCGCGAAGGTCCGTGGGAGCTTCGGATGCTTGCGGCGAGAGTTCGATGTTGAAAGCAGGCAGCGGATCGAGCAAAACGAACGCCGGCTTGCCTTTCTTCACCCAGATGGTGAGCCGCTCGATCTGCGGCTGCGTCAGCGTGTGAGGCAACGGCGCGAGCAGCACATCGAGGTTGTCGGGATAGTCCGCATCAGGCGATACCTGAGAGACCTCGTACTGCTTGCGCAACTCCGCCACCACGGACCATTCATTGCTCTGCGAGCGGCGTTGGAAATCGAAACCGCCGAAGAGCTTCGCTCCCGTCTGCAGCACGCCGACTTTCTTGCGAGCCGCCCGCGAGACCACGCGGATCGACCGCATCAACTCGTACTCCACTGGCAGCCCGCGATCGAACGCCGGGATCACGAACTCCTCGTTGCCGCTCGAAAACACCAGTCCGAGAAAGATTTCGTTGTTGGCGGAGGCGCTCTCCTCGGTCACGGGAACGCGGAAGGGTTGGATCCCGTAACGCTCGCGGGCTTCCCGCGCCTCAGGAGAGTATTTTAATGTTTCAATCATTCTCACGTTCACACGTTCTTTGCCGATAGCGGCGAACTCGCGCAGGAATCCCGAGATGCTGTTGCGGACCTGGAAGTACGACCGCGGCACTTCCGGACTCAGATAAGCCTGAATCGAGACCGGGCGCTTCGCGTCGATCGACTGGATCAGCTTCTTCGTATCGGGCGAGAGCGAGTGGACCTGCTCACTGGTCACATCGGCCCGGGCGCCCGTGCGGGCGAAGATCGACGTGAGCGCGAAGGCCGCCAGCACCAGGCACACGGCGCGGACGAAGAAGTGGACGCCGAGCTTGGGGTTCCCTTTGCCTGACGGCCATCGGCGGCGGCCCACCAACGCGACGTTGAGATAGAGGATGGCCGCTGCGAGCGTGACGAAGTAGACAACCGATGAAGTGGTTACGACGCCCGACGCGAGGTCCCGAAATTGTTCCGGGACCGAGAGCTGTTCGGCCATGCGCTGGAGCTTTCCCGAGAGGATCGACCCGGCATGCCGCAGGAAGACAGGGATCGCGCAGAAGGCGGCTCCCAGGATGAACGCGACCGTGAGATTGTCCGTGAGCTGCGACGCCAGCAGCCCGAGCGGAAGCAGCGCCGCTCCGGCCAGCCAGTATCCGAGGTAGGTCGACGCGAGCATCCCGATATCGGGACTGCCGAGCCAGAACAGCACCACCACATGGCTGAGCGAAAAGATCAGCGCAACGGTGTAGATTCCGAGCGCGGCCAGATACTTGCCGAGCAGGAGTTCGGTGTCGCTCGCCGGGAGCGTGAGGATCAGTTCTTCCGTGCCCTGGCGGCGTTCGTCTGCCCACAGCGACATGGTGATCGCAGGCACCAGAAACACGAGCAGGTAGGGGAACCACGAGTTGAGCTGATCGAGATTGGCGAGGTTGTTGAGGAAGAATCGCTCCTGCCAGAACGCGGCCATGGCGCTCAAGAAGACGAACAGCGTGATGAACACGTAGCCGGCGGGCGACCCGAAATAGGAGAAAAACTCGCGCTTGAAGACGGCTTTGATTACTCGCCAACGGCTTCGCATGCTGCGCCTCCATTGGTTTCGATTTTCGGCTGCGATTTGCCGTGGCCCGTGAGCGCGTAGAAGGCTTCGTCGAGCGTGGCTCCGTGGGCGAGCAGCCCCGAGGGCTCGCCATCGAACACCACGCGACCCGCGTTGATCATAATCACGCGACCAGCCACCGCTTCCACTTCCTGCAGGATATGCGTGGAGAGCAGCACCGTCTTGGTTTGCCCAAGCGTGCGGATGAGATTGCGGACCTCGCGGATCTGATTGGGGTCGAGGCCGGTGGTGGGCTCGTCCATGATGAGGACATCCGGTTCGTGCAGCAGTACCTGAGCCATTCCCACTCGTTGGCGATAGCCTTTCGAGAGCTTGGAAATCGACTTCTCGAGCACGTCGCCGAGGAAGCACTGCTGCACCACGGCATCGATGCGGTCGCGCAGGATCTGGCCGCCGAGTCCACGTGCCTCGCCGAAGAAGCGGAGCAGGCTCAGCGGTGTCATATCCGGGTAGAGCGGACCGTTCTCGGGAAGGTAGCCGAGGTGCGCCGCCGACTCCATGCGCGCCGAGTGTACGTCAAAGCCGGCGATCTTGGCCGAACCCTGCGAGGGGGCCAAGTATCCGGTGAGCAGCTTCATGGTGGTGGATTTGCCGGCGCCGTTCGGTCCCAGGAAGGCGCAAACTTGGCCCTTGGGAACGGCGAAAGTTACGTCCCGGATCGCGGCGAAATCACCATAGAACTTCGAAAGCCCGCAGGCCTCGATCATCCACTGTGAGTCCATGTTGAATCGTCTGTGTCCGCCCGTGGAGGGCGGTCCTCGAGTAAGATTGGTGACGCGGGGATGCCTACAGAGGAGATTATAGCTGGCTGTGAACGCTATGCGGTAGATCCGGATCGCTTCGGCCGCCCGCCCTCGTAGTTCTTCGGCGGAGCTGCCTGTGACGAGGATCGACGGTAGCTCAGGGATATTGGCGCTGAAGCCTGCCGGTCCGGTCTCCACCACCAACCGGTCTCCACCACCAACCGGCCTCCATCACCAACGAGTACTTCCGCGTCAATTGCCGTCCTCCTCTATCTCGGTTTGCGTCAGAATAGCTCTTGGTACGTTCCCGGTCTCAGATCGTCGCCGAGGCGCCGCGACTGAGAGTAAAATCATAAGGGTGCCTGAGGTGAGTCGATTCTTCGGGATTGCGATTCGCATGTACTACAACGACCACTCGCCAGCTCATTTCCACGCCGAGTATGGCGAATATGAGGCCCTGATTGAGATCGACACTCTTTCCATTCTGCAAGGGGAACTGCCGCGCAGGGCGATTGCGCTTGTGGCCGAGTGGGGAACGCTCCACCGTGAGGAACTCAGAGCCGACTGGGCGCGGGCTCGGGCCGGCGTACCGCTCGAAACGATCCCTCCGCTCGAGTGAGGCACGAACATGAAACTAGTGCGCATAAAGGAAGCCAAGCCGCTAACGGACTATCGAGTGCAGCTTACGCTCACAGACGGCCGCGTCGTCGAACGAGATCTCGCCGCTTTGCTCGTCGGTCCCGTTTTTGACGAGATCCGGCGCAGCAGCGTTCTTTTCAGACAACTGCACGTCCAGGGCGGAACTCTCGTCTGGCCCGGTGGCGCCGATCTATGTCCGGATGTTCTGGTTTGGGGCGGGTTGCCGCCCGCGCAGAGTGCCTCAGACGCGGCCTGAATTCCGCTCGATGGGCGACCAGCCAGCGCACGTCACTTGAACCGATAAAGGCAAATGCCGTAGCCGACACCAGCCTCGTCTTTTGTTTTGGCGATCTGGAACGCCATCACCTTGCCATCGGTCGACACCACCGGGTTCGACGCCTTCCAACCCTCGTAATCATTGAAGTACGTGAGCCGTGTAAAGTCTTTGCCCGAACCGTCGAGCTTCAGCTTCCAAATGTCGATCTGGCGGAAACCACCCGGATCGTCATAGAGCTTCGCCTGTTCATCGGACTCGACCAGCGTATACTGCCCCGGCGGGATGATGCCTTCCACTTCGTTGTATCGTCCCGGGAGATTGGTTTGCTTGGTGGCCTTGCCGGACGCGATGTCGAGCGTCCACACCGATCCCTTGCCTTGCGGTTCGTAGCAGGTGAACGTCATCTGGCGATCGTTGTCGTAGAAGTCTTGCGCTTCGAGGACACAGCCGCGCGACGTGCTCTCGTATATCGTCTTCTTGTTGGTGAGCTTGTGTCCGGCGATGTCGACATCGGCGAGAATCAGCCGCGAGTGGCCCTCTGGCAGTGAGGGGTCTTGCGCGCTGGTTACTGAAAACGAGATCTTCATCGCGGTCTTCGAAATCGCCGCGCCTTCGCTCATCTTCTGGCTGAGCTTCACTGGCAATGAACCCGGCTGCTTGCTCAGGAACCACAGTTCGTTGTGTTCGCGCCGGCTGGTGCGGATGTCGGTGAACTTTTCCGCGCCGATCAGGATGTAGTCGCCGCTCGGCAGATGCATCACGCGCAGGAACGCGGCGCCCGGGATGCTGCAGGTGAGGCAACGAACATGGCGAGTCTTCAGATCGATGGTGAACGCGTCGCCGAAGCTTTTCGCCATGAAAGCGACGGCTTGGTTGCCGGGCGCGAAGTCGGCGCGCTCGCCGAAGTGAGTGATCACTTCGATGTTCTTGGGCAGGTGATCGAGCGGACTGTCGGTCTTGCGCTTGGTTTGCGCGGTAGCGAGGAGCGAGGCGGCCAATACGAGAGCGGAAATACGCATTCCGCTATTGTGACACCGTGCCGAAAACCGAACCCAGCCCGATCCGAACAGCGCCGGGACCCTCGCACCATCCGCGAAAGGTCACCGTGTCGCCGTCTTCGAGAAACGTGCGCGTTTCGCCGTTCGGCAGCACGAGCGGCTCCGTGCCGCGCCAAGTGAGCTCGAGCAGGCAACCGCGGTTTTCAGGCTCGGGTCCCGAAACGGTGCCGCTGGCGATGAGGTCGCCGGCGCGAAGCGGGCAGCCGTTGCTCGAGTGATGCGCGATCATTTGCGACAGCGTCCAATAAGTACGCACGAAATTCGAATGACTGAGGCGCACGGGTTGCGTCATCGCCCGCGTTTGGAGCAGCACTTCCAAGCCGATGTCGAACGCAGCATCGCCGGGTGCCGTGAGATAAGGAAGCGGTGCGGGGTCGCCCTCAGCCCGTGCAGGCTGCGGGCGGCGGAACGGTTCCAGTGCATCGAGCGTCACCACCCACGGCGACATCGACGTGCAGAAACTCTTCGAGAGGAACGGCCCGAGAGGTTGATATTCCCAGCGCTGGATATCCCGCGCCGACCAATCATTGAGCAGGCACACTCCGAAAAGATGATCTTCGGATTCGGCGATCGGGATCGGCTCGCCGATCTTGTTGCCGGGTCCGAGGAAGGCGCCCACTTCGAGTTCATAGTCGAGTTCGCGAGTGGGTCCAAACATTTCCCGGCCAAGTTGTCCTGAGGGGCGGCGCACCGGCGTTCCGCTGACGACGATAGACGACGCGCGGCCGTGATACGCGATCGGTACCCACTTGTAGTTCGGCAGCAGCGGATTGTCGGGGCGGAACATGCGGCCGACGTTGGTGGCGTGATCGATACTCGCGTAGAAGTCCGTGTAGTCGCCGATCGCGGCGGGCAGCAGCATCTCGGCTTCGCTCATCGGCGTGAGGGGGCAGCGCTGCGCCGGATCGGACAGAATACGGCTGATGCGCCTGCGGAGCTCGCGTCGGTCCCATGCGGAGAGCGCCATGATCGGGTCGAGCGTCGACGCTTCGAGCAGAGGGTGGAGATCGAAGATGAAATCGCCGATCGCGACTCCCACGCGCGGCGCCGGGTCGGCGGCGGTGCGGAAGACCCCGTAGGGAAGGTTTTGGATGGGGAAATTGCAGCCGGGTGCGTTCGCGGAAGGTTCCCAACTCCGGAGGTTGCGGTCGTGAGTTTCGTTGAGTCGGCTCATAGCAAACCAAGTTGTTCGAGATCGGCGATCGGTTCCTCGAACGAACACGATCCAAAGGCATGCACGAAATCGCGTCGCGCGGCGCGGACCTGATCGAGCGTCAGCACATGATCGCGCCAACCAAGCTCGTCGCCGAATCGAAATGCCTCGGCATCGCGCTCTTCGAAGATGGCATGCCAGAAGTCAAGCTTGCGATTGTGCCAGGCGAAAGCCGATCCGATAAAGACGTTGAGGAACCCCTGGTGTGACTCGCCGCGCAGCGCGTGGTGCAGCCCGGCAGTCAGTTTGAACGGCAGAATCCGGCGCGAGCACTGCGCGATGCCCGAGACCATATCACCGCTGCCCGTGCGAAATTTCCAGCAGTCAATCTCAGGCACCTGATCCACGGCGATCTCCCGATAGGTCCGGACCCCAAACTCGGCCATCGACTTTGTCTCTACCGCCGCGACCCACTGCTCCAGAGGAAACGGCTCCTCGGCGATCACGCTCACGCGCCACTCGGGGTTGATCGCCACCTCAGCGAGCCGCGACTGCGGAAGCACCAGCCGATTCAGCATCCACGCATGAGAAGAAGCGCGATATCGCTCGTAGTTGGCGCAGACCTCTTCGAGCGGAAGCGCGGCGGGCGGGAACAGCCCAGCGTAGTCGAGCGACCTCTCGAGTAGCACCCGCAAAGCCGACGCTACTTGGTGAGCCATGAGCGATAGTACTCCTTGTCTTCCACATCGAGCGCCTGACGGCTGACGCGGAGACTGCGGAACGTGTCCACCATCACGGCGAGTTCGTTCGTGTGCTTCTTTCCGATCGACGCTTCCGTGCGCCCAGGCTGCGGACCGTGCGCAAGACCATCGGGATGCAGCGTCACCGATCCATACTCGATCCCCGTGCGGCTCATGAACTCCGCATTGGCGTAGTAGAGCACCTCATCCGACATTACGTTCGTGTGGTTGTAGGGCGCCGGGATCGACTCGGGATCGAAGTCATAGGGTCGCGGGCAGAATGAGCACACCACGAACCCGTCGCCTTCGAAGATCTGATGAATGGGCGGTGGAAGATGGAAGCGGCCCACGCGCGGTTCGAAGTCGTGAATCGAAATGGCCCACGGATAGTAGTAGCCGTCCCAACCGGCAACGTCGAACGGATGGTGCGCGAGGATGAGTTCGCTGAACACGCCCGACTTCTTGACGATCACGCGAAAGTTCCCGGTCTCGGTGTGGGTCTCGAGATCGGTGGGGCGGCGGATGTCGCGCTCGGAGAAAGGACTGTTCTCCGTCAACTGTCCAAACGCGTTGCGATACCGCTTCGGCGTGCGGACGAACCCCGTGCTCTCGACGATCAGCATCCGCTGGCGCGACGAGTTCAAGCGGTAACGATGCAGAATGCCGCGCGGGATCACCAGGTAGTCGCCGCTCTTGAACGCGAGATTGCCGAAAGCCGATTCGAGCACGCCACCGCCGTGGCTGACGTAGACGATTTCGTCAGCTTGCGCGTTGCGGTAGAACTCGGCGTTCTCGCCAGACATCTGCGCGAACCACAGCGACACGTCTGCATTGAAGAGCAGCGGCACGCGATCAGTAACCACGCTGAGCGAGTCGCGCAGGCGATGCGAGTGGAAGTGGCGATGGCGCATCGGATCGTCAGGCGCGGCGTCGGGCGCGGCCGGCGCGATCACTTTCACGGCCTTCACAGCTGTCGGCGGATGCACGCGATAGAGGAGCGACGAGAGTCCGCTGAAGCCCTCGTTGCCCATGAGTTCTTCGGTGTAGAGTGCGCCGTTGGTCTGACGAAAGATCATGTGGCGCTTGCGCGGGGTTTGTCCGAGTGTGTGATAGATGGGCATGGGATCACGCTGGTCTGAGTTTTTCGATCGCCCCTACGGCGGCGGGATTTTCGAGGGCGGTGAGGTCTCCAGGATTTTCGCCGAGGTACGCAGCGCGGATCACGCGCCGCATGATCTTCGCATTGCGCGTCTTGGGAATCGCATCGACGAAATGCACGCGCTCGGGCCGGAGCGGTTTGCCGAGCGCGTCAGCCACGCACTGCTTCAACTCGGCTGCGAGCGCATCGTCATGTCGAGCCGCGATGCAGAAGGCGACCATCGCCGTGCCCTTCAACTCATCCGGGATACCGATCACGGCTGCTTCGCGCACGTCGGGATGGTCCACCAGCACCGATTCCACCTCCGCCGGGCCCACGCGCTTGCCCGCGATCTTCAGCGTGTCATCGCTGCGGCCGAGGATGAACCAGTGGCCGTCATCGTCGATCTGGGCCCAATCTCCATGCACCCACATTCCGGGAAATCGCGACCAATAGGTCGCCAGGTAACGCTCGGGATCTTTCCAGAATCCGCGTGCCTGGCCGATCCAGGGTTGGCGGATCACGAGTTCGCCCACGCTGCCGCGCACGGAGTTGCCGTGGTCGTCCACGACATCGGCGGCGATGCCGAGACAAGGCGCGGCGAGTCCGCAGGGCTTGATGGGCAGCACGGGATAGTTGCAGAGGATGCCGCCCGAGCACTCGGTGCCGCCCGAGTAGTTGATGATCGGAATGCGGCGCTGGGCGACATTGTCGAAAAGCCACCACCATGGATCGGGATTCCAGGGCTCGCCTGTGGAGCCGAGCATGCGGAGCGCCGAGAGGTCGTGGCGGCGCGGCAGTTCGCCGCCGTGCTCGATGAGCGCCCGCACGAGCGTGGGCGAAATGCCGAGCATCGTCACGCGGTGACGAGCGCAGCAGTCCCAGAGGCGATCCGGGGCGGGGAAGTCCGGCGCGCCGTCATAGAGCACCAGCGTGGCGCCGAGCACGAGCGCGCCATAGATCAGCCACGGACCCATCATCCAGCCGATGTCGGTGATCCAGGAGACGCGGTCGCCGGGGCGGATGTCGAAGTTGAGGGCCATGTCCTGCGCGGATTTCACCGGGAATCCGCAGTGCGTGTGGAGGATGCCCTTGGGCTTACCCGTGGTGCCCGAGGTGTAGATCGCGATCAGCGGATCTTCGGCGGAGGTCAAGTGCAGCGAGGAGTCTGAGCCCGCGGCCAGCATTTCATCCCAGAACAAATCGCGGCCCTTATGTATCGGGACCGAGGCGCCGGTGCGGCGCACCACGATGACGTTCCGGACCGAGGGGCAGTTGGCGACTGCCTGATCCACCGCGGCCTTCGAGGCGATGGGCCGGCCCCGGCGCGGGAATGCATCGCAGGTGATGACAGCTTTGGCTTCGAGGTCGCGCAGGCGGCTCTCGATTGCCGCCGGACCGAAGCCGGTGAACAACGGCGCAGCCACGGCTCCGATGCGCGCCAGCGCCATGAGCGAGATCACCACTTCGGGCGACATGGGCAGGTGAACTCCGACAGCGTCGCCCGGTCCAATGCCGAGGGCGCGCAAGCCGCCCGCGCAGCGGGAGACCTGGGACTCGAGATCGGCCCAGGAGAGTTCTCGCGTAACGCCCTCCTCGCCTTCCCAGACGATCGCCGTGCCCTGGCGCGGTTTCAGGCATGAACTGGATATATTGAGTCCACCGCCCACGCACCATTGGGGCCACTCGATTCCCCGGCTGAGGTCGAGCACGGTTTCGTACGGCCGGTGGAATTCGATTTCGAGGAAGCGGAGCAGGTGATCCGTGAACCATGCCGGCTCCGATGCGGATCGGCGCAGGAGTTCCTCGAAGCTCGCGCAGCCACACTGCTTCTGAAACGCGGTAACCCGCGCTGCGGCCACCATCTCGGGCGTTGGCTGCCAGGGGAAGCTCATTTGAAGCGATCTCCCACCCGCGACAACGCGGAGGTGGGCGTGGCCCACAGGTCGCGACCCAACACGTTGAGTTGGCCTTGCGTGATGTCGTTGACTACTGCGTCATGCGCGGCCTTGGCATCGCCTTTGCGCAGTGCCGCGACGATCGGCCGCAGGTGGTCCTCGGCGTCTTTCTCCGGTGCCGACGATGATCGCACAACGAGATGAAAGAGCCGCGTGGAGCGCTCGAGCACGCCGCGAAGCAGCGATTCGAGCTCGCGATTGCGGGCCATGCGGGCGATCTGGAGGTGGAACGCGGTGTTGCTCTCGATGAACGGCTCCACGTCGTCACGATTGCGGGCGAGCGCGAGCGTCTGCTTGTAAAGGCGGTCGATCTCAGTCACCTCGGCAGGTTCGCCGCGCTTGGCGGCAAGCTCCGCGGCCACGCCTTCGAGGATGAGGCGGGTCTCGAGCAGGTCACGCACGGTGCGAAAGCTCATCTCCGGTACATAGTACCCCCGGCGCGGGACCACTTCGAGGAGTTGCTCGTTGTGGAGCCGGTTGCAGGCCTCCCGGAATGGGGTCCGGCCGATCTGGAATCGCGAGGTAATGTCGGCTTCGCTGAGAAAGGCGCCTTCCGCGAACTCGCCGCGGAGGATGGCTCGCTTGATCGCCTCGTAGGCGCGGTCGGCGAGCGTACCTGGTGTAGACGACTTCTTCTTGGCAGCCATGAGATCAGGCTAACAGGGGTATGGACAACTGCAAATATATGTAGGATATACTATACGTGGATAGCAAGTATGCCTCTGGGTCCGCAATACATCGCCAGCCTGAAGCCCTATGAGCCAGGGCTCGACGCCGAAACCGTGCGCCGCCGCTTCGGAGTGGAAGGCGCGATCAAGCTTTCGTCGAACGAGAATCCGCTGGGCGTCTCGCCACTGGCAGTGGAGCGGATGCAGCAGGCGCTCGCCGGATCGTTCCGCTATCCGAGCGGAGGCCGCCTGCTGCGCGAGCGCCTGGCCGAGCAGTTCGAACTGAAGCTCGAGAACGTCATCGCGGGCTCCGGGTCCGAAGGGATCATGGCCAACATCGTCCGCACGTTCCTGTGCGATGACGACGAAGTGCTGACCACCGAAGGTACCTTTCCTGGGTTCCGAGTATTAGTGGAAGGGCGCGGCGTGGCCTATCGCACCGTGCCGTATAGCAACTGGACCTTCCACCTGCCCGCCCTCGCGGCCGCCGTTACCGAGAAGACGAAGCTGATCTATCTCGCCAATCCCAACAACCCGACCGGCACCATCTTCACCCGCCAGCAGTTCGCTGCCTTCCATGCGCAAGTGCCTTCGCGCGTGCTGATCATCCTCGACGAGGCGTACTTCGAGTTCGCCAAAGACGACCCCGCCTACCCGGACTCGATGCACTACCGGCATGACAACGTCATCACGCTGCGTACCTTCTCGAAGGCGTATGGACTGGCTTCAGCGCGCATCGGCTACGGCTTCGCGCATGAGGATCTGATCGCTTCGCTGCTCAAGGTGAAACTGCCGTTCGAGCCGAGCGGCATTTCCGAAGCGGGCGCGCGGGGAGCGCTCGACGATCGCGAGTTCCTCCACCGCACGCTCGAGAACAACGCCCGCGGACTCCGCACGCTCACGGCAGGATTGCGCGAGATCGGGATCGAAGCGCCCGTGTCGCACGCGAACTTCGTGATGGCGCTGCTCGACTCGCCTGCACATGCGAAACAAGTTTTCGAAGATTTGTTGCGGCAGGGCGTGATCGTGCGCCCCCTCGGGAGCTTCGGCTTGCCGCAGTGTTTGCGAATTTCCGTGGGAACCCCAAAGGAGAATGAACGATGCGTGGAATCCTTCGCCCGGGTGTGCAGCTTGGAACCGGCGTTGCGCTGAGCCTTCCTCTCGAGCGGGACTTTCTTCCGCTCACCGGAGTGGACCACGTGGAGCTCTACGTGGGCAACGCCAAGCAGGCGGCCTACTTCTATCGCGCCGCGCTCGGGTTTCGGCTCGCGGCTTATCGCGGACTCGAAACCGGCTCTCGCGATCGCGTGAGCTACGTGCTCGAGCAGGGGCGGATCCGGCTGGTGCTGACGTCACCGCTCGGCTCGTTCAATGAAGTCGCTGGACATGTGCTGCGCCATGGCGACGGCGTGCGGGCGATCGCGCTTGGCGTAGACGACGCCGAGTCAGCGTGGCGCGAGACCACGCAGCGCGGCGCTGTCAGCGTGCAGCCGCCCACCGTGCTTCGCGACGCGGCGGGCCGGGTGAAGGTCGCCTCGATCGCCGCCTATGGCGACGTGATCCACACCTTCGTGGAGCGCGGCGAATACGGCGGTACGTTTCTCCCCGAGTTCGAGCCGGTGACGGAGCCCGATGCGGTCGCTCGGCCGGTTGGGCTGCTCAACATCGATCACATGGTGGGCAACGTAGGCTGGGGCGAAATGAACCACTGGGTGGAGTTCTACGAGAAGGTCATGGGCTTCCGCCTTTACCAGCATTTCGACGACCACGACATCAGCACCGAGTACTCGGCTCTCATGTCGAAAGTGATGGCGGGCGGCAACGGACGTGTGAAGTTTCCGATCAACGAACCGGCCCAGGGGCGGCGCAAGTCGCAGATCGAGGAGTACCTCGAGTTCAACGGCGGTCCGGGCGTGCAACATATCGCGATGACTACGGTAGAACATCATCGAAACGGTGACGCGGCTGAAGGAACAAGGCATCGAGTTCCTGACCGTGCCTGCGGCTTACTACGAGGATCTGCTGCGCCGCGTGGGTCCGATTTCCGAACCCGTCGACAACCTGGCCGAACTCGGGATCCTGGTGGATCGCGATGACGAAGGCTACATGCTCCAGATCTTCACCAAGCCCGTGGAGGATCGGCCCACGATGTTCTTCGAGATCATCCAGCGCAAGGGCGGTCGCAGCTTCGGCAAAGGCAATTTCAAGGCGCTGTTCGAATCCATCGAGCGCGAACAGGCGCGTCGCGGAAACTTGTAGGAGCGCGTATGTTCATCGAGCAGCGGTATGAGCGATACACGGCGCAGGATCACGAGACCTGGCGAGCGCTCTACGCCCGGATGCTGCCGCTGTGGCGAGCACACGCGACGCCGCGGTTCCTGGCCGGGCTCGAATCGCTGGCGCTGGATCCGAACGCAGTTCCGCGCCTGGAAGACGTGAACCGCTTCCTGCATTGCCGCACGGGATTCCGCTCGCGAGCCGTGGGTGGATACGTGCCGGCGTTTCACTTCTTCGATTGCCTGCGGCAAAGAATCTTCCCCACGACGATCACCGTCCGTCCTCCAGAGCAGATCGACTACCTGCCCGAGCCCGACATCTTCCACGATCTTGCCGGTCACGTGCCGATGCACGCCGATCCCGTATTCGCGGATGTGTTAGCGCGATTCGGCGAGTGCGCGATCCACGCGGCTGAGGGGCCCCGAGAAGTGCTGGCCAGCAGGATCCGCGCGATGGCGCGATTCTTCTGGTTCACCATCGAATTCGGATTGATGGAGACTTCGGCGGGCATGAAGGTCTACGGCAGCGGATTGCTGTCGAGCCACGGCGAGATCGTACATGCGGTGGAGTCGAGCGAAGTGAAACGCCGGCCTCTCGACCTCGAGCAAGTAGTGAATCAGCCATTCGACATTGATCGCTATCAGCCACTTCTCTACGTCGTCCGTGGGTTCGAGCATCTCTACGAAGAAGTGAGCCGGCTGGAACAGTGGATGAAGCTGGGAAGGTTGGATCGCGTAGCGGGCGGGAATCCGGAAGTGTCTGCAGAGGACTTGGAAAGTTTCGCTGGGTCAGGGGTACCGGAGGCCGGGGGAGCAGTGTCCCCCGGCCGGATTCCGGACTCATGCCGTCGTATGGCGCCTCCCGAAATCGTGGAGGCTTGTTTGAATTGAGACGTGCGCTGTTTACGCACGAATCAGCTTCGCCCGTGAGGGCGGCCGATTAGAACAGCGACGGAGGCGGCGGCCAGATAATGATGATATCGTCGTCGTCACCCATGACTGTTTCTCCTCTCGTGAATTCGAGTTCGCCGCGCCGGTAAGCTCGGCTGCCTCTGATCCCACGTTATCGGGCGAGCGTACTTTCCATGCAAAATCGTTTCCGCCAACGCCATGATTCAAAAGGCAGATAATTTTTTTCCAATACATGATACGATCGAATCTCCGGATCTTCATGCATCAATGGAAGACCTGGGCGGCGGCCGCTGTGCTGCTGTTCCTGGGCGCTGGGCGGGCGCCGCAACTCACTGAAACCACAAAGCAAACGATCCCGCGGGCAGAGCAGGACGCCTGGCGGGTGGCACTGCGGTTGTCATACCAGGCAGGCCAAAGAAAGGACTATCGGGCCGCGCTTGACGCGTTGGAGTCCGCTCGCAAGTTCGCCGCCGTTTATCCCGGCGACAAGCTTGCCGCGCTCACCTGGATGTACGAGGGCAACGCGCTTGCCGCGCAACTCCGCTTTGCCGGTGCGATGAATGCCTACGGCGAGGCGCGAACCGCGGCGGTACGCGCCGGGGATCGCGAGATGACGGCGGTCGCATCGCACAACCTTTCCTCGATATATACGGCCCTGATTTCTCAAGAAGACGCGCAGCAATGGACCGAATCCATGCGGCGTGACTTGGCCGCGCTGCGGCAATCCGAAGGCGAGCCATGGATGCGAATCCCGATGCTGCTGCAACAAGCGCGAGCCGCTTCGCGTAAGCAGGACTTCGAGTCCGCTCGGCGCTACTTCGGCGAGGCTTTCCTCAACACCGCGCTCACTGACCAACCGCAGTACGAAGCCACTGCCCTCGAGTGGCTGGGCGTGGAGCGCTACCTGGCGAAGGACTACCGCGGCGCCGAGGACGCGCTGTCGAACGCATTCCGGATCCGGCGCTTGTCGAAAGACGGGTCGCTCGTCTCGGTGGCGCGGGCGCTCAGCAATGTGTTCCTCGACACCGGGCGCACGCGCGAGGCGCTCACCATGGCCGAGTTGGCGTTGCGCTCGGCGGCCCGGGGGCAATCGGGATATCTCCACTTCTGGTCTTGCCTCCGCACACGCGCCCGCGCGCTTTGGGAACTGGGCAAGAAAGACGAAGCCATCGCCGACCTGAAGCGAGCGGCCCAGTCGCCGCACCTGCGCGAACTGCCCGCGGACAGTTTGCGCATCGCGACAGTGGCCGGCTGGCACCGCCTCTTCGAGATGCTGGTGGACCTCACCGCGCGGCGATATTCGGAGACGGGCGACCGGCGATACCTGCTCGATTCGCTCGCGGCCGCTGACGCTGATCGGGCCTTTGCGTTGCGACAGGCGTCGGCGAAACCGGCTCTCCCCGAATCCCATTGGCCGTTACTGACGCAGTACCAGGATGTCTACCGGCGCCTCTACGTTTCCGATTCGCCCGAAGCCCGCGAACAACTGCGCGAGATCCGGCAACGATTGACGGCTGCTGAAACCCAGGCCTCTCCGATTGCGGTACCGGCTCCGGAAGTCGGAGCGGAGAAATTGGGAGCCCTCGGTGTTGACCGGGATCAGGCGGTGATCGTCTTTTACGCCGCTCCAGACCGGCTCTACCGCTGGTCGCGCGCTTCGGGAGAGCCTTGGCGGCTGGATGCCCTGCCCGCGCCGCAGCCTCTGTTCGATTCTGCCCGCGATTACTCGGCGGGCCTCGCCAGAGGTGAGTGGAACGCGACTCTCGGCGCCGGCCTCTATCGCGGACTGTTCGGTACCCTCCCTTCGGCCGCCGGATCCGCCGGAGAATGGCTGGTGGTCCCCGACGACGAACTGTTCCGGCTACCGTTTTCGACCCTTGCCGCCGATGGCGCCTCGGGGCGATTCCTGCTCGATGATCACGCTGTCCGCGTGTTGCCCGGGTTGTGGGCGCTCGATTCCTCTCGGGGCGGCGAATCGCCGCGCACGTTGTTCGCGGGCGTTGGCGACGCGGTCTACAATATCGGCGACCCGCGCGTAGCAGACCGTGTGGCTGGCTTCAAATCATCGCATGGCGACAACCCAATGCTCGAACTGGCTCGCTTGCCTGGTACCGGCAGAGAATTGCTAGCGGCATCGAAGGCATGGCCCGGGCAGACGCTGTTGCTTACGGGAATCGACGCAAGCTCTTCGAAGCTCGAAGCGGCGCTTGCCGGTCAGCCGGCGGTGGTTCATCTGGCCACGCACGTACTGCCTGCTCCGGATGACGAGCGGGAGAGCTTGCTCGCTCTGAGCTTGGATGGCTCCGGCGCGCCCGAGTTCATCGGACCCGCCTGGATCTCCGCCCGCAGAGTCCCTGGATCGCTTGTCGTGATGAGCGGATGCAGGTCCGCGAGCGGGAAGATCCGCCCGGGTGAGGGGCTGCTGGGGCTGACGCGCGCTTGGCTCTATGCCGGAGCTCGGAACGTTGTTGCAACGCACTGGCCCTTGCTTGACGATTCGGGCGAGTTCTGGGAGCAGTTCTATCGCAGCTTGGGGGAAACCGGATCACCCACCCGAGCTCTCCGGTTTGCCCAGAGGTGGTTGCGGGCGCAGGCGCAGTGGCGCGAGAGGCCCACACAGTGGGGTGCGTACTTCGTCGTCAGCCAGGGGGGCTGAGTCCCTCAAAGAGGGGAATTGCCCCCTGACAGAATACCTAGGTATGATGGCCGCAAGACACCTAGTACTACTAGGACCGCTAGAGGGATCTAGCCCTATTGAGGCCGAACCTGGACCTCAGCCCCCATTTGCGGGACACCAATCTTCGGTTAGTGTCAATGAAATTATTGCGTTCCTACTCTGCCCGTCCGGCGATAGCGTCTATTTTCGCCGGCCTGGCCCGGCGGCGTCCAGCCTTCGGAATGCTCCAAGGTACAGAAAACACGCGGCGAGGCCAGCGATGGAGGCGATAGTCATGGCTCGTCCCCTCGCTCCGCCGCTCGCTGATTTGCAGCCACCTAACGTGCAGCCAGCCGAGCGCGGCGAAGAAGTGGCGATCCATCTCCGTTGCCGGGACTTGGTCGAGCGGGTGCGCGACAATGAAACCGGCGCACTGGCCGAGCTTTATGACGTCTTTGCGAAAGGAATCCGGTTCTACTTGTGGCGCCAGTTGGGCATCCAGGAACTGGACGATCACGTCCACGACGCATTCCTCATCGTCGTCGACGCCATTCGCACCGGCGAGTTGCGGGAACCCGAGCGATTGATGGGATTTATTCGCACGGTGGTCAGGCGCATGGTGGCCGGCCAGATTGACCGGGCGGTGCAAGAGCGCCGCGAACAGTGCGACCTGGAGATTGGCTATTCGGTGATTGATCCGAGCGTCAATCCCGAAGAGGCGGCCATGACCGAGCAGCGGGCGCTGCTGATGGAAGAGATCCTCATGGGGATCGAACCGCGCGACAGGGAGATCCTGACCCGCTTCTACGTGCGTGAGCAGTCCCACAACCAGATCTGCGAGGAGATGGGACTCTCCGAGACCCAGTTCCGCCTCCTCAAGAGCCGCGCCAAGGCCCGTTTCGGGGAGTTGGGGCGGCGCAAGCTGAAAAAAATGTCGTTCGCGCGATTTTTGATGAGAAGTTCGGCGCGCTAAACGCACTACATATCGTAGGAGGCATGGATCGCGATCCAGCCTCCGAAAGTAGCGGCCGCCGCATGGGACGACCCTTGCCTACCAGGCAGGGATTCCGTTCTTCGGATGGCGGCCGGATAGCAGGGACGGCCCTAGGGGGAGAGGAGTCGGTACGAGTTCATGAGTACGGTCCATGGTGCGCATTTAGATGAAGACATGGTCGAGTCATACGCGTTGGGGAAGCTGAGCGAACCGGAGGAGTCGCTCGTCGAGGAACACCTGCTGGTGTGCGAGTCATGCCGCCAGCAAGTGGAACTGGAGGACGATTTCGTTCGGGCGTTTCGCATGGCCGATACCCGGCTGCGATCGGCGGAGGCGACTCGGCCAAGTTCGTGGGTGGGGCGGCTGCTTCGCTTTCGGCCGCTCCATCTTTCGGCTGCATTCGCGGTCTGTTGCATGTTGATTGTTTTGTACCGTCCTTCGACTCCGGACGCGGACGTGAGCCTGGTGGCGACTCGCGGTGCGTTCGATTCGATTCAGACAGTGGCCGCGGGAGCCAATCTCACCTTGACTCTGGACGCCCGCGGTCTGCCGCAGGCCGGTTCGGTGGTGGCTGAACTGGCCGGTCCGGACGGAGCGGTGCTGTGGACGTCGACAGAGCGCATGATCGGTGACCAGGTGACGATTCGGCCCGCGGCCAAGCTTGCGTCCGGAGTCTACTGGGTCCGGTTGTACACGGCGGACTCGTCGCGGACGCTGCTGCGCGAGTTCGGGCTCCGGGCGAAATAGCGGCGCGCCCGGCAGGCCCGGAGTGAAATACAATGGCTCCAGCATGTCGAGGGTGTGGCTGACATTATCGATCGTCTTCGTGGCGCCGTTGGCGGCCGCCGATGACGACAGCGAGTTCTTCGAGCGAAAGATTCGTCCCCTGCTGGCGGCCAACTGCCATTCCTGTCACACGAACTCGCGCATGGGCGGACTGCGCCTGGATTCGCGAGAGGCTGTGATGGCCGGCGGCAAGACCGGACCGGCGATTGTCCCGGGTAAGCCCGCCGAGAGCCTGTTGATCCAGGCGGTGAAGAGAACCCACGAGAGGCTGAAGATGCCGCCCACGGCTCCGCTTTCCGCCGCGGATGTGGCTTTGCTCGAAGAGTGGGTGAAGCGCGGCGCTGCGTGGCCGCAGGCTCCGGTTCCCAAGGGCGCTCCGATCGCGATCACCAAAGAGCAGCGCGAGTTCTGGAGTTTCCGTCCGGTGAAAAAGCCGGCGCTCCCGCCGGTGAAGAATAAAGCCTGGGTGAGGAGCGATGTCGACCGGTTCGTTTTGGCCAAGCTCGAACAAAGCGGACTCACGCCAATACCCGCGGCCGACAAACGAACTTGGCTCCGGCGCATCACGCTCGATCTGACGGGTCTGCCGCCAACGCCCGAAGAAGTTGCGGCATTCGAGAAGGACACCTCGCCGCAGGCCAGAGCCCGCGTGATCGATCATCTGCTCGAATCGCCACACTACGGCGAACGCTGGGGCCGCTACTGGCTCGATCTCGCGCGTTACTCAGACGGCCAACTCGCCGCCGGAACCGATACGCCGCTCCCGAACGCGTACCGCTATCGCGATTGGGTGGTAGAAGCGTTCAACAAAGACATGCCCTACGACAAGTTCGTAAGGGCGCAGATTGCCGCCGATGCGATGAACGATCCGGCCATGCTTCCGGGGTTGGGCTTTCAATCGCTCGGCGCGGGCGCCAACGATCAGGTGGACGTAACCACCAAGGTCTTTCTCGGCCTCACGGTCGGCTGTGCGCAATGCCACGACCACAAGTACGATCCGATCCCCACCCGCGACTACTACTCGCTGCTCGGCGTGTTTCGCGGCACCCGCAACGAAGAGCATCCGCTCGTGCCGAAGTCCGATGTCGACGCCTATCAAGCGGTGAAGAAGCAGATCGACGAGCGCAAGGAGATCATCGCCGACTTCATCATCGTGCAGCAGCGCCAACTCGTGGACCTGCTGGCGCGCAGCACGGCGCGCTACATGGTGGCCGCTTGGAAGATCGCGCAAGGGCAGACGCCGGACAAGGCGGGGCTCGACCAGGAAACGCTCGATCGCTGGGTGAAGTACCTTGCCGATCCCAACCGCGAGCATCCTTATCTCAAAGACTGGTTCGCGCTGGTAGCCGGTAAGCCCACGGAAGATCAAGTGCGCGCCGCCGCCGACAGGTACCAGGCCTTCGCGCTCGACCTCATCGAGCGCTCGAAAGAGGTCGACGACAAGAACTACGTGGCTTTCGGCGGCAAGAAGGGCATGAAAGACGAGCGCACACGCCAGTACACCAACATCGTTTCGCTGCCGGTGCTCGACTTCTACCAGTGGCGCGAACTGGCGTCGGGTCCGTACAACATCGACGGATTCCGCGCGCCCGCGGGAGTCTTCTACTACGACGCCAAGGCCATCGAGCGCTTCCTCGGCGGCCACTCGAAGGACTATCTGGCGCAGTTGCGTTCCGAGGTGGCCGAGTTCGAGAAGAAGCTTCCACCGATGTATCCGTTCCTCCACGCGGTGAAAGACACCGCTGAACCGAAGGACATTCGCGTCGCCATTCGCGGTGACGCGAACACTCCGGGTGAAATCGCGCCGCGGCGATTTCTTGCGGTGCTGTGCAACGGCGAGCCTGCTCCCTTCCAGAAGGGAAGCGGCCGCGCGGAGTTGGCCGAGGCCATCGGGACGGCGTCGAATCCGTTGACGGCGCGCGTGATGGTGAATCGCATTTGGCAGCATCACTTCGGCGTGGGGATCGTGAAATCGGCGTCGAACTTCGGACAAATGGGTGAGCGGCCCACACATCCGGAACTACTCGATTACCTCGCGGCCCGTTTCGTCGAATCCGGCTGGTCAGTGAAGACGATCCATCGCGAAATCCTGCTCTCGGCTACCTACGGTTTGTCCGTGGCGCGCGACGAGAAGAATGAAACCGCCGATCCGGCCAATCGGCTGCTGTGGCGAGCGAATCTGGTGCACCGGCTCGACATGGAAGCCCTGCGCGACTCGATTCTCGCCGTGTCGGGCAAGCTCGATTCCAAGGTCGGTGGCGCCGCCGCGCCGCTGGCTCCAGAGAATGTCCGGCGCTCGCTCTACCTCACCATTTCGCGAACGCGACTCGATCCGGCGATGGCGTTGTTCGATTTTCCCGACGCCAATGCTACCACCGAGGAACGGCCGGTGACGGCGGGTCCGCTGCAAGGGCTGTTCTTCCTGAACAGCAAGTTCGTGCAGGAGCAATCGCGGGCGCTGCATCAGCGGCTCGAACGCGAGGCAGGCGCCGATGCGGCGTCGCGGATCCGTCGCGCGTATGCGCTCCTGTACGGTCGCGCTCCGGACGCCCAGGAACTGAAGCTCGGCTCTGACTTCGTCGCTTCCGGCGAACCCAAGGCGTGGAGCCAATATCTGCAGGCATTGCTCGGATCGGCCGAGTTTACCAGCGTGAATTGAAATAGAATAGACGGCGAGGGCAGCATGCGCCAACGAATCGGACTCGACAGACGAACTTTTCTCCAGACCTTGGGCGGTGGCTTCGGAATGGTTGGGTTGCGCGGCACGCTCGATGCGGCCAGCGTGGATCCAATGGCGGTAAAGCAGCCGCACTTTCCAGGCAAGGCGAAGCACGTCATCTTCCTCTTCTTGAATGGCGGCATGTCGCAGGTGGATACGTTCGATCCCAAGCCCGCGCTAGTGAAGTATGACGGGCAGCCGATGCCCGGGCCGAAGATCCAGACTGATCGCGCTTCGGGGAGCTTGATGCGATCGCCGTGGAACTTCGCCAAGCACGGCCAGAGCGGCATCGAAGTCAGCGACATCTTCCCCGAAGTGGCCAAGCGCATTGACGATTTCTGCGTGGTCCGTTCCATGTACACCGATTCCGGCAATCACGGACCGTCGTTGCAGATCATGAACTGCGGGCACCAGTTGCCAGGGCGTCCGTCGATGGGTTCATGGGTGACCTACGGGTTGGGCACCGAGAATCGGAACCTGCCGGGATTCGTGGTGCTGTGTCCGGGCTTCCCGGTGCTCGGTTCGTCGCTGTGGTCGGCGGGCTACATGCCGTCGATCTATCAGGGCGTGCACATTCAGAACTCGGAAGTGGAGCCCGAGAAGCTGATCCAGAACTTGCGCAACACCGAGCTCAGCAGCGAAGAGCAGAAGCGGCAACTGGCGCTGCTCGGCGCGCTGAACCGCAAGTATGTGGACCGCACCGGTTCGCTGCCGCAGATCGAGAGCGCGGTGCAATCGATGGAGTCTGCGTTTCGGCTCCAGGCCGAAGCGACCGACGTGTTCGATATCCGCAAAGAGCCCGACCACGTGCGGCGCCGCTACGACATCTCCGATTTCGGGCGCGGCTGCTTGCTCGCCCTGCGCATGGTGGAGAAGGGCGTGCGGATGGTGCAGATCTTCTACGGCAACTTCCAGCCGTGGGACAGTCACGACGACATTCGCGTGCATGGGAAGCTCGCGGCGAAGTCCGATGGCCCGATTGCGGCGCTGGTGGATGACTTGAAGTCGCGCGGGCTGTTCAACGAGACGCTGATCCTGATCGGCGGCGAGTTCGGGCGTACGCCGATGATCCAGAATTCCGGCCTCGAGAAGCTCGGATGCGGTCGCGACCACAATACGCCCGGGTTCACGATGCTCCTCGCCGGCGGCGGCGTCAAGGGCGGTACGGTGTACGGCGCGACGGACGATTTCGGGTTCAAGGCGATCGACAAGCGGACCCACGTGCATGACATTCATGCGACGGCGCTGCATCTGCTCGGGTTCGATCACCTGAAGCTCACCTATCGCCACGCGGGCCGGGATTTCCGGCTGACCGACGTGCACGGGAATCTGATCCCCGAAATCGTCGCGTAACTCCGTGTAGGGCGGGCTTCAGCCAGCGCGGGACTTGAGTGCCGCTTCCGTTCGCTCCACATGCGCTAGTAGCAACGCTCCGATTCGCGATTGCGGCTCCGCCGCGATGTAGGGCAGGCTTCCAGCCTGCAGCGGGACTTTCACTCCCGCTTCCGAACTACGCGCGACCACCCGCCGGCTCCACAATCGCCGACATCGACCCCTTACACTTCGGCATCCTCGGATCCCTCCCATACGCGTGAATCTGGTCGCGTCCGAACTCCGCAGCCGGAAGCTCGCAGGTCATGACGATCGTGCGACCCGTCGCGTCCACCTCCACCGCATGGCGATACGCCGTCTCCGCCGTCATGAAGAACAGCTTGCACAGCATCTCGATCACGTAGTCATACGTGTGATCATCGTCGTCGAGCAGGACGACGTTGAACATCGGCGTCAAATCGTCCTGGTTGGAAGTTCCCGAAGAAGTCCCGATCTCGGGAAGCGTGATGGTCGGCATGTTGCCTAAGCGCTTCTCTCCAGTGCCTTGTAGATATGTTCGATGTTGGTCTTGACCGAGTCGGCGATCACCTGCTCATGCGCCGGCAACGGCGGCGGAAGCATGCGGTACTTCAGAATCGCCTCGGCCGTGCGTTCGGCGTAACCGCCATCGGCGAGCGTCTTGAGCGATGCCGGCTTGATCTCGGCCTGCACGGCTTCGAGCGGCTTCCCGCCACGCCGCGCGCGCACCACCGCTTCCGTCAACTCCTCGATGTAGTTGCCCATCTGGTAGGCGCGGTCCTTCGAGTGGAACACGCCGCCATGGCCGCCGGCGATGTGCGCAAAGTCGAATTCGGCCACGTGCAGCAGCGTGCGCGGCCAGTCGTGTGGATAGCCGTCGCCGATGAAAGGGAAGAATCCGTGCAACAGATCGCCCGTCGCGACAGTCTTCTTCGCTGGGCAGAACACCACCACGTCACCCGAAGTGTGGCCGCGGCCGCGGAAGGCGAGATGCAGGTCATGCGCCTTGTCGTGCAGGATGAGGTCGCGCTCGAAGGTGAGGTTCGGCAGTTCCGGCCGGAACTCCTTCATCTCGCGCAGATAGTCCTGCGTCTCGCGCAGCATTCGCTGATGCACCGCTTTATCCTGCGGCGACTTCGCGTCGGCGGCGAGCTTCTTGTAGCTCTCCACTGACTTCTCGAGCTGCGTGAATGATTCCTTCAGTCTCGGAACCGTCTCCTGGCCGATCAACTTGCGCGTGGTCTCGCTCGAGACAATGTCGGCGCGCGGAGCGATGCGGCGATAAGCGGGCAGCCCCTGTGCGTGGTCCCAGTGGAAGTGCGACGAGACCACGTAGCGCACCGGCTTCGAGATGCCCATGTTCCGAACCTGCCGCACCAGCGAAGCTACGGCCGAAGGCTTCGAGTGCGAGTCCATGATCAGCAGGTCCTCCGCGTTCTCGAAGATCACGGCGTTCGAGTTGAGCAGCGTCTGCGGACGCGCGAGCGCGGCGTAGATACCGTCCGCGATCTTCTCGATGTCGAACAGTTCTGGCAGTTGATAGTTCGACTGGGCGCGAGCCCTTACCGCGCGGAACAACGCCTGATCGATGACGGAGCCGCCGGCGAAGGCTGGTCCGAGGACGGCTTTGAGAAAGCCTCTGCGGGAACGCATAATCGCTGACTTTCCATGGTAGCGCGGTGCTTACTGTAACGCCGCGCTTGGCTCAATCACTACAGTTGAATAGGACGAAGATGAAGAGGAATCTGATCCCAGTGCTGCTTTGGGCAGCCAGCGGGCTCTGGGCGGCTGAGCCCAGCGTGTTCAACATCGCATATGCGGGAAGATTGCTCGGATACGCGAGAACGCCCGACATTCAACGCTTCCGGTACGTGAAGGAGCACCGCGGCGTGCCGGTCTACCAATTGGCCGCGGGTAGCGGCATGAACGAAACGGCGAAGGAGATCGTCCAGCAGTTGACCTCGATCCGCGCGCAGGGGCCGACTCTCACGCTCGGGATGGGAGACAGCTTGGTGCTCGACTACTTCTCGCGGGTTGCGGTCCTCGAGAAAAACGGAGAAAGCCGTTACGCTCCCAAAGACGAACTCGTCCATTGGGATGAAGCACGCGGGTGGGTATACTTGCGAGACACCAAGGACGCGGGGTTCCGAGACTTGCCGCAATCCAAAGAGTACGTGGTAGACAACTCGGCCATGTTCTTCGCGGAGGCGGGCTACGACGCCCTGGTTCCCGGCAAGCACGACTTCTACCTGGGTCCCGAATGGCTCCGCAAAACGGCGTTCTGGTTCGGAGAGAACCGCGTCGCGATGCTCGGGGCGAACCTGCTCATTCGGACCATTGCAATTCGCACTCCGGAAGCCAAGCCCGAGTTCCTACGCAAACGGGACTACGCGCGGTCTAGCAGTGAAATCAGGCTGAGCCCTCCCGGAGTGGCACTGCCCTGGATCCGGCAATTCCAGGTCGGCTCCAAAGCCGTTACCGCCGAGTTGTGTGGTCCGTTGGCTGACCCGGACCCTGATATGAAGCCGAAAGACTGCCTCGGCCTGTCGATCGATTCCGCCGGCGAGCTTACCGCGCGGGCACGGATTGCTCAGGGCGCGAAGCCGCTCGCGGTAGGCGCCTATCTGCTTTGCGTCCAATCGAAGGAGCCAGGGAGCAAACCGGTGTGCCAGCCATTCCGGGTCGAGCAGCCGTTCTTCGACAAACCATACGTCAAGACGAAAAGTGGCGCCGTCGTCATGGGAGTGGTTGCGCAGGCTGTCGAGCAACAGATTGGCCTGCTGAACCGGACATGGCTGCACGAAACGGACCGGAACATCGAGTTCTCCGCGACTGCTGCTGACCCCGTGAAACCGCTCGAGCAGGCCATTGACTACTGCACGGACATGGGAGACTGCTTGTCCGGCACACCGATGATTCTCATGGCGCAGATGGGGCACGACGCCGCTCGACTGCTGAATCACCGCCTTCGCCGCCGGTTCGCGGTGGTACTGGCTCAGAGTGACGACCGCTTTGCGACCTCCGATGCGGCCACCGAATATCACGTAGGCCACGATCCGGTAGTGCTGGTTCCGCGACCGTTCTTCCGGGGCTCGTTCCAAAGCCTCCAAGTCGGCGTGCAGGTGGCCGCGGTCGCCGCAGGCAAGCTAACGACCGTCACGCACAGAATCGCAGAGGTGCCACTCCGCCATGGCGGCGCCATCGACTGCGGTTCTGACCCGGTGAATCGAGCGTGGAAAAAGGCCTACGGAAACGAACCCGCCGATGCTGGCCAGAAGTTCGAGGCCCTGGTCCTTCGCGCTCTTCGGAGTCGATTGTCCGCAGACATAGCGATCCTGCAGCGTCGCGACTTCTTCGCGGCGAGCAAACAACTGACCGCCTGCCCTCAGGATCCGGTGCGAGCAGAGGCGCTCCGCTCGGCCATTGACCGCATTCTGTGGAAAGGTGATTTCGCGGTGGCCCGCACCATCAAGGGCTCGGCGCTCAAAGCCGCCCTAGATCACTCGCGCGAATTCGAACGTACGGAGGCCGACCCGTACTCGAGTGATCCCGAGTCTGGGCGCGGGCTCGTCTATCAAGGCCTCTTCTTCGACTCTGATTCCCAGTCATGGTTCGTCAACGGCGCAGCGCTGGAGAACGACGTGCTCTATCGCGTGACCGTCTCTGACTTCCTCGCATTTGGCGATACAGGTTACCCGCAATTCCTGGTCGATGGCGAAGAACACGCACGATCGATCCGCTTGCTCCCGCGAATCGCCGACCTCGCCCTGCAGGAGATCGCGCCCAAGGAACCCAAGCCGAAGCCGCTGTTGTTCACTGACTACCTCGACTACGGCGGATTTCCGCGTCCCGCGCCGCCGAAGTCCGCCACCGTTTCGGATCGTCTCCGCAAGTTCATGCACGCCTACCTGGAAAAGAGCCAAGGCTACAGCGGTGGCAAACCGGAGGAGGACGCCCAGTTCCGATCCTATTGGCGCTTCCTGCTCGACAAGACAGAGATCGGGTTCGACGACTACACGCACAATCGGGGAACGCAAGACGCGTTGTCGAAGGCGTTCAAAGGCACTCCGGAGAGTAGCGTTTTGAGCCGCAAGAGCACCACGGTGGGGACGGCGGTTCAGTTCGAAGCCAGGCGCGAGTCCAGACGCCGCCAATTCTTCGTACGGACCGAACAGGAGTACCAACGCCTGTCCTTGCAGCAGGACGGCCCAGCCGGAGACTTCCTGGCTACCTATCCGCAGAATCGGATATCGATTGAATCCGGCTTCCGGGGAGTCTTCCGCGGAACGATTCGGCGGCGTCGGCAATGGGGCTGGGTGGCCTCGTCGCAGGTCACCACTCAGATTCACAATCCCGTCGAGACCTTCGCTCTCAAAGACGCATCCGTTGTTGCGTCGATCAACCGCACTACGCGCTTTCTGGCCAAGGCCGGCGTGAGGCGTGAATCGCGTGAGGGCTGGTTCGAGGGGGGATTGTTCGCGGGTGCCGTTCGGCGGCCCGGCCTGTTCACGGTCCGGAACGGCGATCGAACGACAGGCAACTGCTGGCTCGCCCAACTCTCCGGCAGTGTCGCCGACTGCCTCAAAACCATCGAGGCGAGTCCGTCTCCAGCCGTTTCGACAAGCCCGGCAACAGGGCCGGTGTCTGGCGCGTTTCTCAACTTCGACGCGCGCTATCCGCTCCCGAAGGGCATCCTCCGCGGTCAGGCTGTGTTTGAAAATCGAGGCCGCATCTTCTTCAATCATTCGCGCGATACGCTCTTCGATGCTCGCTACATCGATTCCTTGTCGGCTGCCGTGGCGATTCCCATCGTGCGCAATCTGAGCCTGAAACCCAAGCTCTCTCTCTTCCTCTATGAGAACAAGCGCCTGGGAAGATCGATGCGAGGGCTGACTTACGACATGCATCTCGAGTATCGCTTCGACCGCCATTCGGGAGTCCCCTGGGGCGCCGCTTTACTCGGTGGATCGCGGAGATGAAGCCTCGCCCGGCGGTTGCCTAGCATTGTGGGCAGGCTTCAGCCTGCGCGGGACTTCAGGCCCGCTGCCGATGCGCAGAGCCCAGGCCCTCGCCGCGAACTTTAACCCCTCCCGAAGGGTGCTTGGGCGGCTTCCAACTTGGCGGTTGATGGCCGGCGAGTACCTCTCGAATTTCGCGCAAGAAAGCTAGCTCCCCGCGGACATCACGTACTCGCGCCCGATTTCACCGGCCAGCACGCGGAAGATGTTGTCGCCGGGCACTGGCCCGAGCTTCACTTCCACTAGCCAGCACGCAGGGAACAGCTGGCTCGGCGTCACCGAAAGCACTTCGCCTTCGCCCGCCACCGCCTGCACCACCGGAGCATTCGCCATCATCGCCACGCCAGCCGCATCTCCGACGCGAACATAGAAAGTCGACCTGCTCGCAACCCGCACAGCCTGGCCAGAACGGAATAGCGAGATGAACTTCGGAGCCGATCCCGTGACTGCGTACCAATAGGGGATACGCAACTCGATGTCGCTCGCCGTGCCGCGCACGAGAATGAAGCCTTGATAGCCGCCCGGTGCCAGTCCAGTCGGTGCCCAGCGGAGAGAGACCTGCCGCGAACCGCCAGCCGGAACGGTCACCGTCTGCGTCAGCACTTGTGGCGTGGCGGTGAGCATCCCCATGGGCTGCGCGGTGATGGTGAACGTGTCCTGCACGGAAGCGAGATTACTGAGCTGAAACGTACGGGTGACATCGGCCGTTCCGCCACCGGCGCCGAAAGCGACCGACACCGGCGACACCGCCGCCTTGGCCCGCAACGCGCGCTCCACGTTGAGCACGCCCGCACCCATGCGCAACACCGATGCGTTCGATCCATCAGCGAAGGCCGTGGCCGTGTTCACCAGTAGCGACTTGTAGTGGATGAGGTCGAGCCCCGGGCGAGCCGCCTTCAGCACGGCCGCCGCGCCCGCCACCATCGGAGACGAATAGCTGGTTCCGTTCACGCTGATGTAGCCGCTTGCGTTGAACACCTGGCCGCGCGAGTCCGTGCGCTCGGCCGCCGTGTAGACATTCTGACCCACGGCCACCATATCGATGCCGATCGTCGCGCCCGCGGTGGGGCCGCTCGACGAGAAAGTCGAAATGACGTTCTGATTCTGCGGGAACGGAGCGCTCTTGAACTGTAGCGTCACTTGGAGAGCGCCTGCCAGCCGATCCTTCAGCCGCTTTCCATCTTCGTTGGAGATCATCAGCGCCGGAAGCTTGGCTGCTGCGCCCGGGTCCCACGCGCCGAGTGGGTTGTCGTTGGTGTAGATCGCCACGCCGATCGCCCTGGCTCGCTGTGCGTTGTTCAGCTTTTTCTTCAAACGTGCATGATCCACGGAAGACCAGCACCACCTTCCAGCGAACCGCCCGCGGGAGCCTTGCAGACCAGTCCTTGATGGATCCACGGTAGCCGCGTCCATGGCGTCTCCGGTGATTGCTTCGCCTTGCGCCGTGGTCGCCGCCGGAAGCGCGCGCGCAACGAACGCCGATCCAGCCGAGACGGTGGAGGTGAGCATGCGGTCGCTCGCGGACGCACCGACATTGATCACGCTACTGAAGTCTGCGCAGCCTCGAGCCGATGGTCCCGACGTCGGGTCCATCGTTGCCCGCTGCCTGCACGATGATGACGCTGCGCGCCGAGGCGCGTTCGCAAGCACGGACCATCGGGTCCGAGTCAGGCGCCAGTTCCGGCGTGATGCCAAAGCTGAGATTGAGCACATCCATGCCGTCATTCACCGCGTCTTCGATCGCGCGCAGGATGAAGTCGTCGCGAAGGCGGCCCGAAGAATCGGCGATCTTGTACGCGCCCAGATACGCTTTCGGAGCCATGCCCTGCACCTCGCCGATGGGCGCCTGATGGCGAGAGCCGCCGGCCACCATCGCCGTGGAAGTGCCGTGGCCCACGGTGTCGCGCGTCGAAGGCACGTCGAACAAGCCGGCCCCGTAGGTGCGCATCACGATCACCTTCCTGTTGGTGGCTTGCGTGTCTCCGTCGCGGCTTCCGCGCGGGAAGCCAGCCGGCGTCTCGAGTGAGTCGTCTTGGAAAGCAGGATGATCGAACTCGAGTCCGGTGTCGATCATTCCGATCTTGATGCCGAGCCCTTGCTTGTCGCCGCCAGGGAGACGGTACGCTTCAACGGCCTTGTGGATGGCCGGCGCGCGATCCATGAAGAGCGTGCGCTCGAAGACGTGATAGACCTTGCGAACGCCCGGAAGCGCGCGAAGCTCGTCGATCGACGCCGGTCCGCGGACCACCATCGCGTCGAGCACCACTTCGTACGAATCCGTAACCGCAAGCCCCGCCTGTTCGATGCGCGCGCGTGCCGCTTGCTTCATCATGGCCGCCTGTCGCACGTCGCCCTTCGGCGCGTCCGCCATTTCCACCAAAAACATATCGGGTACGACTTGTGCCGCCGCCGACACCACCGCCAAAGCGAACAGAATGAAGCAACGCACTCGGATGAACCTCACTGAACGGGCATGTTCACCGCTTTGGAGGCCACTCCTTCCACCGTCACCACCACGGGCTGAATGCCAGTGGGCGTGTCCGGGGCAAGGCGGATATTGATCTGATAGAGACCGACGCTGAACGGCGACAGTCCGCTAAACAGCACCTCGGCCGGCCGGCCACCCACGGTGACCGTGGGGACCGAGCGGGAGTAGGGCAGGGGATCCGCAGGAGTAGGCTCGCCAGTAGGCGGCGTGTTCGTGACCGGGCCGAGTCCATTGGCGTAGAGTTGACCAGTCCGGCCCGCTCTAAGTGGATTCTGTGTGGTCACTAGTTGAAAGTTTTCATCAAGTGCCGCAACAATAACACGACCGGATGGGTCCGGTACCTCGAAAACCGCCGGGGCATAGTCGTTCAGTGGTACATCGAAGAGATCGCTCGACGTGTCGCCGATACTCACCTTCATCTGCGCCCGGTTGATGCCTTGCAACTCCCACGGAACCTGGACGTTGAGCTGTCCATCGCTCACGAAAAGGAGCCGCCCTGGAAGGCTCAACTTCCGTTCCGGTACGTCGAAGCTGATGCTCACTCCGGCCAGCGCAAGTGGCAATGCGGAAGTGGAAGCTACTTTGAGGGCATCGCTCAATCCGCGCCCGAAAATCGCCATGTACGAACCCGGAGCAATGCCGCGGCCGAGTTGGTTCGATGCCGCGTTGAGCACGCCGCCCGACGAGATCGTGGGCCGGATGCGCGCGTTGCCGCCGAAGTAGATTGTCTTCCCGCCGCCTTCGGCGCTGAATTCCTGGAAGCCGATCTGGGAGCCCAGGATCACGCGGCCCTCGGCGATGCCCAGTACATCGGTCGTGGCGGAGCCAACATCGATGCTGCCGCCGCCGGACTCCACGCGGAAGCGCACGTTCGTATTGCCGACTGGCGCCCCAAATTGGTCCACGAGTTTGTAGATGAGCCGCACGGCAGAGCCCACCTCGCGATCGAATCCATCGCCGCGGAGCGGAATTGCGTTCACGGCCACGCCATCGCCGAGCGCGTAGAGATAGGGCACGTGGACCGTGGTCGCGCCGCCCGTGATCACGATGTCGCCATCGTAGGCGCCAGTCGAAGGGCGTGTTCCTCCGAGCGTGACGGTGATGTTGCGGCTCTGGCCCGCACCGAGGGCGAAGCTCGTGTCGCTGAGCGTGACGCGTGCGTTGCGATCCGCCGTGAGAGGCTTCACCTCGATCCGAAGACTCAGGCTCGCGTTGGAGTGGTTGTTGATCTTGAGCGCACGCGAAATCGGGAACGTGTTTCCGATATAGCCGAAGCTGAGGGTGGCGGGCTCAATGGTGACGTTGGTGCTCGCTACATCCGCGGCGTTCAGCTTGCCCGCGCCCACGGCCCATGGCCTCGCCGCGATGGTCTTGCCATTCTCCTCGTCGCTCACGTTCGTGGATGCGGTGTTCACTACAGCGGACTTCACTTGCGCAGGCGTAGCGTTGCGCACGCGCTGCTTGAAGAACGCTGCCGCGCCCGCCACCATGGGAGCCGAGAAGCTGGTGCCAGAGGCTACTGTGTAGAAGCCATCGGGACTGTACATGTCGCCGTTGGGATCGAAGCTCTGCGTGGCCATATACAGCGGATCTCCCACGGCGGCCACCTCGGGCTTGAGTGCGCCTCCACCGATGGAAGGTCCATAGGAGGAGAACAGCGCCACGTAGTCGGCGTCGTAGGGAACCGCGACGAGCGCGGGATCGAGCACCGCCGGGGCGTCCGCGCTCGACTTCAAATACTGCTGGAGCGCCTTGCCAGCCGTGGAGCCGATCATCGCCGTCGGGATGCCGGTGTTGCCGAGACCGGTGATCGAGAAGATGCTGTCGGAACCGTCGCGCTGCTGCACGATGACAGCGATCGCGCCCGCCTTCTGGGCGTTGTTGACTTTGACGGCGAAGTCGCATCCGCCACGCTGCACCAGCGCAATCGCTCCAGCGAGAGTCCCGTTGCCCAGCGGCGAGCAGGCGGATCCGTTGTCCTGCACTGGAGCGAGATCGCGCACCGGACCGCGGATGCTCGGGTAAACGCGCGGACCATCTCCGAACAGCGCCCGGACCTCGCGCAGCGCCGCGGGCGCGTTCCCTTGCACTCGCACCGTCTGCATGTAGCGTTGCGCGTTGGTGGTAGCTCCCACTGAGATCGCGCTCGGCGCGGTTGCCGGCGAGGCGATGGTGGAGAGCGACGCGATATCGGTATTGGTTCCCGAGTCGCCCGCGTTCCCAGCCGAGACGACCACAGTAAGGCCGCGGCGTATTGCGTTCTCCACCGCGTCCGCGCGCGGATCGCAGGGCTGGCCGCTTCCTTCAGTCCGCAGACGTTGCCCACGTCGTCCGGCATCCAGACAGCGGGACTGCCGATCGCCATCGGCGATATCCACGCCGCCATCGGCGATCGCCTTCCAGCGCCTGGATCACGACGTTATCGAAGGTCACATCATTCACGAAAGGCGACCTCGAAGATCTTGTAGTTGCCGATCTGCGCGGCGGGCGCGACACCCGAGATCGTCCCAAGGGGCTCGTGTGCCGACCGGCCGCGACCATGGCCGTAGCCGTGCCGCGGCCGACCCTGTCACGCGGCGAGCGGCCATCCGGGCGCGAGTCTTGGGGGGAATCGCCGAGTTCGAGCAGGTCCACATACGCGCGCGGCGATCACCTTGTTGTTCGTGAATGCAGTCGGCCGCGCGGCAGCGCGGGAACCCGCTCGGCACGGCGAGGCTTGCCTGGAATGCGGGGTGGCGATGGTCAATGCCTGTATCGAGGATCGCGATCTTCACTCCCTGCCCGGCATTGTTCTCGCCGCCGAGGGTGCGCCACGCATCGGGAACCCGCACCAGGTCCACTGCCCGGATCATCTGCCGCTTCAGCGGAGGCATCTCCACCACCCGAGCCACGCCCGGCAGCGCGCGGAGTCGTTCGGCTTGGTCCTCGGTGGTGGCGACGTAGACAGCGTTGAGCAGCAACTGGCTTTCGCCGAGCAGGCGGATGCCGCGATCGGCGATCGCAGTCCGGAGCGAAAGGTGAGCCGCGGCGAGCTTTTGAGCGTGGTCCGCGTTTGCGGTTCGCGCCTTGGAGTCAGATGCGGATTCAAAGGCCGCCAAAGGAAGGTCTTCGAGGATGACAGCGTAACGCGCCGAACGCTGACCGGAGAAGGCCGCAAACGACGCCAGCAACAGCAGTGAGTGGTACTTCGCGCGCATGGGTTGGAAGTCCTTTCAGGCTGAGCGACGCACCGCCGGAGCTAGGAGTTTCACCCGAGCGCGGTCGCGATCCCTCCTATTGTAGGCGGGGTGGGCGGCGCTGCCGGTGCTCTAGCCCCAAAATCCCCCTCGATGGAACGATTTCTGTTTACCCACTTGACTTCGTATGTTAAGATAAGAGCGCTTCCATGGACCGCCGTCCGCGTGTCTCCCACTACAGGCCGTTGTCCCGTGGTGCCACTCCAACGGAGTTTTGAATCGATAGAATGGGTTTCACTGTTTTCCTAGGTAATTTGCCGGCCTGGGTGACTGCCGATGACATCAGATCGTGGCTGACAGCCGAGAATCTGGTGGCCGACGAGATCAAGGTCATCCGGAATCCGGAAACACAAGAGTCAAAGGGCTTCGCGTTCATCGACGCCCCCAACCAAGAGGAGATGCAAGCGATCATCCGCCGGTTTGACCGGGCGCCGCTCGAAGATCGCCTCTTGAGAGCCAATCCGGCGCAGCCGCCGAAATCGAAGCGGCCCGGCGACCGGCCTATGCCCGCTGGCGCGCAGGGCGCACCGGCTCCCGGTGGGGATGCACGGCGTCCGCCGCGTGATCGCGATCGAGACCGGCGCCGTACAGGACCCCCTGGAACAGAGGGCGCGCCCGCCGAGGGCAAACGCCGCGAGAAAGGGAAATCCGGTCCCCCGAGCGCATTTGCCGAGGAGTTGGCGAAAGCGCTCTAAGCAAAGGACATGTTTTGCAAAGCCCCGGGCTTTCCGGGGCTTTTCGCATTTTGTTGTATACTTCTAGCCTGAGCACTCCCCGTCTCGAGTGCAAGGTGGTGGCCAGCGAGCTCCTCAGGGCTCGACGAGAGGGAACTACGTCATGAATGACTTGCTGATCATTCGCGGTTTCTTCGTCCTGATTATTGCCTGCGCGGCGTACGCTCTTCGGCCGTTCCAACTGGACCAGTGGATGGCCGCTGGTTTGGGTGTGCTGGCGGGCATCGCGATCGTATTGTTCGAGATCCGCGTTCGTGAGATTACGCTGAAGCGGCTCATCGGTGCGGCGGTGGGTTCGGTGATGGGGATCTTCGGGGCGTACCTGATGTCACTCGTGATCGGGCGGGCGATTCCAGCGTCTTCCGGGACCATACCCTTCCTGCAAATCCTGCTCTTGTTGCTAATGATGTACGTGGGGTTGGTAGTGGGCGCCAACAAAGGCGACATGCTGAATCTGGCGGCGTTCGGCGGCCTGTTCGGCGGGGAAAAGCCCGGCTCGCAGCCGTTCAAGGTTCTGGACACCAGCGTGATCATCGACGGGCGCATCGCCGACATCTCCGAAACAGGCTTCCTCGATGGCATCATCGTGATTCCGCAGTTCGTGCTGCGCGAGCTCCAACTGGTGGCCGATTCCGCCGACTCGAGCAAACGGAACCGCGGCCGGCGCGGACTCGACGTGCTCCAGCGCATCCAGAAGATGCCTGCCCTGAACGTGCAGATCCTCGAAGACGACTATCCGCAGGTACGCGAGGTCGACATGAAGCTGATCGAACTCGCCAAAACGTATTCGTGCAAGATCGTCACGAACGATTTCAATCTGAACAAGGTAGCCCAACTCCACGGCGTGGAAGTGCTGAACATCAACGAGTTGGCCAACGCCCTCAAGCCAGTGGTGCTGCCGGGTGAGATCATGCGCGTGTTCATCCTGAAGGAAGGCAAAGAGTACAACCAGGGCGTGGCGTATCTCGACGACGGAACGATGGTTGTGGTGGACAATGCCAAGCGGATGATCTCGAAGACCATCGACATCTCGGTGACGAGCGTTCTGCAGACCACGGCAGGCAAGATGATCTTCGGCAAGTTCGACGACAAGCTGCACGCGGTGCACGACGCCAAGCATGACCGTACGCCCAAGGAGCCGCACGCCACCGCTCAGGCGGGCGACTGACGCGATGCGAGTTTCGGTGATCATTCCCGCGGCGGGGCTCGGAACCCGGATGGGCCGGGCGACGGCGGAGAAGGCCGGCACGTCTCGAAAGCAGTTCATGCTGCTCGATAATGAGCCGATCATCGCCCATACCTTGCGCAAGTTCGCAGCGGTGCCGGCGGTCGCCGAGATCGTGATGGCGATCCGCGCCGAGGATCGCGGCTGGGCTGACGAACTGATCGGGAAAGGGCGTTTCTCCAAGCCCATTCGTCTGGTGGAAGGCGGCGAATCGCGGCAGCAATCCGTAGAGAACGCGCTGGCGAGCTTGGCGCCGGATACGGAGTTGGTGGCCGGTGCATGATGCCGTGCGCCCGTTCATCGAGCCCGCCACTATCCAACAGGTTTTCGAAGAAGCGGACCGGAGCGGCGCCGCGATCGTAGGCATCGTACCTGTCGACACCGTGAAGCAGGTGCACAAGACGAAGATCCGGCAGACCATTCCGCGCGAGCGCTTGGTGCTGGCGCAGACGCCGCAGGTGTTCCGCTATGGGCTGCTGCGCCAGGCGTTCGCCAAGGCCCGTGAAGATGGCTTCAGCGGCACCGACGAGTCAAGCCTCGTAGAGCGGCTGGACCAAGTAGAAGTGACCGTCGTCCCCGGCAGCGACCGCAATATCAAGATCACCAAACCTACCGACATGGAGTTGGCGCGTCTTTTCCTCGAACATGAGAAGGCCGCCAGCCGAAAAGCATCATAGACATGGAGATTCGAACGGGCCTCGGCTGGGACACCCACCGGCTGGCGCAAGGCCGGCGTCTGATTCTGGGTGGCGTCCTAGTGGAGAGCGAGGTCGGGCTCGAGGGGCATTCCGATGCCGACGTGCTGTCGCACGCGATCACCGACGCGCTACTGGGTGCGCTCGCGCTCGGCGACATCGGCCAGCACTTTCCCGACAGCGATCCGCAGTGGAAGGGAGCCGATAGCGCCCAGTTCCTCCATCACGCGGTGCAACTGGTGCACATGAAGGGCTACCAGATCGTCAACGTGGATACGACGGTGATTCTCGAACGGCCCAAGCTCAAGGATTACCGGACGGTGATCCGCGAAAGCCTTGCGCGGACGATGGGGCTCGGGCTCGAGCAGGTGTCGGTGAAGTTCAAAACGGCCGAACGCGTGGGTCCGGTTGGCGAAGGCAAGTCCTGCGAGGCACAGGCGGTCGTTACACTGATGCGGCCGTAGCGATGCCGGTTCGTGAGCTATGATCGTGTGGATATGCTCCGGACTCTGCTCGCACTCACTCTACTGACACTCCTCATTCTCTCTTGCACAGCAGCACCGCCCGACGCCAGGAACGAGCCTGGCAAGTTCGACTACTACGTGTTGAGCCTTTCGTGGTCGCCGCAATTTTGCAACGGCGAAGCCGGACAGAGGTCGAGCAGCGATCTCCAGTGCGCGCAGGGCCGGCAGTTCGGATTCGTCGCACACGGGCTGTGGCCGCAATACGAGCGCGGCTATCCGGAGGAATGCACCACGGCGCCTCCGCCTAGCCGCGCGATCATCGACAAGATGCTCGACATCATGCCGGCGCCCGGGTTGATTCGGCACGAATGGTCCAAGCACGGCACGTGCGACGGCACCACCGCGGCCACCTACTTCGGCAAGGTGCGCGCTGCGTATGCGAAGGTGCAGATCCCCAATGACTACAAGCAGCCGCTGCGCCAGGTGATGGTCGCGCCGCAGGACCTGAAGGCCAAGCTGGTGCAAGCGAATGGTCCGGCTTCGGCGAAGAGTTTCGCGATTCTGTGCGGTGGCAACGGCGGGCGATTCCTCAGCGAGGTTCGCGTGTGCTTTGACCGGAATTTGGGATATCGGGCTTGTAGCACTGAGGTCCGCGATCAGTGCCGGGTTCCGCAGATGATCATGCCGCCGGTCCGGTAGGGTCCATGAAGACCGGCTACGAAATCAGCCTCAGTGATTTCCTCGATCTTTGCGTGGACGACCACCAGCATTTCGCGCCCCTGCTGCGGCAGTGGTTTGGATACGAAATCGTACTGCTCGACGCGAAGTCGCCAGCGTTCGAAATCCGTGATCGCGATGGCCTGCGTGTGGAGGTGGAGAGCGTCCACGACCGCATTCAGGCGGACCCTCAGCGCCAGAACACGATCTACAACTGCGCGATGACCCACTGGCACTGACGACACTTCGGTGGATCTGGCCTCGCGTCTGACTGTGGCAGTTTGCTTGTCGTGTGGGGCAGGCTTCAGCCTGCGTGGGACTTCAGTCCCGCTGCCCGTACTCACGTAGAGGCCCACGAAAAACACTCCGGCTCCGATATCAGCACTTGCCTGCCGTGTAGGGCGGGCTTTAGCCAGCGCGGGACTTCAGTCCCGCCGCCTTGAAGCAGCATTTGCGGTTAGCTGCGCGATGACCCACCGGCATTAAGCAGGCTCTGCGTCAGCAGCGCGAGGCTCCGCGTCAGCAGGGCCAGCCATGCAGCGCTGAACGGCGCTCCGGCGGTTCGGGCGATTCCCCGGAAAGCAGTGCAATGACTGCATAGCCAAGTTTCACGATCGGGGCGGTGAGCACCTCTGTACGCCCGCGAGAATGGACGCCCTCACCTTCCCATAGGCTCCACGCGGCCATCTCGTCCGCAGGTATCGACGTTCGCTCTTCGAGTCGCGCACACGCTTGTTCCGCGAGGGCAATGATGGTCTGCCGGTGCTTCGCGGGTACGTAATCGAAACAGGCGGGAATATCGGAAATGCACGCCGCGACTCGCCAACTGTCAATTGCCGCGGCGAGCCACGACTGTTGTGACTCATCGCTCGCCAAGGCCGCGTCAATGAGGTACTTCAGGAATACGCCGAGCGCAACATCGTACACCCAAATGTCCCGGTCCTTGTAGAACACGTACGTTGTTCTGCTCATGCCGCAGTCTTCATCTACTAGGGTAATCATGCTTGCGCGGGCGGCCGTCGCCGCGAGCAGATAGCTGAGAATATGGACGCCCGCCAGATTACGACTCTCATTGAACCGGAAGACGACGGATTCGTGGCGTTCTGCCCAGAGTTGGACATCGCCAGTCAGGGTGACTCGATCGAACAAGCTCGCGCCAACTTGGTCGAGGCGCTTACGCTTTCTTGCGAAACGGCTACTCAGTCTGAGGTCACGCGCCGCTATCGCTCCCTCGCCTCGTAGAAGGCCACGAAGATCATCGCGGCACGATAGTGGTTTCCCCATGTCGTACCTTTCGCAAAAAAAAGCGCCGCGTATCCCGGACTCGGCCTACGCCGGCCCCAACGCGCAAGTGATCGGCGGCGTCGTGCTCTGCGGGCGAGCCCGCTTTGAGGCCAACTCGACGGCCCGCGGGTGAGCTGCATTCGGTCCGCACCGTTGCCGAGCGGGGCCGCCGCGAAAGAGCGCAGCGAAAGACACAGCGAAAGGGCCACAGCGAAAGGGCCATGGATTTCCTCTTTCTCCCCTGTTATGATCGGGCTATCGATTCCGTGCCCCAATGGAGGAGACCTCGTGAGAAACCTCGCACTCGCAGCGCTTCTCGTTGTACGAACCGCCGCCGCCGCACCCGAATTGACTGCGCTCTCCGCGCAGTCCGGTCCGCCAGGCGCACCAATCACAGCCAAACTGACCGGCGTTTCGAGCCTCTCGGCGACGCCGTACATCCTCTTCGCCTTCGACAATGGACCTGTTACTTTGGCCCCCGCCGATCTTGGGGAAGACGGCGCCATCCAGTTTCTGGTGCCCTATTTCATCGATGCCAACCAGGAGGCTGGCTACAGTACAGGCACGTGCAAGCTGGCTCTCGCGCAGAAGGGTGGCATGGTTCCGTTGGCAACGTTCGAGGTGTTGCCGCTCCAACCGGTGGCGGATCCGATCGGCAAACTCACTGACCTGATTCGCGCTCTGAATCGAGGTGTGCTCGACCGGATCGATAGCCAAAAGGAGACCCTCGGGTGGGCAGACATCGCGGGCACCCTGCGGAAGTTCAATCAAGCCCGAACGGACGAACTTCTGAAATCCATCGCCGGCGCTGACGCGACAGGAACGGGGAACATGGCGCTCGACGTCCTGAACCCCGGCGGGGATACGGTTCCAGTTAGCAAGCGAGATCTGGAGAACTTGGCGTCGATCTTGTTCGGGCAGGCCACCGCGCCCAAGGCAGGCGCCGAGTCCACGAAGGCTCTTCGGAGCGAACCAAGGAAGGCCGCTCCTGGGCACTGTATCGCCGACGCGCTTGGAAAGCCGTGGGAAGACTGCCTCGATTTGAACTATTGGGCGGACCAACTCGCTGAGTCGGTGACGACAATCGGCCTGAACCCCGGCTTACCCGGATCGGGTCTCGTGCAAGCCTTGCAACGCGTGATCACTCACGTGGATCTCTCGGCGTCCACCGTCTTCGGAGCGGACACGAGACGGACATGCAGCTTCGATGCGAGCGCAGTCTCCCCGGCTCTGGTGGCGACACAGTTGCTCAATATCATGCATGACAGCGCGATCCTTTGCAAGCTCCACCCGGTCAAGCCAGTGCGCCTGCTTGCGGTTCCCGTGCCGAACCCCATGCCCGTAGGCCAAATGGATGCGGTGGGAAATCGGGGAACGCAGATCCTCCTCCGGACCGAACCTTACTGGACCCCGGAATTCACGGTCGATCAGTTCCTCAAACGGAGCTACGACGGCATGGTCACTGCGGCACTCGCCGGTGACGCCGGATGCGCAACCCAGCTAACGTCCGCCTACAATTCGCTCGCCAGGCAGATGTTCGATTCTGCGCGAAACCAGATGCTCGAGCCGCTGCGAAAGATCCAGCAACAGCTGCCGTCGTTTCGCGAGACGCCTCTGTACAAGTGCGACCTCCGTGAAATCGCCACTCTTTCGCCAGGGAGCCTCAACCGGCGCAACGATCATGACGACGACACCAACGCACGTTGGGGACTCGAGGGCCTCCGGGCGGGCACATACCGAGTGGAAGTAATGCCGGTGCGCGAGAACTTTCCGAACGCAGGCCCTTCGAGGTATCGAGGCGGTATCTTTACGGGCTTCGAGGACTGCGACGAGCCTCCTCGCCCGATTTCTTGGTTCAATGCCGAGATCACCAAAGTTTCGCCGTGCGTCAGCGTAGTCGTGGCCGGCGGCGAGACGAATGTGCAAATCTCCTCCGCCTATGTTTTCTCCTACCGCGGCGACACCGGTCCCAAGAACCCGGTCCGTTACGATCCTCCCCTCTCGATCAGCGATACGCTGACGCTCGAGGAAAACTCCCTCGGCGCCAAATCAATGGCCGTGATCAAGAAGGTGAACGACACCAAGTGGCAGGTGGAGCAGACCCTCGAAGGCGCTCCGTCGGACGTGCCGGTCACGGACACCTGGAACCGTCTCGATCTGCAACTCATCCACCGGCCGGGACCGAAGCCCATCCGCGTCAAGGTGTCCTCGAATATCAGCGGAACTTGCCAGGGCCTCGACGTCAACGTAGGGACCGTGTCTCGAAGGGAGGACGGTGTAAATGGATGTCCGGCCGAATGGACGATTGACACGCAATCCTCTCCCGGAACTGTGGCCACCACGTTTCTCCAGGTTCGCGCCGTAGTGCTCGGGGGCAGGGGAGTCAGCCGCGGTCCGGGAAAGGGCCGTGTACTGACCGAAATCGAGTTTCTCGAGCCGGGCAGGTAATCCGGACTCTGACTGTGTCGCGCGCTACGATAATGGTTTCCCCATGATTCGTAGCTTTCGCGGCAAGACGCCGCAGATACCGGACTCGGCCTACGTCGACCCGAGCGCGCAAGTCATCGGCGACGTCGTAATCGGCGAACGCTCGAGCATTTGGCCCAACGCCACCGTGCGCGGCGACGTCCATTCCATCCGCATCGGCGATGAGTCTAACATCCAGGACAACAGCGTGCTCCACGCTGATTTCCCTGATTTTCCGCTCAACATCGGCAATCGCGTGACGGTCGGCCACTCGGTGGTGCTGCACGGCTGCACCATCGGAGACGGCGCGCTCATCGGGATCGGCGCGATCGTGCTCAACGGCGCCAAGATCGGCAAAGGCGCGGTGATCGCTGCGGGCGCGCTGATTTCCGAAGGCGCGGAAGTCCCTGACTATTCGCTCGTGATGGGCGTGCCCGGCAAGGTCCGGCGCGAGATCACCCCAGAGGAACGCGAACGCTTCCAGGTCAACTGCGACCACTACCTCGAGCTCTGCGAAGAGTACCGGAAAGAGCGCGCATGATTCGAGCCATCAAAGGAACGCGCGACATTCTGCCGCCCTCGAGCTCCGTGTGGAACCACGTCGAAGCGGTGGCTCGCGAGGTGTTCCGCTCCTACAACTACCAGGAAATCCGAACGCCGATCTTCGAAGAAACGCAACTGTTCGCGCGCGGCGTGGGCGAAGACACCGACATCGTCACCAAGGAGATGTACACGTTCGACGATCGCGATGGCTCGAGCCTGACGTTGCGTCCGGAGAACACGGCCTCGGTGATTCGCGCCTACATCGAACACCGTCTCGACCAGCAGCCGGGCTTGCAGAAGCTCTACTACATGGGGCCCATGTTCCGCCGCGAGCGTCCGCAGAAGGGGCGCTACCGGCAGTTCTATCAGATCGGCGCCGAAGCGATCGGGTCCGAATCGCCCGTGGTGGACGCCGAAGTGGTCGAGATGGTCGCCGAGATCCTGCGCCGCTGCGGACTGCGAGCGCTACGAGATCTACAGCAACTCGGTGGGCTGCAACGAATGCCGGCCGAAGTTCGTCTCGGACCTGAAGGCGAAACTCGAAGGCGTGCGCGACCAACTCTGCGGCGATTGCCAGCGGCGCTCGATCACGAATCCGCTGCGCGTGCTCGATTGCAAGGTTCCGCAGGACCAGCCGATCATCGACACGCTGCCTTCCATCCTCGATCACTTGTGCGAAGTGTGCCGCACGCATTTCGACAAGGTGCGGCTTCTCTTGAGCGATCGCGCGATTCCGTTCCTCGTGCGGCCGCGACTGGTCCGCGGCCTCGACTACTACATGCGCACCACGTTCGAGTTCGTGCACCAGGGCGCGTTGGGATCGCAGAACTCGGTGCTCGGCGGCGGCCGCTATGACGGGCTCGCCGAGCAGTTGGGCTCCAAGGTGCACTCGCCCGGCATCGGGTTTTCGATCGGCGAAGATCGCCTCGTGATGTCGATCGAGGAAACGCTGCCCGCCGAGCATCGGCACAAGATTGATTTGTTCATCGCGCCGCTCGGCGAGACCGCGGTACGTCACTGCGCGCAACTTGCCTATGATCTGCGCAAGGCGGGCAAAGTGGTGGAACTGGGCGCCGACGGAAAACTCAAACGCGCGCTCGAACAGGCGAACAAGCTGGCGGCGCGGTTCGCGCTCATCGTCGGCGACAACGAGATCAACGCCGGGCGCTACGCGCTCAAGAACATGACTTCCGGCGAGCAAGTGGAAGTGGCGCGCGAAGACCTGGCGGCGAGGATCGGCTGATGGCGCGCCTGGGGCCGTTCCGGATCATCGAAGCTCCGTTCAACATGGGGCTCGAAGGCGCAGGCGTCGGCAAAGGGCCGCGCCACTTGGTGAACGCTGGCGCCGATCAGGCGCTGTCGTATCGCGGTATGCCAGCCGAAGTGCAGCACGTGCGCCTGTGGAACTTCAACTCGCGCGACTTGGACGCCGTGGTGGACGTGAACCGGCAGATCCGCGCCGCGGTGCAGCAGGCCTGCGGTGACCAGGTGGTTCCCGTGGTGCTGGCTGGCAACTGCAATTCCGCGATCGGGACGCTGGCCGGAATGGAGCCGGCGTTGACTGGCGTGGTGTGGCTCGATGCGCATCCCGACTTTCACACGCCGGAGACGAGCCTCAGCGGCCGGCTGGAAGGCATGTCGCTGGCGGTAGCAGCGGGGCACTGTCACGACGATTTGAGGGCCCGGAGTGGGCTGAGCCAGCCGATCGACGTCCGAAACATTTGCCTGCCCGCATGTTTTGACGTGGAACCGGGCGAGCGCGAACGCGTGGCCGAGGCCGGCCTCGGGCAGGAGTTCCCAGAGGGCGTCGAGGCTGTCTATCTCCACCTCGATATCGACTTCCTCGACATCCGCCAACCGAAAGGGATGCCCCTCGAGCGTGCGTGCCAACTGGTACGTTCCATCGCGGCTGAACTGCCCGTGGCCGCCGTGGGCCTGACGAATTTCAATCCCGACGTCGAGGGTGCTGACGAGAGGACCGTGGCTGCGATATCGTTGCTGAAGCAATTGGCACGAGACTGATGACTCGCCGTTCGATCCTCCTCACTCCGCTTGCCGCGATGGCGCAGCGAAAGCCTTCCGTGGCCGTGATCCTGAACGTGTATTTCCCCAACTCGCACGCCGACGTGTTCGTGGGGAGGCTGCTCGAAGGGTATCGCCTCAACGGCGTGAGCCATGCGCCGAAACTGCGCGCGCGATCGTTCTACGTCGACCAGTTTCCGGTGAACGACATGGCGCGCGAGCAGGCCGAAGAGTACGGCGTCACGATCTATCCGGATGTCGCATCGGCGTTGCGATTGGGCACGAAGCGGATCGCCGTCGATGGCGTGGTGATCATCGGCGAGCACGGCAACTATGAGCGCACGGCGCGTGGCAACGTGAAGTATCCGCGCTGGCAGCGGTTTGACGAAGTGACGCGGACGATGAAGGAAGACGGCCGCGTGGTCCCGCTGTTTCACGACAAGTACCTCGCCTACGAATGGGACGACGCCAAGCGCATGTACGATCGCATCCGCGAGATGCGCATTCCGTTCTTCTCCGGATCGTCCCTGCCGCTGACTTGGCGCAAGCCAGCGCTCGAGTTCGAACGGGGCATCGAACTCAGCGAGGTGATGGCGCTCAGCTTTTCCGATCTCGAGGAACACGGCTATCACGCGATCGAGCTCATGCAAGCCATGGCCGAGCGGCGCAAGGGCGGGGAAACGGGCGTCGCATCGATCCGCTGCGTGGAAGGCGACGAGGTCTGGAAGCTGGGCCGGCAAGGCGAGTGGTCGACGGAACTGATGGACACCGCGCTCAGCCGGCGCGTCAACAAGGGCTACGGCAAGGAGTGCAAGAATCCGCAAGCGATCTTGATTCGCTACAAAGACGGATTGAAGGGCACCATCCTCAACCTCAACGGCCTCACCATGGACTACATTTTCGCCGCGCGCGAAAAAAGCGGCCGCGTGCACTCCTCGTGCTTCTACATCCAACTCTACGTGCACAATCACTGGAGCTTCATGGTGAAGGCGTTCGAAGATCTGGTGTCGACGCAGAAGACGCCCCGGCCGATCGAGCGTAATCTGCTCACCACGGGGATGACGCTGTTCGGGCTGGAGTCGCGGCTGCAAGGACAAAAATGGCTCGATACACCGCAACTGCATATTTCCTACTCGCCCTGACCGCCGCCGCGCAAACGGCACTCGCTGAAACGGTGGACATCGTCGATGTGGAGGCGGTTCGATTCGATGGCGATCCTGGGTCGTTCGTAAGGCGAGTGGAGATTCCTGCTTCGCCCGCCGAGACCGCGTGCGACATCCTGGTGGCGGGTGCGGGCCCGGGAGGAATCGGCGCGGCGTTGCGCGCAGCGGCGATGGGGCAGAGCGTGTGCCTCACTGAAGAGTCGAAATGGATCGGCGGCCAGATCACCGCAGGTGGCGTGAGCGCGCTCGACGAGAATCGCTTCATCGAGTTCGCTGGCGGCACGCGCAGCTATTACCAACTGCGCGATGGCATCCGCGACTGGTATCGCAAGAATACGCCGCTGAGCCCGGCCGCGCGGCAATGGGAGAATCTGAATCCGGGCTCTTGCTACGTGTCGCCTTTGTGCTTTGAGCCGGTGGTGGGCGTCAAGGTGCTGGAAGCGATGTTGGCGCTGCAGCCGCGTGTGAAGCTCTACGCCCGCACGAAAGTGTTCCGGCTCGATGTGACCGGCGGCGCGATCGGCTCGGCGCTTGCGTATCAGTTCGACACGAAGCAAGTGCTACGCGTGCGCGCGAAGTTCTACCTCGATGCCACGGAACTCGGCGACCTGCTGCCCTTGGCCGGTGTGCCCTATTCAGTAGGTTCCGAGCCGCGCTCCGAAACAGGCGAGCCGCATGCCGCCGAGACTGCGAATCCCGCGTGCGTGCAGAGCTTCACGTATCCGTTCGCAATGGACTATCGCGCCGGTGAGGACCATCGCATCCCCAAGCCCCCGCAGTACGAAAAATTCAAAGACGGCCAGCCATTCAGCATGCGCGTGAACTATCCGGAAGACTTCGGTTGGCGCGGAACATTTCAGTACAAAATGTTCGGGGAAGATCCGCCCGTGCCGAACAACATGTCGCCGGGGAGTGTCTTCAACTGGCGGCGGCTGTTGGCGGCGAAGAACTTTTCCGGTCCGAATGCGCCCGGCGACTTGGCGCTGATGAACTGGCCGCGCCAGGACTATCACGACGAAACGCTGCTCGACAAATCGCCGCTCGAGACCGCGCGGATTCTGCAGCAGGCCAAACGAGTGGCCTTCTCGTTCCTCTACTGGCTGCAGACAGACGTTCCGCGCGACGATGGCCAGGGCACCGGATATCCAGGGATGCGGCTACGCAAGGAAGTGATGGGCACTGATGACGGACTCGCGCAGTACCCCTACATTCGCGAGTCCCGGCGGCTGATCCCGGCGCGCGGCCGCGTGGTGGAGCAGGACATCGTGGCTGAGTTTCAGACGGGCTCGCGCGCGCGATGGTCCGGCGATTCGGTGGGCACGGGATTCTACATGGTGGACATTCATCCGTGCGGCGCGAACGAGCGCGGCCGCATGATGATGCCGAAGCCGTTCCAGATTCCGATGAGCACGCTGGTCCCGCAACGCGTGCGAAATCTGTTGGCGGCGGGCAAGAACATCGGCGTGACGCATTTGACGAACGGAGCCTTCCGCCTGCATCCGGTGGAGTGGAACGTGGGCGAGGCCGCGGCGGTGATGGCGTCGCTGACTTTGGCATCGGGGAAGGCTCCCGCGCCGGAAGCCGTGCAGCGCGAACTCGCCCAGGCAGGCGTGCCCCTCGTGTGGTTCGACGATCTGCGCATGTCGCACCCAGCCTTCGCGGCGATCCACCTGGCGGCAATCCGAGGGACCTATCCGCTGAGCACGCACGATCTCCACGCTTCACCCGAGGTGCCCGTTACTCGCAAGGAGGCGGCGGCCGCGCTGGCGGCATACTTCGGCGTGCCCACGGTGGATCCGGTGCAACTCGCTGTCCTGCGTGGCTGGATGGCCCGCGATCATCGCAACTGGTTCCACGACGATCTGCCCTTCTACTGGACCGACTGGCGCGAAGACAAGTTCCTGAAGCCGATGCCCGCGTGGAAGGGATCGCGAACGGGTCCGGTCACCCGGGCGGAGCTAGCACAACGCCTCGTTCAATAGATGTGAACTCCGTGTAGGGCGGGCTTCAGCCAGGGCGGGACTTGAGTCCCGCTTCGGATGCGGGCATATGTGCTTCGGGATTGCGGCTCTGCCGTGATGTGGGGCAGGCTTTCAGCCTGCGCGGGACTTCAGTCCCGCCTCCGATAGATGCCGGAGCAGCATGCCCAAGCACTGATCGGTCACCGGCAAATAACATAGATCCAGCCGGCGCGCCTCCGCCGCAAAATGCTATACTCGCGCTCCAATGCGTACCCCGTCTCTGTTCGCTGAACTGTGCGCCGAATTCCTCGGCACGGCCGTTCTGATTCTCTTCGGTGTGGGCGTCGTCGCCATGGTGGTCCTGTTCGGAACCAACGTTCCAGGAGAAGTCGTGAAGGGCGGCTACACCAACATCACGCTGGCGTGGGGCGTGGCCGTGGTGATGGGAATTCTCGTCGCGGGCAAGATCAGCGGCGCGCATCTCAATCCCGCCGTCACAGTCACGCTCGCGGCGTTTCGCGGCTTCCCATGGAGCAAAGTGCTGCCCTACTGCGCCGCACAGATCGCGGGAGCATTCGTTGGCGCGGCGCTCGTATTCGTGAACTACCGGCCCCAGTTCCTGAAGTTCGATCCCGCGCTCGAAAAGACCGCCGGCGTCTTCTCCACGTTCCCCGCCTTCCCAGACATGATGATGGCCGGCATGATTGACCAGATCATCGGGACGGCTCTGCTGCTCCTCATGATCTTCGCCATCACTGACGACCGCAATCAGCCATCCGGCACCCTCGCGCCGATTCTCATCGGGCTCACTGTGGTGGCCGTGGGCATGGGCTGGGGCGGCATGCACGGCTACGCGATCAACCCCGCTCGCGACTTCGGTCCACGTCTGCTCTCGGCCGTGGCGGGCTTCCGCAACAACGGACTCACCGACGGCTCCAGCATCTGGATCGTCCCCATCGTCGGACCAATCATCGGCGGCCTCATCGGTGGCTTCACCTACGATCAACTGATCCGCCGCCACCTTCAAGAGTAAGAGCGCAAGAAGTAAGCTAGGAGAATGTCCGACATCATCTACCTGGTTGCCAGTGGCGACCTGCGCCTTTCCGCGAATCAGAAGTGCTGGGCCGCGCAGGAGAAGGCCGAGGCGGCTGTCATCGCCGCAATCGAACGCCTGGGCGGCAAGGTCAAACGCGGCCACGAGTATGACGCCGAAGCCGGCCACGGTTTCATTGATAGCCAGAAGCGCGGCATGGAAGTGTTCCGCTCGATTCCGCGCAAGGCCCCGCTCGTGGTGGTGGAAGCCGTTTGGCAGTACAGCCATCATCTGCTGCACGGTCTCTATTCGCACGAAGGGCCCATTCTGACCGTCGCCAACTGGAGCGGCGAATGGCCGGGACTCGTCGGCATGCTGAACCTGAACGGCTCGCTCACCAAAGCGGGCGTCGACTATGACACGCTCTGGTCGGTCGACTTCACTGACGACTTCTTCCTGCGAAACCTGAAGCGCTGGCTCGCGGGCAAGCGCGTGAAGCATGACCTCTCGCACGTCACGCCGCTCAAGAGGCTGAAGCTGCCCTCCAAAGCGGCCGCCGCCGGTAGCGCCGTGGCGGAAGATCTGCTGGCGAACAAAGCCATCATGGGCATCTTCGACGAAGGATGCATGGGCATGTACAACGCCATCATCCCGGACGAACTGCTTCACCCCACCGGCATCTTCAAGGAGCGCCTCTCGCAATCCACGCTCTACGCCGCGATGCAGCAGGTCTCCGATTCCGAAGCCGCCGGCGTTCGCAGTTGGCTCAATGCCAAGGGCATGCGCTTCGTCACGGGTACGAATCCCAGCACTGACCTCACTGACGACCAGATTCACCAACAGTGCAAGATGTACGTGGCGGCGTTGCGGCTGGCCGATGACTTCGGCTGCGCCACCATCGGTATCCAATACCAGCAGGGCTTGAAGGACCTCACGCCCGCTTCGGACCTCGTCGAGGGCTTGCTCAACAACGTCGACCGGCCGCCCGTCAAAGATGCCTCCGGCCAACGCGTGCTGTTCGAGGGCGAAGCGCTTCCGCACTTCAACGAAGTGGACGAGTGCGCCGGTCTTGACGGCTTGGTCACCTACCGCATCTGGCGTAAGCTCGGCTTCGATCCCGAGAACACGTTGCACGATGTCCGTTACGGCGAAGAGTACAACGGCGAGTTCGTGTGGGTGTTCGAAATCTCGGGCGCCGCGCCGCCGCAGCATTTCATCGGAGGCTACGCGGGCACCGTCAGCGAGCGCCAGCCGCCGATGTATTTCCGGCTCGGCGGAGGATCGGTGAAGGGCGTGAGCAAGCCCGGCGAGATCGTGTGGAGCCGTGTCTACGTGGATGACGGCGAGCTCTGCGCAGACATCGGTCGCGCCAAAGTGGTGGAGTTGCCCCGCGAAGAAACCGAGCGCCGCTGGCAGATTACCACTCCGCAGTGGCCCATCATGCACGCGGTCACCTACGGTGTCTCGCGTGACCAGTTGATGGCGAAGCACAAGTCGAACCACATTCAGGTGGCCTACGTGCCCGATGCAAAAGGCGCCAACCAGGCGCTCGCAGCGAAGGCAGCTTGCTTCCGTGAGCTGGGACTGCGCGTCTCCATTTGCGGCACTGGGCACGGGCTCTGATCAGCCTGTATACTGGCAAGTCATGAAAACTCTCGCCTGGGTGCTCGTGTTGGCTTGTGCCGCTTTCGGTCAAACGGGGAAGCCGCTCTTCAACGGAAAGAATCTCGAAGGCTGGGAGGTGAAAGGCGACGGCCAGTGGAAGGTGCTCGCTGGTGGAACGCTGATCGCGCAGTCGTCTTCGGGCGCGAAGACTCCGTTCGGAGCATGGCCCGTCACGCTCGACGAAAAACAGTATATGGCGTGGCGGCAGACGCAGTCGTGGCTCTACACCACCGCTGAATACGGCGAGTTCGACCTTCACGTCGAGTACCTCACGCCTTCCGGTGGAAACAGCGGCATCTCGATCCGCGATAAGACACGCGGCCAATACGCGATCGGCCCCGCGCCTGACTACAACAAGACGCCCGCGCACTGGGGCTACGAGATCCAGATTCTCAACGCGGTCAAGACGAAGTACCCCACCGGCAGCATCTACCTGTTCGCGCCGGCGCAGTTCGGCCACGAAAAGGAGAATGACTGGAACGCGCTCGATATCGAGTCCCGCAATAGCGGCATCAAGGTTCGGCTCAACGGACACGAAGTCGCGAGCCACGCCGGTGAACCGGACCGCCCCAAGGCCGGGCCGATCGGGCTCCAGCTGCATGACCGCTTCAGCGTGATCGAGTTCCGCAATATCCGGTTGCGCGAGGTGGGGAAGTAGAGGGGGGGGCGACTCCCCAGGATCTTCGAGTCTGCGAGGGCGACCTTCGCAGGCCCAAAGATCCCGGAATGATGCAGAGACGCCCCTGGTCAGGGGCACGTTACGCTGCTGGATACTGGGGGTTTCCCCAGGGTCAGAACTCTACGCGCCAGCGGACTTTCCGCCCAGTACCTCGCGCAGCCGGTCAAACGCGTCCTCGAGTCGTTGCGGCAACGTCAGCACTCCGGCGAAGAGATCTCCAACGCGTGCAAAGCGATCCGGCGAATTCTTCAAGTGGAACTGCTGGGGCCGTAGGCTGGGTGTCAACTCGCGCCATTCGAGCGGCGTAGCCACCGGCGCTCCAGGGTGAGCCCGCAAAACATAAGGCGCGGAAATTGTTTTTCCCCGCGCGTTCTGCATGTAGTCGAAGTAGACGCGGCCCTTCTCGCGACGCGAAATGGTCCGGGGCAGGGTGAACAGATCGGGCCGCTCGGCGGCGCACAAGCGAGCCAGCACCTCCGCGAATGACCGCGATTGTTCGAAAGTGTAAACCGGCTCGAGCGGAACGTAGATATGCATCCCGTCGCCGCCCGTGGTCTTCGGGTATCCGGTGAGGCCCAGCAGATCCAGCTTGCGCTTCACGATCAAAGCCGCCTCCACGATCTTCTCGTAGCCGCACTCGTGCGGATCGAGATCGATCAGCATGAAGTCGGGATTATCGAGCGACCCCACCCGGCTCATCCACGGGTTTTGATCGATGCATCCGAGATGCGCCAGATAGAGCAACTCCGCGCGGCCCGCTCCCACCACCAGCAGCTTTTCTTCCTTGTCGACGTCGAGCACCTTCTCTGATCGCATCCATTCCGGGAAGCCCGTCGCCGCATTCTTCTGAAAGAAGCCCTCGCCGTGGATCCCGTCCGGATAGCGCCGCAACGAAAGCGGCCGGTCTTTCCAATGCGGGATGAACAGGTCCGCCACCGCATCGTAGTAGTTGAGAATGTCGCGCTTGACGTAGCCGTGCTCGGGATAGAAGACCTTGTTCAGGTTGATGAAGTGCATCGCGTGGCCGTCCACGCTGACGCGAGCTTCGTCTTTGTCACCCGTCAGTAGCGGCGCACGTTTCACCGCAGCCACGGGCTCTCGCATGCATTCTTCGGGCGCGATGTCGAACCGCATTCCCACGTATACGGGACCGCGCAAGCGCCCTTCGTTGGTCCAGTTGTTGTACTTCACGCGGCAAACCAACTCTGGACGCACAAACTTCATCTCGCCCGCGGGCACTTGCGGCAACTCGCGGAACGGGCACTGCGCGATCATGCGCGGTTCCAGCAGCTTGTAGATGTCCTTGATCTGCGCCTGATCGAAACCCGTGCCCACATTGCCCACCCACACGAGTTCTTCCTTGTCGAATGCACCCAAAATCAGCGACCCGAACAACTCGCGCTTGTTCACTACGAACCCGCAAATCACGAATTCCTGCTCGTGCGAGATCTTGATCTTCACCCAATCGCCGCTCCGCGTGGAGCGGTACGGGCTCCCCAGACGCTTCGCAACGATCCCTTCCAAACCCTGCGCCCGCGCGGCTTCCAGCAACTCATTGCTCGGCACCGGAAAGTCCCGCGAGAATCGCAACACCGGCGAGGGCTTCAAGTGCGTGGCGAGCAACCGCCGCCGTTCGGAAAGTGGCGATTCGCGCAGGTCGAACCCATCGAAGTAGATCAAATCGAACGCGAAGAACATCGCCGGCTGCTGCGCCGCCAGCCGTGCGATATGCCGCGCGCCCGTGGCCATGATGCGCGGCTGCAGGAGTTGGAAGTTCGGGCGGCCCTGCTCGTCGAGCATCACGATCTCGCCATCGAGAATTGCTTCCCGCGCGCCGAAGCTTTCGGGAATGGTGGCGAACTCCGGATACTGCGCGTCCATCACCGTGCCGCGACGCCCCACCAGATGGAGCTTTCCATCATTCAGATAAGCCAGTGCGCGCACGCCGTCCCACTTGATCTCGTACATCCAGTCGGACCCGGGTGGTGCCGCATCGGCCGAAGCCGCGAGCATCGGCGTAAGGTCGCGCGGCATCTCGGCGGCGACGGCTCCCGTTGCAGGGGCTCCTGGATTGCTCGCCTGAGTACGCGCCGGAGCATCCATTGCGATCTCTTGTTGCGTCCGCCCGGTCAGCACGCTGTACTCGAAGCGATCGATATCCCAAGGCGTCTCGGCCGAAGCGTCCTTCTTCTTGATCAGCAGCCAGTCAACGCCCTTGGTGCTGTTCTTCAGCTTCACCAGTGCGAACTCGCCGGTGATCTTGCGACCATGCAAGCGGAACTTGAAGTCGCCTCGCGCAAGTTGCTCTTCAATAGCGGCTTCGCCGAGAAGCTCCCACGATCCCGCGTCCCACAGCATCATGCTTCCAGCGCCGTAGTTGCCTCGCGGGATGTTGCCTTCGAAGTCCCGATACTCGAGCGGGTGATCCTCCACGTGGACGGCCAAGCGCTTGATGCTCGGATCGAGCGTGGGGCCTTCCGGCACCGCCCAGCTCTTCAGCGTGCCGCCGATCTCGATGCGCAGGTCATAGTGCAGGCGGCGTGCGGCATGTCGATGGATGCAGAATGAGCGCCCTTGCTGTGGTTCCGGCGCCGCCGGGCCGGGTTCGGGAGTCTTGTCGAAGCTGCGTTTTCGCGCGTATTCTTCCAGCGCCATGAAACGAGGTGAGCCGATCCTGTTTTGACTCTCCTATCATATCTACAGGTACCCGAAAACATGGCTTCTACAACTTGGAAGGGTCACATCACGTTTGGCTTGGTGTCGATCCCGGTGCGCATGATGGCTGCGGCCCGTGCCGAAACCGTCAGCTTCAACCAGCTTCACAAGAAAGATCACTCCCGCGTGAAGCAGGTGCTCTTCTGCCAAGCCGAAGATCAGGCTGTGCCGCGAAGCGAATTGGTGAAAGGCTTCGAGTACGAGAAAGACCGCTACGTGGTGATCGACGACGAAGACATCAAGAAGATCACTCCGAAGACCGCCAAGGTGATGGAGATTCTCGAGTTCGTCAAGGAACACGAAGTCGATTCCGTCTACCTCGAGAGCTCCTACTACTTGGCTCCCGAGGAAGCGGGCGAGAAGCCCTACACGCTTCTGTTCGAAGGCATGAAGCAAAGCGGTTTCGTCGCCATCGCCAAGCTGACCATGCACAATCGCGAACACGTGGTCATCCTCCGGCCGGCTCGCCACGGCATGATTCTCCACACCATGTACTACCAGGACGAAGTTCGCGGCATGGACGAGTTCCGCACCAACCGCGGTATCGTGCAGGACAAAGAACTCTTGATGGCCAAGAGCTTGATCGAAGCGATGGCCGGCAACTTCGAACCCGAAAAGTACAAAGACAACTATCGCGAAACGCTGCGCGGCATGATCGAAGCGAAGATCCATGGTCAGGAAGTGGTCGCTCCGCCCGCTGCACAGGAACTCGCGCCGGTGGTCGATATCATGAAGGCGCTCGAAAGCAGCTTGTCGGCGCTCAAGAAGCCTCCCGCTCCGGCGCCTTCCGCCGAAGAGAAGCCCGTAACGTTGGAAATGCCGAGGAAGGTAGCGGGCCGCCGCGGCTAACGTGCCGCCCGTAATCCTCACTGCGGATTCGAGCGCGCGGCTGCACGCCGCTGCTCAGCCGTTTCTCGACTCGGGGCCTTTGCTGCTGCTCGCGCCCACGCGAAACGCCGCAGCCGATTTCCTGCGCGCGCATCCTGGCCGCGGAACGCTCGGCGTGCACGCTCTGACGCTGCCGCAGTTGGCCGCGCAACTCGCCACCGAGTCGCTGGGCCGGCGCGGACTGGCGCCGATGAGTCCGCTAGGGCAGGAAGCCATCATGGCGCGAGTTGTGCACCGCCTGCGCGCGGAGCGAAGGCTCACGTACTTCGATCCCGTTGCGGAGACGCCAGGCTTCGTGGGAGCGGCGGCGCGGACGGTGTCGGAACTGCGGCTGGAAGATGTTCCGCGACCAGCCGCCGCTGATGGACCAACCGGTGACCTCGGGAGACTAATGGCAGGCTATGCCGATCAACTGGTGAAGGAGTCGCTGGCCGATCTTGCTGCCATCTACCGCATGGCGATCGACACGGTGTCGCATCCCTTGCTCGGGATCCCGGTGTTGTTGCTCGACGTGCCGCTTCGCTTCGCCTTGCAACGTCAACTCGTGGCGGCGGTGGCGGCGCGGGCTCCGCGCGTCTTGTCCGTGGCGCTCGATTCCGATATCGAATCCGTCGCCGCTCTCGGGGCCGCTCTCGGAGTCAAAAGCACCGGCGCCGATGCTCCAGGCGCCGCTTCCACGCTAGAACGCGTTCGATCGAATTTGTTTTCGACTGGCCAACTCGCCACCGGGGCGGCGGACGGCACGCTCGACATCTTTTCCGCCGCGGGAGAAGGGTTGGAATGCGTCGAGATCGCGCGCCGCATCCACGCCGTGGCTGCGCGAGGAGTCCCGTTCGATGAGATCGGCATTCTGCTGCGAGCGCCGGAGCGCTACCAGCCACTGCTTGAAGACGCCCTGCGCCGCGCCGGGATCCCCGCCTACTTCGAACGCGGCACCGCGCGTCCAGACCCGGCTGGGCGCGCCTTTCTCGCCTTGCTCAATTGCGCTGCGGAGAACTGCTCCGCTTCGCGCTTCGCCGAGTATCTTTCGCTCGCTCAGGTTCCAGCGCTCGACTCGCGCGGTGCTCCGGTGCGCACCGAGCGCGCGATGGCGGCTACGCAAGACGAGGTCCTGCTCGCCTTCGTCTCCGAGCCTGCGGTTGCCGAGCAGCAAGAAGAAGCCGGCGCCACCATCGCCGCGCCATTCCGATGGGAGCGCTTTCTCGTCGACGCCGCGGTGATCGGAGGTCGCGACCGATGGGAGCGCCGCTTGCATGGGCTCGAGCGCGAATGGGAACTCCAACTGCGCGAACTCGAAGACGAAGACTCGGAGCGCAAAGAAACCGCCGAAGCCAAGCTCGCCCAGCTTCGAGTCCTGCAAGCGTTCGCGCTGCCCCTGGTCACGTTGCTCGATGAGCTTCCCAGGTCCGCCAATTGGCGCGAGTGGATCGACAAGCTCACCGAACTCGCCGAGACTGCGTTGCGCAAGCCGGACTCGGTGCTCGCCGTGCTCAACGAACTGCGCCCCATGGCCGACGTCGGTCCCGTCGAGCTCGATGAGGTGTTCGGCGTACTGCGTGACCGTCTACGGTTTCTTCGCAATGATCCGCCAGCGCGCCGTTATGGACAAGTGCTCATCGCCAGTATCGACGAAGCGCGTGGACGCTCGTTTCGCGTGGCGTTTCTTCCGGGCTTGGCCGAAGGAATCTTCCCCCGGCGCCCCTTTGAAGATCCGCTCTTGCTCGACGACTATCGCTCCGCATGGTCGCCGGAGCTCACCGTGCGCGACCGCCGCGTGGAGCGCGAGCGGCTGCTGCTCCGCATCGCGGCGAGCGCCGCTGAGGAGCTTGTGGCCTCGTATCCGCGCATGGATGTGGTCCAAGGCCGGCCTCGCGTGCCGTCATTCTACGCGCTCGAGATTGCGCGCGCTGCCGAAGGAGCGCTGCCGGACCTCAAGGAGTTTCAGTCGAAGGCCGACCATGCTGCTCCGTCGCGCCTCCACCGGCCCGCGCCGGAGGACCCTGCCGATGCCATCGACGATGCCGAGTATGATGTCGCCGCTCTCGACGCCGTATCGAAGCTGGCTCGCGGCGCTGCTCGTGGAGCCGCCCGATACCTGATGGAGGTGAGCCCTTCCTTGGCTCGCTCGCTTCGTTCGCGTTGGCGGCGTTGGCACTCGGCTTGGTCGCCCGCCGATGGACTGGTGGAACCAGATCCGGCAACCAAGATCGTCCTCGACGATTTCCGGCTCGCCAACCGGCCCTATTCCGCCACGTCGCTGCAACGATATTCCGTCTGCCCGTATCAGTTCGCGCTGCATGCAATCTATCGCTTCCAGCCGCGCGAAGAGAAAGAGCCTCTCGACCAACTCGATCCGCTCACGCGCGGTTCCATCTTCCACTCGATGCAAGACGAACTGATCGGCGAGTTGAAACAGGCATCTCTCGTGCCGCTCGATAAGTCGAAGCTCGACCGCGCGCTCGACATCGCGGACCAGATCGTCGCGCGCGTGACCGAGGCGTACGCCGAGGAACTTGCTCCCGCGATTCCTCGTGTGTGGATCTCGGAGATCGAAGACCTCCGCACCGACCTTCGCGGATGGATTCGCCAGGTGGCAGTTCAAGATGACGAATGGGAGCCCGTATTCTCCGAGTTCCGCTTCGGCGCCGAGGAGCGGATGATCGTGCTCGACCGCGTGGTGGTGCGCGGCGCGATCGACTTGGTGGAGCGCCACGTCTCCAAGCGCATTCTCCGCATCACGGACCACAAAACCGGCAAGCCTCCCGATCCCAAGCCCGGATTCGTGGGCGGCGGAAAATTCCTGCAGCCCCTGCTCTACGCACTGGTGGCTGAGCGCGCGCTGCACCAACCCGCCGAAGCCGGGCGGCTCTCCTACTGCACGCATCGCGGCGGCTATGACCAAGTGGTGATCCCCGCATCGGAGAACGCGAGAGCACGCCTGGCGCAAGTGCTCGACCGTATCGACAAGGCCATCGAATCGGGCGACCTTCCCGCTGCACCGGAAAAGGACGCGTGCGAGTACTGCGACTTCAGCGTCGTCTGTGGCCCTTATGAGGAACTGCGTCTGCGCCGAAAATCGAAGGGCCGCATCGAGCCGTTGGTGGAACTGAGGAGGCTTCCGTGAGCGGCGCCGCGGTCGCAAGGCTTGACGATGCCGCTGCTCGCGAGCGCATTCGCCACTCGCTGCACGAGAGTCTGATCGTGGAAGCCGCGGCGGGCACGGGCAAGACTACGGAACTCGTTCGCCGCATCGTGGCCGTGCTGGAACAAGGCCTCACCACCGTGGACAAGATCGTTGCCGTCACCTTCACCCACAAGGCCGCCGGTGAACTGAAGCTGCGCCTGCGGCAGGGCCTCGATCGAACGCGTACCGGATGCCGCGATCCCCAACGGCTGCGGAATCTCGAAGACGCGCTGGCGCGGCTCGAGGAAGCGTCGATCGGTACCATCCACGCGTTCTGTGCACAGATCCTGCGAGAGCGCCCCGTGGAAGCGCGCGTCGATCCCTCGTTCCAGGAGCTTTCGGAACTCGAAGCACAACGTCTGTTCGACCGAGCCTTCCGCGGCTGGATCCAAGGCAAGCTCAACGAAGACGCTCCCGCGTTGCGGCGAGCGCTGTCGCGCTTGGCTTGGCGCGATACCCGCGATGATCTGCCCCCGATCGGGCAGCTCCAGTACGCCGCGCGCACGCTGATCGAGTGGCGCGATTTCCCTGAGCCGTGGGCACGGCTCCCATTCGACCGCGCCGCCCAGGTCGACGTGCTGGTGGAGCGTGTGCGAGATGCTTCCCAGCGCATGAACCAGGCGTTCCGGCCCGTTCATGAAGCTGCGCAGTGGATCGAACGCGCCGAAGCCGTGGATGCGCGCGACTACGACACGCTCGAGTCCATCTTCGTGCGCCTCGAACGCGATCTCCGCAATCTCAAGCGCAAGGGCGCCGAGGCGCTGCTGGCCGAGCTCGAAGCGTTCCGCTTTCAGGCCGACGCCGACCTTGCCTCGCAACTCCGGGGCGAAATGTGGGATCTGGTGGAGCGCTACGAGCAGTACAAGCGCCGCAGCGGGCAGCTCGATTTTCTCGACCTGCTGATGCTGGCGCGCGACTTGGTCCGCGAGAACGGCGAAGTGCGCCACTACCTGCAGAACCGCTTCACCCACATCTTCGTCGACGAGTTCCAAGACACCGATCCATTGCAGGCGGAGTTGCTCCTGCTGCTGGCCGCTGACAATCCAGAGGTGAACAATTGGCTCGAAACGCAACCTGCCGCGGGCAAGTTGTTCGTGGTGGGTGACCCGAAGCAATCGATCTACAAGTTCCGTCGTGCCGATGTCGTGCTGTATCAGATGGTGAAAGATCGCCTGGAACGGCAGGGCGTCGGCGTGGTTTATCTCTCGAAGAGCTTTCGTTCTGTGCGCACGATCCAACAGTGCGTCAACGCGGCATTCGAGCCCGAAATGAGCGGACCCGTGGATGGCATGCAAGCCCAGTACGTGCCGCTCGAAGAACACGTGCCTGCGCCGGTGAGCCAGCCCTCGTTGATCGCCCTGCCTGCGCCACGCCCGTACGCCACGCGCTACGTTGCCAAGTCCGCGATCAACGCATGCTTGCCCGACACCGTCGTCGGATTGATCGAGTGGCTGCTTGGCCAAAGTGGTTGGACCGTCCGTGACCCCGAGCATCCCAAGCAACGGATTCCGATCCAGTCGCGCCATATCTGCGTGCTGTTCCGCCGCTTCACCAACTATGGGCAAGATCTGACGCGCGACTACACACGCGGCCTCGAGGCGCGAGGCATCCCACACTTGCTGGTAGGTTCGAAGTCATTTCACGCGCGTGAGGAAGTGGAGACCATGCGCGCCGCACTCACCGCGGTGGAGTGGCCTTCAGACGAGTTGAGCGTCTTCGCCACTTTGCGCGGCTCTCTCTTCGCTCTCGCCGACAACACGCTCCTCAAGTTCCGCCACAAGTACGGCAAGCTTCATCCATTCCACGAAGTGCCGGAAGGGCAGGACGCCGAGTTCGAGCCCGTGCGCGAAGCTCTGCTGCTGCTGGCCGATCTCCACCGCAACCGCAATCGCCGCGCCGTCGCCGAGACGGTGAATCGGTTGCTCGAAGCCACCCGTGCATTCGCAGGATTCGCCTTACGCCCCGCGGGCCGTCAGGTGCTCGCCAACGTGTACCGCATCGCGGACCTTGCCCGCACTTACGAAATCGAGGGCGGCATTTCGTTTCGCGGGTTCGTCGAGATGCTCGAGGCACAGGCGGAGAAGGGTGAATCCAGCGAAGCGCCGATCGTCGAAGAAGGCTCCGAGGGCGTTCGCCTCATGACTGTGCATGCGGCCAAGGGACTCGAGTTTCCAGTGGTGATCCTCGGCGACATGACTGCGAATCTGGCTGCACGCGAGCCCGACCGCTATGTGGACGCCGAGAAACGCTTGTGCGCCAGCCGCTTGTTGTGGTGCTCGCCGTGGGAGTTGGTCGCGAATCGCGAAGAAGAGATGAAGCGCGAGCGCGCCGAAGGAATTCGTGTGGCCTACGTGGCGGCAACGCGCGCCCGTGATCTGCTGGTGATCCCGACGGTGGGCGACGAGGAGATGGACGGTTGGCTGCAGCCATTGAACAAGGCGCTGTATCCGCCGCGTGACAAGCAACGGAAATCGAAGCCTGCTGCCGGTTGCCCCGAGTTCGGATCAACTAGCGTCTTGCAACGTCCGCCGGATTTGTTCGCGCACGAAGATTTCTCGGTGCGTCCCGGATTGCACAAGCCACAGCAGGGCGAGCATGACGTGGTGTGGTGGGACCCCGCCGCGTTGCGTCTCAACGTGGAGGCAGGTCAAGGGCTGCGCCACGAAGAGATCCTTGCGGAGGGATCCGCCGCCAGTCTCGATCGGTATCGCGAGTGGTCGCAGGCAAGGGCTGATCGCATCAGCGAATCGTCCCGGCCGCTGCATACGGTGTTTACTCCGAGCGAAGCACGTGAGGCTCCGCCGGACTTCGATTGCGAGATCGGCTTCGAAACGGTGTCGCGTCCGGACACGCGCCCCGGCGGCCGCCGCTTCGGAACGCTCGTGCACGCGGCGATGCGCGACGTGCCATTCGATGCGGAAGGTCCTGACGTGGTTGCCGTGGTCCAGCTTCATGCCCGCCTGCTCGGCGCCGGCGATGCGGACGTGAGCGCCGCCGCCGATGCCGTGATCGCGGCGCTGCGGCATCCGTTGATACGCGCAGCGCATACGGCCGAGGAGTGCCTGCGCGAGGTCCCGGTGACGTACAAGTTCGATGGCCGGATCGTGGAGGGCGTGATCGACTTGGCCTATCGCGCGGGGGGGGCGTGGATGATCGTCGATTTCAAGACCGACGAGGACCTGGATGCGAACCGGAAGCATTACGAGATGCAATTGCGGTGGTATGCGTTCGCTTTGTCACGCGTGACAGGGGCGGTCGCGCGCGGGTGGTTGTTAGGCGTATAGACGAAATTTGACGCAGTTGCCGTGATCGTCGGAGAATGAATTATGCTCGCCATCGAGAATCCCGTCGCCGATGTTCTAGCGCGTGAACTCGCGTCGCGTACAGGCGAAACCCTGGAAGACGCTGTTGTGAACGCATTACGTGAGCGCCTGGAAAGGGCGGAGAAACGGCGCAAGGAGCGGGTCGCGGAGCGACTGCTGGCGATCGGACGTGCCTGCGCTGCATTGCCCGACCACGACACGAGGTCGGCTGACGAGATTCTTGGATACGACGAGACGGGGCTTCCAACTTAAACGTGGTAATCGATACTTCTGCCATCCTCGCCATCCTCCTCGCCAGAGCCAGACGACGCGTCATACAGCACTCTTATCGAATCCGATCCTGATCCGATCGTATCCGCGGTAAGCGCTCTGGAAATGACGATTGCCATGGGGACCAAGAAGGCAGATGCTGGCATTGAGGCACTGAATAAGTTGCTCGCGGATGCAGACACCAGAATAGTGCCCTTTGACGAGTTGCAGTTGCGCGCAGCCTGCGAAGCTTGGAAGCGATACGGCAAGGGCAGGCACCCGGCGCGACTCAACTTTGGAGACTGCTGCACCTATGCCTTGGCCAAAGTGTCGAGTGCTAAGCTCCTGTACAAGGGAAACGACTTTGGGCAGACTGACGTCCCGGGCGTAACGGTTCCTCAAACGGCTTCGTAATCGCACCCCTTCGGCCCTCCTGCACCTCAGGCGCTACTGCGCCTCCCGCGACCTCTGCTCGAACACCGCCCGCGCTTCCGCGAACTGCCCCAGCACATGCCTCTTCTCGCGATCGCTCCGCCACCCCGGATGCCCTTCCGCCTGCCGCGTGATGTCGTCGATCCATTTGACGAAGTACTCCGCATCCACCTTTGACCGGATCTCCTTGCTCCCGCGATACACGTACACCGGACTCGTTTCCCCCACCACGTAGCTATCGTCCACCGGATGCTGCGGCCGGCTATTCGACGCGCGCAGCGTGAACCAGCCGCTTTGCGTGATCGGGATCCGCTTGCGGAACTGCGCCGACTTGCCTTGCACCTCGATCGTCTCGATCGGCTTGCCGTTGAAGAACAGCTCCATCTTTTCGAGCGGCACGATCGCCTCCACGCTCCCACGCACTTCCACGGTGCCGCCGTCATCGGGAAGCCGCAACTCATCGCCCGGCATCCGACCGTCGATCTCGAGCTTCAGCAGCGGACCGTTCGTCACGAACGTCCGCCCCTTCCGGATCGCCTCGAGCCACCCCGGCCAAGTGAGCTTCTCGCCCAAGTACGCGTAGAGCCGGCTCGACCCGATGATCGGAGTCGCATGAAGCCCGAGAATCGAATCCTCGCCCGCTGATGCAGTGATCCGGAAGCCGCAGTTCAATGCCCGATGCCATACCGGCGCAGTGAACTTGAAGTGCTGCGCGCTGGTGTGGAGTTCCAGATACTCGAACGAGCCCAGCGCCAAGTCCACCGGGAATCCGCGCGCCACCGAGTAGCCCGTCTTTTCCGGATCGCCGGACCACGGATGCACGTATCCGCTCAACGCCCCCTGCGCTCGCGCCAAGCGGAACATGTCGGTGTTCGAAGGATACAAGCTCTCGATCGCCGAGCCCTCGTATCCCGTAGTGAACGGCGAGATCAGATGCTTGGTCAAGTTAATGAAGTTGATGTGCCCGTAGAAGGGCGGCCGGTACTCTTCGCCGACCGTCAGGAGTTGCTCGTCGTTCGAAAGCGCGTGCGGCCTGCCGCCGGAGAAATATTGGTGGTCGAAGATGCGGTGGTCTTTGTTGCACACCTTCTCACCCACCATGTCGAGATCCTCGGCGCGCGCCATCATCATCAGGTTCTCGGGCGTGTTGTGGAGATTACCGGCATAGTTCATGTGGACATGGTCACTGCCGCTCCACCACCCAGCGGCGTTCATGCTCGTGATGCGCTGCAGGTCCACCGTCTCCACTGCTACTGAGTCCGGCTTGATCACGATGCGCTTCGTCACCGGTGAGTACTCGAGTCCGCGAGCGGCTTCGAGCGTTGCTTCGCCCGGCGGTAGTTGCACCACGAAGCGGTTCTCCGCGTGGAAGAAATCGCGGTGCGAGCTTCTACCGGCAACGCGCGCGTAGGAATCCGGTGGTGAATAGCTCTTTCCATCGGAGCCCGTCAAGTAGAATCGTGCGGCGCCCTGGAAGCGCACTTCGAGCGTACCCATCGGTCGCCGATGCACGCGGCGCCGGATCTCTACCGGGTTGTCTTCGCCGCCGAAGCTGCGCAGCAACCGCATCTCGGAAATCCCGCGCTGGTTCGAGATGTAGGCGATCCATTCCCCGTTAGGCGACCATCGCGGATCGAAGTGATCCCAATCCCCAAACGTCATCTGGTACGGTTCGCCGCCGTCGATCGGCAGCACATAGAGATTGTTGAACTGGCTGCCGCGGTGCGAACTGTAGAGAATTCGCTTCCCGTCAGGCGACCACTGCGGCTGCGTCCGATAGAGTGTCTCTTCGCGCAGGAGCATCTTGGCCTTGCTCATCGCGCCCGGTTCGATGGGTGCGCGCCAAATCGCGCCGGACCCGAGCGCAATGCCGCGGTTCGAGACGAGCAGCATCTCGGTGCTATCCCGCGAGAACGACGGCGATATGTGATCGTCCCATGCGCTGAAATAGAGCCGCGATCGGCCATACGAGTTCTCCGAAGTCACCTGCATCGGCGAACCGGGCACTCCGTTGTTGAACGGCATCACGTAAATATGGAAAGCCTTCTGCGGATCGTTGAGCACATAGGCGATGCGCTTGCCGTCGGGCGAGAACACAGGGTCCACGTGGACCTTGCTGCCCTTGGTGAGCGCGGTGCTCTCGCCCGTCGCCACGTTGAGCAGCATCAAGTTGACGCCGCTCGAATCTTCGCCGGTATAGACGATCCAGCGGCCGTCGGGCGACCACGAAGGCGCACTGTCATAGGTCTTGCCAGCCGTCAATTCGTAAGCCGTCGTGTCGCCCACACGAATCTTCCACAGCGACCCGGACATGCCGAACGCGATCTCCTTGCCGTCGGGCGACCAGGCCGGCCGCCACGGCGTGCTCGCCGATTGCGGCACGTAGTAGCTGTACATGTATCCGCTAGCGAATGACGCGCGCGATGCGGCGCTCGCCGACACCGCTGTTAAGAAGATGAGCAAATGCCTCATGATCGCCGCGATAATATCACGAACAGCCCGGCGGACCCTCGCCCGCTCGATATAAAATATGGTCAACCGTATGCATAAGGTCGCTGCGTGCCTCGTCGCCGCCACTGCTCTTCTGGCTCAGGCTCCGCCTGCCAAGCTGCCGGAAGGCCACCCGCCGCTGCCCAGCGCCGGGAACCGCGAGAAGGCGTCCAAGCTTACGCAGACTGTGGCGCAGTCCGCATCGGCCGGACCTGTGGCTCCAGTTGCACGCAGGAACTTCATCGACGAACACATCTTCGGCAAGATGGCCAAAGACGGCATTCCGCATGCGCCGCTTGCCTCCGATGAAGAGTACTTTCGGCGCGTTCATCTCGATCTCACCGGCCGAATCGGCGACCACGAAGCGCTGCAGAAGTTCGTAGCGTCCACGGAGCCTGACAAGCGCGACAAACTGGTCGACCAAGTCACTACCTCACACGCCTACCGTGCTCGCTGGACCTATTGGTTCGGCGATCTCTCGAAGACCGCGGCCAATCGCGTGGGTTCCGAAGGCAAGAACGTCTACTATCGCTGGATCTACGACAATCTCCAGATCAACCGCCCATACAACGAAATGGTTACCGACATGCTCACCGCCAACGCGGTCAGCAATTGGTACGTCGGTCCTGCGAGCTACGTGGCGCGCTGGGTGGTTATCGGGCTCAGTTGCGAAGACACGGTCCATGAAGACACGTCCGATGAGCTCGCCATCAGCTCGGCGAAGCATTTTCTCGGCATCGATCTGAACTGTGTCTCCTGCCACGATGGCGCGCGCCACCTCGAGAAGATCAACACCTACCTCGCGGCGCGCAAGCGCGACGAACTGTTCCGGATGGGCGCGTTCTTCGCCAACACGCGCGTGCTGCGCCGCGTGGAGATCGCCACAACGCAGGACGAGTATTCGATCGACGACAAAGGCACGGGCTATGACGCGGCTGCGCGCACTGTGGTCCGCGTGCCCCGCCGCGGCAAGGGCAAGATCGAGCCCGAGTTCATGCTCTCGGGCGAAAAGCCCGAGCCCGGCAGGCCGCTCCGCGCCGAGTATGCGCGGATCCTGACGTCACATCCGCAGTTTGCACGGGCCACGGTGAATATGTTTTGGGCCGAGATGATGGGCGTCGGCATCGTGGATCCGCCGCTCGACTTCGATCTCTCCCGCCAGGATCCGAAGAACCCTCCGCCCGCGCCGTGGACGGTGCAGCCCTCGCATCCGGAATTGCTCGACGAACTCGCCAATGACTTCCGCACCCACAACTACGACATCCAGCGCCTGCTTCGTTTGATCGCCAAGTCGAGCGCGTATCAGCTCTCGTCGCGCTTCTCGGGCGAGTGGAAAGAGGCCTACGCCAAGTACTTCGCTCGCAAGTTCGTGCGCCGCCTGCCAGCGGAGCAGGTGCATGACTCGATGGTGCAGGCCACCGGACTCTACACCGACGTGCCGATCCGCGGCACCGACTTCCGCGCCAAGTACGCCACCGAGACGCGGTCGCCCGAGGACTTCAAGGGCAAGTATCCGGGCCTGAAGGACATCAACTTCTTCCTCGAGTCGTTTGGGCAGTCGAACCGCGAGTACTCCGAGCGCACCAACGAAGGCGACATCACGCAGGCCGTGCTGCTGATGAACAGCCCCTTCGTTCTGCAGCAGGTGCAGGCGCGCCCCGGGAGCTTCCTCGCCAAGCTCCTTGACAAGAAGCAAGGTGACGAGGCGAACATCAACGAAGTGTTTCAGCGATTCCTGCAACGCAAGCCGAACCAGCAGGAGTTGACCATGGCGCGTGACTTGATCTCCAAGGGCGGTGCGCGCAAGGGCTATGAGGACCTGCAGTGGCTCCTCTTGAACAAGGTCGAATTCGTATTCAACTATTGAGGTCGCGTCCATGTCTCACATCCTCGACAGCATGCTCACTCGCCGCGAAGCGTTCAAGCTTGGAGCGCTTCCGATCAGCGCTTATTGGTTTCTGCCGCTGCTGAAGCCTGGGAACGTGCAGGCAGCCGGAACCGCCAAGCCTCGGGGCTCGGCGCGTTTCTGCATCTTCGTGATGCTCGATGGCGGCCAGAGCCACGTTGACGCGTGGGACCTCAAGGAACACAAGTGGACCCCGCAAGACTTCGACATCCGCGAAGTCAAGCCCGGAGTCAAGTGGCCCACGTCACTGTTCCCGCGCCTCTCCGGGCAGCTTGATCGCGTCGCGCTGCTGCGCTCGATGGAAGCTTGGGACAGTGTCCATGGCCGCGCCCAATACTACGTCCAGGCCGGCCACGCCTTGAATCCGGCGCTACAAAAGGAGATCCCGGCGCTCGGTTCAGTGGTGGCGCTCGAGTATCAGCAACGCCGCCGCCCGACGGACTCGCTGCCCACCTACGTGGCGATGAACGTGACGCAGAGCCAGGCCGGGCTTCTCAAGAGCGGATTCCTGCCGGCCGCGTATTCGCCCTTCCACATCGATACCGAGACCGGCTTCTCGGCCTACTCGCTCGACCCGTCTTCGAAGAAGGAACTCTCGCGCCGCTGGGCGCTGCTCAAGGACTTCGACGCGCGTCTGCGCAATGACTCCTCGCTCCAGGCCAAGGCCTACCGCGACTACAACGATCACTACGAAGCCGCCGTCCGGCTGTTGAATGATCCCAAGACCGCGAAGCTGTTCGAGATCTCGGCGGAGGAGAATCAGCGGTACGGCAAGACTACCGTGGGCGATGCCTGCGTGATCGCGCGCAACCTCGTGGAAGCCGACAACGGAACTCACTTCATCTTCCTGCAGCAGGATGGCTGGGATCACCACAAAGACATCTACAAGAACGCCAACCACTACAAGCACTGCCGCGAGTTGGATCCGGCGCTGTCATCGCTCATCGAGGATCTCGCCACGCGCAAGCGCGCCGATGGCACGACGCTGCTCGAGGAAACGATGGTGGTTTGCATGGGCGAGTTCGGGCGCACGCCGGGCGCGCTGACCGGACTCAACGGTCGCGATCATTATCAATACGCGTTCACGATCCTGATGGCGGGCGGCGGAATCAAGGGTGGCCAGATCATCGGCAAGACCGACGAGCAGGGCGCGAAGGTGATCGATCCGGGGTGGGGCGTGAAGCGGTCGGTGTATATGGAAGACCTCGCTACTACGGTCTATTCGGCGCTTGGGATCGACTGGAAGAAGAAGATCCAGAACACGCCTTCGGGTCGGGACTTCTACTACATCGAGCCGTTCGCTGCGAAGGAGATGATCGGGCACCGCGAGATCGAGCCGCTGTTCGGTTAGATACTATAGAAGAAAGGCTACATCCGGCCATGAATACGATCATCGAAATCCCAGACGATCGCGCTGCCGCGTACCAGCGGGAGGCGCAGTCTCACGGGCTCACCCTCGAAGGCTGGCTTCTGCAACTTGCCGACAGCAGCGCATCGACGGCGCTTCTTGCTCGCGGAAGCATGAATCGCGAAGCGTGGGTCCAGCGATTTCGAGCGTGGGCTGACAGCCATGATCCGTGTATTCCCGTACTCTCTGACGATGCGATGAGCCGGGAGAGCATCTATCCGGATCCCGCGTGAACTCATTCCTCGTCGACTCGAGTGTTCTCTTGCGGACGCTTCAAGTCCGTAGCCCTCAATATCAGGCGGCCTGCCGGGCTCTGGAATTGCTCAGCCAGAATGGCCACGACCTGTTCATCGTGCCGCAGAACCTAGTTGAGCTCTGGGTGGTTGCCACACGCCCCAGCGAGCAGAACGGTCTTGGCCTGACGGCCGCCCAGGCATCCACGGAATTGGAGAAAATCAAGGCCCTGTTTGTCCTGTTACCGGAGACGCCGGCGATCTTTCCCACCTGGGAAACGCTGGTTCGCCAACACAGCGTCATTGGCAAACCTGCGCACGATGCCCGGCTTGTTGCCGCGATGCATGTCCATGGGCTCACCGGAATCGTGACCTTCGACAAGACCGGGTTCTCGCGGTTTCCGGGCATCGTCGTCGTCCGTCCTGAGGATGTGAAGCCGAGTGCCTCGACCCACTTGCAGTCATGAAGCCTAGCCGGCTTTCGCGGATTTGCGCTCTCGACGATGTCGCCGGCGCCAGCCCAGCCCAGCCCAGCCCAGCAACGCGACTCCGATGACTCCCACTCCCAGCCCAGTACCCCACAAGAGCTTCTCTCCCCTGTCCATTGCTCTGGGAGGTGGCAAGCCAACTGCGTCTTCAGGGTATGTAAGAGACAGCCCGCAACACCGGGTCAGACGTGCTGCGATTTCGTGCTCTTGGCCAGGCACAAGATGCAACTCCGAGCGCCACGGTGACCAACGCGTTCCGTCCTGAAACCAGATGAAGAGGGCGCGGTCGGAAGTGATCACCCCATTGGCTCCACCTCGCGATGGCGCGTAGTATCGAGACATCGACACCTCGCGTATGTCCGAGTAGGCGGAGACACGCCGCTGCCACTCCAAGGCCTGCTGCTCCACAAGCGCGGTCTCTGTGAAAACGGCGAATTTTCGAACGGCGAGCAGTGCAGCCAGCAAGAGCAGTGAACCTGCCGCCGCGTAGAGGTTCGTCAAGAACGCGGGCATCGGCGCGCTCGATGCAGAGTATTCGAAGTTGTGAATTTCCGGCGGCGGTCCAAGAAGCCGGCTGTAGATAGGTCCGAGGCAGACGACAGCGCAGCAAACAGCAGCCATGCCTGACAGCATGAACCAAATACCAACGGGCGGATAAAGAACCACGGCCGCATTGGGCGCGAATGCGCGGTTGGCCGCCCACAGAGATGTGCCCAAGACTATCGCGCCAATTATGGCAATGGCCGCAAAACTGAGTGCGGTCAGTACGTTGGCCCTACGAATCCGCGCTCGAACGAACTGCCGTGCTTCAGTGTCCTTGGCCTTGCGCCGTTGCTTTCTGCGCATTCACTCTCACGTCTCGGGACTGGTTTCGTCGAACACTCTCCCCCGGCTCGTATTGCATCGCTCGCCCGGAGGTACAATCCGGGTATGCGTTTCGCACTCCTGGCCGCGCTGGCGACCCTCTGCGCCGCTCAGCAATTGATGTTTTGGCCCGTCCGTGGCACCCGCGAAATGGTCGCCGCCGCCAACAATTTCGAGGTGGAAGCCGGCTTCCGCATCCTCACGCAAGGCGGCAATGCCGTTGACGCCGGTGTGGCCGCCACTCTCGCCGCCGCCGTCACCGAACAGGCCCGCTTCGGCCTTGGAGGCGAGATGCCGCTGATCGTCAAGATGGCCGGCAAGCCCCCGATCGTCATCAGCGGCGTCGGCAGCGCGCCCGCCAAAGCCACCGCCGAGTTCTATCGCACCCGCAAGCCCGAGCCCTGGGAAGACTCGCGCCGCATGCCGCCGATCCCCGAACGCGGCATCCTCTCCGCCATTCTCCCCGGCGCGTTCGACGGAGTCATGCTCGCGCTCCAGGAGCACGGCACCATGACTTTCGAGAAGGTGGCCGCGCCCGCGATCGAATACGCCGACGGCTTCCCACTCGGCGAGGAGTGGTCGAACTTCGTCCGCGGCTATGAGCGCACGCTGAAGCTGTGGCCTACCTCGCGCGCGTTCTTCCTGCCAGGAGACAAAGTGCTCGACCGCGGCGAGATCTTCCGCGCCACGAACCTCGCGAACACTCTGCGCGAACTCGTGCGCGCCGAGAAGAAGGCTCGCGGCAATCGCGCCCGCAAGATCCAGGCTGTGCGCGATTACTTCTATCGCGGACCCGTCGCCGAGCGCATCGCCAAGTTCAGCGAAGCCAATGGCGGCCTCATCGCGCTCGACGATCTGAAGAAGTTCAAGGCCGAGACGGACCAGCCTCGCACTACCACCTATCGCGGATACACCATCGTCAAGCCCGGCTTCTGGACGCAAGGTCCGGTGATGCTCGAGGCGCTCAACATCCTCGAAGGGTACGATCTGAAGGCGATGGGCCACAACTCGCCGCAGTATCTGCACACTGTGCTGGAAGCCGTGAAGCTCGCATTCGCCGATCGCGATCGCCACTATGGTGATCCGAAGTTCAGCAAGGTCCCCGAAGAGCTCCTGCTCTCGAAGGACTATGCCGCCGAGCGCCGCAAACTCATCGATCCCGCACACGCATCGATGGATCATCGCCCCGGTCAGTTCGGATCGCCTGCGACGATGCCGACCGGCGGCGGGTCGTCTTCTGGAGTGCAAGACACGACCTGCGTCAATGTGGTGGACCGCATGGGCAACGCCTTCAACGCCACGCCGAGCGGCGCGTGGCTGCCGTCCGTGATCGCCGGTGACACCGGAGTCCCGCTCAGCACGCGCCTGCAATCGTTCGTCGTGTCGCAGGGGCATCCGAACATGATCGAGCCCGGTAAGCGTCCGCGCGTGACGTTGAGTCCGACGATGGTGCTCAAAGACGGCAAGCCGTTCTTCATCATGTCCACTCCCGGCGGCGACAATCAGGATCAGGCGATGCTGCAGGTGCTGCTCAACATCATCGAGTTCGGCATGATCCCGCAGGAAGCCGTGGAAGCTCCGCGATTCCAGACGGAGCATTTTTACACCTCGTTCGCCTTCCACGAATTCACGCCCGGCCGTGTGAACCTCGAGAAGCGCATGCGCCGGGAGACGATCGACAAGCTCTCGGCGATGGGGCATATCGTGGAGGTGCGCGGCGATTGGAGTAACGCATCCGCGCCGACTGTGATCCTGTTGCGCGAAGGGGTGCTGGATGGCGGCGCCGATCCGCGTCGCGGACGGTTCATCTTCGGACGGTAGCTGCTTTCTGGCGCGAGGCGCCGGCAGCGGGACTGAAGCGCGCACGGCGGGGCGCCGATCCAAGCGACTGAAATTCGCCGCGCCGCTCGGACAGCGGGACTGGAAGTCCCGCTGCAGGCTGAAAGCCTGCCCCACACACTGAGTCGAGGATGGTGGAGCATGCTACTTCCCGGTCCGATATTGGAAGGCGAGCTTCGTCTCTTCGTCTACTACGAGGGGGCGGATGAAGCGATAGGCGGTGCCGGCTCGCGGGACTGTCACGGCGATGGGCAGTACGCCCGTGAGACGCTGCTGGAGGCTACTGACGTTGGCCGATGGTGGAGCAGCGTTCTGGCGCAGCGCTCGTTCGCTCTGTTGGGTCTGCAATACTGGGGCGCCGCTGGTCACCCCGATGGTCTCCGATACGGAGCCCACTTGGAGTGTCAGCGCCACAGAGAGGGGCCCTGGCCCGAGATCGAGTGTTCGGGCCAGCCTGGCGAACCCGGCCGCCTCCGCGCGCACCGTCACCTTGCCGGGCAGCATTCGCGGCACGGCCCATCGGCCATCCGCGTTCGAGATCGCGTCGTACTGCTGCCCATTCTGATGCGTAACGGTGACGTGGACGCCTGAGATTACCGCGCCTGCAGCGTCGGTTACGGTACCACCCACTTGGCCCGGACCAATCCGCACATCGGTACTCGCCCTCGGAGAGATCAGCACTGCAGAGATGTCCGCGTGCCCCGATTGCGGCATCCGTTCCGCCGGAGTCGCATTGCCGGAGAAGTTAGTTATGTGCAGTTCCTGCGGCAAGAGCACCTCCCACTCGATCGCGCCGATCGGCAAATCGAGCTTCGGCAAGGCGACCTCGCCCGCGCCTCTCTTGGCGAATGGCGTCCCGGAGCTCACTGTCACGAACGACACCGTGTAAGGTCCTGCGGGACGATACCCCGGCCTCGTCAACGGTACGCGACTTCCGTCGCTCGCCTCCACCGGCTTCACCTTTTCGCCACCCACATCCGCCGTCAGGATCGACGCCCCTTGGGGCAACGACACGCGCACGAAAGACTGCGACTGATTTCGCACGGTGAGTTTGACCTCGGTGAGTGACCGCCCCTCTCTGGTCACCAGCGTGGTGACCACGGCCTTGGGCGACAACGCAGCGGTCACAGCCGCGGCCGGGAAGCGCACCCATTCGAGATCCACGCCGGGAGATTCGGTAGCGCGTTTCTGGTACCGGAAGCCCGCACATGGATGCGGCAGAGAGGGTTCGCAGTTGCGAACTCACCTCGCGCAGGTCCATCCTTCGCAGTCCGCCGCGCTCCTTCGCGATCAGTTCCAGCGTGCCTTGCCCTTCCACGAGCACTTCGCCGGTCTCCCTCTGCGCGCCCACCAAACCCGGTATCGCGAGCCCGGTCTTGTCCGCTCCGAACGGCTTGGCAAGCGAAATCAAGAATTGATGGCTGCGGATCGACGGACTTGTCACATGTACGATCACGCTCCCGGCCTTCGCCTCCGTGTGAGCGATGGTTCCGCCATCTGCCGCAGCCACCTCGAATCCCTGCGGGACAGCAAGTTCGAAGCGGGACGCCTCGCCTTGGATTACGGTCACGTCGGCCAGCACGCTCATGGTCAGGTCTGACTCAGAGACGTTGATCAGCGTCTTCAAGTCAGACAGGAAGCGAAGCGGCTTCGGCGGAGCGGCCGGCGCGGTGGGCGGGGCCAGACGTGCGCTCCACGTCAGTTGTGCCGCCTTGTCAGGAACCAGCGTTGCTTTCACGAGAGTGCGCCCTCCGCTCGACGAGCGCGATTCCATCATCCCGGGCAGGAGTTGAATCGCCGTCTCTTCACCGGGCAAGCTCACCGAGGCTTTCACCATGCCCGCGCTGATCGCGGGAAACGAGATGCCCGCGCGACCGGGTTCATTGAGGAGCGCCCGCGAACACCCCAGTTGAATCGCGAACTCCGCCGGGCCCTCGATCACTGTAGTGTGCTTGCCGCCCTGGATCACCAGGGGAATGGCTTTGCCGCCTAGCTGTGCATCGCGAATGTTGAGTCCGGAAACCAGCGGAATCACCACCGCTCCCTTTGCGAGCACTTCGCCACGGATCTCGAGCACGCCAGTGGCGATGCCCTTTTCCGCCTGAAGCCGGAATTCCGCGCTCCGGATCACGTAGGCGGGCGGAGGATCGACACGGCGCTTCGCCGTCGCAGCCGCTGCGTCGGTGAGCCGGTTGTACTCGGCTACTGGAATGGTGACGTGGTTCTCGGCGAGGACAGAAGGGTCGGTTTGGCCGAGCACAAGCACGGCTGACAATGCGAACACGAGCGGCCTCATTTGGAGCCTCCATTCTGCTGCTGATAGCTGGGCTCGATGTGCGGCCCGAATTCCGCGCCGCGAATCACGTAGGCGGGGGGCGGATCGACGCGGCGCTTCGCCGCGGCTGCGTCGGTGAGGCGGTTGTACTCGGCTACTGGAATGGTGACGTGGTTCTCGGCGAGGACAGAAGGGTCCGTTTGGCCGAGCAGAGCGATGGCTGGCAATACGAACACGAGGGATCTCATTGGGAACCTCCCTTTTGCTCCTGATAGCTGAGCTCGATTTGCGGTTGCTGATTCTCAGCGGTCAGTTCGGCGGTAAGAAAGATTGACGGACCGTACGACGGAAAATCGAGAGCATCCGCGGTGACGACCGGTAGCCTCGACTGCTTCCTGGCTCGGAAGGCATCGGCCAGCTTCTGTGCATTCGCCATTGCCACGTTACTGTTCAACAACGGGTTCGCAGTGGCCGCGGAAGCGACGAAGGCAGTGCGAAACGCGAGCGACTCGGTGGCGCGGAACTCCTCCACGTGATAGGCGCCCGGTTCCGCGGTGACCTTGTACTGCGCGGGAAGGAACAACGCCACCGCGCTACGGGAAACGGGTACGTCGACCTTGGGCAACACCACCACCGCGCGGCCACGCGGGGTCCACGCCTGCCCTTTCACGAGGTAGGTAACCTCAACCAGGAACGCAGGCGACTCCTCCGCGCTCGCCGGTTTTATCAGGGGCAGCATCAAGGTCCCTTCGGCGCTCTTGCCCGGCTTCACGATCCGGCCCGCCACGGCCGCATTCCACACCTGCGCGCCGGTGGGCAGATCGATCTTCACGAAGTTCCGCTGGTTGTTTCTGATGGCGTAGCGAGCCTGCACGAGGGTCTTGCCGTCGACAGTGGCGATCGCGTGGATTCGTGCCTCCTCCACGTTGGCAGTGAGCAGCGCTTGCGGCGTGTATCGCGCCACTTCCACTCGCAACGAGCGCTCGCCCACGCGTGGCAGCATTCGGAAGGTGAGGCGGCCGCTGGCCGTTGCAGGGGACTGTGGTGCGTCGGTCTGCTCGAGCCCCGCTGGCGTCGCGTTCTTGATCTCCGCCGGACCGAGCAGGTCCACCGCCACGCTGCCCATCTCGCGGTCCACCCCCTGGAGCCGCAGGAGCGGCAGATCGAACGCGCCTTCGCGCGGGAGCTTGGCTTCGCCCTGGATGACGAACTTCGTCTGGCGCTCCACCGCCTCGAGAAAGTTGACGGTGAGCGCGCCGGCTGTCTGAGTCCACTCGGCGACATTGCCACCGAGAACTTGATTCACCGTCACGTCTTTGGGAACCGAGATGACGACGTGTCGAGCCAGCCCTTGTGCCACATCGAGGGTCGCGTCGGCGGCGAGTGCGCTCGAGTCTTCGCCGAGACTCCACGACTGCGCGAGCGTCCCGTTGAGTTTGAGCGGCAGTTCTTCGCGGGGCTGCTCCTGGACTTTGCGCCGCCAGGAAATCACCATCGGTTCGGCGCCGTTGGCCCACGCGATCCAGGGATCCGCTTTTGATGTGGAGACGCCGCCCACTACTGCGACTTCGAGTCCGTCGACACCGAGGGTGAGGCTCGCTCGGGTGATGCCTGAATTGGCCGCCGGCAGTGCCACGCGCTGGTCATTGCCTCCGAACGTCACGGGCAATGCGATGTCGAGTTGCACCGTGTAGCGGCCCTTCTTCGAGAAGCCGAGTGCGTTGCCGGCCAGCTTGCATGAGGCGGGTAATCGCGCATCGGAAACCACAAGTCCGGTTGGTAGGGGAATCTGCACCCAACCGTCGCGCAAGACATCCACTTCGAGCGTGACGCGGCCCGTTACCTGAAGCTGCTCGGCGGCGAGCGCGAGTTCGTAATCCACTCGCGACAGAGTGGCGGCAAAGGGAAGCGGCTCGGGTTCCGGATCCGCAGGCTGCGACTTCGCCCGCAGCGCATCATAGTAGTTCAGCGGGAGCACGACCCATCCCGCCGGCGGCGTCTGTGCGTGCGCGCGCAGACACACCAATAGAGTCAGTACCGTTACGTATCTCATCGCAGGCCCTCTTTTCCTGAAGCAGCGATTTCGTCTGTGGACTTTGACTCGCCACGCGACTTACCGGTTTCGAGATTTTTCCGATTGGTAGAACGCCTCTGACTACGCGGCCTTCGGCCAGCCCGAGCCGGCCAGAGGAATACCGGCTTTGAGGGCGCCGAGCTTGGCCATGGTCCAGCGCGCTTCGGCGGTGAGGCGGCGGCAGAAGGCTTCGTTGGCGAGGTCGGGCAGCGGTTGGGTTTGTTTTCGCAACGTGGCGATGTTGGCCACGGGCGGCCGATTTTCCGCAGTTGGCGCGGTGGCGGCTTCGCGGAGGCCGCGCTCGGTTTGAAGCTTGCGCAACTCGGCCAGGGCGCGATAGTGGGCGCGTTCGAACTGAGCGGCGTAACGTGTGTACCGGTCGAGCTTGGCTTCGTTTTGTTCGAGGAGAGCTTCCGCCTCCAGCCGCCGGATCTTCTCGGTTTTCCAGGCTGCCTGGACGAGGTTCGAGAAGACGAGTTCCTCGTTGATGCCTTGGGGACGGAGTTCGTCGCGCTGGAGTTCGAGTAGGATGTCGAACTCGTCGCGGTCTGCGGGGGCGACGGCGAAGGTGGCGGAGAAGAGCCCGTGCGTGACGGCGTTCTTCGACGAGATTGCTTTGCCTTCGGCGGTTTTGGGTCCGGTGGATTTCTGTGCGTTGGTGCGGTTGGCTTCGTTTTGCGCGGCGGTGGCGGTGGACATGGTTCTCTCCTCTGATCTCCAGAAATGCGAAAGGCGGCGCGGACTCGAGGGTCCGTGCCGCCTTACGCTTTCAGTGTCTCATGGGGGCAAGAGATTTCGGGTGTTTGCGAGTGGGGGTAGCTGAAAAGGAAGGAGAAATTTCGTTGGACTGTCTGTGATCGTCAAGCGGTCAATCGGCGGGACGGGGGCTACGGCAGCGGGACTGAAGTCCCGCGCGGGCTGAAGCCTGCCCCACATGCCTGCTCCACATGGCGGCTGAGCAGTCTGCGGGTGTTAGAGTAGGGCGATGGTTGAAGGCCCTTCTGGCAACTGCCCCTCTTGCTCCACCCCGTTTCAAGGCCGGTACTGCTACAAATGCGGCGAGCGCCGCATGGAAGAACATGACTGGACCTGGGGCCACTTCACGCATGACCTCACGCACGAGTTGTTGCACGTCGACTCGAAGATCTTCCAGTCATTCTGGCTGCTGTTCCGCCGCCCTGGATTTCTCACCGCCGAGTACTGGGCGGGACGGCGCACACTCTATCTGACGCCGTTTCGCATCTACCTGCTTGCGGCGGCTGTGCACTTCCTCGCGGTGCATTACGGCTTGTTCGTGCCCGAGGGAATCCAGGTGAACCATCAGGCTGTTTCCACGGCCGATGTGATGTCTGTGGCGGCCGAGGGCGCACATCTTCCGGCTGAGCGCGTTCCGGAGCTGCGCCACATGTTCGAGATCATCTACAAATTCAGCGTCTACCTGGGACCGATGATGTTGGCGCTCGGATCGTGGCTCTGGTTCCGGAAACGCAAGCCGTACTTCATCCAGCACGTGATCTTTGCGACGCACGTGTATGCCGTCTGGTTTCTGCTGACGCCGCTCAACGGGTTCTCGCCATCGGTCCGCCGGATTTTGCCGGTGGTCTCCTCGGCCTATTTGTTCTTCGCCGCGAGGCATCTTTACGGGGGCTCGCTGCTGCGCAACCTGGGCCAAGCCATCTACCTGCGGGCGATGCTGAGCCTGGCTGAGATCGCGGCTGTCGGCGTCGCGGTGACTGGAGCAATTTTCTGGGGATTCGTGGCCAAGGGCCACTGATGGATTTGGTGGACGGCATGGGATTCGAACCCACGACCCCCACGTTGCGAACGTGGTGCTCTCCCAGCTGAGCTAGCCGCCCACACCTTGCGGTAACCTTCAGCTTACCATAAAGAGTGCGGATGAACCCCTCTACTGAACCCGAACAGATCGTGGAGCGAATGCGGCTCGAGTGGGACGAACGAGCTCGCGAAAACGCACGCTACTACGTGAACACCGAACGCCCTGACTGGACCGACGAGACTTTCTTCGCCTCGGGCGAGCGAACCGTGGCCGAAGAGATTCTCACCGACATGATCAACATCTGCCAAGGCAAGGATCCGAAGCAGATGAAGGTGCTCGAGATCGGATGCGGCGCCGGACGGGTGACGCGAGCGCTGGCGGGATTGTTCGGCGAGGTGTACGGCGTCGACATCAGCGGCGAGATGATCGAGCGTGCCCGCAAGGCTCTGAGTGACCGGCCCAACGCGCACGTCTTCCAGAACAATGGCAAGGATCTCTCGGTGCTCGGCAACATCGAAGTAGACTTCGCCTTCTCGTCGATCGTCTTTCAGCACATTCCGAGTTATGAAGTGATCGAGAGCTACGTGCGCGAGGTGAATCGACTGCTGCGCAAGGGTGGCTTGTTCAAGTTTCAAGTGCAAGGCGACTCGACACTGATCGCGCCCGAGGGCGATACCTGGCTCGGCGTACCGTTCTCCGATGCACAGGCGTGTGCGATGGCGGAGCGGTGTGGATTCGAGCCGCGGTATCGCCATGGCGCGGGCGAGCAGTATTTCTGGCTGTGGTTTTTCAAGAAGTGATGCCGGACTCGATCCACGCTGAGGTTCTACCGGCGTCATGCGGCTGAACATCGCGCCGGAGCGGCAATCGCAGAGCGTCATTGACCAGCCGGCATGTGAACGAAGGGCGCTTCCAAGGGCGCATGCGCCCGTTATCGGAAGCGGGAGGCTGAAAGCCTGCCCCACACGCCGGCTCCAAGATCTTCGCGGCTGGCGAAGTAGCTGAAGGATAGTAGTACATCGCGGCGGCGCCGCAATCGCGGATCGGAGCGCGATACGAACGCAGTGCCCGCGCCGGCAGCGGGACTGAAGTCCCGCGCAGGCTGAAGCCTACCCCACACCGTTGCACTTGCTCTGCGACACCGTTTGCGAATAGCATGGCGGTAGTGCTCGTCATCCTTTTCCTGGTGCCTTTGCTGCTGTTCGCCGCTCCAGTGGACCGCTCCGCCTTCGTGGGGCAGTATTGTGCCGGGTGCCACAACTCGCGCGTCAAGGCGGGATCATTCGTGCTCGACGAGTTCGCAACGGCTACAGCGCTTGCGCGGGAGAAGGTGATCCGGAAAGTGGGCGGAGGCGAGATGCCGCCTCCCGGCGCGAAGAAGCCCGAACCTGCGCTGACGAAAGCCTTCATCGATGATCTGGTGCGCGAGCTCGACGACGCTGCACGGCGAAATCCGTTCGCCGGGCGCGGCGTGATCCGGCGGCTGAATCGCACAGAGTACACCAATGCGGTCCGCGACCTGCTGGCCATTGATCTGCCGCTGGCCGCCAGTCTCCCGCAAGACGGAGTCGCGGCCGGCTTCGACAATATCGGTGACGCGCTCTCGATGTCGCCCCTCTTGCTCGAGCGCTACTTGAAGGTGGCCCGGCGTGTGAGTGAACTCGCGGTTGGAGTGGCCGATCCTGCGCCGGTCACCGAGATTTATCCCGCCACCAAGACGCAAGCCGCGTGGCAAGGGGAAGGGCTGCCTTTCGGCACGCGCGGCGGCATTCGCGTGAATCATTACTTCTCGCACGACGGTGACTATGACTTGCGCGCGTTCCTCGTCAAGGAGAGTCTGACGCCGAAAGAAGGCGTCCGGTTCTTTCGCACGCGTGTGAATGTGAAAGCCGGATCGCACTCCGTCGTGGTGGCGTTTCCGGATGAGTGGACCGCGCGCGAGGGGCCGGTCTCTGACGTTGCCGGGCCGGGTGGGCGCGCACTCGGTGGTCCGCTGGACCTGTTGGGAACGGCCATCCGGCCCACGATCGACTTTCGCGTGGATGGCCGGCGCGTGAAGCTGTTCGAAATCGCGGGCATGAGTTCCGGCGAGGCGGCTTTCGATGGATTGCCCGGTCCGCCGTCACTCGGGCGGATCGAGATCGCGGGACCTTACAACGCCACGGGAGTATCGGAGACCGCGAGCCAACGGCGCATCTTCGTGTGCCGCCCTGCCAACGCCGCCGAGGAACCCGCGTGCGCCACGAGAATTCTGTCGGCCATCGCGCGCCGTGCGTTTCGGCGCGATGTGACCGGCGCCGACATCGGGCCCTACGCCGCCTCGTTCCACGCTGCTCGCCAGAAGCGCGGGTTCGACGAATCGATCGCAGTCGCGCTGCGCGATATTCTGCTGGCTCCGGATTTTCTCTTCCGGCTCGAATTCGACCAGCCTTCGAAGAGTGGTGGCGTCGCGCCGGTGTCTGGATTCGAACTGGCGTCACGCCTTTCGTTCTTCCTGTGGAGCAGCCCGCCGGATGACGCATTGCTCGATCGCGCGGGCGCCTTGCGCCAGCCGGCCGCTATCGAGCAGACCGTGCGCCGCATGCTCGCGGACCCACGATCTTCGGCCCTGATCTCGAACTTCGCGGCTCAATGGCTGGGCCTGCGCGACTTCGAAAGTTTCGAGCCCGACAAGCAAACTTTCCCGGACTATGACCCGGAACTGGCCGGAGCGTTTGAAACAGAAACACGGCTTTTCGTGCAGAGCGTCATGCGCGAGAATCGCAGCTTGCTCGACCTCGTTGCGGGCGACTATACGTATCTCAACGAGCGCCTGGCGCGACACTACGGGATCGCAGGCGTTACAGGTCCCGGATTCCGCCGCGTGCAATTGCCGGCCGGGTCGTTACGGGGCGGACTATTGGGGCAAGGGAGCATTCTCACCCTGACATCGCACACGGCCACTACCTCGCCGGTGCTCCGCGGGAAGTGGATTCTCGAGAACATCCTGGCTTCGCCGCCGCCTCCGCCGCCCGCGAATGTCCCCAAACTCGACGAGGGGCCAGCCAGCGGACGCAAGCTGACGTTGCGCGAGAAGATGGAAAGCCATCGCGCCAACCCGACGTGCGCCGCTTGTCATTCGCGGATCGACCCGCTCGGCTTCGCACTCGAGAAGTTCGATGGCATCGGCCGGTATCGTACCGAAGACGGCGGCCCGATCGATGATTCGGGCAGCATGCCTTCGGGCGAGAAATTCAGCGGCCCCGATGGGCTCAAGAGGCTGCTGGCGGCTCACCCCGAACAGGTGACGCGCGCGGCGGTGGAAAAACTGATGACCTACGCGCTTGGCCGCGAACTCGAAGGCCGCGATCAACCCACGGTCCGTGAGATCCTGCGCGCGGCTGCGCCCGGCGGGTATCGGTTCCATGACTTGGTGATTGGTATCGTGAAGAGTGTTCCGTTCCAGATGAGAGAAGTGCGGGAGCAATGACGATGTTCGTCTTCCAAAAACATATTCCGCGTAGAACGTTCTTGCGTGGCGCTGGCGTCTCATTCGCGCTGCCGCTGCTGGATGCCATGATCCCCGCGCTGCGAGCCGAGCGAACCACTGCCGCTGCGCCCGTGCGGCGACTCGGCTTCGTGATCTATCCGCTCGGCGTCGATCAGGATCGCTGGAAGCCGAAGGGCGAGGGGGCATCGTACGAGTTCAGCGAGGGATTGGCTCCGCTCGCTCCGCACCGTGACAAGTTCGTGGTGCTCACAGGGCTTTCCTCGGATCCGGATCGTTCGAAGCCCGGCTTCCACGATCGCGCCATCGCTTCGTTCCTCACAGGAGTGGAGCCCACCAAGGGAAAGGTCCAGGTGGGAACGTCGATCGACCAGATCGCCGCGCAAGCCCTGGGCAAAGAGACGCAGTTCGCGTCGCTCGAACTGGGTACCGAAAAGCACAGCATCAATGGAGCGCATATCGGTCCCGTGTTCAAGACGGCCACCACCCCGCTTCCATTCGAATACAATCCACGCTTCGTTTTCGAGCGCCTCTTCGGCGAAGGCGGCAAGATCGATCCGGCCGCGTCGGCAGCACGGCAGGCTGCCGACCGCAGCAGCCTCGACGCCGTTACCGAACGCATCGCCGAATTGAAGAAGCAACTCGGCGGCGCGGATCGCCGCAAGCTGGACGAATATCTCGAATCGATCCGCGACGTGGAGAGGCGCATCGATGTCGCGATGCGCAAGCAACCCACCGGGCTGCCCGACATGGTTCGGCCCGCGGGTGCGCCGGACTCGTGGGCCGATCACGTGAAGCTGATGTTCGATCTGCAGACGCTAGCGATCCAGGCGGATCTCACCCGTGTCTGGACCTTCATGTACGGGCGTGAAGCCACGTCAATGACGTATCCGCACTTGGGCATTACGATGGGGCACCACGAGATCTCGCACCACAACTTCGAACGCGAAAAGCTCGATGCACTGGCCAAGATCAACGTGGATCAGTCGCGCTTGTTCGCTTATTTCCTTTCGAAGCTCGATGCGCTGAAGGAAGGCAACTCCACGCTGCTCGATCATTCGCTGATCCTCTTTGGTAGCGACCTGAGCGTGCCCACTTCGCATAGCCAGCGCGACCTGCCGATCATCTTGGCCGGTGGCGCGGCCGGACGCATCGCCGGCGGCCGCCACGTGAAATATCCGGGAGACGAAACGCCGCTGACCAACCTTTACCTCACGATGCTCGACAAGGTGGGCGTGCCTACTGAGAAGTTCGGCGACAGCACTGGCCGGCTGAACCGGTTGGAGGTGTAGCCATGCGCTGGCTGCTGAGTCTCGCCTGCGCATGCGTGGCTGGCGCCGCGACGCCGGCGATCGTGGATGCGGCACGTAGTGAAGACCGGGCCGCCCTCGCCGCGCTCGTGGCGCAAAAGGCCGATGTCAACGCTCGCGACGAAGACGGCGCTACGGCGCTTGCCTGGGCCGCGATGCGCGGAGATGTCGACATAGCGCGGATTCTGCTTGCGGCCGGCGCGAATCCGAACATCGTCAACGAACTCGGTGTGGGCCCATTGTCACTCGCGATTACCAATGGCTCATTGGAGCTTGTAAATCTGCTTGTCGAGCGCCATGCGAATCCGGAACTCGCCCGCGAAAACGGCGAGACTCCGCTCATGACCGCCGTGCGGTCAGGGCGTGTCGACATGTTGAAGGTTCTGCTGGCAGCCAAGGCCAACGCCAACGCGCGCGAGAAGCACTTCGGCCAGACGGCGCTCATGTGGGCTGCTGGAAATCCGGAAGCCGTGCGCCTGCTGCTTTCGCATGGCGCCGATGCAATGGCGGTCACCAAAGCGTGGGACGTCAAGTACGTCATCTATGCGCCCACTACGGTGACGCTCGGCAAGACTGGAATTCCCTGGAATACCGATGGCGAGTACGTGACGAAGAAGGGCGGACTGAACGCGTTGTTCTTCGCCGTGCAGCGCCACGACATCGAGTCGGCGAAGATGCTTCTCGCCGCGGGGGTCAGCGTCAACGCGCCCTCGGCTGATGGCACCACGCCGCTGCTCGCGGCCCTCTTCAACTGGGACCTTCCGGGCGTTACCTTCGTTCCCGGCAAAGGCGCTCCTGCTCAAGCAGGTAGTTCTCAGCGATTCACAGCCGATCTCGCCATGGCGAATTTCCTGCTCGACCACGGCGCCACGGTCAAGGTGACGGATGGCGCGGGATACACTCCTCTCCACGGCGCTGTGCTGGCCGTGGCGAGTGCTGCGTTGACGAAGGAACAACGGCGGGGCGGGGCCTACGGACGCAACGCTTCGTCGCTTTCGCTGGGTGGCGCGGACAACAAACCCGCGCACTCGGTCGAGGAAGCTCTCGCGGTTGTCGCGAAGGTGCTCGCAGCCGGCGCCGATCCGAATGCGCAGACGCGCTATCCCACCGCCGGACCCGCAGGCGACGTGAGGATCAATCCGGCGGCACCGGGTTCGTCGCCGCTCCATATTTCCGCGAGCGCGAACAGCGCTCGACTGGTCAAGATGCTAACCGATCGCGGAGCGAATCCGAATCTCGTACGCAAAGACGGCCACACGCCGTTCTCAACGGCGGTGCTTGCGGGTGACCTTGCCGCGGTGAAGGAAATGGTGGCGCACGGTGCAGACATCCAGCGCCGCTATGATCCTGCGGACAAGATTCCCGATCCGGTGGAGGCCATCACGATCTCGCGGCAGAATCAGTCAATCATGCACATCGCCGCGCTTGGTGGAGCGAAGGAAGTGATCGAGTATCTCTATTCGCTCGGCGCGCCGATCGATCATAAGAACTCGCTTGGCGAAACGCCGCTCGCGCTCGCCGATCATCAGGAACGCTATCGCGAGGCGATCGAGCGGCAGAGCGCCGAGGGCGATGTCGAAAAGCTGAAGAAGGTCGCGCGCAAGACGGCTGTCAGCGACACTTTCAAAAAGTTGCTGGCCTCGGGGACGCGGGGCGCCAATGCACGCCCGGCGCAAAAGCCGGCTTACAGACTCGCCGCTCGAGCTGACCAATAGGGCGACGGGTGCAAATAGCGGAGTATCGTTACGACGCTCCCGGTCGAGTGGTGACGCGTGGGTCGGAAGCGGACTGAAGTGCTGAAGCCTGCCCCACATGCGGAGTGAAATGTTCGCGGCCGGCAGATGCTCGAGACCGGCCTCGAAGACAAGGTGCGCACTGTAGGACAATAGCCTCGATGAAGCTATTGACCGCCACTGCGCTCTGCGCGGCCTCGTTGCTGCGCGGCGAGGACTACGTTCTCGGTCCGGATTCGCAACCCAAAGACGGCGTCCCGAAGGGAGCCGTGACCAAATACGTTCTGCGTCCTGGCAAGTTCTTTCCCGGCACTCCGCACGATTACTCGATCTACGTTCCCGCGCAGTATGACGCAGCGAAGCCCGCGCCAGTATTGATCTATCTCGACGGCGGAGGCGGGTTGAGCAACTCGACGCGCGTGAATGTGGTGCTCGACAACCTGATCGCGCGGGGCGAACTGCCTGCCATGATCGGGATCTTCATCAATCCTGGTGTTCTGCCCGCGGTATCGGAGAAGGCGCAGAGCCGCTTCGAACGCGTGTTCGAGTACGATTCGTTGAGCGATCGCTTCGCCCGATTCCTCTCGGAAGAAGTGCTCGTGGAAGTGGGCAAGAAGTACAATCTGTCGAGCGATCCGAACGCGCGCGCGATCACGGGAGTGAGCACGGGAGCGGTGGGTGCGTTCATGGCCGCCTGGAATCGGCCCGATCAGTTCCGGCGCGTGCTCAGCTTCATTGGCACGTTCGTGGCCATGAAGGGCGCCGACGGGTTGCCTGCGATCATCCGCAAGAGCGAGCCCAAGCCGCTGCGCGTGTTTCTGCAGGCCGGCAAGAACGATCACATCGTGCCCGCGCAACCCTACGGTACGTTCTTCGCTGGAAGCTGGCCCATCGCAAGCCAAGTGATGTACGAGGCGTTGCAATCGGTGGGGACCGAATCGAAGCTCGTCATCGGGACCGAGGGGCACAACATGAAGCACGGGTCCGCGATCATGCCCGAAGCATTGCGCTGGCTTTGGAGCGGATATCCCGAGCCGATCAAGGTTCATGAGCCCGCTGCGGTGACGCAGCCCGGCTGGGATGGGCGCGGCAAAGTGCTCTCGACGGTGTGGCTCGACAAAGGCTGGCAGCAGATCGCGGAGAGCGTGGGGGCGTTGACGAGTCCCGTTGCTCACCGCGACGGATCCGTCTTCTTCGCCGATGGCGCCTCGGATCGCATCTGGCGCGTGGATGGTGATGGCAAGGCTTCGGTCTTCCGCGAGCAGACCGCCGGCGTGCGTGCGATCGCGATTGGCCCGAAGGGGCTCTATGCGTGGCAGCCCGCGATGCATCGGATCGTGGCCTGGGATTGGAACAACTCGATGGCCGTGATCGCCAACAACGTGGAAGCGCCGCATTTCACCGTGAGCGCGGATGGAGTGGTGTATTTCACTGACGGCGCTCACGGCAAGGCCGGTTGGGTGGATACCGGCGGGCGCGTTCACGAAACCGGTGTCGAGATGGCTGCGCCCGCGGGCATCACTCTTTCACCCGATCAGGCGATGGTGGTGATCAGCGATGAGGTGGGTCGCCTTGCGTGGTCATTTCAGGTGGCGCCGGATGGTTCGCTGCGCAATGGGGAGCCTTTCTATCGGCTCGAAATGCCGGAGTCGGGATGGAAGAGCGCCGCTGTGGGTGTCGCCGAAGACTCGATCGGGCAGGTTTATTTCGCCACGGCGATCGGGATTCAAGTGTGCGAAGCCAACGGGAGGCTCGCGATGATCCTTCATGCACCCGAGCGCGGTGAAGTGACGAGTGTGGCGTTCGGTGGTCCGGAGATGAATTGGATGTTCGCTACCGTGCGGGGCCACCTGTTCCGGCGGCCGGCCAAGGTCAAGGGTGTTGGCGGTTGGGCTCCGGCGGCGCTGCCGCGTCCGCCGTTGTAGAGCGGTGCATCTGATTGCAGGTCGCTACTCCTGTCATTAGGTGCACTGCCAGAGCAGAATCCCCTTTGAACAGTCTGGAGAAATCAGAACGTAGCAATTTCCGGTGCCGAAATTCCAGGTTGGCACGATTGACTTGCCTGCTACCCTGGGCCACTCTCCGATTTGCAGCAGGAGCGGCCATCCATCGGGCACCTCATCATTTTGGATCCAGTCCGGCTTGCCGCCAATTGACTGCCCAAGCCAGCTGAAATACTCTTTCTGCGCTTCCTCGTCCAGTTGGTCAATTTCCTCATCCGTCAGATCCGGTTGAGGCTCGATCACCACCTCCGCTGCGAGCTCGAGGGGCCGTTCCCTTCCGACATCGTCGCCTTCCTCCCAATACATCTCGTTCAGGGTCGGGCCCTTGACGATTGTGACCGAGTGGCCAGGCTGCATCACCTGGATGATGACGGCATTTTCACCCGACTCCGGGTCCCATGTTTCGAGGTCAGGATTGTCTGTGATGAACAAGTACGCGATCCGGCGATCGGTTACCGGAAACAGCCGTGGGTCTATCTCCACTTGCCCGATGAAAAGCATCTTCGCGCCCGTTGCTGCCGAGCGGGGCCATGCCGGTTTGTCGACCCACGCCGGCAGACCGCCGAATTTGGTGACGGGTTCTCGAATGGGCTCCGTGGAACGATGTAGAATCAGTCGCCCGTACTCCATGACTTCTTGAGTATCGGCTTGCCGAGCATTCCTCAATAGACTGCGAATTCGTCCACTACTGGCCAGCAATTCACCTCGGCCACTTTTGCTACTTCTCGGTGATCGTCCTTCATGCTCCTGAGTTCGGGGAGGTAGCGAGCGCGGCGTTCGTGTGGTTCCGAGATGAACTGGTGTCCGCCACTGTCGACTCGGGCAGTAGGCCAAAGCCGGTCCTACGCTAGCGCAGTGCCTCTGTCACCAATGCCCGTTCATGCAGGGCCTTCGCTCTCGCCCTCGATCCCGGATCGTTGATCGACCAATCGTAGTCGTAGTAACGAATCTTCGGATTCTTCAGCGCCTCGAGCTTCTTCCGTTCGGATTCGCTCGCCCTCGACCGCAGAAACGCCATCACGTCGCCGAAATCCAGTTTGTACCAGTTGAGCAGCGAGGTCAGTGAAACCAGATTCGCCTTCTCATCCACAGCGAGCATGCGCTGCTCGCGCAGAGACTGTCGGGCGGCCCGTTCGAGTTGCGCCTCGAGCTTCTCGCCCGTGTACGCTTCAGCCGCCAGCCGAGGACAACTGATACTCGCGCACACAATCGCGAAATGGATCCGCGGTTCCTTGTAGCGCTTGCGGATGATTTCGTTTTCGAGGTGCTGCAGGCTCATGCGAACCCCTCCCAGCACGTAGTCTCTGCGGCGGAAGAACGTCAGCCCCCCGCCCACATCGCGAACGCTCTTGATGGGATAGGCAGACACCACGCCTTTCATTACCAGGGCGTTGTATGCGTTGATCCAGTAGGCGAGTTCGTGCGCGCGGGAAGGGAAGTCCGCCTTGTTGTTGTCTGGGCTCACCTGCTCCAGCCGCTGGACGTAGGCATCGAGCCCGGTGCGATCTTTCGCCAGGCCGCCATAGTCCACTTCGCCGATCTGGTTCACCCAGCGTTTCACCAAGGCGTCCCAACCGGAATGGTCGAAGCCACCAGCCTGGAGCATGCCGGCGGCAAGCAGCGCGATCGTCACAGCCCGCATTCGGTCTCCGCAGCGGGGTTCGCCGGCATTCCGATCAGGAACGAGATTGAGAAGAACGGCCGCAGCACCGGAATTTTCCCCGTGCGCCAGCGGTAACCGTGTTGGTCGAGGCCTGCCGTCAAAGCCTCCAACTCGTCGGCCGAATACGAACGCAAGTGTGAGATCAAGCCATCGAAGGCGAACACGAACGGGATCGCCGGCAAAGCGTAGGTGAAGAAGAGGCGCCCCGCCGAACGTGGATGCAGCGCGAGTCCCAACGCCAACCCCGCTGCCAGGCAGATCGGAAAACACACCGCAGTCGCCCAGAGGGATCTCTCCGCGTACTCGAAGACAGCGATCGGTTGCCGCTTGCGGTAGGCGTCGGCCAGCATCTCTCGCGCAGTCGAAGGAGGGAAGTGGTGGAACGCGTTGTACAGAGTTCGGAGACCCGTGAGAGCCTCGGGTACCGCAGTGGCTTCGACGGGTTCGTCCAGGCCACCCACCGCGCCTCGGCTGCGCTGCCTGGCTCGAGCGAATGCCGGGAGGTTCGGAGCCCGGTCCGTCAACAGAACCTCCACGGCGTGCCCGCGCTCAGCGAGGGCTCGCGCTAGACCCACCGCCGGACCTCCGCTGCCGGAACACAGATCTACGATTTTGTTTGTTCCCGCGGCGCGTAGCGCTTTCGAGACCAGCGGCGCCACTCGCTTGCCCACGCCGAAAGCTTCGGCCAGCGCGCGCAAAGTTTCCGTGACGCCTTCGCGGAGCATACCGGGGCACTCGGCCAGATCGTGTAACTCGAGCCACTGCCTCCGCGGCAAGATCGGATCGCGCAGCGCCGGATTCACGATCGGACCTAACGGGCCGGCTTGAAGAAAAGCACCATTCCAGCGCCGATGGCAGCCACCAGGATTCCGGCGTAGAACATGGGGTTCACTTGCTCCTTGGGCGGATGGGTCGCCATCGTGTAGATCGTGTTCACGATCGGCGCTCCGCCGAACACGAGCGGCATCACGTAAAGCGGCACGCCGCCGAACTTGTACGAGAAGATGATGAACGCCGCTCCGGCCGCTCCCAGTGCGCCAGCGACGGTGGCGAGCGTGGTGCCTTGTGAGTTGAATCCGTTGAGTTGTCCCTGCGAGCCCAGCACGATCACCGGGATCAGAACCGCGACTAGAAAGTAGGCGACGCCCACGCAGAGCAACGCACGCATGGGATTTCCCAGCGCGAGTTGTCCGCGATGCAGCGTGGAGCCGTAGATTCCCCAACTGATGACCGTTCCTAGAACGAAGAGTAGCCAAGCCATAACCTAATATGAGAACACACTCTTCGGGTTTCTGGTGTTCACGGGCTCTTGGCTTGCTTTCCGGGCTCGATGGAGCGCTGGTCCAGGGGCTTGAAGCGCGCTGAAGAAAACTTGGCACGGAATTCGGGAAGAGGGACTGAAGTCCGCGCGGGGTGAAGCCTGCCCCACACGCGGGCTGAAATCCTTGCGGCCGGCGAAGAAACTGAAGGATAGTAGCACTTTGGGGCTCTACTGGCCGCGCGTCAGCAGGTTCCGCGCTTCGCGCACGCGGTGTGCCGCGGCAGTGCCGGTCTCAGCCATTGCGTTCAGGTGACCCATCTTTCGCCCGGGCCGCGCCGCTGCTTTGCCGTAGAGATGCAGCTTGACATCGCGCATGGCGCACACGGCCTCCCAATCGGGAGTGCCTCCGCTCCAGAGGTCGCCGAGCAGATTCGCCATCGCCGCGGGCCGCAGTTGATCGGTTGCGCCCAAAGGCAATCCGCAGACGGCCCGGAGTTGCTGTTCGAACTGGCTGGTCACGCAGGCGTCGAACGTGAAGTGGCCGCTGTTGTGCGGTCGCGGAGCCAATTCGTTCACCAGCAACTTGCCGCCGCGGTCGAGGAAGAACTCCACGCACAGTACGCCTACCACGTCGAGCTTCTCGAGGATCGCGCGCGCGATCTCCACAGCATCGTGCGCCACCCGCGGCGGAACGTCTGCCGGCGCCGTCGTCACATCGAGGATATGCCGCGAGTGTTCGTTCTCCACTACGCCGTAGTGCGCGAACTCGCCAGTGATCCCGCGTGCCGCCACCACGGAGACTTCGCGCTCGAAGTCAATGAAGGCTTCGAGCACGGCCTCGCCCGCGCCAGCCGATTTCCACGCTCCTTCGAGGTCCGTCTCTGGACCGATCTTTGCCTGCCCCTTTCCGTCATAGCCGAATCCCGCCGACTTGAGTACCGCGGGCCGGCCGATCCGCTCCACTTCGCGCCTCAAATCCTCGAGCGATCTCACGACGCCATACGGCGCTACGGGAAAACCATTTCCGGACAAGAATGTTTTCTCCCGCAAGCGGTGCTGGGTGATGTGCAACACCTGCCCGGCCGGACGCACCGGCGCGAACCCGGCTGCCGCCTCCGTGGATGCCGTCGAGACATTTTCGAACTCGAACGTCACCACATCCACTGACTTCGCGAATTGCCGCACTGCATCCAGGTCTTCGTAGGAGGCGCGCACTTCGAGGTCCGCCACCTGGCCCGTGGGTGTGTCGTAGTCAGGCGAGAACGTGTGCACGCGATAGCCCATGCGCCGCGCCGCGATAGCGAACATGCGGCCCAATTGCCCGCTGCCCAAGACCCCGACCGTCGCTCCCGGCAGAATCGATTGGCTCACAGCGAGTCTTCCAGAACCTTGCGCGTCTGCTCCGTTCGGAACGCCTGCAGTTTTTCGCGATACCGCGGATGCTTGTTGGCGAGGATCGAGACCGCCAGCAGCGCTGCGTTGATCGCGCCCGCTTTGCCGATCGCCAGTGTTCCCACCGGAATGCCACCCGGCATCTGCACGATCGAGAGCAGCGAATCCACGCCGCGCAACACCGCGCTTTCGATCGGCACGCCCAACACGGGCAGTGTGGTGTGCGCGGCCACCATCCCGGGTAGGTGCGCCGCTCCGCCGGCAGCCGCGATGATCACTTCGAAGCCCGCTCCTTCGGCCTGTTTGGCGAACTCCGCCATCAGGTCCGGTGTGCGATGCGCCGAAACAATTTTGGCCACGTGCGGAACGCCGAACTCGGCTAGGCGGTCCGCTGCGTTCTTCATCGTCTCCCAGTCTGACCGGCTGCCCATGATCACGGCCACCAGAGGCCGCTGCTTCCCGCTGGTTTTCATGTGAGAGTTCATTTTAGCCGAGTGCTCGCGTTGGCTGCGCTCGTCTCGATGTGCGCCATCACTTCATAGATCGCGAAGCGGTACTGGAACGGCGAAAGCTTTCGGGTCCACAGCTTGCCCACGATCTCATGCGGAGTCCGCGCACCGTTTGCTTGCGCTTGCCGGATCTTCTCGATCCGTTCGAAATGGTGCTCGCGGATCTCGGCTGCGCGCCGTGCGAGGCCGGTGAACGGGTCGCCGTGCGATGGGATCACCTTGTCCACGGCAAGCTTCGATACGTGTTCGAGCGACCCGAGGAACGCGGTCAGCGAATCGCCGCTTGGCCACCAGGAAACGTGCGGCGTGATCTTTTCGAGCACATGATCGCCCGCGATCAGGGTGCGCGCTTGCTCGTGATAGAGGCACAGGTGCCCGGGCGCGTGGCCTGGAGTTTCGACTACTCTCCACGAACCCAACCGGTATCCCTCGTCCACCGGTTCGGCGCTCCGGAGCGGCAGGAACATCCAGGCGCTGTCCTGCATGGCCGCTCCGATACGCGAAGCCAACTCCGGTGGAGTGCCCCAGCGCTCCAGATTCGCGTCTTCGGCCGGTCGCGCACGTAGTTCGGCGAGCAGTTTTTCCTCTCGCCGATGCAGAAGGACTCGGGCGCCCGTGCGCTCCACCACTCGGTTCGCGAGACTCATGTGGTCCGGATGCGTGTGAGTCAGGAATAGCGTGTCGATGTCGCCCCATCCGAGTCCGACATTGCGCAGCCCGGACTCGAGGGCCGCGAATGAAGCATCGGTGGCGAAGCCCGTATCCACCAGCGCCCATCCATGCGGTGTCTCGAGCACATGCACCCAGACGTGATCCAGTTCGAGATGGAACGGCAGCCGGATCGAGTGATAGCGAGCGCTCAAACGGCCTCGTCGGCATGGTACGAGCTGCGTACGAGCGGTCCCGCCTCGACATGCGCGAAGCCCATGGCGCGGCCGGCTTCTCGCAGTTCGGCGAACTCTTCCGGCGCCACGTAGCGAAGAATCGGCAGGTGTTTCGTGGATGGCCGCAGGTACTGGCCGAGCGTGAGGATGTCCACCTGCGCTTGCCGCAGATCGCGCATTACGGCCTGCACTTCTTCGTTGGTCTCGCCGAGCCCCATCATGAGTCCGCTCTTGGTGGGGACCTCAGGCGCGAGCTTCTTGGCGTAGGCGAGCATGTCGAGCGAACGTTCGTAGCGGGCGCCGAGGCGCACTTGCCGGTAGAGCCGCGGAACGGTTTCGGTGTTGTGATTCAGGCAGTCAGGCCGCTCGGCCATGACGATCTCCATGGCTTCGTGCGAGCCCTGGAAGTCCGGCACGAGCACTTCCACCTTGCAGCCCGGGATGCGTTCCCGGATCGCCCGGATCGTCATCGCGAACAGGAGCGCTCCGCCGTCTTTGCGGTCGTCACGATTCACGCTGGTGACTACCGCGTAACGCAGCCCCATGGCCGCCACTGCTTCGGCCACGCGACGCGGCTCGTCGGAATCCACGGCTAAGGGAGCGCCCTTCCGCACCGCGCAAAACCCGCAGCGCCGCGTGCAGACGTTGCCCAAGATCATGAACGTGGCCGTGCGCCGGTTCCAGCAGTCGCCCACGTTGGGACAGGCTGCGCTCTCGCACACCGTGTGAAGCCCTAGGCCGCCAATCAGATCCTTCAGGTCACGGTAGTTCTCGCCCATCGGGGCGGGAGCACGCAACCACTTGGGCCGCGTCACCTGCGGACTGGAATCAATCGTAACGAGCACTTGCTTACATGGTACCGAGCGCGGCCGTGAGCCTGTTCTCGAGCACCATTCCCGGGTTCCACCCACGCAATCGCACCCGGCGCGCGATGCCCTCATCGAGCGCCGCCGCTGGAGCGAGTCCGATGAGTTCGCTTTCTTTCACGCCGATGCCGAGTGCTGCTGCCTCGCGCACTACGGCCGAGAAAGCTGCCTCGAGGCCGGTGGTCCGGAAATCGGTCAAGTTCATCGACACCTGACCCACGCCGCCGGCAAGCAGCAGTCCCAGCGCCTTGACTTTCGGAAGGCCGCCGCTCGATTCGCGAACGCGTCGTGCGATCTCGCGCGCCTGCTCGATGCTGCCGCCGGCCAAGTTGACGTTGTAGGCGATGAGGAAATCACGGGCGCCCACTACCGCCGCACCTGCCGTAGGGTGGGGCGCGGGACCGCCGATGTCGGGTAGAAGCGCGCCCGAATTCTTCCGCACGTCCGACAGATTTCGACACTCGGCGCGGCGGGCCGCCGCTTCGTACAGGTACACAGGGATCCGCAAGTCGCTCCAGAAGCGTTCGCCGGCCCGCACCGCCGACTCCGCGCATTCGGCCAAGCTCACGCCGCGGACGGGAACGAACGGGACCACGTCAATGGCGCCGATCCGCGGATGCACTCCCCGGTGCCGGCGCAGGTCGATCGTCTCGAGCGCCCGGCTCGCGGCCGCGACGGCGCCCTCCACCACGCCCTCCGGTGTTCCCGCGAACGTGACTACGCTGCGGTTGTGGTCCGCATCGTAGCTCGCATCCAACACCGCCACGCCGGAGGTTTCCGCAATGGCTGGCGCGATCCGCTCGAACGGGCCGAGAAGTTCGGCACGCACTCGACAATCCGTTTCGATCGCGCCTCCATTCGCGGAAAGAGTCATCGCCGTTGTGGACCACGGCGGCCACTGGATTGAGTCCAAATGGAGTGCCACGTCGCGATAGTCGCCAGATTGCAGCACCAACACGTCGGCTGCCTTGCCAACCTCGAGTGACCCCACCTCGTTCGCCATGCCCATTGCCCAGGCCGCGTTGATTGTCGAGGCGGTGATCGCCTCGGCTGGGGTCATCTTCATCTGAGTGCAAGCGATCGACTGAATCATGGCCATGCTCGCCGTGGGGCTCAACAGATGATCGTAGCCTGTCGCCAAGGCCAGTGGAGCTCCAGCGTCGATCAGTTCGCGTGCCGGCGCAAAGTGGAATCCACCGAATTGGTAGCTCTCTCCGGGAAGCAACACCACGGGAATACCCCACGCCGCTACACTGGCGCAATTTGCCGGTTGTAGCCGTTCGAGCCCCACCAGGGCCGCCGTGCCGGTGACCGGCTCGCCATCGGGCGATTCCAGGAAGACGCGGAGGCCGCGCTCGATCGCTGCTGCTGCAAACCGCTCCGCGGCTGCACGGGATGGCCGGTCACTTACGGCCACCGCCATTGCTTCGCCTTTTTCGCTGATCCCGGCCAAAGCCGCCATTGCCGCCTCTGGGTTTGCGCAGTGGCCACCATGCCGAAGGGCGCCAAAGTAACTTGCGCGCAACCGGATGGGGCGCTCATCCAAGCCCTGGAGCACGCGCAGAGCTTTGCGCTCGGCGGCCTCTTCGATTGCGTAGCCGCAGCCGGCAAGAACGGTAGTGGTGCCACAGCGGACGAACTCTCGGAGGCGCTTGCGCGCCTCCATCTCCATCCGTTGGGAGGAGAACCCATGAACCATTTTCGAGGCAGCGGCGAAGTCCTCACAGCCGGTGGGCGCACACAGCAGCCGGGTGTGGCAGTCGACGAAGGCGGGCATCACCACTTTGCCGGTGGCTTCGAGGTCATACGCATCCTTGGCGGCAGAGAGCCGCTCGAGCCGCCGAGATGGACCCACCTCGGCGATCTTGCCGTCGACTATGAGAAGAGCTCCGTCTTGGATGATGCCCAATTCGCGCATCGCTCCGCCGCGATGCGGGCCTCTCACCCCGCCCAAAGTGAGAAGTTGCCGGGCCCCCCGAATCAAAATCGGTTTCTTCACCGGCGCTGCTTGGTAGTGTATCAGCCGCGCGCCTGGGAGCGCCGGTCAGGGTGGCGCATCTCCTGACAATTTGTCGCGCCGGGTTCCCGAGGGTTCCCCCTAGGTGACTGAAAGTACGCGGCCTCACAATTGGCCCTCTCCATGCAATTCGAAGGGCGTGATGAATCGCTCACTCGCTCTCCTCGCTGGCGCTACCATCATCTCCTCGGCGTTTGCCGGTAAGCTCTCGTCAGAGCTCGAATCGGCGCCTGCCGCCAAGACGGTTCGTGTCAACGTTCGGTACAAGAAGACTCCGGACGCATCGAAACACGCACGATTTGCCGGCAAGGGTGGCAAGTTGGTTGCATCCCACGACCTTGTCAGCACGAGCACGTACGAGATTTCGGCCGGCGCCTTGAAAGAGATCGCAGCCGACCCAGACATCGAACTTGCCGCGCCGGACCGCGTGATCAAGGCCTCTCTCGACTACACCGTGGAAACATCTGGCGCCAATATCGCAGCCCGGTACGGCCTGGATGGCTCGGGCATCGCCATCGCGGTGATCGACAGCGGCATCAAAGATCAGAAGGACTTTCTCAACCCCGCCACGGGCAAGTCACGCATCGTGTACTCCGAGAGTTTCCTCGACTGTTCGATGAACAACTCCGCGAGCCAGAGTGTATCCGCGATGAGTACGGCCGTGGTGGATTCCACATCGGTGTCATCCACGAGTCTGGCTGGTTGTTCAGCGACCACGGACGCGTTCGGTCATGGCACACACGTCGCCGGCACTTTGGCAGGCAATGGCGGCAACTCGACGGGTAGCGCTTACTCCTACACCATTCGTGGAATCGCTCCCAAGGCGGACATCGTCAATCTGCGCGTGCTGGACGCCACGGGATCGGGCTACGACAGCTCGGTGATCGCCGCCATCAATCGCGCCATTGACCTGAAGAGCAAGTACAAGATCCGCATTCTGAATCTGTCTCTCGGCCGCCCAGTGATGGAAAGCTACAACACCGATCCGCTGGCTCTGGCCGTTCGCAGCGCGTGGGAGAAGGGCTTGATCGTGGTCTGCGCGGCCGGCAACCAGGGCCGAAACAATTCGGCCAACAATCTCGGCTACGGCACGATCTCTTCGCCTGGCAACAGCCCGTGGGCGATTACCGTGGGAGCAATGAAGTCGATGGGCACCGCCAATCGCTCTGACGACAACATCACCAGCTTCAGTTCCAAGGGGCCGACGCTCATTGACCACGTTGCCAAGCCCGATCTGGTGGCGCCTGGCAACAAAGTGGATGCGAGTTCCTGCTCCGGTTGCAGTCTCTACAACACGTACCCGGTCAACCGGACCTTGTACGAGACCTTCACTCGCAGCCAGACCGGGCCGTCGACCACTTACTTCAACATGAGCGGTACCAGCATGGCGACGCCAGTAGTCAGCGGAGCCGCGGCGCTCTTGCTGCAAGCCAATTACTGGCTGACTCCGGATCAGGTGAAGGCGCGGCTCATGAAGACGGCCACCAAGACGTTTCCGAGTTCGTCGACGACGGTGGATCCGGTGACCGGGCAGGCTTACGTCAGCTACTACAATCTGTTCACCGTGGGCGCGGGTTACCTGGATATTTGGGCCGCACTCAACAGCTCTGAACTGGTGAAGGGACTAGCTCTCTCCCCCACCGCCGTGCTCGACAAGGCGACAGGCAAGGTCTCGATCACCGGCACGCTGAACGTGGTGTGGGGCGATACCTCCACGTGGGGTCTGAATGTGGTTTGGGGTGAGCGGGTGTGGATCAACGGATCAAACGTCGTCTGGGGTGAAAGCGGAGCTCCCTGGATGGACCCGCTGAACGTGGTCTGGGGCGACAACGTGGTTTGGGGTGACAACGTGGTCTGGGGCGATAACTCTGACTTGAAGGGCGAGAACTGACCTGTCCCGGATGGTGTGTGGGTGGGGCTGTGCAGCACCGCAGCCCACCTTCGCTGTGCGCGGAAGCCTTCGGTTCAGCGGACCACGTCCTCTTCAGCGCCAAAGGCGGAATGGGTCATGGCAGATCTCCCCGTCCACGAGTGTGAGGCGCCGGACGCGATCCCCTTCTGGCCCATGATCGGCCTCGGGTGTCAAACGCGAAGCTCGCCGGAGGGGCGCTTCTTATTCCGTGGCCCGCCGTCATCCCAACTCGACGGAAAAGTTCGGAACCGTTACAGGTCGGGGAGTTGCCAGAATGATTGGGTGGACGCCGGGGGAGGGCTTGGGTTAGTTCATGAACTCACACTCGAAGGCATTGACCTTGAATGGCACGCCCTCGGCGAGTTCATGAAGCCGGGGTTGGACGGTTTTCGCCAAGTCCGGAGGGAGGATTTCGACCAAAGCAACGGGAGGAACGCCCTCGCGCGGTTCCACGATGGGGAAGCCGATGGCGTCGGCGATGTCGCAGGAGAGATTCGCCAGGGCGGAATGGTTGGTTGGATTCTCGGGCGTGGGGTCTTCGGCGCGGGCCAGCACGGCACGGATGACCTGCGGCAGGCCCCACTCTTCGGCGAGCCAAGAAGCGGCTTCCACGTGGGTAGCGCCGAGATTCGCCTTTTCGAGTTCGCGCATCCTGGCCCGAGAGGGTGTGGTCGACGACTCGCACTGCGCCAGGATCGATTCAAACGGTTTTGGATAGAGCGCCGCCAGAGCCAGGATCCCGAGGTCATGGAGCAGACCCGCCGTGTAGGCTTCGCCCTTGTCGAGCCAGCAGGGTTCGGCGAGCCATTCGGCCACCAGGGCGGTGGCCAAGTTGTGCCGCCAGCAGCGCCGCATTGCAGGCTCGCTTTGGGAGCCGGATACCATGTTGCGCATGGCGATGGTGAGGACGAGGCCGCGCAGGCGATTCATGCCGAGGACCGATACACCATGGAGGATGTTGGTGACCTCGTAGCGGAGGCCGAGCATCGCCGAGTTTGACAATCGCAACACTTCCGTTGAAAACGCAGCGTCGGTTTTGATAACGCGCGCTACGTCCGGAATGGTGCATGAGTCCTTGTCGATAATCTTCAGTAGCTCTCGTGCCACTGCCGGAAACGGCGGCAGACTTTTGAGAAGGTCCCCTCGCGTAGCCTTGCGCGGCGGCCGGGCTCGCGGACTCTGCGACAGACCGATATCCACGTCTCTCTCATCGGGTGGCGAAGGAGAAGTGTGAAAGGAGAAATCTCACGCTGGATTCGAGGGGGCTCGCTGCCGAGGTTTGCGGCCAGGGCTTGGGCACGAGGTGCCGGGGGCGCGACTGAAGTCCCACGCAGGCTGAAAGCCTGCCCCACACGGCAAGGCGACTGCCAATGTCGGAAACGGCATGTTCGTTCGGGCCGCAGCGCGAGGACCCACCCGACACGGAAGTAGTACAAAGCGAACAGCAGGATTTGGGCAGGGGAGCAACTAACGCTTCGCCGCAAGCGTGTGTGCGTCGTGGCAGTTGGCGCACGCCACCTTCGATACCTGGGGCGCCGGCTTGCGGCAGGATTCCGGTAGCGCCTGGTGACATCGTCCGCATTGGTTCACCATGGCCACGGCCTTGCGCTGGGCATGCGTGCCGTGGCAAGTAGTACACGCCGCCGCCCGTTTCTCCGCTCGCGCGAGCACGAGCTTGCCGTGCTTGCTGGCCTCGTAGCTCTTGCGTTGGGCCGTGTGACAGGCTCCGCAAACCGCAGGCTGCTCGCTCGGGCCCGCTACCTTATCGGGCAGCTTGTGCCCTGACGCTTCGCGATGCGCTTTGCTCGCGCCATGACAGGCGTCGCAGCTCAGACCCTTCTCGAAATGCACGTGGGTGCGGAAGTCATCGGCTGGCTCATTGTGGCAGGCGCCGCACACTTCGTCGAGCTTTTGGGCTCCGAGAGCCGCCGCGAACACCACCACCAGCAGCGGAATCACGCGCCGATCCGCCGGATCATCTTCGGGTTCAAGTCCGAAGTCTTGCTCGCGCCCGCGAGCGCCATCGCCAGCTTGAACTCGGCTCCCAGCAATTCGAGCACGCGCTCTACGCCTGGCTGTCCGAACGCGCCGAGTCCCCACAATGGCGCGCGGCCGAGCAGCACTGCCTTCGCGCCGATGGCGAGGGCCTTCACGATATCGACGCCGCGGCGGATACCGCCGTCCATGAACACGGGAATCTTGCCGCCCACGGCGCTCACCACGTCCGGCAGCGCGTCGAGGCTCGCGATCGCTCCATCGAGCTGGCGCCCGCCGTGGTTCGACACGGAGATGGCGCTCGCCCCGCGCTCGACGGCCACGACGGCGTCTTCGGGGGAAAGCACGCCCTTCACGATCACCGGCATTTTGGTTGCGCCGCGTGCCCAATCCATCCAGTCCCAGGTGAGGTTCGGAGTGTGGGGCTGCCACATCGCCGCCCGTGCCGGACTGGCGCGCCGCGGAGGCGGATCGCCCGGCTTCGGGACGCCCGTCTGCATGTAGCCGTAGTCGAAGCGGTTGCGGTTGTTGCGGTCGCGGTTGGATTGGTAGGCGTTGTCGATGGTGAGCACGATCCCTTTGCCGCCCATGTCTTCGATGCGCCGGCAGTAGCTGACGGTCTGCTCCTTGTTGGGCGAGCCGATCGTGTTGGACCACCACGTGAGCGGCTTGCCTTCTTCGAGCACCTTCTGCGCCCCGGTACCGCTGCAGATCCAGGTTTTGCGATTGAGCGCCGCCTGCACCACCGTCTCATCGGCGTTGCGGATCACGAGGTTCTTTCCGCCGGTGGGGGCGATGATCATCGGGAAGTCCATTTTTTGGCCGAAGACTTCCACTGAGGTGTCGACGTTCGACACGTCCTTCATGAAGCGCGGTACCAGGTAGACGCGCCCGAAGGCCTCGCGATTGGCGCGGAGCGTCTGCTCGTCTTCGACGCCGCCGGCGATGAAGTCATAGGCGAGTTTGTGCATCTTGCGCTTGGCGACTTCTTCGAACTCGTGGACGTTGATGGGGCCCATCACGTCATCGTCTTGGGCTCGGAGCAAGGGCGACTCGGCGGCGAAGGCGGCGAAAGAGAGTAACGCGTGTCGGCGGGAGAGCGGCATCGACTGAATTTTACTACGCAGGGGATGCGGGGCTGCTTGCTACGCTGCTGCTATCGAAGGTCCACGGTTCGACGTGGGGTGCGAATCGCGGAGGCTCTCGATCGTCTCCGCACCGGTGATGGACTAATAGGTCTGAATCTGGCGAACAATCGTGGGGTCCGTAATCTTGCCATCCTCAGCCAGCAGAAACGCCTTGCTCAGGATGATCGACAGCGTACCGTCGCCTTCGAATGGCAGGTAGATAGGTGACTGACCAGCCTTTGCCCGCGAATCCGGCACTATGCAAAGGTATTGGTCGTTGGGCTTCATCAAGATGTTCCCAGACCCCAAGTGGATTTTGTAGGATCGGAGGTCACCACGCACTTCCAGAAATCGGTCGTTCAGTGTGCATCGGGCTGCGATTTTCAAGCGCGGCAGGAGGTTCACCAACACCTCGCGGCGAGTGACGGCGGCTTCCGAGAGATCCCCGAAACTGAAGTCTTGCCAGTATCCAAGGTAGCGTCCACCCGGACCGCCATCCTGCCAGGCCGGATCGTTGCCAATGGAGGAAACACCTACAAACAGGTCCACATCGCGCATCACTTCGGAGAACACCAGCGCAGGAATCTGATTGAGCGGCAGTGGTTCGTTGATATCGGCGTCCCCTGGTCCCGCTGCTTGTGCCGCGTAGCCACCACCTCCAGCATGAGCCGCGTTCTGGGCCGCACCAACCCGGTAGAAGCGGACTTGGTCGGTGGCAAGCATATGGAAAACGCCCGCTTCGTTTGTATCCACACCGTATCCTTCTCCAACTCCTTCGATCCAGAACTCGGCGCGAAGTCCCCACTCCGGCAACTCACGCGAACTCGGCGGGTACGAATCATCCACCATCAGGCGTAGCTTGTTTTTCCATCGCCGGGCACCGCACAGTGCGTTGAACTGATGCTGGCGAAGGATGTGCGCCGCAAAGCGGTTGGAGTAGGTGCCCGTTCGAAGTTCGGCATCCGTTAGAAGATAGATTTCACGATGCGCTTGTTTGAACGGCTGTACGATTCCCAGTGACTCGATCCGCCTACGCCAGGCGAGCACTTCGCCCGTTTCCCGCCCGGACGGATGCCAGAGCGTGACCTGAGCCTTGTCGCCGACAGTCAATGCGCCGCCATCGATGTCGATTGGATGTCCGTCAATAGCGATCGCCGGTACGCCATCGATGCACCAGATCAATCGGCGTGCGATTGTGCCGACCAGGGGATGATCCAGATAACGCTCGCGCCACCCAACCGCGCTCCAGCACTTCCGAGACAAGAACAGCGAGTCCACGCGCTCGCGCTGCGCCGACAGCATCGCGGCCACGTCCTTCAGATCCTGCTGGAGGTCCTTGTACGCCTCTGTGTGTTCCCGCTTCACCCGAGCGGGAACGGCTTTGATGCTTTTGCCACGCGGATCGAACCACCGCAACGCGGCTTCACTACCATCCACCACGAGTTCGGCTCGGCAGCCACCCAATATCTCCTCGCGCCGGCCAACCGTTTCCAAGCCACAGGCGGGCACCCCCAATTCCTCGATCTGGTCGCGGGGTAGCTCGAGAGCGGCAGCCGCCACGTCAAAGGCCTTCTCGATCTCCTTTTGCGCAGTGCCGAACCTCACCCGGACTTTGAGCATTGCCAGGAAGCCGACAGACTCTGGCGTGATGATCTCGGACAGGGCGTACACGGCTGCGTTGCCGACTTTCACCGCTCTTGGCCCCACACCGGGAACCTTCTTGTATGTCGAGACCGCGACGGTCGATATCAGCCGTAAGAAGCCAGCCGAGTCGGAAAGCAGAGGAAGCGTCCACAGCATGCCGCGTAGGGCCGTAGCGTTTTCGTCGTGGATTGTGTCGCTGGAACCTCGGGTGTCGTGTACATAGGTTGCCATTTTGCCGATGGCCCGCCCCTTCGGCACTTCCATCATCCAGCGGCCAAATGCCGCGCTCACGTGTTTCTCGCCGATGGTGCTCACCAATTCCCTTGCGGTTTTGACCCATCGCGCCGATGGGCGCGACGAAGTCGCCGTCAAAGCATGCTTCAAGAACGACACCCAGGCGGAGCGCTCGCGTGCGGGAAATGCCGCCAGATCCGCATTGAGTGCATCGGTCCAGTACTCGCCAGGAACCAGAAAGAATCGCGAGCGGTCGCCAATCCATCGCGTCATCTTGACCACCTCTGGCGGCTCGGTCCCCAAAGGCGGCCCAAGAATCCGTGCTGCTCGCCACAGGTAGAGAACAAAGCGCTCGCCGGGCGCGAGATCCGCGCCATCCTGGATCAACGTCCCAATCGCGGTCACAATCTCGTCGAGGGAGCTGTCCGCCTCGGCTGGGGAACCCTGTTGCGGCTGCGACGAAAGATACAGCAGGAAATCAAAGAGTTCGTCCCGTTGGAATTCGGCGGGCAGCCACATCAGAGTCTTCGCAATGCTGCAGGCGGCATAGTGTGATTGCCAGAGAGCGGCGTTCTCCAAATCCGTTGATAAGTTCGACAAGGCGAAAATGTGGCGCTCTGCGGCGGCGAGTATGTAACGGGCATTTGCTATTCGATCCGCCGCCAAAATGTCGCGCCCCGCCGCGAAGTGCCGCAGATCAGGGGAATAGCTGCGGGTGCCGATCACCTCACCGAATAGCTCGGACAGCTTGGCATGTTCCTCTGCAAGGGGGGAATCGGCGAGCATCGCGAACTGGTCCGGCAGCAATACAACGCGAGCAACGGCGGAATCCTCCGGCTGAATCCCGAGGCGGCACTTATAGTCGTAGAGCACTTTGGGATTTCCGCACGGTGCGGGCTCGGGGGGTGGGCCGACTGCGACTGGAGCGTCGCCGGCTTCATCCTTTGCCCCCTGCAGTAGTTGCTTGATCGCCGTTCCAAGGCTCTTTTCTTTATTCGAGTACGACCGGCGCAGGGCCGCGGCAAATCTGTGGATCGAGCGTTCCAGATCAGCGCCCGGAGAATTCTCAGCTAGATAACGCTGCACGGCCCTGGCAATCGATGAGCCGAGTTCGGGACTCGACGTGGCGGCAAACCACTCAACCAAGGTGCCGATGTCTCCCCCGTCGAGCGGAAGGGCTCGCCGCAATAGTCCCTTGACTGCGCTCAGCGTATGCCGTCGCGGCATCCAGATGCCGGGCCACTCTGGATGACTGTGGACATCGAACGGGTCTTGTCCGCTGGCGGCACTCGACCTCAGCTCAGCGAGGCGATCATCCCAGTGCCGCAATTGGATCATCGCGGCGCGGAGCAGGGCTGCGGCCCCGGCCGGGCTCTTCTGCTGAATGGCCTTGCCAGCCTCGACGCTGCCGAGCTCTACGTCTCGCCACTCCGAAGCCACGGTCTGAGCCGCCTCTTCGATCCAGCGGCTGATCAGCGCGTGTTCGGAGTCGAGGGCACTCCCTGCCGCGGCTGGGTATCTTTCCCATGAGCGCACTGGGCTCACCCCCCAACGAGAGGAATTAACTTCACAAAGCTGACACGCGTTGTGGGGCATATGGAAAATTCCTGCTCCAGGCTGTCGGCTTGATTGTCGTTGATCAGGATGAAGTAGCTGTTGTTCGTGAAGCCTTCAAGCGCACGTTCCACCTGTTCGTCCACATCGAGAGGCCGGTGCTTTTGCATTCGGAATGCGGTGGTCCGGCCGTTGAGAACCATTTCAGCGCCGGTCGGCTGAACAAGTCCCTGAAACTCCTCACTGCGTTTGCGATTGAAGTGCTGCACCTCTTGGCGCACCCGCTCGCGTACCAGATCCTTGACGGTGATTCTCTCCGTCAGGAACTCGATGGCGACTTCGTACAACGACTGCCCCGCGGCGGTTTCATCTCTGACGGTTAGTAACATCGGTGTTCGCTCGAGATTGTGATAATGCTTCCATTCTACAAATTGCGTGAACTTCCGAGGCCGTTCGATTGTCCTGCCGCCCAAGCCGCCGCGGCTCAACCTCAAATCCGCAACAACCGCTTCACCGCCGGATCCCCCAACTCCCCCTTGGTTACCTCCCGCGCCGGAAGATCGATCCGCTTCTGGGGAGTCTTCCCACTCAGCTTCTCGGCCAGCGACTTCACGCTCTCGTAGCCGATCCGGAACCCGTCTTGCACCAGCATCACGTCGATCGTCCCATTGCGTAGCGCCTCCACGTGCGCATCGCTCGAATCGAACGTGATCAGCTTCACCTTGCCGCTCGCGCCCCTCGAGTGGATCGCGCTGATCGCGCCCAGCGAACTCGCCTCTGACGACGCGAAGATGCCCCCCAGATCCGGATGCGCGGTCAATATGTTCTCCGCCGCCGCGCGAGCCCTGGCGACGTCCGCCATGCCGTACTGCCGCGCTGCAATGGTCACCGCCGGAAACTCCTTCGCGATCGTCTCTTCGAACGCCCGCTCGCGCAGCTCCGTTGACGTGCCGCCCGGCTTCTGCATCACCATCGCGACCTTTCCCTTGCCCCCGATCAACGCCGCCAGCCGCCGCGCCGCCGTCACTCCCGCTCCGCTGTTGTCTGTGGCCACGAACGTCACGTAGTTCTCCACGTTCACGCCGGAGTCGAAGATCGCTACCGGAATTCCCGCCGCGATCACCCGCTCCACCGAGCCCTGCAACGCCCGCTCGTCGGTGGCCGAAATGGCCAAGCCGTCCACGCGCTGTGTGAGGAACGAGTCCACGATCTGGATCTGCCGGCTATGATCGGTCTCGTTCGAAGGGCCGTTCCACAGGGTCTCGACGTCGAAGTCCTTCGCCGCTTGGTCCACGCCGCCGTGGATGGTCACGAAGAACAGGTGCGAGGTCGCCTTGGGCACCACGGCGATCCGCTTGCGGCCTTGGCTCGAGCAGGACGCCAGGCCGGCGAGGCCCCCAGCCATTCGTAATGCTGTCCGCCGCGTGATCGCGCCGCGGTCTCGGAAACCGGAGTTTTGCATGGGCGTATTCTACACTGTTATCCTGAATCCCGACCGTGTTCAGCCGTCACCATCGCAAGGTCAAGCTCCTGTTCGGCCTTGCAGACACCGCCCTGGTGGCCTTGGCCTTTGCCGCTGCCTACCAAAGCCGGCATTGGCTTCCCTTCGAAAAGAACTTCTTCCTGCTGGCGCCCGTGATGGCCGTGCTGATGGGCATGTGTGCGGTGCTGTGGCCGGTGATTGGCGAATGGCTTCAGGTCTACGATCGTCTCGACTCCGCCCACCCTCGCCGCATTCTGCGCGATAGCTTCAAACAGACTGTCGGCGGGATCGTGGGCGTGGTGCTGATTCAGTACGCGTTGCGCCTCGATCTGAGCCGCGGCTTCGTCGGTCTTCTCGCCGCCTATAGCTGGACCCTGCTGTGCCTGTTCCGTCTCAACGCCGGAACGCTCGTCGGTTGGATCCGCAAGGAGTTCGGCGCCCCGCACTATGTGGTGGTGGTTGGCTCCGGCGAGCGCGCATCGCGGCTTGCGGGGTTGCTCGCGCAGTCCACGCCCTACGGGATTCGCCTTGCCGCGGTCGTCCCCGAGGCGGATGCCGCGTCGACGCTGCCCGCACTTCTCGAGCGGCACGTGGTGGATGACGTGATCTTCGCGGTAGATAGCTCCCGTCTCCAGGAACTCGAAGACGTGATGCTCTTGTGCGATGAAGACGGCGTGCGTACGCGACTCGCAGTCGATTTCTTCCCGCACATCAACAGCGACGTTTACCTCGACCGCTTGCACCAGCTCCCGCTACTCACCTTCGCCGCGGCTCCGCATGACGAGATCCGCCTGTTCGCCAAGCGCGCCATCGATGTTGCGCTGGCCGGAGCGTCGCTCGTGCTCGTGTCGCCCATCATGCTCCTGATCGCGGCGCTAATCAAGGTAACTTCTCCCGGACCCGCCATTTTCCGCCAAGTCCGCTGCGGCCTCAACGGCCGCCGCTTCACGTTCTACAAATTCCGATCCATGGTCCACAACGCCGAGGATCTGAAGGCCGGCCTCGAACATCTCAACCAAAAGGAAATCGCGTTCAAGATTCCCGATGACCCTCGACTCACTCGCCTGGGCCGCCTGTTGCGCCGCTTCTCGATCGACGAGTGGCCGCAGTTGTGGAACGTGCTGAAGGGCGACATGTCACTGGTCGGGCCTCGACCCGCCGTTCCGGAAGAAGTGGAGCGCTACAAGCGCTGGCAGCGCCGCCGGCTTCGCATGCGGCCCGGACTCACCTGCCTCTGGGCCCTCGATGGTCGCGATCATCTCGACTTCGAGAGCTGGATGCGCAAGGATATGGAATATATCGACAACTGGTCGCTGGGCCTCGATTGGAAGATCATGTTGCGCACGATCCCCAAAGTGCTCAGCGGACGAGGAGCGCATTGAAAGCATGGAACTGATTCCCAAGCAAGAAGAAGTGGTGGAGTTGCTGCGCGAAACCGGTGCGTTGCGCGACGGCTTTTTCGAGTATCCGAACGGCCTCTACTCCAACCAGCATCTGCAGATGGCGCTCGCCTTTCGCAACTTCGAACACATGAAGGTCCTGAGTGTTGGACTGAGCCGCCTGGTTCGCGCCAACAGCGAAATCCGCGCGGCCATCTCCGAACTGTCACTTGTCGCCCCTGCCACGGGCGGGCTGCCGGTCGCGTTCGGAATGTGCGAAGCCCTTCGCGCCCGCCGCGTCTATTGGGCCGAGCGCGAGAACGAAGACGAGCCTCTGCGCTTCCGCCAGTTCCTCGATCAGCAGCGCGGCGAGAAAGTGCTCCTGGTGGATGACATCCTGCGCTCCGGCCAGAAGATGAAGGAACTGCAGAAGCTTTGCGAAGCCAACGGCGCGGAAGTGATGGGCATGGCGGTGGTGGTTTATCAGCCCAATCCAGCGATTCCCGATTTTGGCGGAATTCCGCTGTTCTACCTCGCCAAGCTCGACTCCGTGTTCCGCACGAATGACGACTCTTGGCCCGGATTCCAGCCGGGGATGCAGCCGACCAAGATTTGGATATGAGAGCGCTCCTGGTAGGCCTCGCGGTTGCATGGGCCGCCTTGGCGGCGGAGGAGTTCCGAGCCGGTGTAGCGCGAGTGGACATCACGCCGGCCACGCCAGTATGGATGTCGGGCTACGCGCAGCGGAACAAGCCGTCGGAAGGCGTGGACACACCGCTGATGGCGAAGGCGCTGGCGCTTCAGGACAAGAAGGGCATGCGTGTGGTGATCGTCACCACGGACCTGCTTGGCCTTCCACGCGCCATCACGGACCCGGTGGCGGCCCGCGCCGAAAAAGAGTACGGGCTGCGTCGCGCGCAGATCCTGTTCAACTCCTCGCACACGCACGCCGGGCCGGTGCTCCGGACCAACACGCAGGCGATGTACGAACTGCCGGATGCCGAGTGGAAGCGCCTTGCCGATTACCACGTGAAGTTGGGCGACGACCTCTTCGCGGTTATCGGCGCCGCACTCGGCAAGATGGAGCCGGCATCGCTCCACTTTGGTCAAGGCACGGCCGGTTTCGCCGTCAACCGCCGCGAGTTCACGCGGAAGGGAGTGATCATCGGCGTGAATCGCGACGGCGCCACGGACCACTCGGTTCCGGTGATCGACGTGCGCAACGCCAAGGGCGAGCATCTCGCGATCCTGTTCGGCTACGCGTGCCATAACACGACGCTCGGTGGCAATCACTACCGGCTCAATGCCGACTACGCCGGGCACGCGCAAATGCTGCTCGAAAAGCAATTCGCCAGCGCGACGGCGCTGTTCCTGCTACTGTGCGCGGGGGACCAGAATCCGGATCCGCGCGGTACGGTGGACCATGTGGCAAAGCACGGGTCGGCTCTTGCGGCGAGCGTGGCCAAGGTGCTCGAAGCCGGTGGGGACCTGATGCGCTCGCCGATCCGTGCGGCGTATCAGGTGACGGATCTCGCTTTCGCGGTCCACACGCGCGAGCAGTATGAGGAGGAAGCGAAGAGTCCGGACGTCTACAAGCAGCGGCGGGCGAAGGCCATGCTGGCCGCCTATGCCACGGGCAAGCCGCCGCGGTCGACGCCGTATCCGGTGCAAGCGATCCGCTTCGCGCCGGGCATTACGCTGCTGGCGCTCGGGGGGGAGGTGGTGGTGGATTATGCGTTGCGCGTGAAGCGCGAGTTCACGCATGATCGGATGATTGTCGCCGGTTATTCGAACGACGTGATGTGCTACATCCCGACGTTGAAGGTGTTGCGCGAGGGCGGTTACGAGGCCGACTTCAGCATGGTCTATTACGGCACGCCGGGGAAGTTCAGCGAAGACGTAGAGGCTGCGGTGTTTCAGTCGATTGGGTCTGTGCTGCGGCGGACTGGCGCGAAATAACCGGAGTGTGAACGGGGGGCTGCCAGCGTATGTGCCTGCATCGGAAGCGGGACTGAAGTCCCGCGCAGGCTGAAGCCTGCCCCACAGCGCGGCTGAGCCGCAATCGCTGAGCGTCATTCCATAATCGGCGTGTGAACAAGGAGCGCATTCTACCAACGTAGGCGCCTGCTTCGGAGGCGGGACTGAAACTCCCGCAGCAGGCTGAAAGCCTGCCCCACACACCGGGTCCAAAACCTTCGCGGCCGGCGAAGAAGCTGAAGGATAGTAGTGCATCGCGGCGCCGCAATCCCCGAAGCTCATGTGCCCGCGCTGGAAGCGGGACTGAAAGTCCCGCTGCAGGCTAAAAGCCTCCCCACACACTGGGCCTGAAATCTTCGTGGCGGGCGAAGAAACGGAAGGATAAGTAGTACAAGGCGGCAGAAAATCTTCGCGGCCGGCGAAGATGCGCGGCGGAGCCACAATCGCTAGACGGATTCGCTGCGGACGGAGACGCGCCGCTTCCAGTTTGACGTGAAGCGCCAGTAGAAACAGCGCCACATGAGCGCCAGATGGCCCTGGATTGCGCGGCCCAAATTGATTTTGGATACGCCCTGCTTGCGCGCTCCCAGGGGCATGGGCACCTCTTCGACGCGGAGCCCGATCAACAGCCCCTTGATCAGGATCTCGGTCACCGCAGGGAATCCGTTGTCGAGAAACGGAATGCAGGCAAGCGACTGGCGCCGGTAGGCTCGAAACATCGAGGTGAAAGTGTGGATCCGCTGGCCGAGCAGCACGCCGTAAACGCGAGAGGTCGCTTGGCTGAGCGCCTTCCGCAGTGGAGTGACGTCGCCGTTCTCCGCCTTCGGATGCCAGGGGGACGCGGTCACGATGTGCGCGCCGCGGAGCAGCCCGTCGATCAGATCGGGGATCCGCTCAGGCGGATACGTGCAGTCGCAGTCAATGGTGCACATCACGGGAGCCGAGACGTACTCGAAGCCGGTCCGGATAGCGGCCCCCAGCCCGCGGTTATCGTGGTGATGGAGCGCACGCACCCACCCGTATTCGCGTTCCGCGCGGTCGAGAATCGTCTTGGTGGAATCGCTACTTCCGTCGTTGACGAACAGCACGTCCCAACTCGGATGTTCTCCCACCAGTTGTTCCAGGCGAGGAATGAGCACGGGCAGGCTCTCCTGTTCGTTGAAACAGGGAACCACGATCGTGACCGGATAGCCGTTGGCCTGTGCCTGCATGCGCGGAGCCCGCCGTTGTCGATGACGGCTAGGCAGTTATCGGCCGGAGCGGCACTCGAGCTGTATGCCGCCCGTCGATTCCCGACATGTTACCAAATTGCCGCGCTATCGGCGCGTGAGGAAGGCCGAGTTCGGCGAACTCTCTTCCACAGGCGTGGCCCGGCCGCTGGATAGCACCGAATCGAGTGCCACCAATTGTCCGCTGAAGGCGCTATCTTCCACGCCTGGAATCGCGCTAATCAGGAACGGGCCCGTTTCACAGAACTCGAGCAATTGGCGCACGCGAGCCCGGGCGATCCATTGGAAGGGGTAGCTCTCGTGGATACTCGAATCCACCGCCGTTGCCAGCGCCGCTGCGTCCTGGCGGATCACGATTTGCCCCTTCGGATTTCGGTAATCCCCGTCCCACTGCCTGCGCTCGGCGAAATCCCACGAGACGGCTGGCCTCGAAGTGCCCCGCGGATGCCACCCATACCGCTCGGCGGCTACCAGTACTTCGTTCCACTCACCGGCCGAGATATCGAAGCTTTCACCGGCCTGATTGAAGAGTCTCATAAAGCGCAAACTCCTGCGGACTCTCTCAATGTACTAGTGCTTACACGGTGGAACAATTCTCTTCGATGGGGCAAGAAAAAAGTCCCTTGCGGGGCTGGGACAACTCAAAGTGGGTATGTGGGATAGCGCACTTACCTACGTCTTTTCAGGCACTTGTCCTAGCAGGGGTCGAGGATTGCCTTACCTGGGGGTGATTAGGCCGCCTAGCTTGTCGGCCTCGCCTCCGGCCTGTCGGGGGAACCTGGTGGAGTAAGCTTCCAGGTACTTGAGTCCCGCGCCAGTGTTGTAAATGACCATCTTTTCGTCCGGCTTGAGGAATCCGCTGGCGAGTAGCTTCTTGAGCGCCGCGACGCAGGCGGCACCCTCAGGCGCGACGAACATACCCTCATCCGAGGCTAGTTCGATACCCGCATCGAGCATTTCGGAGTCAGACACCGCGATGGCGCAGCCGCCGCTGGCTCTGACAGCCTGGAGGATCAAAAAGTCGCCTAGGGGTTTGGGAACGCGCAATCCACTCGCTACGGTCCAGGCGTTTTGCCAGAACTCGCTTCGCTCGGCGCCCTGCTCATAGGCGCGGACCACGGGCTGGCATCCTTCCACCTGCACGGCGATCATCTTGGGCCGCTTTGGACCGATCCAGCCGAGCGTCTCCATCTCCTCAAAGGCCTTCCACATGCCGATCAGCCCGACGCCGCCGCCGGTGGGGTAGAAGATCACGTCGGGAAGGTTCCACTGAAACTGCTCGGCCACCTCGTATCCCATCGTCTTCTTACCCTCGATGCGGTACGGTTCCTTGAGCGTGCTCACCTCGAACCAACCCTCGGCCTGCTTGCGCTCGCCCACGATCCGGCCGCAGTCGCTGATCAGCCCGTCGATCAGGGTGACCTTGGCCCCGAACGCCATGCATTCGACGAAATTCGACTGTGGTACGTCCTTCGGCATGAAGATGTGGCACTCGATGCCCGCTGCGGCAGCATATGCCGCCGAGGCGCTGGCCGCGTTGCCCGCCGACGGGATCGCGATCTTCTTGATCCCCAACTCGGCGCACATCGAGATGGCGCACGAGAGGCCGCGCGCCTTGAAGGATCCGGTGGGATTGATGCCCTCGTCTTTCACCCAGAGGTGCTTGGCGCCCAGGCGCTCGGCGAGCCGCTTGGTGTGCACCAGCGGCGTGAATCCTTCGCCGAGTGAGATCATGCATTCGGGCCGGCCCACCGGTAGCACGGGGGCGTAGCGCCACATCGATGCCGGAGCGCGCATCAGCCATTCGCGATTCCAGTTGGCTTTGGCTTTTTCGAGGTCGTAACGGACGAGGAGCGGTCCGGAGCACTTGACGCAGAGATTATGGGCTTGGCCGGCGGCGTGGCGTTCGCCGCAGAGGCTGCATTCCAGGTGAGATAGAGTGGTCATTGGCCGAATCGTTCATCATAGCGAGTTTCCCTCAACGAACGGGCTTCGCCATGCGTCAAATGTGTTTGGTGCGACTGGTTTTGATCTTCGTGGCAGCGGCTCTCTGTCTCAGTGCGGCCGAACAGGTTGTGTTGACGAGCGGGTTCCGGCTGCGTGTGGACCGGCACGAGCAGGCGGGCGGCTCGATGCGCTTGTTTACTGCCACCGGCGAGATTCAAGTGCCGGCGGCGTCGATCCAAAGCATCGAGGCTGAGGAGTATGTTCCGCCTCCTCCTGCGCCGGTGGAGACTCCCGTGCCCGCCGCGCCGCCGGCTCCAGCGCAACAGGCGCCGGCTGATCCGAAGCAACTGCTCGACAAGGCTGCCGGGAAGTATGGCCTGCCACCGGAGTTCCTCCACAGTGTGGCTCGTGTCGAGTCCGCTTATAATCCGCGAGCGGTTTCGCCCAAGGGTGCGATCGGCGTGATGCAATTGATGCCCGAGACGGCGGCCCGGCTTTCGGCCGATCCGAACAACGTGGAGCAGAATATTGACGCGGGTGCTCGCCACTTGCGGGATCTGCTGGTGCGCTATGACGGCTCGGCTCATCGGGCGCTGTCGGCCTATAACGCGGGCGAGGGCGCGGTGGATCGTTACGGCGGTGTGCCGCCGTATGCTGAAACGCAACTCTACGTGGACAAGGTGCTGCGCACGTATCAGCGGCTGTCTGAGCAGCGTCCTGCCGATTCGCGCTGACGCCATCAGGTTCGGTTGAGGACCATCCCCACCAGGCGATCGGCTTCGATTTTCGCGACGGCCTCTCGTGCGCCTTCCACCGAGCCAGGATCGGTCTCGAGTACGACGATGACTCCGTCGCAGTGGCGCGCTAGCAGTTCGCCATCGGAACTTTCGAGCGAAGGGCCATCGAAGATCACCCAGTCGAAACGGCGGCTTGCTTGTTCGGCGAAACGGGCGAGCCTTCCATCGGCGGCGAGTTCGGCGAGCGTCCCCTGGTTGCCTCCGAGCGGCAGGATGAACAGCCCCGTCTCATCCACGCGCGACAGGCAGGGACGCCAGTCAGGTGAGCTGAGTGCATCGCGCAGCCCTTGCGAGGCGCCTACGCCGAATGCGCTCGAGAAGCTAGGATTGGCCGTATCGGCTTCCACCAGCAGCACGCGCGCGCTCTCGCCGAGGGACAACTCCGCTGCGAGGTTCCGCGCCAGAAACGAGCGCCCCGCGCCGGCCCGCGGACTGGCGATGGCAACGGTAGAGAGTGGCTTGCCGATCCGGTTCCATTCTTGTCGCGTACGTTCCACGCGAACCAGCAAGCGGCGAAAAGCATGACGCAGGCGCCGTGGGCACGTCTTCGAGAAGGCCTCGAACGCCTGGGTAGACTCCTGCCGCAGGGTGCGAAGACTTTCCGGACCTTCGCGCTGTGCGCCGTAGTCGATGAGCCGGCTTCCTAGACTGGCGAGCGACGTCGCGAGTCCGGGCCCCGATAGCGCGGCAGCCGCTGTTTCCTGCACGAGCAAGCCGATACTACACTCCCCGTCCATGGATCGGCAGAGTACCACCGGGGCATTAGTGCGAGCCGAGGATGCCGGTCGGGCCTCCCGCCAGTGGGGCCAAGACTTGGGCACCCTTGGACGGGTGCAATCCGCCCGGTTAAAGGTGTATTGACCGTAACCGCGCTCGCGGGACGATAATCGACGATGCGTGATGGTTTCTCCGGTCTCGGCCGAGTGCTTCCTCTTGCCGCGACCCTGTTCGTTCTCACCGCGCCGTGCCGGGGGCGGTGATCACCTTTGGCCCCAACCTGGTAGACCCGCTCACCGTGTACACGGAAAGCGGCTTCTCGGTTCAAACCGTTGTCGGCAACTCCTGGAGGATTACGAGTACCACGGGCAATCCGGTGGCTTCGTTGAGCACGGGCAACATCGCTCCCACGGTCGGGAACCGAGTTGACATCTTTCTCACTGGCGGTGGGCTGTTCGCCTTCAACAAGTTCCAATTCAGGGCCGCGGCCGGTGACGATGCGGTAGACCTCATCGGTGAGGTGAATTCCGTGGTAACGCAGCAGTTGCTCGGCGTGGGCAATGGGAGCACTTCGTTCCAAACCGGGCTCTCGGGTTTCCCGGCGCCGGTGGACCGGCTGCGCATCGTTGTGGCGTCGGTGGGTAGGACGGCTCTCTTCTGGACAATTTCGACGTAGCCTCGGTGCCGGAACCTTCCTCTACAGCGATGACGGCGCTTGGGCTCGTTGCGGCTTTCGCGCTCAAACGGCGCCGGTAGGGTAAGGCGCTGCCGGCTCGTCAAAGTGACGCGCGGATACTTCACTGTCACGGATAGATCGCCAGGGGTACTCGTCAGCGCTGGTGCCATACAATGTGGAGTCATGGCTGACACTGTCAAATTCGTCATGGACGAGTCGCGAATCCCCCGTTCCTGGTACAACCTGATGGCCGACTTGCCGTCGCCCCCTCCCGCGGTGCTCCATCCGGGGACCAAGCAGCCGGTAGGCCCGGATGACTTGGCGCCGTTGTTTCCGATGTCTCTGATCGCACAGGAGGTGAGCGCGGAGCGCGAGATCGAAATCCCCGGTCCGGTGCGCGAGGTCTATCGACAGTGGCGGACCACGCCCCTGTTCCGCGCCCGCCGCCTCGAGAAGGCGCTCGATACGCCCGCGCGGATCTACTACAAGTACGAAGGTGTCAGTCCGGCTGGGAGCCACAAGCCGAACACCGCCGTGGCGCAGGCTTTCTACAATCGCGAAGCGGGTATCCGGCGCATTTCCACCGAGACCGGGGCGGGGCAGTGGGGTTCTTCGCTCGCGTTCGCGGGCGCGCTGTTCGGCATCCACGTGGATGTCTTCATGGTGAGGGTTTCCTACAATCAGAAGCCCTACCGCCGCGCGCTCATGGAAACCTACGGAGCGCGTTGCGTGGCCTCGCCTTCGAACGAAACGAATTCCGGGCGCGCGATTCTCGCCGCCAATCCTGATCATCCGGGAAGCCTCGGCATCGCCATCTCGGAAGCGGTGGAAGTGGCGGCCACGCGCGACGATACGAAGTACGCGCTCGGCTCAGTGCTCAATCACGTGCTGCTGCACCAGACCGTGGTTGGGCTCGAAGCCGAAGCACAGCTCGAAATGGCGAATGACGATCCCGACATTCTCATCGGCTGCACGGGTGGCGGATCGAACTTCGCCGGGCTCGTCTTCCCGTTCCTCGGAAAGAAGCTTCGGGGCGGGAAGAATTATCGCGTCATCGCCGTGGAGCCTGCTGCGTGCCCTTCACTCACGCGCGGCAAGTACGCCTACGATTTCGGCGACACCGGCCACTTGACGCCGCTGGTCAAGATGCACACGCTCGGGTCCACGTTCACGCCTCCGGGCTTCCACGCGGGCGGGTTGCGGTACCACGGGATGGCTCCGCTCGTGAGCCACGTGAAGGAACTCGGACTCATCGAAGCGCGCGCGTATCATCAGACGGCTTGCTTCGCGGCGGGAGTGCAGTTTGCACGAGCCGAAGGCATTGTTCCGGCGCCGGAAGCGAATCACGCCGTTCGTGCTGCTATCGATGAAGCGCTGCGTTGCAAGCAGGAAGGCAAGAGCCAGGCGATCCTGTTCAATCTGTGCGGGCATGGTCACTTCGACATGCAGGCGTACATCGACTATGCGGCTGGCAAGCTCACGGATCAGAATTATGACGAAGGGGAGCTCGCGATGGCATTGGCGGGGCTGCCCGCTGCCTGAGTACTGAGTCAACGCGTCTTCGAGGAGAGCCAGGGCAAGTACCAGCTACAGGAATACCGGAATGTCCAAGCACCACATAGCCTTGATTTGCTGCGGCGCGGCACTCGCGCAAGTTTCCGTCGTGAGCGTGACGGACAGCCGCTTTCATGTGCCCTCGTATGCAAAGGGCGAGGTCTTCTCGGTTGCGATTCGAATCGATAGGGAGCTACCGGATTCTGTGGCGCCGGCCGGCCGACAGTGGCCGCAGATTCTTGCGGGAGTGCAGATCTTGTTCTCGACTTCGGGACAACCGGGGGGCGGGCGGCCGGCTCTGATCGGATCCATTCACCGCAAGTGGCGAGGAACCCGCGGCGGCGGTGAGAGTCTGGTCTTCGTGGAAGCACAAGTACCGCTCGACCTCCCGTCAAACATAGACGCCGGCTTCGGATGGTTCCTGAAGACGAGCGTTGATGGCGTGGAGATTGATTCCCGCATAGTCAACATCCTGCCCGACCGAATTGTTCTGGAGCGGTGCGATGGCTCTGCCTCGCTCGCGATTCCCGTGTTTGGTGGCCTAGATTCGTGCCAGGGGCGTTTCTACCATGAAGATGGAACCGAGGTCTCGCCAGGGATGCCCGCCAAACCCGGAGATCGGCTCCATGCATTCGCGTTTGGGCTCGGTCAAACGGATCCGCCTACAATCGAAGGGGTACCTTTTGCCGAAGGCGCTTCGATCGTCGGCTCGAAACGCTTTCGGTTCTGGATCGAATACCGGATCAATGCGGTTCCCCGCTTTGCGCTTGCAGACGATGTGACTCCAATATCCGTCGCGACCGTGAGCGTAGTGCCAGGAGCCGTAGGGCGATACCGAATCGATTTCGAGTTGCCACCGCCACCCGAGGGGGCGGTGATTGAACGATGCATCGCGAACTCAGTCGATGGCGGGATCCTGAGCAACGCTACACTCAATGTCCGCGGCAACTGGTCCCTTGGGGGCGGCGGCTTCTGTGTGGCATCGAATCGCACTCCGGAAATGCCGCCGCCTAGGGTGCCATAATCGCCCGAGATCGGCGAGTCTTCCCTTACCTGCCTGCCCGATACGCCTGCGCCAGCAGCCGGATCGCCGTATCCGCCAACTGCTCCCCGCCTCCCGGAGCACAAAGCGAATTCGTAGCTTCATAAGCGCCTTCGGCGAAGCCCTTCTTCGTGGGCACGTACCGCAGCGTCCCATTGGCGAGTTCCACGATGATGGTCTGCGGGAACGGCGACGCCTTCTTGATGGCCGCGCCCAACTCCACGAAGATCTCGCCGGGCAGCCCCACCCAGGCCACCTTGTCTCCCAACGCGATCACCTGCACTTCCGCTTCGAGCTTGCCGAGGTCGTGTGCGTTGAGCACCGCGAATGACTGCACCAGATCGAGGAACGGTGGTTGCGGTTTGCGATTGATCTGAGCGGCGATCTCCTTCGCCTTGGCCACCTCGGCGTCATTCGCCGACCGCATCGGCAGCGTCAGCACCTCACGTGCGAAGCGCAGGTTCGCCGCGTCCACTGGTTGCAGCCGCGCCATCGCCTTGATCACTTCGCCGGCGAGGATGGTCCCGATGCGGCGCGCCTCGGCAGGACCCTTCTGCGGCTCTTTGCTCTTGACGTCGACGTGATTGATGTTGCCGGCGGCGGCGATGGTGAACATTGTCAGCAAATCCGGTCCGTGAATCTTTCCGAGGAGCTTGGCGAGCGTGGCTGGATAGTCGGCTGAGAACTGCGGTCCGCCTGTGGTGTCGAGATGCAGGCTGAAGTTGACATAGGCAGCTTGGGGCTTGCCATCGGGTGAATCGAACCGCACCACCGCGACCTCGGGATCGATCTCGCCCATCGGTTGCACGATGTCGGGATTCGCCTTGCCCGGGTTCGTCTTCACGGTGCCGTCTTTCATGAGGAAGCGGCGGTAGAAACTGATCGAGTCTTCACGGCCGGCGGCTCGCGATGCCTGCGCCGGGCCGAGCGCGGAATCGGCGGCTTTGATGGCATCGGCGATCTTGCCCGGCAGCGCCGCCCGATAGGCCAGCGCGAGCTTCTGCGCGGCAGGGGGGGCGGGCGCGATAAGCCGCTTGTGCATCAATGGTCCGGTGTGGGAGTGCGTGGCGCTGATCAGGATCTGCGCGGCGGGAATGCCGGTGCGCTCCTCGGCGAGCTTGCGGGCTTGCTCCACGATGTCGCGCTCGAGGGAAACCACGTCGCACGCCACCATCGCGGCCTTGGCGCCGTTCAATTCGATCACCAGAGCCTTGGCATGCAGATCGTCGAGCGTGCCTTCGGCCAGGCGCACCGAGTAGTATCCGGCCATGGGGATCCCGGCCGGCGGCGTGATCTTGACGGCGGCGCGCCCCACACGTAGATCGGCCGCCGCGCCAGGGATGGCAAGCCCCGCGGCCAACAGCGCGATCGCTCGTAGCATCCTTACTTGGTTACCACACCCAGTTCGGCCAGTACATCCCGGGCCCGGTAGACCTTGTCGAGCGCTTCCACGATGCCTTGGCTGGCAACATGCACGGATCGCTCGGTGCGTTCGCGATACACGAAGCGATTGGGGAGGCTCTCGATGTTGCCGTCGAACAAAATCCCGATCACCTCGCCCTGCGTATTCACGGTGGGGCTACCGGAATTGCCGCCGTGCGTGTCGGCGGTGGTGACGAAGTTGAATGGCGTATCGAGCCGTAGCGCGCGCTTCGCCTTGACGAACGACGGCGGAAGGTTGAACGGCGCCTTCCCGGTGGCGCGGGCGTAAAGTCCGGCGAACGTGGTGGCCCAGGGCTGCGGCTTTCCGCCGTCGCTCGTGTAGCCGCGCGCCGGACCGAACGAGACTCGCGGCGTGAACGTCGCATCGGGATACTCGGATTCGCCGTAGGCTTGGAAGCGGGCTTGCGCGATGGCGGTAGCGCCCGAGGTGGTGACGGCTTCCACTTGGTCTTCGTAGAGCTTGCGATACTTGCGGCCTTCGGCTTCGATGATGCGCGCCAAGCGGATCATGCCATCGTCCGACGACGCCGCGGCCATGGGATCGTTCGCCAGCCGTTTCCGCTCGGCGATGCTCGCGAGCTTGCTCGTCTTCACGTAGTGCGCCGCCGCTTGCTTCGGTTCCTTGCCCGCGAGCACCTGCGTCACCACTGGATGCGAGGCTCCCAGTTCCTTGCGCATGAGTTCGAAATAGTAGCCGAGAGCAACGGTCTCCATAGGTGGATCGATCGCGCCATCGGCGTACATTTCGCGTTCGAGCACGGCCAGGCTCGGACCCGCGAATTCCCGCAACCGCAAGTCATCGGGCTTGGCTTTCTCCGCCGGGTAGCGGACCACGTCGATCGCAATATGCATCAGGTCCGACCCACGGCCCGGATAGCGCTCGAACAAGCTCCACTCGCGGTAGAAGTCACGGAAGCGCACGTAGGCCGCGGCCACGCTCTCGATGGACTTGGAGAGCGATCCGCCGCTCTTTGCCAGCAGCGTCTGCTGCTCGTCGCGCTTGCGAGCCATGAGGTCGTTTTCCTCGAGTCCGGCGAGGAAGCCCGTGTACGCTTTGAAGGAGTTCTGCTGCATGAAGAGGTTGTCTTGCGAAACGCGATGCGCCTCTTTGCTCGACTGGCCGAAGGCTTTGAGCGCATCGATGAGTCCGCCTACGGAGCGGACGGTGTACGGATACTGATAGTCACGATAGAACTCGAGCGCGGCGAGCGTTTCCAGGCGTCCGGTGGTGCCGGGGTTGCCCACCACGAACGTCAACTCGCCTTCCTTCACTCCGGTCTTGCTCCAGTGCAGATAGTTCGGAGTCTTGGCGGGCGCTCCATTTTCGTAGGCGCGCAGGAACGAGATGTCGAGACAGAAGCGCGGGTAGGTGAAATTGTCGGGATCGCCGCCGAATGCGCCGATCGAGGCCTCGGGTGCGAACACCAGACGCACGTCGTCATAACGCTTGTACTTGTAGCGGTGATAAGCGCCGCCCGCATAGAGCTTCACCACTTCGCAATGGGCTGCGGCGCCGCACTCGTTTTCGGCGCGGGTCATCTCCGCCTTGCGCTTCTGGTTCGCTGCCGCATCATCGCTGGCGCCGGCCGCCGCTCCGTTGACTCGCGCCGTCAGGTCTTCGATCTCGAGCAGCACCTCCGCGTCCATGGCGGGACATGGCCGCTCGCCTGCACGCGAGGCGGCGTGAAATCCGTCACGCATCAGATCATGCGAGGGAGTGCTCAGCTTCTGCAGGCACTCCGAAGCGATGTGGTGATTGGTGAAGATCAGGCCCTCAGGCGAGACGAACGATCCCGAACCGTCGCCCACGCGAACCGAGCCCAGACGAAGCCGGGTGAGAAACGCCTCATCGGCCGAGAATCCGTAGCGCGATTTGACGATCGCGGCGGGAAAGGAGTTGAACAGCCAGATGCCATCGTCGGCCGAAGCGGTGGAGGCAAGAAGCAAAAGCGTGACCAGGATTCGCATTAAGATTCATTATCCCGTGTGGGAGGGTTTCCAGCCAATGGACGGGTGCGGCAAGACTTCGGTTTCGGCCGCAGTGGCGGGGAAGGTTCCGCTCCGAAAAAATGAAAACGGATCAAAGTTATTTGTTTTCTTTGCGTTGCGGGTGGGTTGGCGAGGTGGATTCCTTGAGATCCAGCCTCTGCCGTGCGATACTGGGGGGTAATTCGGAATCCCATGAGCTTGTTGGACGACGCGGTCGCCCGCTATCACAAGAACTTCGAATCACCCGCTTCTAACGACCTCGGATGGGTGGAGGAGATCCAGGCCAAAATGGCCTCTCTTCACCTCGCTCCCGGTGGCCGTTCGGTTTGCCCGGTGCTTCGTCCGCATTTCCTGCCGCGCAAGCAGGCCGATGCAATCTCCAAGTCCGCGGAGGCGCTCTACGGAGCTTTCGGCCGCCTGAGCGGAATGCTGCTGTCGACGCCGGCGCTGTTCAATCGGCTGGAGATGCTGCCGGCCGAGAAGATGCTTGCCACAGTTGAACCTGGCTACTCGCAGATGTCGATCACGTGCGCTCTGAACGCGCAGGTAAATGGCTCGGGCGCGCGATTCGTTGAGGCCGATCTCACCAATCCGGCCGGCTTCGCGTTCTCTGAGAACCTGGCCGACGCGTTGTTCGATTCGAAGCCGGTGAAAGAGCTGCGCAAGAAATACAAACTTTCGCGCTCGGGCAGTAAGAAGAAGCTGCTGAATTCGGTGCTCGCGGCTTACAAGGGGAGCGGCAAGAAGAAATTCCCACGGATCGCCATCGTGGAGACGCGGCCGCCGTTCAAAAACGAGCCCGGCGCCGACAACGAGACGCTGGCCGAACATTTCCGCCAGGCCGGGTATCCCACCGAGGTGGTGACGCCCGAGCAACTCGACTATCGCAATGGCGTGCTGTGCCGCGGCGATTTCGGCATCGAGATCGTCTACCGGCGTGTGTCGGCGCAGGAGTTCCTGTTCCGTTTCGAACTCGCGCATCCGCTACTGCGGGCCTATCGCGACGGTGCCGTTTGCGTGGTGAACAGCTTCCGCTCCGAGATTTTGCAGAAAAAAGCAATTCTCGCCTTGCTCACTGATGAAACTGTGGTGGATAAGTTCCCCGCCGCCGAACGCAAAGCGATTCGGGAGCACATTCCGTGGACGCGCGTGGTTGCGCCGGTCAAAACGCTGCGCGAGGGCAAGACCATCGACCTGCCGGAGTTCATCCTGCACAATCGCCAGAACCTGGTGCTCAAGCCGAACGACAACGCCACCGACATGCACTCGTATCGCGGGTGGGAGCTCGAGGCTCCGGCCTGGGAACGAGCCGTGAAGACGGCGCTTCGTTCCCCGTATGTGGTGCAGGATCGCGTGGACGCGCCTCGCGCCACCTTCCCGGTGTGGCAGTTCGGCAAGGTGGAGATGAAGCAGATGGCGGTCGACGTTCACCCGCTGATGCTGCTGGGCAAGACGGATTCGCTCTCGGCCACGGTCCGCGATGCGACTTCGTCATTTTCCACGCTGGTGGGGACCGCGCCGGTGTTCGTGATCGAAGGCAAGTAGCCGGTCCGGGCGGCGAATTTTTTCGGCGGTCGTTCGAACAGTAGGCCGCTTGTCGTGTCTCTTTATCGTTAGAAAGAGATGCACGGAGCTGGCGAAACCCTTCTCGTTGCGCTTGCCCAGAACGGCGACCCGGCCGCGCTCGAGGCATTGCTGCGCAAGTTCTACAGGCCGCTGCGCGCCTACGTCGCTCCCATGGTCGGAGCCGCGCATGCGGATGACGTTCTGCAGGAAGTCGCCGTAGCTATTTTTCAGAACCTCCGCTACTTGCGTCACCCGGCCGCGTTTCGAGCGTGGGTCTTCCAAATTGCCTCGCGCCAGGTGTTCCGGCATCTGAAACGCGAGGCTCGCTGGAGACGGGCTGAGGCGGATCCGGAGACGCTCGATAGGCTTCCCTCGAACGCGCCGTCTGCGGACTCGTTCGACCCGGGCTTGCTTGCTGCGGTGGATCAGGTGTCCGCCGCGAGCCGGGCCGTGCTGCTGCTTCACTATGCCGAGGGCCTCTCTATCGAAGAGTGCGCCCTCGTGCTCGACATCCCCATCGGGACCGCGAAGTCGCGGCTTGCCTATGGAATCTCCGTACTGCGAAAAATCATGCAATCGAAAGGACCACAATGAAACCGTCTACAATCGATCCCGGCGAACAGGCTTTCATTCAAGGGGCCTTGGCCGCCGCCGCGCGAGCCCAACGTTGGGCGAATGCTCGCGTCATCGTGGCCACCGTGGTGGCAGGGGCTGCCGTGATTTGGTTCGCGTCCAAGCCGGCGAGCCCAGAACTGGGTCTCGAGTGCACCATCTTGATCATGGTCGCGGCGATGCTGGGTTTGGTCACGGCGAAGCTACGTTCCTTGATCCAGCGGAACACGACGCTGGTTCTGCAGGCGATAGCGGAACTGCAGTCTCGGGGCGAGTCCTGAAGCGCGTTTGTGTCACCTGCTCCAAACCTGCTTCGATTCCCGGCCGGACGCTTGACAGACTGAGAGTCCCACGTGACCTACCCGCACTACGGTGCCCATGCGCTGCGCGTTGGTGCGGAAGCCGGGTTCGCGGACAAAGCTGCTCTACGCTCGGGACGAGGAGTGTATAGCTCTCATGGCGTGACGCGCCGCAGTTGACGGAGGAAGTTTACGATCTCGTAGTCCTTCAGACCCTTCTGGGCGAAGTCCACACCGATCTGGCGAGGCGCGATCCGGGAAGCTTCGAGCAGCAGCCGTTGCGACTCCAGAATGTCGTCGAGAACGATCAAGCGCGAGCCTGATCCGGTGCGTACTCTGGCAGGGTGTATTGCTTGGAGTGGTCGCGAAACGCCAGACTCGCCAAGCGAACCGCCTCGGCAATGGCATCCTTCGTCACGCTCCCGCGCCACTCCTCCACGATGGTTTCCCAGGCGACACCGGCGGCGACTTGCTCGAGGACATCTTCTACGAGGACGCGAGTCCCACGAAAGGTGGGCTTGCCGTGGCAAATCTGTGGGTCAGCAACTATATTTCGGCCGATCATGCGCGTATGGGACACCCGTAACGTCTGCCCCAATTATACCGGTTGGTCTGATGACTTCATAGGCGTCGCTGATGCATGCGCCGGGGGCCGGTCAGTCGTTGAACATCCCCTCGAACAGCACCGAGCTCAAATACCGCTCACCCGAATCCGGCAGGATCACCACGATCGTCTTGCCCGCCATCTCCGGCTCCTTCGCCACCCGGACCGCCACTGCCGCGGCCGCACCGCAAGAAATCCCGGAGAGAATGCCTTCCTCGCGCGCCAGCCTGCGCGCCATCTCGATCGCTTCTTCGTTCGAGATTGTCTCCACTCGATCGACCATCGCGAGGTCCAGCGTGTCGGGAATGAAGCCCGCGCCAATCCCCTGGATCTTGTGCGGACCCGGTTTCACCGGCTGCTTGCCCAGCGTCTGCGAAATCACGGGACTCGCCACTGGCTCCACGCCGACCGAAAGGATGTTCTTACCCTTCGACTGTTTGATGTAGCGCGAAACACCGGTGATCGTACCGCCCGTTCCAATGCCCGAAATTAGCACGTCCACGCCGCCTTCGGTGTCATCCCAAATCTCCGGCCCCGTGGTCTGGAAATGGATCTCTGGATTGGCCGGATTCTTGAATTGCTGCAGCAGCACGTAGCGCTCGGGTTCGGCGGCGGCGGCGTTCTCAGCGGCGGCGATCGCGCCTTTCATCCCCAGCGAGCCTTCCGTCAACATCAACTTCGCCCCGAAAGCCTTCAGCACCTTGCGCCGCTCGAGCGACATCGTCTCTGGCATGGTCAGGGTGATCGGATATCCGCGCGCCGCGGCCACGAAGGCGAGTGCGATGCCCGTGTTGCCGCTGGTCGGCTCGATCAACTCCTTGCCCGGCTTCAGGAGCCCTCGCTTTTCCGCGTCCCAGATCATCGAAGCGCCAATGCGGCACTTCACCGAATAGGCCGGATTGCGGCCCTCGATCTTGGCCAGCACCGTACCTTGGCAGCCCTGCGTTACTCGATTGAGGCGCACCAGTGGCGTGCGGCCGATGCTCAGCGAGTTGTCATTGAAGATCACGGGAACCTCCCATTTAGATTTCCCAGTTGGGAACGTATGTCGATTGCTTCTCGGCCCATCTTCGGGCCAGGTCGGCGAACGTGCGGCCGTTCAGGATGGCGGCTACCGCCGAGTCCACTTCCGACCAGATCTCTTTGAGGGGAGACTCCGTCTTACGCTTGCTGACCGAGCCGCGCCGGCCGCCTTCCATGTAGTGCAGCACGTCGCCCACGCTGATCTCGCGGGCCTCGCGCGCCAACAGGTAGCCGCCTTCGGCTCCGCGGCGGGATTCGACAAAGCCGCCCTGCTTGAGTCCTGCCAGGATCAGCTCGAGGAACTTCTGCGGGATCTTTTGGCGCTGTGCGATCGCGGCGATTTTCACGGGTTGGCCCGGCCTTTGCATGGCCAAGTCGAGGACTGCCAACAGTGCGTATTCGCCTTTGACTGAGATGTTCAGAGGACCCAACCGGACAGAATCTCCTAATCTCTACTAGAGATTACCTGATCGGCGCGCACTCGTCAACACCTGTCGCGTGTTTGGAGGCCGGTGTATGCTGGAAGCAAGTGCGCTTCCCGAGATCTGCGCGCATACGCGCAGTGCCTTCCGCAGGCATGGAAGGCGGTTACTCGTCTGAGAACCCACCATAGCATCGATTGCGGCTCGATCTGCGTCCGCCCGCAGTTCGGGTTCGCCACGGTTCTGCCCTAAAAAGCAGAACCCCTGCCGGGTGCGACAACACTCGGCAGGGGCATTCTAAAAGGAGGTGATGAAAATGACCATCACTGTCCTCAGAAGGCGACGAACAGTGACCATCCGACTCGACTTCGGTGGTTACGTTGTAATCGTCGAAATCCCAATAAGGCCGTAAGGCCTTAGCGGGATCAGCGGGGCCAACGAGGCATACTCAGGCCCTGCCCTTCAACATCCAATGCCAGTATAGCAACCACTCTCCAGGCCCGTAAAGCAGTAGAAAGCCCTACCACTGGGGCAACCCGTACGTGGTCGCGTGGGCCCGCTGCGAGAACCGAGGCTACGCTTCCAACTCACGCCCTGCATCGGGCACGGATCCCGCACCTCGCGACCCATGCGATTTCAGCTACGGGGCTGCTCCTAGGTGGACACCGCGTGCTTATTGTGGTATCAGTCATGTAGTCGAGTTTCGTAGCGAAAGGGGTATAGGGGTGCACGTCTCACTCATCCGAATCACGCTTGCCGCCGCGCTGTTGGTATTGGCCTATCGCGCCGATGCGCAGGTGCTCAAAGGCCAGATCCTGGGCGCTGTGACTGACCAGTCGGGCGCAGTTGTGCCAGGCGTCAAGATCACCATCACCGAAACCAGAACCAACTTCCAGCGCACGGGCGAAACCAATGACGCTGGCAACTACTTCTTCGTCAACCTCGACCCGGGCGACTTCCGCGTGGAGGCCGAAAAGACCGGCTTCAACAAGTCCATGCGCAGCGGCGTGGAACTGCTGCCGAACACCACCGCGCGCGTGAACTTCGAACTCGTCCCCGGAGCCGTGACGCAGACGGTCGACGTGAGCGCCAATGCCGCGCCGCTCCTGCAGACGGACCGCGCCGACACCGGCGGCAAGATCGAGCAGAAGCAGATCCAGGAAATGCCGCTGCTCTACAACCGCAACTACCAGGGCCTGCTGCTGCTGGTACCGGGTGTGGGGCGCCCCTTCCGCCCGCACTCGGAATTCTACAACTCGCATGACAGCCTGTCGGTGCGCGTCAATGGACAGGGCCGGCAGTTCAACAATTTTCAGATCGAGGGAATCGAGAACAAGATCGACAACGGAAACCTGACGGCGCTGGTGCCTCCGGCCGAAGCGATTCAGACGGTGGACGTGAGCACTTCGAACTTCGACCCCGAGTTCGGCAACGCCGGTGGCGCGGTCACGAACGTAACCCTGCGCAGCGGCACCAACAATTTCCATGGGAGTCTGTTCCAGCTTCACCGCAACGAAAACATCGCAGCGAGAAATGTTTTCGCCGCAACCAAGGCGCCGACGGTGTACAACCAGTTCGGCGGCACGTTCGGCGGGCGAATCGTTCGCGACAAGGTGTTCTTCTTCGCCGACTATCAGGGTAGTCGCGATCACCTGGGCCAAGTCAATCGCGGCGCTCTTCCCGGCGCGGCGTTCCGGTCTGGGAATCTCTCCTCGGTGAGCGCGATCATCTATGACCCGCTAACCGGAAGCCCAACGGGAGCCGGGCGCACTCCCTTCCCAGGCAACGTCATTCAGCCCAACCGCATCAGCCCGATCTCGCGCCGCATTCTCGGCTTCGTGCCGGATCCGAACCTGAACGCGCCCGAGGGCCAGGTCAACTTCGTGCAAAATAACGTGCGTGTCAAAACGCTGGACCAGACGGACGCCAAAGTCGATTGGGTGATCAGCGCCAATGACCGTCTGTCGGTCCGCTACAGCCTGCAGAAGGCGAAGGTCATCGACACCGGTCTGTTCGGCCCCGGCGGTATCTACGGTGGTTTTCGCAACGGCGGCTTCGCCGGCGAGGGGCCGGCTCGGACGCAAAGCCCCGGCCTCACCTACTCCAAGGTCATCAACCCCACGCTGGTGTGGGAGTCCCGCATCGGTGTCGTACGCAACCGCAATGACGCACTGTCCAACGGCAACAACCTCAAGACTTCGGAAGAGATCGGGATCCGTGGCGCGAACCTCGATGCCTGGACGAGCGGGCTCTCGTCGGTAACCATCAACGGATACGCCAGTCCGTTGGTAGGTTTCTCGGCGAGTCTTCCGTGGGCGCGCAGCGTGACGTCGTTCGGCATCGTAAACAACTTCTCCAAGACGTTCACCAAGCACATCGTGCGTTTCGGCGTCGATATCCGGCGCGAGCGAAATGACTTGCTGCAGACCCAGACATTCAATCCGCGCGGCGTCTTCGATTATCAGCCCGGCCAGACCGGCGACTCCGGCAATACCGCGCGGACATTCGCGAACGCATTCGCGGCGTTCCTACTCGACGCGCCCAACAGCAGCGGACGCGATCTTCCGATCGTCTTCCCCGCGCGCCGCGAGTTGATCTGGAACCTCTACGTGCAGGACAAGTTCCAGGTCAGCTCCAAGCTCACCATTGACCTCGGTGTTCGCATGGAGCGCGAGCGGGGTAGCCGTCCCCGGTTTGCCGGCGGATTCTCCAACTACAACTACCTCAACAACACACTCGAGCTTTCGGGCCTCGGCTCCAACCCGATCAACATCGCCGATTCGAACAACAACTTCGGTCCGAGGTTGGGCATCGCCTACCGTATGAATGAGCACACGGTAATTCGCACCGGCTACGGGATCAGCTACTTCCAGCGCCGCATGCCGCAGTTCAACTTCCCGATTCTGCAGAACGTGGGATATCCGGCAGCGAACTCCTTCATCTCGAGCACGGTCACGATGACCACCGGTTTCCCGGCCTTCTCGGCGTTCCAGATTCCCTCGAACGGCATCATCCAGAATCCGAACGGGAACACTTCATTCGGCGTTACGCCGCGCGATCTTCCCAGCCCCTACGTGCAGAGCTGGAATTTCGCCATTCAACGCGCGCTCCCCTGGAAGTTCGCGCTCGACCTCGCCTATGTCGGCAACCGCGGTGTGAACAACCAATCGGACTTCAACGTGAACGCATCCATGATCCCCGGCTCCGCCAACAACGGACGGCCCCTTTTCCGCCAGTTCGGACGGGTTGGCAACACCACGGCGGCCATCGGCACCAACACCTGGTACAACGGAATGCAGATCAAGATCGACCGCCGGGCCGGAGACTTCTTCCTCACTACCGCCTATACCTGGAGCAAAGGCCTCAACTACAGCGAGGACAACGGCGCCGTCGACATTCCGCTCAGCGTTCCCCTCAACAAAGGGCGGATGAACGACAACCGAACCCACACCTTCACGCAAAGCTACATGTACGATCTGCCGTTCGGCAAGGGCAAGAAGTGGGCGAGCAGCGGTCCTGCGATGTGGGTGGCCGGCGGTTGGCAGGTTCAAGGCATCCTCAGCTTGATGACAGGTCCATGGGTAACGCCGAGCGTTTCCGGCATCATCAACGCCCCTGGCAATGCCGACCGGCCGAACTTCGTTTCGCCGGTGGTCTACCTGGGCAATGCCGGTCCTGGGCAGAAGTTCTTCGACCCGGCTTCGTTCACGATTCCGGCGCAGAACACCATGGGGAACGCCGGCCGCAACATCATCGTCGGACCCGGCGTAGTCAACCTCGATGCCGCCATTCACCGCAACTTCCGGTTGCGCGAAGGCATGTCGCTGGCTTTGCGCGCCGAGAGCTTCAACTTCTCGAACACGCCGCACTTCAGCGCCCCGAACACGAATCGGAACTCAAACCAATTCGCCGAGATCAACAGCGCTGACCAGGACCAACGCCAGTTCCAGATCGGCCTGACGCTACGGTTCTAGTTTCGTTCGCGGTTCATGCCAGACGTTCTTCGCCGTCCGCGAAGATTTCAGTCCGCGTGTGGGGCAGGCTTTCAGCCTGCAGCGGGACTTTCAGTCCCGCTTCCGTTGTGGGCACGTGCGCTCGTAAAACGCGCCCGCAGTGTGGCGCATGCTTCAGCGTGCTGGCGGGCGTTTCAATGCCCGCTCCGACCAATGCCCTCTAAGCCGTGGACCTGTCGCTGGCCGTAAACCACCACCGGCGGTTTGTAAGCACCAGTTGACCTGGTTGCGATGTCCAGTGTTTTCAGTAATTTGCGGTTTGGTATCGTGCCTGCATTATGAAAGGCCGAAGCGCTGGCAAGGAAATAAAAGCCAGCCCTTCGAAGGAGGCACGACAATGAAACGGCATCTGGCAGCAGCGATGATTTTGGCGGCGGGAACCCTCTCGGCGCAGTACAACGGGTATCCTCCTCCGCGTGGCGCTTACGACAACCGGGGTTACGACAACCGAGGCTATGACAACCGCGGTTACGATCCCGCATACGACGCCTACAACAACGGCGCCTACTACAACGGATACGAGGCGCCTCCCCCGCCTCCTCCGCCGGTCTACGCCGCGTATCGGCCGCCGATGCCGGGTCCGAACTTCGTGTGGGTCGACCCTTGCTGGGCGTTCCGCGGCGGACGCTATGTGTGGGCCACGGGCTACTGGGCTCCGCGTCCTTGGGCTGGCGCCTACTGGGTAACGCCTCGCTATAACCACGGCCGCTTCTTCGCCGGCTTCTGGGGCGGCGGGCCGCGCGGGCGAGTGGGAGTCGGATACTCCTACGGCGGCGGCTACGGCGGACGCGGCCACGGCTACCGCCGGTAAGGTCCCTGCCACTGATTCAGACAGGTTGCGTCAAACTTCACGGCGCTCCGGGCAATCCCCGGGGCGCCGTTTTCTTTGTTGCGGCGAAGAGGTGGCGCGATGCCAGCGTGATCGCGAATGAGAATGCCCATGCGTCTGTCAGCCAGCGGTAGTTCCAAGGACTCTCCGGCTGATCGAGCACGAGTGACAGCAGGGGACCGGACAACCAAGCGAGAGCTGCAATGAAGTCGAGCTTGCGGCCCTCGGTGGGAACGGGCGCGAATCGATCGGCAGTGATCACCGCGGCTGCGGAGATGACGGCGGCGGCCCACCAGATCTGGTAACGCCAGAGATCGACTTGGGCAATGACTAGGACAGCGATTGCGATGCTGGAAGCTGCCAATGATGTCCGGCGCGAACCGCGCCAAACCGGGACCATGCCGTGGAGCATGCGAAACCCAACGCGGATCGCGCCGAAGGTCGTGATGGCTGCGACCAAGCTCTTCCAACGCACTGCGAATGTCGCGTCCTCGCCCCAGAATGCCGCCAGGATGTTTGCGAAGCCGATGTTCGGGTACATCTCGCGGCCAGCGGCGTTGAGCAACGCCCCGGCCAACGCCCCCATAGTCATGGGGAGAGCCAAGCCGAAAAGAGCGATTCCGGCCGATTGCTTACGCGTGGTTGCCAAAGAGCCAAATGCAGAGGCGAAGAACAGAGTTGGCCCCCACAGAAGAAACAACTCTCCCGCTGGGGCTGCCGAGGTAGAGTAATCTGCGTCCAGCGCTCTTTGCCAGGCGTGCGGCAGCAGATGTCGAACTCGGATGATGCATGCGATCATGACCGCCGCTGTGAGCTTCAAGCCGAATCCGGCCGACTTCGCGCCCGTACGCACGCTGACCACTCCCGTTAGAGCCAGCGCCCCCGTTCAACCCGATTGTCAGCACGGCGTCCGCGCTCTTCGACGCATCCGGCCACGCGAGCCACCGCTGGCAGAACATTGCCGCGAGACCAATCCAGCCTGCCAGCCAGAGGCATGAGTAGACTGCGGAGACCGCTCGAATGCCGGCTCCTCCGGTGGACCCGAAAGAACGGTCTATAGCGGCCACGAGTCCGCCCTCGGATCGGACCGCGCACACTGGTCCCCAATAGAAGAGGGTGACCGCGATCATGGAGGCGCAACCAACCGCAGCCACGTAGGCAAGACTGGATCCGGCGCTCGGCAAGCGCCACTGTTCGCCCGCGAACGCCGCGAAGTTCAAGAACAGCGGCGCGAGCAAAAGCGCCGCCATCCACCAAGCCACACCACCGGCGTCCTCGTCCGGACCTTCCCAACGCGGCCGAAACTTCACCGCATCGCAGACACCGCCGGGGCGGAAGTTGTTCCCGCGATTACTGCGCCGCCACCGGATTCACCGGCCGCGCCACTTCCGGCGCTTCCGTGCCCACGATTTCGAGCATCTGCACCGGAGCCGTCGACCTGATCTCCCAGTACGCGCCTGCCGCGGTCCCTCCGATGATCTCCTGAGCCGACCGCGCCACTCGCGTATTCGGCGCCACCGTCGGGGTGCCCTCGGCAACCGTCACTCCGAAAGCGTTCTTCAACTCGGCCTTCACCGATGCGTCAACGGCGCCGAGGTTCTGAAACGCGAAGCCCGTGAATCCTTGCGTGGATGCAGGGAAGACCGCTCGCACCCAAGCTCCTCGGGCGAAGATGGGCTCGGTGTGGGAGAGCACCGGATGCTGCGATGCGGGTGCGCGAGCGGTCCGCTGGTAGGAGTAGTAGACGCTCGAAGTGCCGTCTTTGTTCGTGGCTTTTACCGCGATGCCATGCATGTCGGTGGGTGCACTGAGCGTGACGCGCATCTCCGTTGGGCTTACGAAGGCGGCGGTAGCGTTGGCCTCTTTGAGGCGAATTTTCGTGTCGGGAGTGAAGCCTTGGCCACGAATCGTCACGACATCGCCCGCGTTCAGTACGGAACTCCCAGGGCTCACGTCCGAGATCACCACGCTCTTGCCCACCTGCACCGAGCCGGCCTTGACCTCCACCGGATAGGCAAACCCGAACAAGTTCTGGAATGCGCTCGCATCCATGTTTACTGGGTACCGCGATCCGTTCGCCGCAGTGGGATTCACACGTGCCGCGAAGGTGAAGAACGGATAGTCGAGGCTGGTGCCGAGGTTGGCCGAAGGCGACGCCACTGCGAGTTGGAATCCGCCGGCCCGCATCAGGGCCGCACCGGATGCGTCTCCGGCCGGGTTGTTCAGCGAGAGGCCAAAGAAGCCGTCAAAGCCAGACGAAGAAAAGTCCGATGAGCCGGTGAAGATCGGCTTGGGTTCGGTAACGCTCACTTTCATCTGAACAACGGCGCCCGCGGGCGCCACCTCGTTCGAGACTTTGAGCGAAAGCGCGGCGGGGTTGCCTGCGAAGCCTGCCGACACTACGAGCAGGCTCAATAGCGAAATGCGGTTCATGTCACTCTCCGGTAGGGACGTTTTTCGGCTTCACCCGGAAGCGCTCGCTGGGCGACGACGCCAGGGGGGTTCCTTTTGGATCTTTGGCAGTAACCTGCCAAAGTACTGTTTTGCCGGCCAGCAGCCGGGCTCGAACCGAAGCAGGTACCTCGATTCGGTCACGGGCGGATTCCGACTTCCAAAGAAGTTCCCGATCCACCTCGAGAATCTGGATTTCGTATGAAGCGGCTCCGGCGACGGCGTGCCACCGGAGCAGGGAAGGCGCCGCGGCGACGTCGCCCACCGGCTCCACCAGTTCCACCGATCCGCTGCGATACACGGTCTCCGAACTCGTCCCGAGTCCGTCCGGCAACGGCTGCGGCCGCGTGGCGATCAAGCCGATTCCGGCCACCAGGCACGCTGCTACAGCGCCAGCCAACCAAGGCCGGCCAAGCGGCTTCGAGAACAGCGCACCCAACCAGCTTTGCTTCGGTTCCGGGGCCAGGCGGCGCTTGGTCTCGGCGGCGATCCACTGCACCGGCAGCGCTTCTTCCGCGCTCGGGTTGCCGTTCAGGAAGCCCTCGAACAAGGCCTTCTCTGCCTGGCACAGCGCGCATCCGTCGAGATGAGCCCGCTGTGCGGCCGAGAGTTCTTCTGTGAATTGGTCAGGCGTCAGGCAGGATGGCGTTCGAGCCAGTCCGCGGCGCCAAGCTTCGATCGGTTCAAGCGACATTCTGAGTCCCCTGCCGAGCCTTCCAGCGTTCGACAGCACGCGCCAGCTTACGACGCGCGCTGACGATGTAGGCTTTCGCGCCGCTTGTGTTGTCGAGTGCCAGCATTCTTGTGATCTCATCGAGTGACATCTCCTCGGCAAAATGCAGAGTGAAAACGTGCCGCTCGGTTTCATCCAGAGCTTGGTTCAACAGTTCGTGCATTCTGGCGGAGAGGTCTTTCTGTTCCGTCGCCTGTTCGGGGTTGGGTGCTTTGGTATCGGGAATCAAGGGCAATACGTCCTCGCCAAGTTCTTCTTTTTGAGACGGTCGCGGCGAACTGTTGAAGCAATGGTTGCGAGCTACCGTGTAGAGCCAAGTGGAAAACTTGGCCGAACCCCGGAAGCTGTCGAGGTTTTGCTGCACCCGGAGGAAGACCTCCTGGGCCAGATCCGCAGCCCGTTCCCGATCCCCGGAGTAGCGAAAACACCACAAGGCTACCCGGTTATAGTAACGGCCGAACAACTCATCCAAAAGGTGACGACGATCCCCGGGATTCGCCGAACGGCACCGTTCGACGATCTCCTCATCCCCGAGGCTACTGACCTTCATCGTCCCTGAGTATATCAACTGAACCTCTCTCTGAAAGCGGCTCGTTTCACCCTGGTAGGACAAGTTTTCACCCGTAACCGGAACAAGAATCTTCGCATGAGCTATACTCGATCTTGTATTGTCTCATTTGCCCCTTTGTTTGCTTGGGGTTACGCTAGCACTCGCGCAGGCCGGAGGTGGCGATGCCAAGCAGGAGAATCAGGCTAGCATTGCAGCCGCCGCCCGGGGCGACTACGGGGCGGCGCGACAGCACGCGTCACTCGCCCTGAGCCTTGCTCGAAGGAGCCGGGACACGCGGACGCAGTCTCAAGCACTGAACAATCTCGCCACCGCGGAAGTCTATTCGGGTGAATATGTTGCGGCCGACCAGCTCCTGCAAAAAGCCCTCTCCCTCTCGCGCGGGGGAGCCATGCCCGATCTCGAGGCGGAACAGCTCACCAATTTGGGGGGCATCCAGTTCTACCAGGGCCGCTACGACGAGGCCTTTGCCACCTACTCGCAAGCCGATTCCGTTGCGGCGGCAGGCGGCACTGAGGCGTGGGTGGGCCGCAGGCGGAAGTTGATCCGAACGAACCTGGCCGCCCTCCACCAAAGGCTCGGACAAAACGAAGCCGCCCTTGCCCTGTACCGTTCCATGCTCGGGGCCACCGATCAATTGAAGCCGGTGGAGCGAGCCCAGTTGCTGACCAATCTTGGAGTCTGCTATCGCCGCCTGGGCGACCCGGTGAAGGCGCTCGAGACCTACGGCCAAGCACAGGCGCTTTACTCCGAAGCGCGCCATCTCGACGGCGAACTCGGCGTTGGCAAGAACCGCGGCATCGTACTCGCGCTCGATCTTGGCGAGTTGGAACAAGCCCGGCGCGTGTTCCTCGACAATCGCGACCGCGCCACGCGCGCGGGCAACCGGCGGGAGGCGCTCCAGGCGAACCTCTACGCGGCTGAGTGCGCCTATCGCGCGGGCATGACGGCCGAGGCGCGCAGCGAGTTCACTGAGGCCGCCCGGCTCGCCGGTGAGATGGGCGCGAAGGAGGAGGAGTGGAAAGCTCTATATGGCTTGGGCCGTACGGCGGGCCGGGCCGGTGATACTGCCGCGGCAGTGGCTTCGCTCTCGGCGGCGGCTGCTGTGATCGAGACCTTGCGCTCCACTGTGGCAGCCGATGCGCGCGCAGACTTCTTCGCCGACAAGCGCGCCGTCTATGATGCACTGGTCGACCTTCGCTTCGACGAGGCTTCGCCGGCGGAGCTGTTCGGGTGGCTGGAGCGCGGACGCGCGCGTGCGTTCCAGGATCGCATTGGGGGAGCGCGTCCGGATCTGGCGGCGCTACAGGGGCGGCTGGATGAGCGGACAACGGTGCTGCTCTATTGGCGGTCGCGGAACAAGGGGGGCGTGGTGTGGATTACGAAAGGCAGCGCGGGCAAGCGCCGCTTCGAGTTGCCGCCAGAGAGCATAGCATCGTATCGCCGCATGTTGATGCAGCCCGCAAGCGACTGGAGACCGGTGGCGCGCGAGATCGGCCGCGTGCTCGTGGAAGGAACGCTGTCTCCGCGAGTGATTGTGAGTCCGTCTGGAGACCTCGCCGGGATTCCCTTCGAGTCGCTCGAGGTGGCGGGCAAACCGCTGATCGAGACCGCCGAGGTGGCCTACGCACCCGCTGCGGCAGTGCTGGTGCGGCCGGACAGCGGCACATCGCGAACGCTTCCGTGGAAGCTCGAGTTCGCTGGGTTTGGCGATCCGCGCCCTGGGCCCGGGAGCGGGTCATCGCCCGGATGGTTGCCCGGATCATTGCCCGTGCTTCCGGCGGCGGAGGGCGAGGTGCGGCGCGCGGCGGCCGCGCTCGGAGGGCGCAGTGCGATGTTCCTCGGGCTGGAGAATCGGCGACAGGCGTTCCTCGACTCGGCAGCGCGCAGCGCTCCGGTGATGCACATGGCGACGCACGCCATTTCGGATCCGGAGCTTCCCGAGCGCTCGCGTCTGGTGTTCTCGGGCGGCGAATCCCTCTACTTGCGGCAGTTGAATGGTATTGACCTGAGGTCGACGCAACTGGCCGTGTTGTCGGCGTGCGATACCGAGGCTGGCCGCGTGGTGGAAGGCGAGGGCGTGCAGACGTTCGGCAGAGCGCTGCTTGCGGGCGGAGTGCGGAGCGCGGTGACGAGCATGTGGCGGGTGGAGGATGCGGCTTCGGCGCAACTGATGGCCGTGCTGTATCGCGAGTTGTCATCCGGTCTGGGCACGTCGGCGGCACTGCGGAAAGCCAAGCTCGAGATGATGCGGAGCGGAGGCGAGCGGAGCCATCCGGCGTACTGGGCGGGTTTCGTGGTGAACGGCGACGGATCCGCGCCGGTGCCTTTGCCTATCGGACGATGGCCGTTCATTGTTGCGGGGGCTGTGATCGCGGGCTTGGCCGCGGCGCGTTATGCGCGGGCGCCCCGTCGCGAGGTGACGCCTGAGCCGGTGCCGCATCCGGCGCCGCATCCGGCGCCGTGATGCGGTGTGCCAGTTGCCTCAGTGCCTTCAGGGGTGAGCCGGGGCCACGCGCGACGCGGTGGTCCCGCGGGCGGGGTGAACGCGGTGACGGCAGTGTGCGACCTGCTTCGGCGTGCCGTCACGGATGAGTCCGTGCGACATCCGGCGGCGGAACCCGGTAGAGCACGGCGTGCGGCGTGGAGACGACGGGTGTCCAGCCCGGGCTCGTTTTCAGCCGCGCGATGAGGCGCGCTGCTTCGGCGCCGACAGACTCGCGATGGAAATCGTCATTGGTGAGCAGCACGTAGTCGAGCCGCTGCATGCGGACCTTCTCGGGCAGCGCCGCCAGTTCGGCGACGAGACCGGCTTGGTCCTCGTGGTAGCTGAAGCGGGTGGAGGGATGAAAGGCCATGCTCGGCCGCCCAGTCTGAGCGAACAGAACCGCATCGTCGTAGGCGTAGATCCGCGCGCCAAGTTCGGCGTTCGAGCGGATCCAGCCGTAGACCGGCTCGTGCCGCTGGATGCTCGCGCGCTGCATCAACAGGTGCGCCGGGATGTCTTCGACGATCGCCGATGCGTTATACCAGATCCAGGCCGGGCCGCCCACCGCGAACAGCGCCATCCCCACTCCGGCAGCGACCCGGTTCGCGCCTGCTGTGTTCCTCCAACCCGAAACAAAATTGGCGCCGAGCGTGCGCAACTCGGTACCGAGCCCGGCGAGCAACAGCGGATAGATCGGGATGCTGAAGCGGCGATTGGGCGGGAAGTTCCAAACAAGGAGCAGAATCGCGAAGCCGGCGGCGAACCACAGGTAGTGAGCTCGCCGCCATGCGCCCGCGGCGTACATGCGTTTGAGCCCAGCGAAGCAGCCCACGGCGACCACGATCAGCAACGGCCGCAGCATCGAAGGCGGCGCGTACGGAATGGTGAGTGAGCCGATCCCGGTCAACCACTCCCATAGGTTTGACTGGATGAGCGCGGGCAACTCGCCAAGACTCACGTTGGCGCGGTAGAAGCCGAAGTAGTCGAAGTAGTAGAGCTGCACGGGGTCGGGATGGGCGGGGCGATGCGCGCCGGACCACAACGTCCACGCTGCGACGAACGGGAACATCGCCATCGCGAAGCGCGCGGCTGAAGTCCGCTTGCCCGAGAGCAGATAGACTAGCGGCGAGGTGACGAGCAGCGGGAGCGCGGCGGCTCGGGTGAGGTAGGCGAGACCCGCGAGCACGCCGGCTGCGAGGGGACGGTCTCGCTCGGCGGCAATTACGCACGCGATGATGAGCGCGGTGAACAGCACGTCGGCCAGCGTGTGGAGCCCGATGAAGACTACGAGAGGCGTTAGGAGGATGAGCGCGGCGGTAACGGCTGCCACCGGTGGCGCGAGTCCGGAGTGGCGATACCAGATCCAAGAGAGCAGGCCCATCAGCGCGATGCTGGCGCACGCGACTGCGCTGAGCGCGGCCGTTCCTCCGCCGGTCCGCAACGCTGCCGCCAGAACCAGCGAGTAAAGCGGCGGATATTTGGTTTGCCACGGTTGGCCGGGAAAACTGGCGAGGCGGTATTCGCCGTGTTCGGCCAATGATCGCGCGTTGGCGACGTAGAGCCCGTCGTCATGGAGCGAGCCCAGTTGCGGCATGTCGGCGAATTGCGATGCGATCCAGGCGCTCGGCAGGTACGCGAGGGCGAGGAGCAGCAGCCAGCAGCGGCCGTCGCGACACACGTGTCCCATGGTGGTGAATCGGCCGGAGCCGGGTTCTGCTTTAGCGGGCGTCGGGTGCTCTCCGGCGCTCGAGTTTGGGGCGGCCAGCGAAGAAGACTGAAGGACAGCAGTGCATGGCGGCGGAGCTCAATCTCGGTCGAAACCTGAGCGCGAAATGCGGAGCGTACGGCCAGCGTATGTGCTCGGATCCCAAGCGGGACTGAAGTCTCGCGCAGGCTGACGCCTGCCCCACAATGCCGCGGAGCGCTGTACGAGCGCCTGTGCCCGGATCCGGCTGAAGTCCGCGCTAGCTGAAGTCAAGCTGGAGCCCGCCCTAGCAGCCCGTGGCTAGAGTCCCGTGGGTCGCGCGGCGCGGGATCTGTGCCCGCAGGCGAGGCGCGAGGAGGAAGCAATGCGATTTATTTCGAGCGACGAGCAACAAAGCATGCGGGCACAACCCCCGGGCCGCCCAGAGGTTGCGGCGGCATGGGGCCATCTGCTTCGTTGTGGCTCCTGAGAGATGGCCCGCATCGCCTGCCTCGCCACGCCTCGCATCTGGCCCCATGGCGCTCGCAACGCGGCCCACGCGACTTTAGCCACGGGCTGCTACGCGCAGGCTTACTGGAGTTTGCCGCGCGCGGCGACGGGCCAAACGTGTTCTACCTGGTCGCCGCGGATCCCGTAGACTTGCTCGTGCAAATTCATCGCGACGCAGATATGATTCGGAAGCACGCGGAGCCGGTCACCCACCTGGAAGTCAGTCTTTTCCGAGCGGCGGATGTCGATGTGGCCGTGCTCTTCGTTCATCTTGGTGAACACGGCGCCTGGTGCGTCGCGGACCACGCCGAAGCCTTGATCGCCGGTGGCAAGGCGGTCCGATGAGAAGGTCTTCGATCCGCCGTCGATGATGATTTGGCCGGGGCGCGCCGTGGAGACCACCGTGCACAGGATCGTTGCCGCACAATCTTCGAGCTTGCAGGCGGCGAGTTCCACGGTGTTGCGGTCATTGAAAATGTAGGTGCCGGGGCGGATCTCGTTGAGTCCGGCTACGGTGCGATTCGTACAGCACCGAGTAGAGCCGCCGCTCACCACCTTGCACTCGATGGACGCCGCGCGCAACTGGTGCAGCGCGGCCTCCACTGTCTGGCTCAGCTTGGCGATCTGCGCATCGGCGTCCTCGTCGAGCAACTTGAGTTGGCCGGGGTAGAAAGCGATCCCTTTGAACTCCAGCCGCGGATAGTTCAAGATGCGGCGGCACAACTCCACGAGATCCGGACCCGGGGTGACGCCGACGCGATTCATGCCGGCATCCATCTCGGCGAGTACGCCGATCTCCACCTGCGCGGCGCGTGCCGCATCGGAGAGCTGTCGCGCGGCCACGTCGGAGTCGAGCGAGACGGTGACGCGAGTCTTGCGCGCCACTTCCATCAGGCGATCGAGCTTGGTGCGGCCGATCACCGGGTAGGCGACCAAGAGGTCTGGGGTGCCGCTGGCGAGCATCACCTCGGCTTCGCCCACTTTCGCGACGGTGAGGCCAGCAGCGCCGGCATCCACCTGCATGCGCCCGATGGCGGGGATCTTGTGCGTCTTGGTGTGAGGGCGCAATCTCAGGTCGTGGTCGCGCGCATAGCTGGCGACGCGGGTCAGGTTGCGTTCCAGAATGTCGAGATCAATGAGGATAGCGGGGGTTTCGATTTCGGAAATTCGCATGCGGGGCTATTTGAAGCGGATGTAGAGGCGGCCTGTGACCGTCTTGTATACCAACTCCAGGTCTTTCACTTTGTGCTTGCCGTCGAGCAGGAAGTACAGTTGGCCAGAGTGCGGAGCCGCGATTTCTTTCTCTTCGAGGATCTTCGATTTCAGAGCCTTGAGCAGTGAGCTCTCGCCCGGCTTGCCGTCTGCCGGGTTGTCTACCTTGGCTACGGCTTCGCCTTGCGATTCGGAATTGCCGATGGTAGGTGTGCCGGATCCGGGAAGCTGCGAAGGCATGCCGCCGCCCATTCCGCCCCATACGGGTCCGCGCCTCTGCTGCATGACGGCGCCGCCGGAATAGTCAGTGGATACGGTGAGCGTTGCCGAGCCCGCGATCTGCGATGGCAGGAACGGATTGGACTTCTGCCCGTCTTTGTCGGAGCGGAGCAGGAAATCGTCGCGGGTGACCTTTACTTTCTTCCCAACCGCGGGAATGAGTTTCACGTCCACCACCACCACGCCTTCAGGCATGATGTCGCCGATGGCTTTGCTGATGGAGACCTTGTCGAGGTACACCGTGGCTTCGAGCTTCACCAGAGGATCGGAGTCTTCCCCTTTGGCAGGTCCCTTCTGGTCGGCGGCCAAACACAGCATGGCGGCGCACGGAACCAACGCGAAGTGACGGTGAAGCATGCCTGGATTATATCGCGCCCCGCCGCTGAGGGCTTACTGCACGGAGATGAGCTTGAGCTCGATCGTTTTCTGGTCGCCGGCGGCCAGTTTCTCCGATGCGGCTTTGCTCGCGTACTTCTCGAGAAGCACCGTATCCTGATGTCCGTCGGATTCAATCTGCTCCCACGCGTAGAACTTGAACGCGCCGGGTGGCAGTGTGAATTCGAACGAGCCCTGTTGGTCGGTTTTCGCGATGCGGTACAGGTCCCAGACGGCGGCGAGCGAGTCCTGGGGAGCGACGCTGACGGTGACGTCCGCGGCGGGGTCTCCCTTGGCGTCTTTCACGGTTCCGCGGACGACGGGTGCGCCCGGGGCGATGGTCAACTTCAACTCGATCCCACCGGTCGAGATGTCGAAGCCGCTCGGCTTCACTTCCTGTTCGCCGAAGTGGATCGATTTCAAGTAGTAGCCTTGCGGCAGTCCGCCGGCGGTCACCCGATAGTGGCCAGGATCGGTGGGCGACATGGTGAACGTACCGTCGTCTTTCGACACGCGTCCGAATGCGCCCCCGAACATCCCACCGCCAGCGTACTCTTCGAGTGACACCGACATTTCCGTTCGCTCGCCATCGCCCTCCATCACCACGCGACCCTTGATCACGGGCGACTCCTGCAAGGTGAGATCGATCCCCGCGACATCGGCCTCGCTGACGTCGACGTGGGTTTTGGCGGTGCGGCGACGATCTCGCCGCATCTGATTCGCGGTCAGGGTGTAGCGGCCGGGCAGAACGCCGCTCACGTCGAACGAGCCATCTTTGGGATTCACTGGGAACGGTCTGCGGTCCGGGAAGAATCCGGCGTCGCCTTCCGGTGTGAGGAAAACCATGGCTCCTGGGCCGCGGAATCGCTCGCTCGCTTCTTCCTGCGTGATTCCCTGCACTCGTCCGAGAACGTGATAGGTGCTCGCCTTGCGCATCCGCATCTCGACGCCTTGCACTTGCTGGCCTGCGGCGATGGGGATTTCGGAGGCGCGGGCTGGACTTTCCGCGTCCGGATAGAACAGCGGAATGTAGTTCCGCTCTGGCGTGCTCTTTTGCTGCCCAGGGCGTCGCGGGCCGCTTGGGCCTCCCCGGTCGCGTCTCGCGCCGAGCCAGTACCGTCCCGGTGCCATGCCAGCGAGTCGAAATTCGCCGAGATCATTGGTGCTCACGGCATTCATCGGCAGGATGCGCCGGTTGCCGCCCGAGATCCGCTGGCGGAATGCCTGGACGAGGACGTGCTCCATCGGGTCGCCATCTTCGTCGAGCACGCGGCCGGAAATGACGCCTTGCGGAGTCAGCTTGATCGTTATGGATTGGGAATCGTTGTCGCTTCGTGCGGCCAGCCGCAGCGTGGACATGCCGGAGCCTCTCACGAAGCCCGTGCGATCCGCGCCGATGCGGAACTGGCCGTCGGGTACACCTTCTATCTTGAAGGCGCCCGAGGCGTCGGTCACGGCGTCGAAGTTCGAGTTGTTTCCACCGTTGGGTCCGCCGCGGGTAGCCGTGCGGGTCAGCGACACGGTCGCTTTGCGGACCGGCTCGGAGGTGATGGAGTCGATCACGCGGCCCTCGATCCGCGTTCCCTTCACGCCGGCCGCATGGGCAGGGCCGAGGGACAAAAGCGCAACGATGGCGAAAGAGGCCCGCATGAGACGTTAGACTCGACGATTGAGGGAAAGGTTTCGCACGGCTAGCGGGCAGCAACGGCCTGTACGGTGACTACGCCTTTCGCCGATTGGCCGGTTACGGTGACGCGTTTCCCGAGCCAGGGCTGCACGCGGTCGGGGTTGGCTAGGCGCAATACCTGGCCCGATGTTGTGACCAGCACCGGAGCGGCTCCCTTGGCGACGCACCGCTTCACGCATTCCTCGGCTCCGCCGTTGGCGTGCTTGGCGGCACAGCCCGCATCGGAGATCGCTCCCTGCCATTGAGCCGCGGCCAGATCCGAGGCAGCCAGGATGAAGACGAGAAGGGCGCGCATGATCCGAGTGTAGCTCCTATGCCGCCCGCGGCAAAAAATCCCGTGGGTCGCGCGGCGCGGGACCTGTGCAATCACGCATGCGGGCACAAACCTCGGCCGCCTCGAGAGGATTTGCCGCGGCATGGGCCACCCGCTTCGTCGTCTCTCCTTCGAAATGGCCCGTATTGGGTGCGGTCCACGCGACTCTACCAAGGGGCTGCTAGCCGCCGGAGAAGAGTTTGGGCAACTGTTCGAGCAGCGATTGGATGGTTCTGGCAGAGCCGGGGAACAATGCTCCCATCGCTGCCAGTGCCGGAGCGCTTCCGTAGAAGGCGAGCTTGCGAAGCAAGTCGAATCCGCCCTGGGCTTTGGCGTTGAGAGGCTGCAGTACGGGGTGCGCGTCAAGCCGGCCCACCACGTAGAAGGCGCCGGCCCCGCACGCGGCCGCCAGCCCAGCGATCCAGTACACGAGGCCCTGTTGCGGCTCGAACGGATACGAGACCACGCCGGCGATGAACAGCAGCACGGCGAGACTCAGGTACTCGAGCATGGAACGCATCTGCATCACCAGGTAACGCACCAGAGCGGCGATGCGTAGCGCCACGAATTCTTCTGCTTTCGCCGATGCGTCATCGGCGGCGGCGCTTCCTGCCCAGATCCGCGCCAGTTGCGGGTAGAGCGAAAATGACACGGCGTTGAAGTCCCGATGAAGGCCGGCCACTTCGTCCCGTTGCAAACGTCTTCCGCTCGAGGAGTACTCGAGCAGGCAGCGGAGCTTGGCTTCCAGCCCGGCCAGGGTCAGGGCGTCCGGCGCCCCCGGAAATCCCCGCTGGGACAAGACGCGCAGCCGCAACACTCCCTGCAAACATGTTTGAAACGGAAACCGGTTGTTTCCGCGAAGCCACAACTGCGACGCGGCGAGGTCTTTCGGCAGCCTGCCCATGGCATCGCTCAGCGGATGGTCAATGAAGCCGTTCAGTACGGTCTCGAGCCCCTTGTAGGTCTGGAACATTTGCCAGATGGTGAGCGTGATGAACAGGCCCAGCAGAATGACGGCCGTCTGCACGCCGGTGGTCCAGGAGAAGATGCCGGTCTCGGGTTCGAGTCCGGACAGTCCTTTGCTGGGAAATACCCAGAACAGTTCCAGCACCCAGATGGCGAACGGGGCCAGGAAGCTCGGGTGAACCGCGGCCTCGGCGTTGAGGCATGCCCTCTGAATGGCCGGTCCAGTTTCGGCCAGCAGGGGTTCGCTGACGGGCCATGAGCCGATCCGCGGCGACCGCACTTCCTGCGTGCGCAATTGATTGAATTTCGAAACGGCCCACCAGCAACAGGCGAACCAGGGCAGCACGAACCCGGCCAGGGGAGATACGCCGCTGAGTGGGTTTAGCAGCCGGTGGCCGAAGAACGCGTGTTCCATGGTCGCATGTTGCGCGGGTCCGAAAGCGTCATGTATCCAGAACAGCCACGACCCGCACACCAGCAGCAGGAGCACGGCTGCCGCGAAAAACGCGGCGAGGGGCCTCGGAGCCGTGAAGGTGACGTGTCCGAAGACCGCCAGCGTAGCGGCCACTGCGGCGAAGGCAGGCCACACCCAGGGCAGGGACGCCGTACCCGCCGCGGCCCAGCCGCCGAGGCAGAACGGGAGCAGCGCCGTGGCGCCGAACAAGCAGATGGTCTGCAGGTAGATCGTGCGCGGCGCGGAATCTTCCGGCGGCTCGAAAAGGAAGAAGAAGGCGCGATCCCACCCACCGCCGGGGAACAGTTCCTTCAACTGGCGCTGCGCATAGATCCAGCCGCCGTAAGCAGTGATTCCGATGCAAACGGTCATGAGCATCAGGTACGACCAGTGGGGCGCCGGCTGCGCGGGCTCGCGGTTCTCGAGCGGGTCGTCAGGCTTGGCGAGGCTCGATTCGGGCAAGCCGGGTTTCTCCTTCGAGAGAAGGCCGATTGGCCAGACCTCACCGCGGCCTACGGCGGTGACCCACACCGGAGGCTTCCATGTCATCGCCTCGGCGGGAGATCCGTATTCGAGTCCGGGCCGACCCGACATGAGCAACAGGAATGCGTTGAACACCGCCAGCGCGGACCGGTTGGGGAACGTCTGCAAGCGGCGCGCCGTGTCCTCTTGCCAATGCAGCATCCGCTGGTTCTCTGGCCAGAGCGGATACGGCGAGACCATGAGCATTCCGTGGAACGACAGAGACGGGCTCGAATAGAGGAACAACAGATCGCTGTCGAGAATGAACGTGCGCACGCCCGGACAGTACCGCTGCAACATGATCGAGATGAAGACGGTGTCGAGAATGTCAGTGGAGCTGATTCCGGCCGCCCGAATGCCGCGGCGGCGGATCGTATCCATGATCTGTTCCATCTCGCGCTCTTGAGTCAGCGCCGTCTGCGGACCATTGAACGAAGGCAGCCGGTCGGTGCCTTCCTTGTCAGTCTTCAATGACCAGTCGAGCCGCTGCTGGCGTGCTTCCTTCGAGCGGCCCATCCAGATGGCGCGCAACTCGGGATCCTGCTCATAGGCGTTGCGCAGCCGGCTGATCTGATAGGGGAACTCGATCGAGAACACGTCGTTACCCGAAGCCTGCACCTGCGCCGCCCCGAAGGCGGTTCCGGCTTCGGCGAGAATCGCGGTTTCGCGCCGCGAGATCCCTCGCGTCCCCAGCCAGTCGAGGAACTGTTCTGTGGTGCGGGCATCGTTTTCCACCGTGGCCGAATAGTTGACGGGCTTCTCTCGCGTGCTGATCAGATCGAAGTCCTCTTTGTTGGCCGCGCGCGTGGCAGAGCCGCTGATCAGGGTGGCGCCCGCGTAGCCCGCGTTTCGTTCGAGCGCGTTGAGGGCGATTTTGTAGGAGTCCACCGATCCGGAAAAGCGGGGACCGAGAACGCGGAGCGGCTGGTTCGGCGCGCGAGCCAGGATGAACTCGGCTGCATTGACAAAGGCCGTCTTGTTCACACCTGAGGTGGGTGTTTCGCCCACCAGGAACACCACCAGAATCCCATCGATGCGCCGGAACAACAGCAGGCCCGGCTCGTTGTTCGACTGCACTGGGTCGGCCGCCGTGGGCGACATGGTGGCTCGTTTGCCCGGGACCCACGGGACCCAGTAGCGGTCATAGCGCCAGTTGTGAAATGCGGCCGCTCGCATGATCGATTCCACCATCACGTCAAAGGTGGCCGGTACGCTCGTCACCTCCGGATCCGGAGTTCCGGCGATGAGAAACTGCGCCTCGAGCGGTGGAAAGGTCTCGGGACAGTAGCGTTGGTCCTTGCGTGACTGCGGGTAGAAATAGGAGCAAAGGAACTCTTCCCACGGTTTGAGCTTGGCCTCGGTTTCCCGCTTCCGCAGTTCCGGACTGGGAAGAGCGGACTGTGCTTCGCCTTTACTCGCAGAGCCTGGCTCGAGGGCATGCTGAAGCGCGGTGGGGGCCACGGCGGCCGAGAACAGCGCCAACAGCAGCACGATCCAGGATGGCTTTCTGTCGTTCAAAGCGGGAAGAGAGTCCTCCTATTCCGATAGTGAATCCCGGTGCGTTTCCGTTTCATTTCCGCAGCAAGCAAGCCGTTTCTCGTTCCGGGGGCAGGATCACGCGCAGACGCTGCCGCTTCTGCGTAACCTCCACGCCGCCGGCTTGGCAGCTCCAATGGTACACGCCCGGCTCGAGCTGCCATGCACGAAACTCGGCAATGAGCGGCTGCGGATCGAAGTTGTAGAAACGCAGCGAGAGGCGGATGGGGGTGGCTTCGATGACTTCGCGGGCGAAGTCGCGGCGAGCAGGGATCCAGGTGACGGAAAAGTTCGGGTAGCGATCGCCGCTGGGAGGGTCGCCGCCGAAGAGCAGGCGCGCGTAGGAGGTGGGAAGCGCATAGTGGACGCGATCGGTGAACAGCGCTTCCGACGTGTACATCTCGAAGTTCACCGAGAGCTTTCGCTCGAACTCGGCGGCTGCCCGGTGCGGATCCGCGATCTGCTGGTTTTGTTTTAGGGTGTCGCGAGCGATGGCTGCGTTCCACTTGGGATCGCCTGAGAGGTCCCCTGCAGCGCGAAACAGCGAGACGATTGCCTCTTGATCGCTATCTGGCTTCACGGTTTGCGATTCGGCCCAGTTTACGATGAGTTGGCTGAGGGCGGTGTCGCGGGTCAGATGCGCGTACCACAGCGCCGGACCCATAGCTCGTAAGTTTTCGGGTAGCTCGCCGGCACGCTCGGGCAAGGGGTCGTGATCGCGGCAGTTGAACGAGGCCCAGAGGAACCGGAACCTACCGTCGGGCTCGCGTGCAATCCAGTTTGGCGCGCAGGCCGCGGTGTTTCGCAGGCGTTCGAGTGCGGTGGCGTTGGCGGGATCGAGGGCCGCGAGCCAGGGCTGCGTTTCGGCGGTGAGGCCCGCGGAACGCTCCACCCTCTGAATCTCTTTCGCGTAGCCGTTCTGGATGAGTCCGCTGCTCCAGACTCCGTTGGCGACGCGCTCGATTCCCTTGGCGGCGATCGGGGAGCCGAGTCCCGCGGCGAGTTGTCCCCACGCGCGCAGCATTGTCACGTCACCGTGCCAGCCCCCGCCGAGTTCGCCGTTCGCGGCTTGGCGCTGATCCACCCACCAGCGCGTGATGGTTTCCATGCGGTTGCGGAGCCTCCGCTGTGTCACGGCCCACTCGGGCGCGCCCGGTGGGAAATCCGGTAGGTCGAGCGGCCAGGCTATTGGCTTGACCTGGCTGCAGAGGTCGCCTTTCGCCGGCGCGCAAGAGGCCGTGACCATCTGTCGAACGATTGGATCTTCCGGTATCTCTCGAATGCACTGGTGCAGCAACTCCACGGTGCGGGCCGGATCCCCAGCCCAGTACCAGGCTCGCGTCAAACCCAGCAGAGCTTCGTTGCGGACCTCGGGCTGCACGGCGTGGCGCAGGCGTTCGGAAAGTTGCAGGATGTAGCGCTGGCGCGCCAGCGGGCCGTCTTGTTCTCCGGTGAACAGGGCGTGCGTGGTGAGGTGGCGGAGCCGCTCGAACCATAGTGGACGATAGAAAGCAGCGAAGTCGCGAGCACGCGTCAGCCTGTATCCGTTAAAAACATATTCGGGAGCTTCTGTTTGAAGGCGAAGCTGGGCCGGGGAGTCCACCCAGCCCATCAGGGTGAGGCGGCGCTCGGTGGCTCGAGTCCGCCGCTCATCGAGCATGGTCTCGCCGTTCCGCAGACGGAAGGCGTGCCCGTCATTGCTTGCCGAAACGAAGACCTCGACGAAGTAACGTTGTCTTTCGGGGATCTCGATGCGTTGCTCGCCGGTGACGCGCTCGCCTCGCACGTGGGGCGGATCGGGGATCGAGTTCTCGAACCAGATATTCGCGAGAAGAAGCAGCGCGGTCATTGCGAAACCGGCTCGAGGGGCCAAACTTCCACGTCGATGGTCCGGGAAAAATGCCGTAGCGGGGCCGGTCCGCGAGAGGGGAAGCCGAGCCAGTCCGCCATGGTGTCGAGTTCGATATCCGCCTCGGCAGTGTGCAGCCGCCAAGGGGCGTGATCAATCTCGGCGCGATGGAGTTGCCCCGCGGATTCCGAATAGAGGCAATAGCGCGCGGTGAGGAAATACTCGAGAGTTCCTGGCTCCGCCTCGAACGCTTCGCCAGTTGGCGCGTACATCGCCAAAAAATCGGCGGCCGGCGCGTCGGCATGGATTCGGCTGCTGCGATATTGGATCCCACCGCCGTCAGCGCGGCAGCTCATGCGGGCGTGGAAATACGGAAGACTGAACCATCGCCGCGCCACGTGAACGGCGATGAGGTTCGCGGCGTCGAGTGAGAAGAACCACACGCCGGGCCGCCCGTCGCGCACCACATACGTACGCACGTTCAGCTCGGGGAAGGCAGACAATCCGGGGACGGTGGGAAGGCCAACCGGGTGAATTTCCGACATGCGAAAGGGCACTACGGCGAGATACGCTTGGCCCCCGAAGGTGTCGAGCTCTAGCGAAGAGGGAATGAGGTTGCGCAGTTTCGAGGCGTCCACGGGCCAGTGCAGGAACAACAGATCATGCCAGGCCTGCAGCATCGTACAGGGCGAACTGGGCCGGGGATAAGGCCGGTAACCAATCATCGCATCACGAATTTCTGCGGACGCCAATTCAGGATCTCGGCCGTGTAGACCGTTTTGCCATCTGGCGTGGCGGCCATCTGGTGGCAGTAGTGGAACTGGCCCGGGAGCTTGCCGTGCGATCCGAAAGTGCCCACGGGCTTGCCATCGAGCGTCAGCTTCACCACGCGATTGTTGTAGCCGTCAGAGAAGAAGAGGTGGTCGTCCGCGGTGAGCGCCAAGCCCCACGGCGAACCGAGGCCTTTCCACTCGCTGACGAACTTCCCGTCGCCATCGAAGATCTGGATGCGGTAGTTCTCGCGGTCAGCCACGTAGACGCGGCCGCGTTTGTCGACGGCGATCGAGTGGGGCGTGTGGAAGTCGCCTTGCGCCGTTCCGCGCTTGCCCCATTCCTTGACGAACTTGCCGTTCTTGTCGAACTTCACGACGCGCGAGTTGCCGTAGCCATCGCTCACGTAGATGGCGCCATCGGGACCGAACGCGACATCGGTAGGCCGGTTGAAGCGAATAATCCCTTCATCGCGCGAGCCGCGAAGCGCGCCGCCGATGGAGCCATCGGGCATGGTGCTCTTGGCGTCACTGGTGGTGCGGAATCGGCCGAGCACCATTTGCACGTGCCCGTGACGGTTGAGTTTGAGCACGGTGTGCGAGCCGTCGTCGACGGTCCAGATGTTGCCTTCGGGGTCGATGCGGATGGAGTGGGGGCGATCGAAGAGTCCGTCGCCGAAGGCGCGAACCACTTGTCCATCGGCGTCGAACTGCATGATCGGATTCCTGCCGCGATGGAAGACGTAGACTCCGCCTTGGCTGTCGACAGCGACGCCCGCGGTTTCCATGAAGTTCTCGTTGACGGGGAGCCTCGGCCAGCCGGGGACGGGCTGGAAGGGCAGGGAAGGGATCTGGGGTTGCGCAAGCGCGAGGGCCGGGAGGAGAAGCGACAGAATCCGCATAGCCTCTTATTCGACCACAAATGGCACGATGCTGGAAAACGGTGCGGCGGACCGCACGCGGTTCCAGTCTTCCACCCACAGTCACGCTACACGGCACATAGTGGCCGTGCCCGTCACTGTAA
>JAXLQL010000012.1:0-208668 GCA_046331625.1 Bryobacteraceae bacterium
ACGCCGACAGCGAGTTTCCGGAGAGTCCCGCTCAAGCTGAACAGACACAAAGTTTTGAAACAAACGCGGCGGTCGTGCGTATTAGCTTCAAGGGCTACCCTCGCATGCAAGAGCTTCTCCGCGACCTCAAGTACACGCTCCGCCGGCTGGCGGCCGCTCCGGGCTTCACGCTCGCCACCGTGCTCACTCTTGCGCTCGGCATCGGCGCCAATACGGCCATCTTTACGATCGTCAATGGCGTGCTCTTGAAGCCGTTGCCGTTCCCCGAGCCGGATCGTTTGATCGGCGTTTGGCAGACCGCCAGCGGACTCAACATCAAAGACCTCAACCCCTCGCTTGCCGACTACGTCACCTATCGCGAGCAATCGCGCACCTTCGCCGATGTTGCTCTCTACAACGGCCGCTCGGCGACCGTTACCGAATTCCCTGACCCGGAGCGAGTCGAAGGGTTGAGTGCCACCTTCCGGCTGCTCTCGACGATCGGCGTGCGTCCGATTCTCGGGCGCGATTTCGCCGAAAAGGACAACGAGGAAGGAAGCCCGGAAGTGGTTCTGATCAGCCACGGTTACTGGCAGCGGCGCTTCGGCGGAGATCCGAAAGCGATCGGGCGAAGGCTGATGGCCGATGGCAAGGCTCGCGAGATCATCGGCATTTTGCCGCAGGATTTCTGGTTCATGGACCAGAAGCATGACATCGTCTTTCCGATTCGATACGCGCGCTCGGAAGTTCGGTTGGGTGGCTACAACTCACAAGGGGTCGCTCGATTGCGGCCGGGCGTGACGCTCGACCAAGCCAATGCAGACATCGCTCGCATGATCCGCATCGAGTTCGAGAACATTCCGCCACCGAAGGGTCTCAGCACCAAGATGTTCGACGACGCGCGGATGGGGCCGAACGCGCGTCTGTTGATGAATGACTTGCTCGGCGACATCGGCAAGAGCCTTTGGGTGGTGATGGCCACTATCGGGATCGTATTGCTGATCGCCTGCGCCAATGTCGCCAATCTACTGTTGGTCCGAACGGAAGGGCGCGCGCAGGAACTGGCGGTTCGCGCCGCGTTGGGAGCTGGCCGCGGGCGCATCGCGCGCGAGTTGTTGCTCGAGAGCGTGGTGCTTGCGCTCTTGGGCGGCCTGATCGGGATGGGGTTCGCTTGGGCCGTCACAAGCCTGGTGTTGCAACTGAGTCCGGCGCGGCTGCCCAGGGCAGGGCAGATCTCGATCGATCTCGAGTCATTGCTGTTCACTCTGGCGCTCTCGTTGGCGGCGGGGCTCGTCTTCGGTGCGATTCCGGTGCTGCGGCAGGCGGGAGTCCGCTTGGCCGAAGCGCTGCGGTCCGGTGGGCGCACCGCGAGCTCCGGCCGCGACCGCAACGCCGCGCGCAACTCGCTCACGGTTGCTCAGGTGGCGCTGGCGCTTGTCTTGCTGGTCGGCTCAGGACTCATGATTCGAACGTTCCTCGCCATGCGGCGAGTGAACCCCGGCTTCACGGGTTCCGAGGGACTGCAAACGATGCGCATCTCGATTCCACGCTCGAAAGACTTGAAAGATCCGGAACTGTTGCGGGTCCACGATGGTCTGCTGGGGCGCTTGGCTCGCATCCCGGGCGTAACGGCAGTGGGAGCAACCGACGGCCTGCCGATGACGGGGGCCTCATCGAACGACCCAATCTATGTCCGCGACCGGACCTATGCCCCTGACGAAATTCCTCCGCTTCGGCGCTATGTCAGAGTGACTCCAGGAGCTTTTAGCGCCCTCGGCGCAACGGTGGTGGCCGGCCGCGAATACTCGTGGACCGATATCCATGAAAATCGCGACGTCATCATCGTGAGCGAGAACTTCGCGCGTGAGTTTTGGGGATCGCCGCAGGCAGCCATCGGGAAACAGATCCGGTCGCTACCGATGGGCGCCAACCCATGGAAGGAGATCATCGGTGTGGCCGCCGATATTCGCCATGATGGCGTGGAGAAGAAGGCGCCCTCGGTGATCTACTGGCCCATGCGGCCGTCTTACTCGATGGCGTACCTGGTTCGTTCCCCCCGCGCGGGCGCCGAGAGCTTTGCCGCGGAGTTGCGGCAAGCCGTTTGGGCCGGGAATGGCGGCGCTCCCATCTCGGAGATGCGGACGATGAAGGAAATCTATGACCGCTCGATGGCGCGGACCGCATTCACGCTAACGCTGCTCGGAGCCTCCGGCATCATGGCGCTCGCGTTGGCGCTGGTGGGAATCTACGCGGTGATCTCCTATGGAGTCACGCAGCGGAGGCGCGAGATCGGGATCCGCCTCGCGCTCGGAGCACCGCAAAGCACCGTGAAAGCGCTCTTTGTTCGACGCGGTTTGCTGTGGACCGGGGTCGGCGCAGCCGCGGGTCTGGTGGGCGCGGCCGTACTCTCGCGGCTCATGACCGCGATTCTGTTCGAGGTGAGCCCGTTCGATCCGGTCACCTATGTCGCAGTGGCGCTCGGGTTGCTCTCGGCGGCGGCCGCGGCGAGTTACTTGCCGGCTCGCAGGGTGGCGCGAGTGGATCCGATCGAAGTGTTGCGCGCGGACTGATCCTATGCTGGCGACTGAGCTGCGGAAGCAAGGCGGATGAACTCCCACACCGCTGGATTGCGGAAGCGCGCCATGCGGTCGCGCGCCGGCGGGGGCCAATTTGCCTGATCCTTCCACAGCGCTGCCACGCCTTGACTCACTTGCCAGTCTCCCTTGGTGAAGGCTTCGACGAGCGCGTTCCACCGCGATACCAGCGCCTGCGCGGCGTCGCCAGCCGGATCCTCACCCAGCGCGGCTTCCACGTCTCGGAACAAATCCGCCCAGTCCTGTTCTGCCTTCGCCTGGAGTTCGGGAGTCCACTCGCGCTTGCCGGCTTCTACTTTCGCGCGGCCGGCTTCGCTGAAATAGCCGAGCATCCATTCGTTGTTTCGATCCATTTGCATTACCTCGATGATTCGTGTCAAATGAGCAGCTTCTCCACCGGCCGCTTCAGCCGCCGCCACGGCTTCGATCGCGCGGTCGAGTTCACCCCGCTTGGCTTCGAGCGCGCGGCGCTGTGCCGCGAGCACGGTGCTCAGATCGGATTCGCCGAGCAGCGGCGCGATTCGGGCAAGCGGGACGCCGATGTAGCGGAGCGCGACGATCTGCTCGAGCCGGAGAAGGTCGGCTGTGCGGTAGCGGCGATAGCGGGAGGCGGTCCGGGTGGGGCGGAGCAGACCCAGGCGGTCATAGTGATGGAGTGTCCGCACGGTGACTCCGGCGAGTTCGGCAAACTCGCGTACGCCATAGGTGCGCTCTGCCATGGATCCATGGTGCACCGTGACGTTACGTCAGAGTCAAGGATTTCGTGGCTGAATCCATATCGAAGGTAGATTTGATCGGAACGAGCCAATGCTCAGATAGGCCGAGATCGACCTCTCTCCAATAGCTGCTGGCAGCCGAAAGCGAACCTCGGCGTTGCCGGCGACCTTCCCGGCCGCGATTCCGGCAAAGACTACTTCGGCGGGCGCTCCGTCGGCGGAAGTGAACGTCACGCGAACAGACTCCGCGATTCGATGAGACTCTGTTGCCACCTCACCATCTTCGAGTGCGGGTTCGAAGTTGCCCGCACCGGCGACCTGGAAACCCACCACCGACCCAGGCGCCGCGGGCGCCCATGGCGAATTCGGAACGCCGTCCGCGTTGAAGACGGACCAATAGACTGCCGGCGAGAAATCCTCGACGCGAATCGCGAACTCCTCCGATCGCTGGCCGTTCCACTCAACTGCAACTGGCGTTGTGCCTGGCCGCACGCCGCTCGGAACCGCAAAGACGGCGTCTCCATGGCCGGAGCGAAACAGCGGTGCTTCGCTGTCTGCCACTAGGATGCGAACACCGGCGAGCGAACGCGGCAGCCGGCTTCCGCCGGTCAAGCTCGCCCGAACCGTGTCGTCTGGCCCGAAACCTCCGCCGCGAATCGCCACGAGTTGGCCCGCGCCAAAAGCTTCTTGGCCGCTGGGCTTGCGCTCGTCTTCGATGCAGCCCACCTTGGGGCGCGTCGTGAGGTCCACTTCCCGCGGAGCATTCGATGGGCCGGCCACCGCGTGGTATCCGGGCGGAGCATAGGTCAGTATGCGCAGTTCCCCTTCTGAGCCGAGCACGGCAAGAGCGCTGCTGCCGCCGTTGCACGGAGAATGCAACAGCGCATTCGGCGTAGTGAACTCCAAATGGCGGTCCGACAACGATATGTTCACGTAGGCCGATCCGTCGCCGGCGAACGCGAGGCCGAACGGAGCGGCTTCCCCCGTGGCGCGAATTGGGACGGTGGGTGGTCTCCAACGGAACCTCTCGATACCGCCTGTATCGAACGCCGCGATCGCGCCCGCGCCGTCTTCGGTGCGGCCAGTCAGCCAGATGTCGCCTGTGGGGTGGAGCGCGATCGCGGGAGCGCCGGTGAAGCCAAACCCATCGATCGGCGTGGACCACGTTCGGGCTCCCCAGCGGTTGAACCCGATCAATGCCTCCCCGCCCGCGACGACGAAGGAGCCGCTGCCAGCCGCGGCCTTGTTCGCGGGGCCACGGATTTCCGGCGTGGCAAGATAGTGCAAGCCAGTAAAGACGCGGCGTCCGGCATCGAATGTGAGAAAGACGAAGTTGGCGTTTTGCGGAGGGTCGGGCGTACCGAGGGTCGTGAAACCCGGACCGCTTCGAGCCACGATCTGGATCTCGTCGCCGGTAACGGTGATCTGGGGTTCGGTCTCGTCACTGGGCGATCCGGCGAACGTCGAATACACCAGTTGACCCGAGCTCGAGACGATCGAGATGAAGAGGTCGCCGCCGGGTGGACGGTAGTAGTAGCCGATGAACGGCTCCGGACCGGCGTAGGTGCGCTGGAAGGCGTCCGCGGTTACCGGAAAATCGCGTGAGTCAGTCGATCCCGCCACTACGGCATTTCCGCGGGAGTCGAGTGCGATCGCGTAAGGCACGTCATCGTGGCCGCCAGAAAGCGTCAGCGAGTAGACCGCCGAGCCATCGGGCGTCTTCTTCTCAACGACCACGTCGTTACAAGGAGTGGTGCGCGGAGGCCATGCGATGAGTTTGATGCTGGCGCAGGTGTGCGAGTCCGGTTTGGTGCGGGCGCAGACTCGATTTTTCTGCGAATCCTCCGCGCAGAATTCAGCGGTCAAGATCGAAGCGCAGGAGACAAATAGAGGGAGCTTGCTCGACACGAGTCCTCCGTCATCTAAGACTCGTGCCGGCCCAATCCAACTACGTTCGCGCGCCGAATTTATCGCCCCGGACGCCAGCGGAGCCCCGTCATCAAGAGGTGCGCCCGGAATCCTTCATAGAAGAACGCCGGCTGGGTGTATCCGTGCCAGCGCCACTCGGCGTACCAGTCGAGCAACTTGGCCGCTGGCTAGCAAGCTCCTTCTGTGCAGGCTCGAGCCATTTTGTGCAAGAATAGGCTGGAAGATGCACTGAAAGTGCTCGTACGATGCTTCTCCGCTTCCGTTTCGCCAACTATCGCTCGTTCCGCGCGGAGCAGGAACTCTCGATGGTCGCGTCGACCGCGCTGGCCGATTCGACTGAAAGCTTGATTCGGACACCGGCGATTCCCGACGGCGTGCTGCCGGTCGCCACGTTGTACGGAGCGAACGCTTCAGGGAAATCGAATGTGCTGCGCGCGTTCGAATTCATGGTCGATGCGGTTCAGGACTCGTTTCGCCTGTGGAGTCCGAATGCAGAGATCCCGCACGATCCGTTCGCACTCGGCCGAGACCAGCCATCGCGGTTCGAAGTGGACTTTCTAATTGAGGGCGTGCGCTACCAGTACGGTTTCGCAGCGAACGGAACTGCCATCCGCGAGGAGTGGCTGAGCGCGTTTCCTTCGGGGCGCCGCCAGGAATGGTTTCGCAGAGGGGCTGGCAGGAAGATCAAGTTCAGCCGGATGCTCGGAGGCGACAATCTGCGAGTGGAGGCGATGACGCGCCCCAACTGCTTGTTCCTTTCCGCTGCTGCCCAGGCCAACCATCCCAAGCTTGCGCAGGTATGCAGATGGTTCTGGTTACCGCTGGTTCGGACCGAGCCGTCGAGGCAGGTTCTCGAGTGGAGAGCTAACGCGCCACACACGGCCCCGATGCTGTCGTTGCTTGGCGCCGCTGACTTGGGGATCCAAAGGGTGTCCCTCATGGAAGGCACGGACCCCACCGAACTCTGGTTCGAACACACGGGATCCGGCAAGCGATTCTCTCTCGGTCAACGTGACGAGTCCCTCGGCACGCTTTCGTACATGAGTTTGGTGGCTGACGTTTCGAAGGCGCTCGCCGAGCGGCGCATCCTCTTGGTCGACGAACTGGATCAAAGCCTTCACCCGGCGCTGGCCAAGCAGTTGATTGCAATGTTCGGCTCACGCGAAAGCAATCCGAAAGGAGCGCAGCTTATCTTCAATACTCACGACACCAACCTCTTGAGTAGCGGCCTGCGCCGGGACCAGATCTGGTTCACTGAAAAAAACCGAACGGGCGAGAGCACGCTCTATCCGTTGACGGATTTCAAACCCCGCAAAGGCGAGAACATCGAGAAGGGATACCTGCAAGGGCGCTACGGGGCGATTCCGTTCTTGAACTCGCAAGCGTTCCTGAGTGCACTCGAGCATCGGACCAACGGCGATACCGGTGAAAAGAAGAAGAGCGCCCGAAAGCGATAGCCTGCGGAGGCGAGGGCCCCGCCGAGAGCCCAAGCCGAGAATCCTGATCGTCTGCGAGGGGAGAGTCACCGAGCCGGAGTACTTCCGTTACCTCGAGCGCTCGGAGCGCATTCCCATCGAGTTGGAGATCGTCCCCGCAGGCGTGCCGAAGGCGGTCGTCGAGAAAGCCGCGAACCGCAAGAAGCACGCGGCGAAATCGAGCGATCCAAATGACCGTTTCGATCAGGTGTGGTGCGTCTTCGACATTGACGAGCATCCAAACGTCAACGAGGCGAAGGCGCAGGCCAGGGCCAATGGAATTGGTCTCGTAATCTCGAACCCATGTATCGAGCTGTGGCTGCTGCTGCACTTCCAGGATCAAAGAGCCGCCATCCATCGGCGCAAGGTTCAGAAGCTGTGCCGGAACCACATGCCGGGTTACGAGAAGGGTCCGCCTTGCGAGGTCCTCTTCGCCAAATACCCGGATGCCGAGAAAAGAGCCGCGGATCTCAATCGCTGGCACGAAACCAGGGGCACGAGTGGAGCGAACCCGTCTACCAACGTGCATGACGCGGTGCGGGCCATCCGCGTCGCGGGCCGACGGTGAGCGCTATCGCCCCGGACGCCAGCGGAGACCGGTCATCAACAGGTGCGCCCGGAATCCTTCATAGAAGAACGCCGGCTGCGTGTATCCGTGCCAACGCCACTCGGCGTACCAGTCGAGCAACTTGGCCACGGGAACGGCCACCGAACCCAGCGGTTGGTAGTAACGAGCGGCGCGCGTTCCTCCGGAAACCACCAACGCTCCACCTGCGCTGAACCGCACCCGCCGCTTGGCTGCCGCTACGGGACCTTCGAATTCTCCGGTCGCCGTGGCGAAGTTGGCGTCGTCGCGATACACCGAGATCTGCCGGTCCAGCGGGAATGGTTCGAGGAATCCGATCCGCGAGATCAACGCCGAGCGCCCGTACTCTACGTTGAACTGCGCTCGCGGAGACGGCGTCCACAGCGCCGCGATCGAGGCCGAGCGGCTTCGGTATTCGTAGTTCGAGCCCGCTGCCGCATTGCGGTTGTCAAGCAGCGAGGCCTGCGCCGTCAGCATCAGCTTCTGCTTCGGCTGCACGCGCCCGCGCAACCGCAGCCGGTCGTAATCGCGAAGGCTGGTGCGGAAGTAGGCGCTTCCGCCGCGCGCGCCTTCGTAGTCGGAGTTGAAGTCCACGCGATCGGTGAACCGCACCCGCACGCCCGCCAGACCCACGTTCTGGTCGAACTTGCCTTGGCCGAAAGGCGACGGCGACAGTTGCGGAGATCGTGTGCGCGCGTCGCCCCACAGGTAGCGATGTCCGCCGCGGATCGTGATCCGCTTGGTGATGTCATAGATCGCTTCCATCTGCTGGCGATTGTAGTTGACCACCATACGATCGTCGAACAAGCGCGCCGCAGTGAGATTGCCACCGGCGAGCAGTACGATCTGCTCCTGCGCGCGGAACGAGGTCGCGTTGTGGAAGCGGTCCGTCATCAGCGTCTCGACGATGCGGAGCCGCGCCACGGGAAGCAACTCGGCCGAGAACGACCCGGCGGTGCGCGGTTGCCGGGCTAGCGATCCATAGGCGCCGTTGAGTCCGCTGGCGAAACGCACCGCGTCGGCCAGCAGCAACCCTTGCGCGTCTTGCGAGTAGGTAGTGTCGGTGCGGTTGCGCGCATACACGAACCGTCCATAGAGATGGAGCCAATCGGTGGGAGACGCCGTCACCAGAGCTTTCGAGAAGATCGTGTCGCCGGTAGCCGCGTAGACCTGGTTGAGCCGGCTCAGGAACAGCCGCCGGTCAAACACTGGCGTTGCGCGATTGCCCTGTCCGGGATTCGCGTTGACGATGCCTTGATTGTCGGCGAAGCTGACGCCGCCTTGTTCGATGGTCACGTTGAGGCGCCGGAAATCGAATCGCACACCGCCACGGAACTCGTTGTTGCGATCGTCGAGTCCCGATACCGCCGGATACTCGTTTCCATTGGTCTGGAACGGCAGGATCTCGGTGCCGAACCCGCTCTCGCGCGTGAATCCGAAGTAGGGGCTGATGCGCTTGCCGGGGAACAGCTCGAACTCGAAATCGAAATAGCGGCGGCGCATGTCGTAGGAGCGCTGGTTGAAGAGGAGTCCGCGCTCGAGCGCCGGGTCGGCATCGGAGGGAAGCGCGTTGAAGAAGAGGATGTTGCGATAGTCGGCGGTGGCGCGCCACAAGCCTTGCTTTTCGGCGTTGAGCCGCGCCGTGTTGTAGGGGTCGCCCCCCCAACTCGATCCGGTGATCGAGATTCGGTCTAGCCAGCGGCTGGCCGGCTCGGCGCGCAGGTCGATCGACGGGATCTTCGGGCCGTCGCCGAGGTTGACCACGCTGCGATAGGTCGGGACGCTGCCGCCGGGTCCCGAGACCCAGCGATAGCCAATGTCGATCGAGGCCGAGTAGCGGCCTTCCGCGGCCGGAGCTTCCGCCGCGGGCGCTTTGGTCTCGGCCTTGGCTTCGGCTTTTTCCGCTGGCTCCTTCGGGTCCGCCGCCGGTTTCGCCGGCTCCTGGGCGGCCGCCGAAGCGGCGGCGAGTATCACTGCCAGTAGTGGTTTCATCGCAGTAATGACCGGTTCACGTTCGACCCATGCACGCGCGTGTGGCACACCGTGCAGTTGCGGTAACGCGAACTTCTGAGGTCGTGGAATGCGGGAGGAACGCCGCCCAATTCCGCTTTGCCGCTGAGCGCTCCCAAAGATGCGTGGCACTCGAGGCACAGCCGGTTCGGTTCGGACCGCGTCAGCATCCTCGGGTTGTTTGACCCGTGCGGCTCATGGCAGGCCGAGCAGCCCTCGAGCCGTACCGGAGCATGCTCGAAGGTGAACGGACCACGCTTTTCCCCGTGGCACTTCAGGCAGGCGCGTTCCTGCGCCGCCGTTGTGCTCAAGGAAGGAGTGAACGGACCACCGTGTGGCGCGTGGCAATCCACGCACGACATCGCACCTTGCCTCAGCCGGTGCGCATGCGGACGCTGGAACGCCGCAAGCGCCGCCGGATGGCACGATCCGCATTTCTGGTTGACCGCGGCCGCGTGGGAGACTTCGGCTGCTGGCTCGGGTGCGTGGATGGAATGGCAGTTGGCGCAATTCACTCCAGCCCGGGCATGTCCGCTCACGGCGCGCCAGTTGTGGGAAGCCGAACCGCGGTGGCAACCGAGGCACGCGGTGTCCGACTTCACCGGTTTGACGATCTGCGCCGCTTCAGTGGACTCGGCATGCTTGGCGCCCGGACCATGACAGGCTTCACAAGCACGCTCAGTCTCACCGCCGACCTTGCGGTCCTTCACTACCGCATGCCGGTTCCGTGAGAACGCCTTGGCGATGTCCTCATGGCAAGCGGCGCAGGTCTCCGATCCGGCATACGCGCTGGATGCGGCTGCCGGAGTTTCTTGCTTGGCTGCCGGCGGCGCTTGCCCTTCCTGGGCAAAGGCGAGCGCCGCCGCAGCCATCACTAACGCTACTGCCGTCTTATCGCGCATGTTCGCGGCTTACCGAGAAGTCCGCACTCGGCCCGTGGCAGGTTGCGCAACTCTCACCCAGGCGGGAAGTGTTGATCAACGCATGCGACGCGGTCGAAACGTCGGTGTGGCAGCCCGTGCACGCCGCCGTGATGGGTCCCATCGGACTCAGCGGTCCTTTCGGATCCATGACATCGATTGTTCCGGCCTTCGCCGGCAACTGCTCTGATCCGCCCACGTGGCACATCGAGCAATTGCGCCGGTCGCCAGGGAACCCGACTTCGTTGAAGTTGTTCCGGCTCCCGCCGAACCCGTAGATCGTGAAATCCATCGTCAGCTCTTTGCCCGTGTGGATCCGGTGGATCATGGTGCGGAAGTCGATTCCTTGCGCCGGCATCTGCGCCGCCGGACGCTGCGCTGCGTCAGTGGCCAGCGGATTGTGGCACACCACGCAGAACTCCGTGTTGTTGCGGTTGTCGCCGTGGACGCTGAGGCTCGAGTGGCAGCCGTTGCATTTGTCGAGCGCTACCACCGTACGCCGCGGCGCTACCTTGCTGCTGTCGGTGGAGAAGTAGGCCACTTTGTTCACGCCAGCGTCGCGGACCGTCCGTTCCTGTTTCGTGCCCGCCAACAGCGTCATGTTGCGATAGCCCTCGATACCAACGGCGTAGGTGCCCTTGGCATCTGCCGGAAGCGCTCCGCTGAACGTGTAAGTATAACGCCCGTCAGTTCCTCCCGAGGCCGCGCGCGCATCTTCGCTGATCGTCCACTTGTAGTCTGTCGTGGGACCACCCAGCACCAGCGCCAGCCGCGTCATCTCCGACGCTTTGATCGGCTGTCCGCGCTTGTCTTTCACCGTAAAGGTTACCGTCGGCTTGCCGCCCGCCGGAGCCGCGCGCACTTCGTTGATCTCGAATACGGTGCCCGGCAGATCGCGCGAGAACCGGGGCCGCGTATGCGCGCCGCGAATCGAAGCGTCGAACTCGAGTTCGCCCTGCGGAACATGGCAGCGCGAGCATTGGCTGTCGCTCACTTGCGGCAGGTTATTGTGATTCTCGCCAGTGGCGAAGTTCACGTTGTCGTGGCACGATCCGCACGCCTGGCGGCTCGGGTTCAACCACGCCATCTCCTGCGCCGCGCCCTTGCCCTGCTCGTGGCAGGCCTCGCAGTTGTTCGGCTCGGTGGGGAATGCGATATCGCTGAAATCGTTCACCGACTGCGCGTTACCAATAATGATGTACTTCTGCCCGGCTTTTACCGAAGGCAGATTCTCGCCCATGTGGATCTTGTGGACCATCTCCACCAGGTCAACGCTGCGTCCCGTGTCCGGGTCTGTCGTCTGCGGCTGGTGGCAGGTCACGCATACTTCCACGCTCCTCCGCCCGGTGGTGCCGTGCGCGGATAGCTGATCGTGACACTTGTTGCAGGTGGCGGTCTTGATCACGTCACGCGTGGTCTTTACCGCGGACCCATCTGGAACAAAATGGAATACCGTATCGGCAAGCGCGATTCCCAAATCGAACTCGGAAAGGTTCCGGTTGCCGTATGCCGCGATCGTGTGCGTCACGGTCTTGTCATAGTTGGCCGGTAGCTTGGTTCCGAACGTGTATTCGTACTCTCCGTTGCCCTGCGGCGACCACGCGCCGTTCGTGTCGGTTCCGGCTTGGATTGCCGACTTGTTCGTGATCGGGCTCGTCTGCGTGCGGGTCGTATAAGAAACGTATTGCGTTGCGTCCTTCGGGATCCGCGCCGCGATGAAGCTCACGTTTACGAGGCCGGGTGTGTTGATCCCGAGGCGGTCGAGGCCCAGTCCTTGAGGATCGGTGATCCGGATCCGCGTCCGGATCGTCCCGTCGGCTTCAATGCGTGCCGACAGAATCGTCAGTTTCAGACCGGGTCGTACGAAGTCCACGGTCTTTTCATCCGCGAAAAATGCCTTGTCGAGCGTCGTCCACAACGCTTGGCGCTCGCTAATCAAAGGTCCGGCGGAGGCTGCCAACAGCGCAGCAGCCAGGATCCAGGCCCTTTTGAAACGACTTGGGTGTTTTGGCTCACTGGTTTGGGTCATATAGCTTCTCTTTCCCGTTACGTTACGTTCTGGTTCGCATTTCGTGTCCGCGCTCGCGGGCGATGAGTTTGGCCAACTCACCCATTTCCTCTGCAAGCAATTCCACGACGTCGTCGAGGGTGATAATCCCCACCAACCCCCCACGCTCATTCACGATCGGCAGGCGGCGCACACCGTTCACCCGCATTTTTTGCAGGCAATCGAACAGTCCGGTACCTTCCCGGACGGTGATCAGCGCCTGGCCCATCAGATCGCCCACAGTGATCGTTTTGACATCGAGCCCCGGCGCCACGGCGCTCAGGACAATGTCGCGATCGGTAACGATTCCAACGGGTTTCAGGTCATCTCCGTCGCGGTCGGCCACGATCAGGTTACCTACATGGTACTGCCGCATGATCTGCGCGGCATCGTGCAGCGTGGTCTCACGGCCCGTATGCACCACTTCCCGGATGCAAAGATCTGCGACTGGCATGGTTTGGTACCTCCAAGCCAGTGGGTTTGCATCTGAAGGGCCATTCGAGCGTCCGATCACCTGGAGCCCTTCGCGCTTGTTTCCTCCTTCGGCAATGCCCGAGACTTCCCATCACCGCCAAGTCGACTCCCAATCTCCCCACGGGCTCTTCACATGCCCCACTGGAGCCGTCACTTCCCGATAGTGCGACGCATGCGCCTGCTCCACGTATCGCGCTCCTGGCAGGAACTCATCGCCCGCCCGCCGCAGCAGCGCTTCGAGCTTGCGCTCCATACGCGCCTCGAGCCCGTGGTCCTTGCCTACGAGATTCCGCTTCTGCAACGGATCCTTGTGGTTGTCATAGAGCAACCACGGCCCGTGAATCGACCGCACGTACGTATGCCGCGGAGTCCGCACCCCCCGATACTCGGCGAACCCTTGCCTCCGTACCACCGAGAACGACGCGGGCAGATTCAACAACGCCGCGGGCTCGGCTTCGTCTTTCCGCTCACCGCGGATGAGCGGCGCGTAGTCCGTGCCCTGCGCCGACTCGATGCGCCCGAGGCCTGCCAAACCCGCGAGCGTCGGGAAGATGTCGGGTGCATCAATCGGCGTGATCGAAGTGCGGCGCTTGCGTCCAAGAAGTCGCGGATACCGGATCAAGAACGGCACCCGCAATGACTCCTCCCAAGGCTGCTGCTTGTGATGCAGACCCTGGCTCTGCAACATGTCGCCATGATCCGATGCGAAAACGAAGATCGTATCTTCCACCTTGCCGGTCGCATCCACGGCGTCCTTCAACTGCTGCACGCAGTCATCGAGCGCTGCCATGTGCGCGTAATATCCGCGCAGGTTCTTCATGGCCTCTTCGCGGTGCGACTCGGGCACGTTCCCGCGCAGGGTCAACTGCCGTCCCCGATACAGCGCCTGGTAGCGCTCCGGCGCCGTCCCATAAGGATCGTGCGGCGGCCCGAGCGACAACAGCAGGAAATAAGGATCGCTCGCGGCGCCGCGCTTCCGAATGTACTCGCACGCGTCCCGCGTTTGCGCGATGGCGTCATAGCCCTCCCAATAGCGCTGCGAAGAGTCCGCGCCTTCGTAGTAGAGCGAACGGTTGTAGTCATGCGTGCACTCGCACGCCTTCCAATAGTCGAAGCCGAAGCGCGACGCTTCCGGGATGTATGCGAGCCGTCTCTCGAACTTGCCCTCCGGGCTCCCGTAGATGTGCCACTTGCCGATGTACCCGGTCGCGTAACCGGCCTTGCGGAAGGTCTCGCCCAGAGTCGCTCCGCGCGGCTTCAGTTCCACGTCGTTCACCACTAGGCCGTGCCGCACCGCGTATTGCCCCGTCATCAATGACGCTCGATACGGACTGCACACCGGGAAGCCCGAGACCGCGTTCGAAAAATCGAACGACTCGCGGGAGAGCGCATCCACGGCGGGCGTCCGCGCATTGGGATCGCCGCGATAGCCGAACGCTTGCGCTCGCCACTGATCCATCAATACGAAGACGACGTTCGGTTGCCGCTTCGCCAGAAATGCGCCGCACGTGCCGCGGCTTGGAGAAAGTTCGCCGTTGCATGCTCTGACGAGCGTATCGCAACAGCTGCCTGCCCGAGGCTGGGCTACACTAGAGGGGAACCCGTTCAAGTCCGCCTGCCATGGAAGATCTCAAGAAAAAGCTCCAGGAAGAGATTGCCGCAATGGAGCATGAACTGCACGTCGATCTGCCTCGTGAAATCGCTCGTGCGCGCGCCCTCGGCGACCTCAGCGAAAACGCCGAATACCACGCCGCCAAGGAGCGCCAGTCGTATGTCGACGCGCGTCTGGCCCAGCTCAAAACGAGGCTGCGCGAGTTCTCGATGGTCGACATGACCAAGATTCCGCGCGATCGAGTCGGTTTGGGATCGCGTGTCGTCGTGCTCGATCTGAAGAAGGATGAAGAGATCAAGTATCAACTCGTCACCAGCGAGGAAGCCGACGTCAACAACGGCAAAATCTCGACGACTTCGCCCATCGGACGCGGGCTTCTCGGCAAGGAAGTAGGCGACTCGGTGCGGATCGTCATCCCCGGCGGCGTGAAAGAGTTCGAAATTTTGAAGTTGACCACGATTCACGATCTGGCGTAATGTGGCAAGGAAGGCGCTGTCCTGAATGACCTATACCCGTGCGATCGGTTTGGCTTGTGATGCAATCATCGTCCGCATCGTGCAAGGTTTCGCCATTGCCAAGGTTCACCCCAACGTGCTTACGCTCGTGGGATTGCTGATCAACGTGGCGGCCGCGATTTTCCTGGCGCGCGGAAACTTCTGGATCGGCGGCTGGATCATCGTCGGCGCATCGATCTTCGACATGATCGATGGCCGCGTCGCCCGCGAAACGCAACAGGTCACGCGCTTCGGCGGGTTCCTCGATTCCGTGCTCGATCGCTACTCCGACTTGGTGCTGTTGATGGGCCTGCTCGTTTACTATGGCTCCATCAACCGCAACCTTTATGTGATCATCACCGCGGTGGTGATGACGTCATCGGTGATGATCAGCTACACGCGAGCGCGTGCCGAGAACATCATTCCGAAGTGCAAGGTTGGGTTCATGGAGCGTCCGGAGCGGATCGTGCTGTTGATGATCGGGACGCTGTTTGACCGCATGGCGCCGGTGTTGTGGGTGATCGCGGTGATCGGGACGATCACGGTGGTCCACCGGATTTACTACACGTTCCTCGAAGCGCGGCGGCTCGAGGACGCGCAATTGCGGGCGGTGCGGTTGCCGGAGCAGGATCGGGTGGCGGGGTAACTTCAGGCAGTCGCCAGTTGCTCCGGTGGCGGAGCCACTTCAACCGTGGTGCGGAGCTTCACGTTCAACGCATCCAGCACCTTGATTGCCCGTTCCAGAGTGATCCCGAAATACTCATTGCGCTCATCGCGGGATACCTGCGACTCGTGAACGCCCAGCCTCTTGGCCAACTCGCGTTGTGGAATCCCCTGCGCGATGCGCATCGAGATGAGCAGATGCCCCAATCCGCGTAGGTTCTCCAAGTCGTCGAATTCTCCGCGCCGCAGCCGCTCGTAGCTCTCCACCTCCTCCTGAAGTTGGAGATGGAACGACTCCATCGGATCGATCACTCGCTTGATTTCTTCTTCCTTCAATCCCGCGCCTGCGAGCCGCACTTTGTGTTCACTGAGCCGGGAGCGCTCCTCTTCGAGCCGTGAGCACGCCTCTTGATATTCGGATTCACTGCGAATCATGCGATTCCTCCAAAGCGGATCTTCACGATGCCCCGCGGCTTTCCGTCTCGCCGAGACTGTCGAAAGGCGGAGGGAAACTCCAACTCATAGCCATACCGGTCTCGAATGCCGCTTCCGAGGCCCAGCCCCGGAATGTGCGGATAAAGTTCCACCCGATAGCGATGCCACATCGGCAATTGCTTTTCGCGTATCCCCGATAAGGACGCCGCTCTGCCGGATCCCAGGTCCATACGTGGAAGGGAGCGAGCCGATTCAATTGCCGTACAAGCTCACCCGTTCGGATCGATTCGAGGGAGCACACGAAGTAGCCGTCGATGTCGTTCGGGTGGTCCTTTTCTTCTGCAAACGATCCGTCAGCGAAGACTTCACTGACGCCGCTTTGCCACAGCTGGCGCGTGAGTATCTCGAGATTGTCGATCAGGTGCAATCGCCAACTCGCATCCCAGGACGGCTGCCGGTCCGCCGGGCCGTGCCCGAGGATCGAAGAGCGCAGTTCGTCGAATGATAGTTCATAGTCGCCCGGCGGCAGTAGGCCCTCTGCGTCGAACGGCGGAACAACCGACACAACTCCAGAGTCCCAAAATGCGACGAAAACGTCAAGCTTTACAATCTAGTCAATTCGATGCTCGCTTCAGACCTGCCGTCTCAAATCAACGGCCCAACGTAGATAACGGTCGCTGGCGCCCGCCCCGGAAGCATCGGATACACGAGCGCCCATCCACTCCCGAATCCGGTCGCCCCGTTCGACGGCAGCCGCAGGGTGATTCGTGTCGTTCCCTGTGCGGCCCCCTGTACCGGACCTGAGGATTCTGGCGTCAAGACTTCCAGCGTCCGGCCACTGCGTACCTGACTCAGCGTCCATTGCGTGCCGGGAGGCAGAGGCCCAGTGCCGTAGATCGAAATCGGCCAACCCCATTGAGCGGGATTCTCGCGTGAGTTGACCGTACCGTCGCGGTTTGTCGCGACTGCCGTCCCGTACCCGGATCCGTCGGCACTGAGTGTGGCGAAGTCGGGGAACGCCCCGATGTCCACTGTGGTCTTCGCAATGACTGTCCCGCGCTCGACGATCTCGAGCTCCGCATTCTGTGGAGTGGTCGTCTCCGGAAGATAAAACGTGATGAGTCCCTGCTGGACTGAGTAGAGCGGTACCGCTTTGCCGCCTACCCGAACTTCCACTTCGCCCAGACTGGAAGGCATCTCTGTCGACACCGCTTCCGTCAGCGGCCCGAGTTGATTGCCGATGATAGTGTACAAGCCCCCGGGCGCGAGGGGCGCGCCGCCGCCAAATCCGCGAAGCTGCCGGCTGGCTGCGTGAACGATGCAGGCCAACTCCCGTTTCGGAGCCGGGTATGGATCCACGCGCTCGACAGATAGTCCGGTAACCGAGTACGGGGAGGGATAGACGAACAGGCGATCGGGGCCGTCAAAGCTGGCTATTTGCCCCGCTGAGACGCCAACATAGCTGCCTTCTAGAACCACACCTTCCGGCGAGAGAGTCCGCAGGTACAGAGTTTCCCGACACGGAGATCGCCGCGTTGCGCTTGCCGTGGCCCCCAAGCCATCGGGCGCTTGTGAGATGGCGACCAACGTATTGCCCCGCGAGTCGAAGGAGAGGAAGGGCAGGCTGGGGAAGGCTGCAGAGTAGAGAATGCGGGATCCATTCGCGGCAAGTGCGACTAGCGTTTGCGCTCGTGCGCCGTCCACGGTGGAAATGACCGAGGCGATCCAGAGATTTCCGTTCGGCGCAAGTGTTACGTACGGAGACGCGGACACATCGGCGGGAGACTTGCCGAAGACCGGCAGATACGTCGCCATCAGCAGTGCGCCTGTGGACGCGTTCAGCGTGCCAGCGTAGATGTCGTGACGGCCTTGCGGCTGCTGCTGCATTGCCCCCGGAGTGACTGGCAGGCCGGGCGCCGCAAATGCCGCGAACGACAGCATGCCCTCGGCGCCCACCGCCAGGGACTGGACGGAACGCATCGGTACCTCGAAGTCCCATTGCGGTTTGCCGGGTACCCATTTCGCGACCCGATCCAGCGTCGAGAAATACAGTGCTCCATCCGAACCTGCCGTCAACCCGAGTAGACGGCTCCCGAGGAAGGTCGCAGCGCGAAGGCGGCCCAGGCTGTCGAACCGGCCGATCCATGAGTCGGCCGTGCGGTCAGGTTCCCTTCGCGGGGCGTTGACAGTAGTGGGTAGGCCTCCTTGGCCTCCGAAGGCTTCCCCGGAGACGGTGATCCCGTCTCCAGAAGCACGCACGAGGTTCGGCCGTTCGCCCAGGATGGTCAAGAAGGCCAGATTGCCATCACTCTTCATGCGGGCCAGGAATCCACGGCTGTAGGTCCCCGTAACCAGCACGCTGCCGTCTGGGGCAGGCATTGAATAAGACGGGTACAAGTAGGGAGCAGTCGACGGACCGATTTCGATCACCAAAGGCAAACCAGGATCGGGATCGTCGGCCGCGATCCGAAACGAGTCACCGCCGGCGTTTTCGAACCGCGCGGCAACCGGCCTTGTCGTCTCTTTCGCAACTTGGTAGGCAGTGAGTTTGTCGAACGTGAGACCCGCGGACCAGACTACGACTGATGACGTGAAGTTGCTCCAGCGCAACTCCTCGTCGCGTTGCGAGAGCCCAACCACAAAGCGGCGTACATCGGCGCCAGGCGCTACGAGGATTCGAACCATTGGCAGCCTGATCCCCGTACGCCATTCGACATCGATTCCGGGCTGAAGGCCTGCGTAGTGCACTGCGCCATAGTGCGGGATGTTCTCGCGCCACCGGCTCGGATCGTTGCCAATGTACTGGTGGAGCAAAGCGCCGAGGGGCTCCTTGCCTGAAACTTCCGCCGTCGCTGCGCCTGGGAATCGGATTCGAAATCCAGGCGTCAGCTCGACCGAGTCGCGAAAGAACCTCCGGCCTTCAGTGGCGAAGAGGACATCTGCATCTTCTTGCCCAATGTTGCCGGAGAATCCGATCTGAATCGGCGCGATCTCGATCGCGCAGGCAACGGTAGCTGCGCATAGGAGCAGAACTGGACGCATTGGTTCCTCCGCTCCTAAGACCCGCCGCGGCGCAATCCAACTACGGCCGATAACTCCTGATGTGTAGCCGTGCGTCTTAGGGTAGCCTTGCCGCGTTGGGCGGCCTGGTAGGGCTCGCCAGAAACGCGCCGATCGAACTGCGCTCGTTACTGAGCGCGCGCCCTACGAAGCGGCGCTGCATCCGGCCTTCGGTTGCTCCGTCGCGGCGCGGAAGAGCAGCCGGCAACTCTCCGCACGCGCTTCAGTCCCGCCCGGAGCTGCGGCCTGGTATTGCGCTCCGTCCATACTCGCGCATCACCTCCTCGAGCGAAAACGTGCGTTGTTTGCTCTGCTCGAACTCACGGACCGCTGGAACGTCAGCATCGCGCTCGCTTTGCTCCCGGACATTCGTCGCCTTTTCCTTTGCTGGATCTATGGGGGCGGGCGTGGCAGTACGTTGGCGCACGACTCCAGTGTGCTCCTCGCCACCCTACCACCCGCCACCTCGAAACGCTATCGTGGATAGATCCCCCCATGAAGCTCGCCTTGCCGCTCCTCGCCGCCATCGCCTCCACCCAGGACTGGCCCCAACTCCTCGGCCCCGAGCGCAACGGCGTCTACTCCGGACCCTGGTCCGAAAAAGCCTCCTTCAAACAACTCTGGAAGAAGCCCATCGGCGCCGGATTCGCGTCGCCCGTGGTCGCCTCCGGCCGCGTCATCGTCTTCCACCGCCGCGGCGACGACATGATCCTCGAAAGCCTCGACCCCGCCTCCGGCAGCTCCCAGTGGACCTTCCAATACAAGACCGACTACCGCGACGACTTCGGCTTCTCTGACGGTCCTCGCGCCGCGCCCACTGTCGAAGGCGGCCGCGTCTACGCCTACGGCGCCGAGGGCATCCTCCACTGCCTCGACCTCGCCAAGGGAACCAAGATCTGGAACTTCGATGCTCGCGAGCGTTTCCAGATCCGCAAGGAATTCTTCGGCGCCGCCACCGTCCCTCTCGTCGATGGCGATCGCGTGTTCATGAACATCGGCGGAGCAGACGGAGCGGGCATCGTCGCGCTCGACAAAGCCACCGGCAAGACCGTCTGGAAAGCGCTCACGAGCGAAGCCGGATACTCGTCCCCGGTCGCCGCCACCATCGGCGGCCAGCGCCACATCCTCTTCTTTACGCGCGAAGGCTTGGTGGACGCCGACCCCGCCGATGGGCGCATCCGGTTCCAACGCCGTTGGCGCGCGCGCATGGCCGCCAGCGTCAATGCCGCCATGCCGCTCGTCGCCGGAAACGAAGTTTTCCTCTCGTCGAGTTACAACACCGGCGCAATCTTACTCCGCATAGAAGGCGATTCGGCAAGTCCTGTCTGGCAGAACGACGAATCGCTTTCGAACCACTACGCCACCAGCGTCTACAAAGACGGCTATCTGTACGGCTACCACGGCCGGCAGGAGGAGGGCCAGGAACTGCGCGCGGTCGAGTGGAAATCGGGCAAAGTCGCCTGGAAACAGGAAGGCTTCGGCGCGGGCACGGTCACGCTCGCCGGATCGCATCTGTTCCTGCTCCGGGAAGACGGCGAACTCGTCATCGCGCCCGCCTCGCCCAAAGGCTTCCGGCCCGTGAAAAAGGTCCGCGTGGCTTCGTCCAAGGTCCGCGCCTACCCAGCCATCGCCGCGGGCCGGCTATATGTGCGCACCGATGATACTCTCAGTTGTTGGGCGGTCGAGTAAGTGAGCGAGCGTCAGTACCCTACGGCTGCCTGGGCCGCCCTCGCTTCGGTCTGCTTCTTCTGGGGGACCACTTATCTCGCCATCCGCGTCGCGCTCGAATCCTTCCCGCCGCTGCTGTTAGTCGCATCGCGCTTCTGGGCGTCGGGGATTCTGATGTTCCTGCTCGTTCGCTGGCGTGGATACGCCCTGCCAGCTTGGCGCGACTCCTGGCTCCCCGCGCTCACCGGATTCCTCATTCTCGGCGCCGGCAACGGCTGCCTCGTCTTCTCCGAGCGCATCATCCCCTCGAGCCTTGCCGCACTGTTCATCACCGTGTCGCCCTTCTGGATGACCGGCATGGAATCGCTCATTCCGGGCGGCGTCAAGCTCGACGTGCGCACCTTGGGCGGAATGCTGCTGGGCCTCTCCGGACCCGCATTGCTCTTCGTTCCCAACATCGTTGAGCGTGGATTCTCCGGCAACATCTGGCAAGGGTTTCTCATCCTCCAACTCGGATGCGCCTCATGGTCGCTCGGCTCCATTCTCCAGAAGCGCCGATCATCAACGGTGCATCCGTTCGCCAATGCGGCCGTGCAGCAATTGGCGGCGGGGGTCGCCTTCACCATCCCGGCCCTGGTTGCGGGCGGCTCGGTCCACTGGACCCCGTCGTCCGCCACGGCTTGGGTTTACCTGGTGACCTTCGGCTCCATCGTCGGATTCAGCTCCTACGTCTACGCGCTCGAAAAACTCCCGGTCGCCATCGTGTCGATCTACTCTTATGTGAATCCGATCGTCGCCGCCGTGCTCGGCTGGATCGCCTACCGCGAACCATTCGGGTGGCGTGAGACTGCAGCCATGGCGCTCACCTTCGCCGGCGTCGCCGTAGTGAAACGAGTGAGCCGGTAACGCTCGCCCAGTGGGTATTCAGGCGGCCTCCGTGTAGGGCGGGCTTTAGCCAGCGCGGGACTTCAGTCCCGCTTCCGATGCAGGCACCAGCACTCGAAGGAAGCTTGGTCTCTCGGGATTGCGCCTTTGCCGCGATGTAGGGCGGGCGTCAGCCTGGCTTCAGCCTGCGCGGGACTCGAGTTCCGCTCACTCTGCGCCACACTCTTCACCGGCGTCCGTCGAAGCCCCGCGTACAGCCCCCTCTGCTTCCATTGCTTCCCTGTAATGATGCAGTAAAGAATTGTTAATCGGACTTCCACATTCTCGTTTTGGCCGTAAGATCAATATACGGTCGATCATGTCGCCATCCACCGCACGCACTGCCGGAGAGTTCGCCAGCGAGATCAAGTTCCTCGTCTCGCCGGACCACGCCGCCGAACTCTGCCGTTGGGCCGCCGCCAATCTCGAGCCCGATCCGCACGCCGGCCCCGATGGCCGCTACCGCATCACCAGCCTGTACACGGACACCGCAGCCTTTGACGTCTTCTCCCGCCGCGGCTCTTTTGCTCGCGGGAAATATAGAGTCCGGCGCTATGGCAACGCCGCCGAAGCGTTCGTGGAGCGCAAGCTCAAGACCTCGGACCGCGTCGCGAAGATTCGCTCCCAGATCGCGCTTGACGAACTGCCGTGGCTGGCAAACCGCCCAGTACCCGGCTGGTCCGGATACTGGTTTCAGCGCCGCCTTGCCGCCCGCTGTCTCTCGCCCGTCTGCCAGATCTCCTACCAGCGGACCGCCTACGCCGCCATGACTCCGAACGGACCGATCCGCCTCACCGTCGATGACGACATCCGCGCTCTGCCGGTCTCTTCGTTCCAATTCTCGCGTGAACGCGGACTCGAAGTCCTAGCCGATGTCCGTGTGGTGGAAATGAAGTTCCGTGGTGACCTGCCCTCGCGGTTCAAGCAAGCCGCCGAGCGCTTCCTGCTCACGCCCACCGCATCGTCGAAGTACCGTCACGCCGTCACCGCGCTCGGAATCGGAGAGCCTGCATGGGCAACTTCCTGAGCGAAGCCTTCGGGCAGAGTGGTTCCGCCCAGCCGCTCGAAGTGCTGGCGCGCCTGATCGCCGCGGTGGCGCTCGGCGCCGCTGTCTCGTGGATCTACACTCGCACCACTCGCACGCCCACTCCCGCGCTCACCGCAACCCTGGTGCTGCTCGCCGTGCTCATCGCCATGGTCACGCAGGTAGTAGGCGATAATGTCGCCCGCGCATTCAGCCTCGTGGGCGCGCTCTCCATCGTCCGCTTCCGCACTGTGGTGCGCGATACGCGCGACACCGCGTTCGTCATCTTCTCGGTGGTGCTCGGCATGGCCGCGGGCGCGCAGAATATCGCCGTCGCCTTGCTCGGACTCGGGGTCGCCGGCGGGGCCGCGTTCCTCATGGCCGCGCGCGACTCGGGCATCGCCGCCGATCCGCCATTTCGCCTCACCGTCCGCTCCGCCATCGGACTCGACGTGGACAAGCTCGTGGAAGGCCGCTTCCGCAAGCGGCAGTTGCTCGGCGTCTCCACGGCGAAGCAAGGCACGGCGCTCGAGACTATCTACGGCGTCTGGCTCCAACCCGGCACTGCGGCCCAAGAAGTGGTGAAGGACCTCAACAAGATCGAAGGCATCATCGAAATCAGCTTGAACGGGCAAGGACCCACCGACGAAAGGTCGTGACTATATGAAGCATCCTGGCATGATCGGATTCGCTGCGCTCGCGGGGATCGCACTGGCGCAGCCGCCCGACTTCGGCGGTGGACCACCGCCTTGGGGCGGAGGTCGCGGCCCTGGAGGTCCGGGCCAGCAGCGCAAGATCGTCAAGGACTACGATCGCGACGGCGACAAGCGTCTCAACGCCGAAGAGCGCAAAGCAGCGCGCGAAGTGCTCGCGAAGGAGCCGCGCCGCGGGCGCTTCGGTCCGTGGGGCGGCAACGCCGAGCCCCCCAAACCCAATGCGCGATTGACGCCCGCGCAAGTGAAGAAGTACGGCAATGAGCCGCTCTATGACACGGGCGTGCTCCGGACCATTTTCCTCGAATTCGAAAACCCCGAGTGGGAAGCCGAACTTGCGGACTTTCACGACACCGATGTCGACGTGCCGGCCAAGGTGACCGTCGATGGCAAGGCGTATCCAGGTGTCGGCGTCCACTTCCGCGGCATGTCGTCGTTCATGATGGTGCCCGCCGGGCGTAAGCGATCGCTCAATCTATCATTCGATTTCACGGACAAAGAACAACGCCTCGGCGGCTATCGCACGCTCAACTTACTCAACTCGAACGGCGACCCCACTTTCGTCCGCACGGCCCTCTACAGCCAGATCGCCAGCAAGTACATCCCCATCGCGAAGGCGAACTTCATGCGCGTGGTGATCAATGGCGAGAATTGGGGCGTCTACAGCAATCTCGAACAGTTCAACTCCGATTTCACGCGGGACCGCTTCGGCTCAGCGAAGGGAGCGCGCTGGAAGGTCTCTGGCCGTCCGTTCGGTTCGCAGGGCGGGCTGTCGTATCTCGGTGACGATCCCGAACCGTACAAACGCCAGTACGAGATCAAGACCAAAGACGACGTCAAATCCTGGACCGCTCTGATCAAGCTCTGCAAGACTCTCAACGAGACTCCAGCCGGGAAACTCCAGGCCGCGCTCGAGCCGATGCTCGACATCGATGGAGCGCTGCGTTTTCTCGCGCTCGACAAGGCCTTGATCAACAGCGACGGCTACTGGACTCGCAATAGCGACTACAACATCTATCTCGACGACAAAGGCCGCTTCCACGTGATCCCGCACGACTTCAATGAAGCGCTCGCGCCGCCGGAAGGCCCTCCCGGCGGTCGCGGTGGATTCGGGCGCGGCGGGCGTCCCGGTTTTCCCGGCGGCTTCGGGCCGCCCCCCGGCGGATTTCCTCCCGACGGCTTCCGCGGCGGACCGCCTCCCGGAGGCGAACGTCCTCCGATGCCGCCCGAGGACGCCAAGCTCGATCCGTTCGCCGGTTCCGACGATCCGAACAAGCCGCTCATCGGGAAGCTGCTCGCCGTTCCCGAACTGCGCCAGCGTTACCTCGGGTACGTGCGCGACATCGCGCGCGATTGGCTCGTGTGGAGCAAGCTCGAGCCGATGGTGCGCCAGTGGCAGTCGCTGATAGCCGCCGATGTCAAGGCCGACAATCGCAAGCTCGGCTCCACCGAAGAGTTCACGAAGGCGATCACGGAAGAGACCGTGGGCCGCGGTCCGGGACCGTTCGGCGGGCGGCCGCACATGAGCTTGAAGGATTTCGTCGAGCGGCGCCGCGCGTATCTGCTCGGCTATCCGGAGATCGCGAAACTGAAGTAAGGCGGACGCGTCTACTCTTCAAAGTCGTGGCCCTCGGCTTCGGGCTCAGGCAATACAATCGTCTGAGGAGGACGCCGGACTATGACACGCCGCCGATTCGCAACTACTGTCGCGTTTTCGCTGCTATCCGTAGCCAGTTGCAGAGCTGTATCCATTTGCGAGGTGATCGACAACCGCGAAGCCTACGACGGGTTGATCGTTCAAACGGAGGGCATGCTGCGACACGGCACGATCTGGCCCACCGGCTGCTTCGTGGAGGTATTCGTTTATGGCCTGCACCACCCTCCGGAAATCGAACTGGTGCGCCCCGCACCGAACGGCGGCGCGAAACTTCGCGCGGTTGAAGCGCGGTCTCGCATGATCTTGTCCGTGACCGGCCGCTTCCGAATCAATCACGACCCGAATACTCCCGGCTACTTCATGCGGATTGAAGACTGGACCGCGACCGATGTGCGCTACGCGCCGCCCGCAGCCATGTCGGTGTGTGACCTCGTGAAAAACCAGCAGGCTCTCAGTGGTACGGTGGTAACCGTCACGGGAGAGCATATCGTCGAGAAAGGCCGCCACATGCTTGCGCCCTGGAAGTGCGAAGGCGCGGATGGCGTTGTTGGGATTCCTTTCTATCACAAGGGCGCCGTTCCGGATGGTCCGGCGTCGGAAACATTCGCCCGCCACCCGGCCGTGGTGCCACGCCAGATTTTGACCGGGCGGTTTGAAATCGCGCCGGCGTCGAACGACTCGACAGTTCCATCCGGTCCGAGGCTGGTCTACGCAAAGTCCATCATGGATTGGGGCGCTCGAGAGATTCGATTGTATTGAGCAGTGCAACTGCCTTCGGCCATCTCAGCTTTCACGGGGCACCTCGATTCGGATACGTGACGCATTCGTACAATGCCTGTTCGGCGATCGCCGGTATCGCGCCTTCCCGATCCACATAGTCGCCCGCCGCGCTCTCGTCTTGATCGGTCACTCCAGCCTTGGGGTACTGATCGTGACGGAGATCAAGCGATGCGAGTCTCGAAACGGAAGGGGCCGGATCAACAGCGAGTCCACCACTGTGTAGACCGCGGTGTTGACCGCCTCGCAAACGGCGATGGTCAGGATTGCCGCCACGGACGCGACTGGTCTCTTGGCGAGAGCGCGAATGGATTGGCGGGTATCTAGCAGTAGCCTGTCGAGCCAACGGCCGGGGCGGGCGTCATGGCATTGCTCTCTCACCTGATCGATTCCCCCGAATCCATGACCACTTCTTCGCCGGGCTTCGCCTTCGCTCATCCCAGACCGGACCAGGTCCGCCACGCGTTTCTCCACCTGAAGCGCGAGTTCCCTGCGGAGCTCTTGATCGTCCCGCCCGAACCAGCCCTTCGGGTTCACTTCACGCTCCCGTAGCGCGTCTTGAGAATCCGCCGATCGCGCTCGACAGCCGATGCCAGTTCTCCGAGCCTGCTTCGAGTTGCCTCTTGCCCAGGCGAGACCTTGGAGAACTTCGCCTCCGGGCTCGACACGAGACCTGCTGGAGATGGCTGTGCGGCAGGCCAAAAGCATCGGGTTGGCGGCTATGCTGATAGCAGGATAGATGCTTGTATGCCTACAGCCGCAGCCAGTCAAGAAACCACGCGACTCACCATCAAATTGTCCAAACAAGCCGACCTCGCGCTTCGTTCCTACCTGGGCGCGCACGGGATGAAAAAGGGTGACATTTCGAAGTTCATCGAGGACGCCGTGCGTTGGAGGATATTCAACCGGACGGTCCAAGAAACCCATGCGGCGTTTGCCGATGTTGCTCCGGGAGAATTGCAGAAGATGATCGATGAGGCAGTCGAGGATGTTCGAGCCAAACGGTACCGGCAACGCGCGAAATGACCTTGCCGCGCGTCATCCTTGACACCAATGTCCTTCTCTCGGGCTTGCTGATCTCACAGGGGCACCCGGCCCGGTTGCTCGAAGCCCGGGAGTGCAAGCTCTTTACGCTCGTGGTTTGTCCTGAACTGCTCGCCGAGTTTCGTGAGGTTGCCAGCCGGCCTTTTTTCAAGGCGCGATTGCGTCCCAGTGCAGTTGAGCAACTAGCCGGCGATCTTGCCGATTTCTCGCTCTTCATCACTGACATGCCGAAGGTTGCTTTCGCCGCCGGCCCCAAGGATGCCTACCTGCTTGGGCTGGCCGAAGCTAGCAACGCCGGCTTTCTTGTGACTGGAGACAAGGCGCTTCAAGAATCGAGGCGGCACAAAGCCACGCGAATCGTGCGGCCCGCGACGATGGTGGAACTTCTGCGGGAGGGAACGGAACGATGATCGGTTCCCATATCCCTGGATCGATTTGCGCGGAGCGCTACCGCCTCCGCCCATGACCTTCGATCCACTTCCCTACCCCCAACCGCCGTGATATCTTAGCCATACACGTCTCGGGAGAAAATGTGACGAAGACCACGTTCACAATTGGCCGTGATCCGGGCGCGGATATCCCGGTCGCTGACGGTTCGGTCAGCCGCATCCACGCCGAGGTGACACTCCTCGACTCCGACAGGATCTTTCTCATCGATTGCCAGTCGAGCAATGGAACCTTCGCCGTACGCAACGGCGTGGAATCGCCCATCCATCAGGAACAGCTCAATCCCGGCGACTCTGTGAAGTTCGGAGGCGTGACCATCGCGGTGGCCGACATCGTGGCCGCCATCCGGCGCAAGATGGGAGCTTCGGCTCCCCGCATGGCGGAACCCGCGCCGCCGCCCGTGCCCGCCGCGCAGGGGAAAGCCCCCAAACCCAAGCGCTTCGACACCGAGGCCAAGCTCATCCGCTGCGGTTGCGGAGACATCAAGGCCGTGGGCAGCCCGTGCCCCGCATGCGGCCACTAGAGGGAGATCATGCAGCCCACCCAGGCTTTCCCGGCGCCGCAACCAGGGGCGCATCCTCAGGTTCCGGCCCATCGGAGCTTCTTTGACGATCCGAATCGTTACCACATGATGGTGCTGGCGCTGTTGGCGGGCGTCGCCTTCGTCGCGCTCGCGACGCTACTGCTACGCGGGCGTGCGGCAGTGCTGGTGCTCGACTACGGATCGAAGCACTTCCCCTACCCGTTCACCATCCAGAACATCATGCACCTGGTGTTCTTCATCGGCCTCGGCGAGCTCTTCGTGCGTTGGCGCTCGGGCGTCCGCGAAACGGCGTACCTGCATCGGCAGTTTCTGCCGGAGGACGAACAGACCGTGCTGCGGTCGCGCGACCTCGCGCCGATCCGCCGCCGCGTTGCGGGCGAGTTCGATGGCGAGCGCGGATTCCTACCCTCGTTGATCAATCTCAGCATTCTCCAGTTCCAATCGAGCCGGTCTGTGGACCAGGCCACCGCCGTGATGAACTCGAGTCTGGAACTGATCGCCCACCGCGTCGATATGCGCTACGGCATCGTGCGCTTCATCGCATGGTTGGTGCCCACGCTCGGCTTCATCGGCACGGTGTACGCATTGGGCGCATCGCTGTCGGAGGCGGGGCAAGCCGCCGACCTCGACATCAAAGAGGTAGCGCGCACGCTCGGCAGCGGCTTCGACTGTACGATGGTGGCGCTCGCGCAGAGCGCGATTCTCGTCTTCATCATGCAGATCGTTCAGGAGAAGGAAGAGACCGCCGTCAATCTCTCTGGCGACTACACGCTGCGGAACCTGATCAACCGCTTGTTCGAGGGATGACATGATTCGCCGTAGCCGGGAAGTCAACATCTTCAACATGTCGCTGCTCGACATTCTGTGCGGCGCGTTGGGGGCGTTCTGCTTCATGATGCTGGTGTTGTTCCCGCACTGGCGCCCGGCCGGAGCCACCGCCAAAGACATCGAAGCCCAGTATCAGAGCGTCACCAAGGAACTCGAGGACCTCAAGAAGCAATTGGCCCAGTTGCCCGGCGGCGGGGACCTCAGCCAGAAGATCGACAAGATCCGGCGCGAGGTGAATCAGCAGAAGTCCAATGCCGACCGCATGCGCAAGGAGTTGGACCAAGCCAAGCGCGAAGCCGATGACTTGCGCATGCGGCGTCCATTGACGATTTCGATTCGCTGGAGCACGAGCGGGCATGACGTGGATCTCTACGTGCGGTCAAAGGGCAAATCCGAGGGGGGCAAGGGCGTTCCGCCCGCCGATCCGGAGAGGACGCAGGGCGTCTTCTTTCAGGGCGATGCTTACGTCAATTGCGCGAGCGGACCGTGCGCGGAAGTGTGGAGCGTCCGCGATGTAGGGGTGGGCACCGAATTCGAGATCTATTACAAGTTTCTCGACGCGAAGGGGAATCCCGAACCCGCGCAAATCGTGGACGCGTGGATTGCCAACCACGAAGGCGCGTTCATCCGCCTGCCCCGGATTTCGATGCCCCAGCCGAAGGCCGTGCGTTTGATCGGGATCCTCAAGCTCGACCCCTCGGGAAAGCTGATATTCGCGCCCCAGCCCGAATACCGCGAGCAGTTCGACCAACTCAACAAGCCCGAGGCCCCGCCACCGCCGCCGGCGGGGAAGAAGTGAGGAGGAGAGACCGATGATCCAGTGCAACGCCGGACATTTCTTCGATGAGACCAAACACAGCGGATGCCCCTACTGCGGCGTCCCGCTCGACCTCGGACCTCGGCCCACGGTTCCGCTGAGTCACGGCGCCGGCGCGGCCAAGACGATCCCTCTGCGTCCGCAAGCCGCGCAACCGGCGGCTGCGGCCGCGGGCGCCACGCGGCGGCTGGTGCAAGAGCAGATCGGAATCGATCCGGTGGTGGGATGGCTCGTCTGCGTCGAAGGTCCTGACCGCGGCCGCGACTTCCGAATCCGGTCCGAGGTCAACTTCATCGGGCGCGACGGCAACATGGATATCGCCGTCACCGGCGACGAAACGATTTCGCGCCAGAAGCACGCATCGCTCGCGTTCGATCCGCTCAACCGGGCGTTTTGGCTGATGCCCGGGGAGGGCCGTTCGCTTTGCTACGTGAATGACGCAATGGTGACTGCCGCCGTTCAACTGAAGGCGCGCGACATCATCCGGATGGGCAAGTCGAAACTGATGCTGGTCCCGATGGTGGATCAGGAATTCTCCTGGCAATGACCTACGCTGCCGGAAACGCACAACATATCGGCGCCCGGACGAGCCAGCAGGACTCGTTCGGGTTCACTAGCCTGGCCGACGCGGAGTTCGTCCGGCATGGCGGTCTGCTCGCCGTGCTCGCCGATGGCATGGGCGGCATGGCTCATGGCGATGCAGCAAGCAGAGCCGCGGTGCACGCGTTCCTTACGGCGTATCGCGCCAAGACCGCGGATGAACCGCCCGCTGCCGCGCTCGCGCGTGCGCTCGACGACGCCAACGCCGCCGTTTGCGAACTGGCCGAACAACTCGGCGCACGAGGCGAAACCGGCACCACGCTGATCGGAGCGGTGTTGCTCGGCGACACGCTCGAGTGGGTGTCGGTGGGAGACAGCGGACTGTTCCTTTTTCACGATGAAGCTTTCGTCCGCCTGAATGAATTCCATACCCACGCACGAGATCTCGATGCGCAAGTGGCCGCGGGCCTGGTCGCCGCCGAGGTTGCCGCGGCCGATCCGCAGCGTGACGCCCTCACGAGCTTCGTCGGCATGGGCGCGCTGGCGCACGTGGACCGCAGCCTGCGGCCATTGCCGCTCGATCCGGGCGATAGCATTCTACTGGCCAGTGACGGACTGTTCAAGGTAATCTCGGCCGGGGAAATGACGCAAGCCATGCACGGGAATCTGCAGCAGCGTTGCGATGGGCTGGTGGAAGCCGTCACTGCCAAGCGCGCGCCGCAACAGGACAACGTTACCGTGCTCATGCTCGGCACGGTGGCGGAAGTGCCCGCTCCCCTGGCGTTGCCCAAGACGGAGGTGATGGCCGCGCTCCCGCCGCCGAGGCGATCCCGCGCTACGTGGGCAATCGCGGTGGCGTTGCTCGCGGCGCTTGCCGTCGCTGGATACGCGCTCCGCGATCGCTGGATTTCTCCGGCGCCGGTGGTGACCAAAGCTCCCACTGTTCCCACCAGCGAGAAGGCAACGGAGAAGGCAACAACCGGAAAGGATGCCGCCAAATGACGATCCGCACGGCTGCTCTGCTCGTGTTCGCCGGTTCGCTCGCCGCCGAACCTCCGATCGAACAAATGAAGCAGGACGCCCTCTTGATCGCCGTTCAACACACGCTGGGAGGAAAGTCCGCTTCGGGGAGCGGGAGCGGCTTTCCCGTCGATGAGAAGCATCTCGTGACCAACTGGCACGTCTGCTGCGACGCGGCTCCGAAAGCGCAAACCACGATCTTGGTAGTTCTGTCGGACAAGGAGGTGGCAACCGCCAAGCCGATTCTCATCTCGGCAGCCAAAGATCTTGCCATTCTCGAACTCGACAAGCCTCACCATCGCGCCATTCCTGCGCTTGCGCCCGTTCGCTTGCTCAAAGAGGGTCAAGACGTCTGGGCATCCGGTTACCCTGGAGCCTCACTTCGTGTCGGGGATGCCAAGGCGGCCATCGTACCCTCCATTTCGAAAGGCATCGTAAGCAAGTTCTTCGCCATGCCTGTTGCGCAGGACCTTCCCCCGGTCTCGCACATCCAGGTGACCGCGGCGGTCAATCCCGGAAATTCCGGTGGTCCGCTCTTTGACGAATGCGGGAACGTGGCGGGCATTGTGGTGGCCAAAGCGATGGCGTCGCTCGGAAAAACGCAAACCTTCGCCGAGGGTGTGAATCTGGCCATCCAAGTGGACGAATTGACGCCCGAACTCGACCGCCTCGGGATCCGCTACACAACCGGCAGCGCCTGCTCGGCGGGAGCGATGCCGATGCCGTTGGTTCAGTACGGAGCGCTCGGAGCCGCGGTGGCTGCACTGCTCGTATCGCTCAACAAACGTACTCGACAGACAGTAACCGCCAGCGCGCGCAGGTTCACGCAACGAACCGCGCCGATGCCGCCGCCGTCGCCGAGCCCGATGCCCGCTCCTGCCCCCGTGCGCCGCATGATGCTTCGCGGCGTCTCCGGCCCGTACGCGGGACAACTCATTCCGCTCTCGGCCAAACCATGCGTGCTCGGCCGCGATCCGCAAGTGGCGAACCTCGTCTTTCCCGCGGATTCGCCTCACATCTCCAAGCGCCACTGCCAGGTGACCCTCGACGCATCCGGCCGCATCGTGATCGAGGACTCGTGGTCGAGCAACGGCACCTTCACAGGCGCTGGCCAAAGAGTGGCGGCCGGGCAATCGCGCGAGTTGAAACCGGGTGACCGCTTCTACCTCGGCAGCCCAGACAACTCCTTCGAAGTGGTCTCCGAATGAAGCTCGAAACCGCTGTCACTACCAACACCGGAGATCGCCCCGTGAATCAGGACTCCGTTGCCTGCGAGACCGGATCCGGCGGCGCGTCATGCTGGGTGCTGGCCGACGGGCTCGGTGGTCACGGCGGCGGCGAACGGGCCGCGCGAATCGCCGCGGATCGCGTGCTCGCCTGCTTCCGCGAAGCGGCCGCCTTCGATACCGGCGAGTTGAAGCGCCACGTGCAGCAAGCGAACGAAGCGGTGGTAGCCGCGCAAATCGGAGCGCGTTTCGCCCAGATGCGGACCACGATCGTGGTGCTGGTCATTTCCGGACCGCACGCCACCTGGAGCCATGTGGGCGACTCGCGCCTCTACCGGATGCATCACGGCCGCATTCGCCAGTGCACGCGCGACCACACATTTTTGCAAGCGCTGGTGGATTCGGGGCGCATGCAGGCGTCCGAAGTCCGCTATCACGAAGATCGCGGACGCCTGCTGCGCTCGCTGGGCTCGCCCGAGGTGGAAGCCGATACCGGATCCTGCGAAACAGAAGCGGGCGATGCGTGGCTTCTCGCGAGCGACGGTTTCTGGGAGCCCGTCACCGAACGAGAGATGGAGATCGAGTTCGCCAAAGCCGAAACCGCGCAAAGCTGGATTGACGGCATGCTGCGCCGGATCCACGCGCGGCCCGCTACGGATCGCGACAATTTCTCCGCCATCGCGGTCTTTGTGGGTTCCGCGCAGTCTCCGAGGTAACCATGCAACCAACGCTTCCTTCCAACTTGTGCCTCGGCTGCATGAGCGACAACGGCGGAGCGGCCGCGTGTCCGCATTGCGGGTGGGCGGCGGGAACGCCATCGCAAGGTCCGCTGTATCTGAATCCGGGAACGATTCTGCGCGAGCAATACGTGGTCGGCAGGGTGCTCGGGCATGGCGGATTCGGCATCACCTACCTCGGCTGGGATCTCAACCTCGCCCGGCGCGTGGCCATCAAGGAATATTTTCCAGGCGGCGTCGGCATCCGCGCCACGGGCGATCCCAAGGTGTTCGCCTACTCGCCCACGCTGAGCGCGGACTACGACTGGGGACTCGAGCGCTACCTCGAAGAGGCTCGCGTCGTGGCTCGGTTCGAAAATCATCCCAACATCGTTTGGGTCCTGAACTTCTTTCCGGCCAACGGAACCGCGTATATCGTTCTCGAGTATCTCGACGGCATCACCTTCGAGAAGTTTCTGGAAGGTCAAGTCATCGACTGGACGATGGCCCAACGGATCTTGACTCCCGTCTGCGATGCGTTGCGCGAAGTGCACCGCGTGGGGTTGCTCCATCGCGACGTCAGCCCCGATAACATCTACCTGCTTCGCACTGGGCAAGTGAAGGTGATCGACTTCGGCGCCGCGCGCTACTCGCTGGGCCAGCACAGCAAGAATCTCTCGGTGATTCTCAAGCCCGGATTCGCGCCGCCTGAACAGTATCAGACCCGCGGCAATCAAGGCCCGTGGACCGACGTCTACGCCACTGCCTGCACTTACTATCGCGCTCTCACCGGCCACATTCCGCCGCCCGCGCCGGACCGCCTCGCTCATGACGAACTCGTGCCGCCCAGCCGCCTCGGAGTCGCCATTCCGCCAGAAGCCGAACGCGCCTTGCTGCGAGCCCTTTCGCTCGATCCGGCGCAGCGGTTTGCCGACATGGCTGAGTTCCAGCAGGCCCTGCGCGGCGAACTACCGGTCCCGAACCCTGCCCCCCGGCCTCCCGATCCGGCGCCTGTTCCGAGCCAAGTTCCGAGTCCAGTTCCGATTCCGCCGCCTCCGCCCAAGCCTGTTCTGAAACCAGGGTTGCCTAAGTGGCTGCTCGGCGTAGCAGGCGGCGTGGCCGCGTTGGTTGGATTGGTAGCAGTGCTTCCCAAGAACGAGCCGAAGACTGGTCCAGTGGTCCCGCCAGTGGTCAAGGTCGATCCGCGACCCCGTCCTGTTTCAAACGACGATCCGGTTCCGGGCCCGGCTCCCCCACCCGATCCAGGCCCGGCTCCACCGTCACCCGGTCCAACTCCTGCGCCCAATCCGGGACCCGGTCCGGGACCTGGCCCAGCCAGGGCCGAGGCGCCACGGGTGCTCGCGTTCGAGTTCACGCCATCGCAAGTGCAATTCGGGCAGTCTACGCAACTGCACTGGGAAACCAAAGACGCAGCCAAGGTATTCATCGACGGGCGGCCGATGGCCGTGCAAGGAACTATTGAGGCGCGCCCATCGCGATCGGCTTCGGCCACTCTCACGGCGGAAGGTCCCGGGGGCAAGGTTCAGGCGACCGCAATTCTGACTGTTGTTGAGCCGCCGCCGCGCGTAAATCCGGTGGAGATTCTCCGCTTCTCGGCTTCCCCGGTGCGGATCCGGGCAGGGCAGGGTGCCATGTTGTATTGGTCATCGAGAGGAGCCGTGTCGGCGCGAATTGCTCCCGAGCCCGGTGACGTGCGCGTCCCTTCGGGAAATGTGCGCGTCTCCCCGCGGCAAACCACGCGCTACGTTCTCGAAATGACCGGCGCCGGACAGGGCAACGTAGCTACGCAGCAGGTGGAAGTGGAGGTCGTCGAAAGCGATCCGGCAGTGGTTTCACGCGATGACCCCAGGGGCAATCCCCGTGAGCCGGTGGCGGCGAATCGCGGCTGGCAAGTGTACCACCACCACGGCTTGATGCTCCCGAATCTGAATATCGACTGGGGCCAAGTTTCCCGCGGCCGCGTCGATAATCGCGGCGCTCAGCCCCAATGCCACGGCACTCTCACATTGAACGGGGACCACCTCCGCTTCGACTCGCTGTCTTCGAACGACGGCTTCGATGTTCCCCTGGCTGACGTGGAGAAGGTAGAGACAAACCGGACCCGCATCGGCGGATATCAATCGTTCCAAGTCAAGCTCCGCGGCGGACGGAACTACAACTTCGTGCCGCGTCAACCGGCGATCCCGATTGTCAACGCGATCAACGCAAAACGCTGATTGACAGCGTGAGTTTCGCTAGCAGCCCGTGGCTGAAGTCGCGTGGGCCGCGTTGCGAGCGCCCATGTCTGGGGATGTCGCCAGATTCGAGGCGAGGCAAAGCACGCAATGCCATTTCGAAGGAGCCGCAACGAAGCAGATGGCCTCATGCCGCCGCAACCCTCTGGGCGGCCGGGGTTTGTGCCCGCATGCTTCGTTGCTCGCCGCTCGAGATGGGCAGGCATCGCTGCTCCTCGTGCCTCGCCTTCGGGCACAGATCCCGCGCCGCGCGACCCACGGGACCTTAGCCACGGGCTGCTCGCGCTACTATCCTTCAGTTTCTTCGATTTCAGCCTCCGTGTAGGGCGGGCTTTAGCCAGCGCGGGACTTTAGTCCCGCTGCCGATGTGGCCGCATGTGCTCGTAGAAACGCTCCGACCCGCGATTGCAGATCCCCCCGCGATGGACTACTATTCTTCAGTTTCTTCACTGGCCACGAAGATTTCAGCCCGGGTGTGGCTTTAGGCCTGCGCGGGACTTTGGTCCGCTTCAGATCTGCTCACAGGCGCTCGCACAACGCTCCGTGTCTCTGGATTGCGGCTCTGCTGCGATGTGGGGCGGCTTCAGCCGGATTCGGGAAGCTGCGCGACGTTACCATGGTGCGGATGGCGTGGGAAGGGTTCATTCGCCCCTCGGCGATCTTGGCGCTGGTTCGGAACACGGCTCCGTTCCTCTACGAAGGGTTGACGCTCGAGCCGTATTCGAGCTTGCGCGCGCGGGCGACCGGAGCGAATGGGTTCCTGCGGATTCTGGCTGCCGCCGATGGACTCGAAGACGCGGACCTCACCGAAGAAGAGCGCCACATCGAGTACTTCACTCTCTGCCTCGCCTCGCATCATGCAACGGTGGCCACCTTCGTGCCCACTGACGTGGACACGAAAATTCGCGGACTGCTGTGGAACGGCACGCGCGATCGCGACGTGCTGCGCGCGATGGGCGAATTGGCCGTGGCGATGCACGGCTGGAGCCTCGCTGGGATTTCGAAGCGCGTGGTGACGCTCGATGAAGATGGTCCGGTGAGCGGACATGATGGAGAGTGGCTGAGCGTGGCGGCGGGTGCGCATGGGCGGTTCCTGCAGATGGGCGAAACGGAGTGGGCCGAACGGATGGCGTCGGCGATCGATGCGGAGCTTCGCCGCGAAGCGCGCGTGTTTGCCAAAGCGCTCGACAAGCCCGGTCTCGAAATCGAGACATTGCAACTAGCCATGTCGATCACGCACAACCTCGGCGATCTCGACCAAGGCATCAGCTTCTGGGAGAACCGAACGGTGACGGCGGAATCGCGAGTGCGGTTCGGGCGGATCGCGCATGAGAACGCCGATGCCTACGGAGGCGGGCTCCGAATTCCGGCGAAGTTATATCGCGAGAATCTGGCGGCCGAAGGGCACCGGCACTATCCGCTACGAGCGGTGAAGCCGCTGCGGCGCTCGGCGGACTTGCTGCTCCCGCTCGGTCCTTTCTTCGACGAGTGGGGCGAGACGATCGGGAAGCATCCGGTACTGAGCGCCGAGGATCGGGCCGAAGCTCTGGATGCACTGGTGAAGGGCTGCCGAAAAGTCGCGAACCAGGCGGGTTACTATCGCGCGATCGCCGGAATGCAGAGCGCCGGCCGGGAGTTCGAGCGGGCGGTGGAGTTACTCCCGAATTCGACGCGGCGCGAGTTACGCGATCCCGAGATGCGACGCTTGACGGCTGTGCCGCGGCGGTCTTTCGAGTCGGCGCTGGTGAAGAAGGTGGTGGCGGTGCGGCCGCGCCGGGGTTGATGCCGTTAACAGCCCGTGGCTAAAGTCCCGTGGGTCGCACGGCGCGGGATCTGTGCCCGAAGGCGAGGCGCGAGAAGGAAGCGATGCCTGCCCATCTCGAGCGGCGAGCAGCGAAGCATGCGGGCACAAACCCCGGCCGCCCAGAGGGTTGCGGCGGCATGGGGCCATCTGCTTCGTTGCGGCTCCTTCGAAATGGGCCGCATTGCGTCTCTGGCCACGCCTCGAATCTGGCGACATCCCCAGACCATGGCGCTCGCAACGCGGCCCACGCGACTTTAGTTAGCCACGGGCTGTTAAGGTTCCTTCGTGTTTCGGGCGATAGCGTGGTCATATGGCGAATCGATTTCCGGCTCGTCTTCATGTGTTGATGGCCAGTAAGGCCCCGGCGGCTGTGATCAATCGGCGCGGACCGTCGAAGACCGTGTGCACGATCGGGTGGGACCGGCGGAAGGACAAGTTCACGGTCGGGCAATGGATGCGTGGGCGAATCTACGAACGCCGCTCGGATTTGTCGCCCGATGGCAAGTACATGATCTACTTCGCCATGAACGGCCGATGGCACACGGCCGCCAAGGGCTCGTGGACCGCGATCTCGAAGGCGCCCTACTTGAAAGCGGTGACGTTGTTTCCGAAGGGCGATTGCTGGAACGGGGGCGGTCTGTTCACGGGTCGCGGGCGGTATTGGCTCAACGATGGATACGGCCACGCAGGAATGAGTGATTCGCACGAGGTGGTCCGCGACGAGGAATTCCGGCCGGAAGGTGGGATCGGAGGAGAGTGTCTTGGCGTGTACTTTCCTCGCCTGCTGCGCGACGGATGGAAGGCGTTGGGATTGCACGACCAGGCACACGTATTCGAGAAGCCGTTCGCGCGTGGGTGGTCGCTCCGAAAGTTTGCCGGGTACGGGGGCGGCGAAGGCAAGGCCTGCTATTCGGACCAGCACCAGCTTGTTCACCACCGGCGCGACATCGTGATTCCGTTCGCAACCTGGGAGTGGGCCGAAGTGGATGGCTCGCGGCTGGTGTGGGCCGACGCGGGCGCCCTCTACAGCGGAAAGGCGAGCGCGTCCGGTTTATGCGAGGCGAAGAGCCTCGCTGACTTCAATGGCCTGACATTCGAGCCGCTCGCGGCGCCGTACTGATCAGCGCGCGGCGCGGGTACGCCAGCGCACAGCGGCAAGGAGACCCACCACGGAGAGAGCGAGCGACGATGGCTCGGGCGCAGGGGCCGGCGTCGTTGGGATCCCGTTGACTGATGCGAGAGCATAGTTGATCGCAGGGCGCTCGCTCGGGAAGCCCGAGTCCGCTGCCGCGAAGAACCACAGGTCATTGAGGCCGTCGTTGTCCGTCTCGGCCGCCGTTTGGACGCGGAACGTGACGAAGGCGAATCCGGCATTAATCGCCTGTTGCATTGCGGCCTTGACATCGATGGTGAAGATGGGGCTGTTCGGTTGGCTGGCGCCGCTGATGAGCGCGCCGGGATCGTTCCCGATGGACGGCGTAGTGTAGCCCGCGGCGAGTGGCACTCCGTCACCGATGTGGACCACGACGGTGTCACCCAGCCCCGGATTGACGTAGGGCGCGGAACTGGTGATGATGCCGGGAGCCGGATACTGGTCCTTGCGTGACTCGATCAGGAAGAGGCTCAGTGAGGCCGACTGCAGGGTCGCGCCAGACAGGCCCGCAAGGCTGAATCGGATGATGCCTCGCCGCCCAAATCCTTCGGGGGTGTCGCCGACTCCGAAGTCGCCGAGGCTCGAGCCGCCGACGCCCCCGTTCGAATAGACCTCGTAGTCAGACAGATCCCCGATGATCTGCGCGGCGGGCATTAGCGCGGAAAATGCCGCGAAAAGGGCGACTCGATGGAAAGTTACACGTAGGCTCACGAACTCCTCCTGTTACTCGATACGGAATCGAGGCTGGGAGGTGATCATGCTTTACGCGATTGCAGCGAGCAGGCGGTCAATATCCGTCATGTTGTTATAGACCGCGGGCGAGATCCGAATTCGGTCCTTACCCGCGCTCGTCACCTGGATCCCCGCTTGTGTCAGCTTCTTCATCGTGGCCGCGAGATTCTTGGCTCGCACCACAACGAGGGGGCTGACCGCCTCCGCAGGCGTGATCAACGTGAACCCGCGCGCGGGCAGTTCCTTCTTGAGCCGGTCACACATCGCCTTCGAGTGGGCGTACATGCGGTCCACGCCGAGTTCGAGCATCCGCTTCAACGTCTCATACTGTCCCGCGTAGGCCGCGTAATTGACGTTGCCCGCCTCGTAGCGCGCGGCGTTCTTCGCCGCGATGAACGGAAGCTCGTCGAGCTTCGCGTCCGCTTCCGGAACCCACGGCGCGTAGTTGTAGTGGACATAGCCGGGGAAGACTTGGTCTTGCACGACAGTACCCTGTAAATCCTCACGCACGTAAAGGAAGCCCGCCCCACGCGCTCCCTGGAGCCACTTGTAGTTCGAACACGCGGCGAAATCGAGACCGAGCGCCTTCACATCGACGGGAACCGCGCCGGCGGCTTGGATGATGTCGGCGTAGAGATACGCGCCATGCGCATGCGCGAGTTCGCTCAACCGGCGCGCATCTTCCACCCATCCGTTGACGTTCGAAACGAGCGTGATGGCGATCAACTTGGTGCGATTGTCGGTGACGCGCTCCATGTCTTTGAGGTCGATGCGCCAGTCGCGGTGGCGGACGATGCGCACGTCGAGTCCGGCGCGGCGGCGGCCGACATAGTCGTGGATCGCGCCGGCGTAGTGCAGGTCATTGGTGACGACGTTGCCACCGGTCTCCTGGATGCGGAGTCCGTTGACGACGGCGGCCTCGCCGGCCTTGGTGCAGATGACGAATCCGATCTCGGATGGCTTGGCGTTGATGAGCCGTGCGAACAGCGGCTTCACCTGGCGCAGCGCTTCGGCGGCATATTCGCCGCGCCCTTCGCCCGGACCATACATATGAAAGTCGATGTAGCGCCGCATGCCTTCAGCGGCGTATTTGGGGAGCGGCATGTGCGCGGCTGCGTCGAGGTAGACTTCGCGGGTGGCGCGCGGGAACTCCTGGCGGATTGCGTCGAAGCCCTGCGGGGCGGCGGCTGCGGCCATGGCGGGCGCGGCGGAGGCGAGGAAGCGGCGGCGGTCGATTGGCATGGTGGTTGACTCCCGCGACTATTCTATACAAGCGCGGTTTCGAGAGTCCGCAGTGAGCCAGTCGCCTTCAGGGTTGCTCGCCGCGCGAGAGACTCGAGGGTCGACTCGGCGATGTCACACTCGCGAGGACCGGACTTTCGCTCGTGGTGCGCCTAACTACTTTCCGGCGCGAAATTCGAGAGGTACTCGCCCGTCATCACCCGCCAATAGCGGAAACCGAAGTGGAAGCCGCCCAAGCACCCTTCGGGAGGGGTTAGAGTTCGTTGGCGGGCCTGGGCTCCGGGCATCGGAAGCGGGACTGAAGTGTCGCGCAGGCTGAAAGCCTGCCCCACAATCTGAACCATGGAATTTTGCGCCGGAAAGTAGCTAACAGCCATCTCAGATTGAAAGGCCGGGATCGCCCTCAATGACTTGCTGGCGCAGCAAAGGCCGCTCGCCCGGTTTCCAGAGCGATGCCGTGTGGACGACCCGGTAGCGAAGCGGACCGCCATCGGGACGATCGCTACGCGTGATCGGGCGTGGAATGCAGACGAACTCGGTCCGCATTTGATTGCCGGTGAGCCTCACGGTCGCATAGCCATGACCGCCCATATCCACGAATTCCAGGTGCGGGGAAAGCTTCGGGTTGGAAACCGCGTGAGCGCGCTTCAGGTCGAAACTCTTCGCGTATTCGAGGCACGAGCGGACGCCGTGCTTGAGCAGCATGTTGTAGGTCCATTCGGGCTTGCCCGCTGGCTGGTCTGCCAGGAAGAGCGGACGCAGCGGATGATCCTTGGGAAGGCGGTGCTCATAAGCCTCCATCGCGCCAGGGCTGGCCAGCGAGGCGCCGACGAAACTGATCCCGACGGGCTCGAAGTTGGCGGGTGGCAACCGGGAGGCGGCATAGCCAGCCCAGAATCTGTGACGGTCGCCCGACACGATCGCGAATCCGGTGATCTTGAAATCGCGGACGAGGTCATAGATTTCGCCACGCTCGTGGTAGGCGCTCCCGTAATCGCCGCTGCCGATCTGCGCGAACGTGCCTGCCGGCCACTTTTGCTTGGTCAATCCATCGGGAAGGTTCTCTGGGTCGGCTCGCAGATCGAGGGTGCCGAGCGAATTGCCCCAGATCTTCCAGGTTGCCGTAGACCGGCGCAACTGGTCCAGGAACCACTTCTTCTGACGAGCCCCGAGCAACGTGCGCGGCGGCGAATCCTTTCGAGGGTTAGGGATGCTTGTGTCGCCAAAGCTGAGTTCGGCGGGCGGCTTGCCGCCGTTGCAGGTGCGGCCGGCATCGAGCGCGATCATCGCCGGCTCCGAGAAACATCCCGTTGAAAGCCGGATCGTAAATCTTGCCAACGCCCTCGGCATCGGTCGGGTCGTCGCCGCGGAAGCTGTGCTGATCAGTGAGAATGAGATCGAGGTGACGGCCGTAGCGCAAAGACCGATAGGCGATCAGGCTGTTGATGGCCTTTAGATTGTTGGGTTCGATCCCGAGACCACTGTCGTCCCACTTTTCTATCAGCACATTCTTCAACGCCGGCGCGCCGAACGTGTCGAGCGATCCGCTCGGCGCCTTGACGCGCGCGGGAATGTATTCGAACCATGCCTGGTTGGCGGCGACTTTGACAGTCTGGCCCGGCCGCGGATCGCCCCCGGCCTGCACGATACTCTGCCGGCCTTGCCAGGAGAATTCGTGATTGTCCCAGATCGCGACGAACGGCACACGCGCTCGTGCGTCTTGCAGGTCGGGATCGGCGAGGTAGCCCTTGTAGACGACGCGATAACCTTCGACCGTGAGCGGGTAGTGGAATTTGCCGGTTTGGCCGCCATCGGGAATGCGGCCGACGTCGTAGATCGTACGGTCGTAGCGTGACGGCGCTTCGTCGGGATATTGCACGACCTCATAAATGAAATCGCCGAGGTGGAGAACGAAACCGAGTCGATCGGTGGGCGCCGCGCGCTCATCCTCGAAAATCATCCGGCGATAGCCGTTGAGCTTGCCTTCATTCACGCTCTGGCAACTGACGAAGGCGAAATTGACCGGGCGCGGATCGTTCTCGAGCGGCGCGGTGATCGTCCGGCCGATGCGGCTACCGTGCCCCTCCTCATCAGTGCAGCGGAACCAGTAGACGCGCGCGGGCTCGAGATGACCGGCCAGCACACGCATCGTCCAATCCGACTCCGCCGAGACCGGGGCGGCCGCCTTTGCCACGACCCGCCGAAACGCAGCATCTTCGGCAATCTCGACCGTGAGCATACGCCGGCCGCCGGACTCGAATGGCCGCCGAGTCCAGAGGATGACGCTGCTCGAATCGGGATCGCCTGACGCGACGCCCTGCGGGTAAAGGTCGCGCCGCTCATGCCAACCGGTGGTGGACGCTCGGGCCGATCCGCCCCACGCTACGGAGGCTCCCATCCCCGCGGCCAATTGAACGAACTTGCGTCGATTGAGCGTCATCGTCTACTAGCTTCGCAATCTCTTCGGATGCCAGCAACGTGGTCAGACAGGACCTTCGCGCGACCGCAGACAGCGTCCTCTTGTGCGACCCGGACCGCGCACCGCCGAAGCACACAAGCCCCGAGACAGTGAACGCGCCCAGCAGTCAAGAAAGACCATCAGTGCGGCACTTCGGCCCATGCGCGATCAGAACGCTTCTCGCTCGCCGGGCTCGGAAAGATCGCGACTGAGTACCCACAAAGTGGAACAAGCTATCCGCCAATGGCGTATACTCGAAAGCAGTGGAACTGATCGAAACATCGGTCTTCACGAAGCAGATCACTGAACTTCTAGACGACGAGGAGTACCGGCAATTCCAGACCGAACTCGCCGCCGATCCAACGATGGGACCCGTCATTCGGGGAGGCGGTGGAATCCGGAAGATTCGCGTGGCAGTGGGGGCAAGAGGGAAGCGTGGCGGTGCCCGGGTGATTTACTACTGGGCTGTCCGTAGAAACATGATCCTTCTGCTATTTGCTTTTCCGAAGAACGTCGCGGCCAACCTGTCCGCGAGGCAGACGGCGCAACTCGCGAAGGCCGCAAAAGAGGAGTTTGGAGATGAAGCACAAAGGACTTGATGCAAAGACCTTCGGAGAACTGCTCGGCAGTGTGCGGGAGGGCGGAGCGATCTTGCGCGGCCAGCGCAAGCCGTCGCGCCGTTTCGTGGTCGAAGCATCCGGCGTGCGAGCAATCCGAGAACGCACAAGCCTTTCGCAATCGGAATTCGCAAGCCTCATGGGCGTGAGCATCAAGACCTTGCAGAATTGGGAACAGGACCGGCGCCGCCCTACAGGCCCGGCAGCCGCGTTGCTGCAAATCTTAGCGCACGAGCCGCATCTCGCGCTGAAAGCGATCCATCGCGGATAACGCAGTAGGCACTTTCGGTAGGGCTCCGGCGCTCCTCTCCTTGCGATAACGGATACCTTGCGTCGGGGTCTGGAGAACCAGCACCGTCTCGCGCCTGGTACCTACCAGGCTGCGCCTGGCGCAATGTGGCGCACTTCGGATACTTCGACTCGTCCGCTCCTTGCTCGACTGCTGCTGCCAAGTCTCGTTCGCAGGCGGACATCGAGTCACGACAAGTCCTTCCTTGCCCCCCTATCGCTCGCGCATTTTCTCCGCGCTACCGAGCGGTAGAAACAAAGTCCACTCGGAGTTCGTGAAGGAATGACGCCGTGGTGACGGTAGAACGCCACAGGCCATTGTCTTTGGCATCCACCAGCAAAGCGAAGACCGCGGGGGCGGCGGTAAGTACTCGATGGGTCGCGTCGGCCAGCATCGCAGCCCCAAGGCCTCTTCCCTGGTGGCGCGCATCGACCGCCAGACGCCCAATGCGAGCGGCAGGAAGGCTGGGATAACGCGGCAGTTTCTTGGCCAAGTCAGCCGGAAGGGCGGTCACCGGAATGCCTGCCGCGGCAAGCGTATAGTAGCCCGCCACCTGCCCCGACGCTTGTTCGATCACAACAAAACAATTCGCCCCCCGGCGCCGGATGTCCTGGGTGGCTTGGGCCCTGAAGTACCGGTCGAGCGGGCGGCTGCCATCGGAGGGCCCACAAAAGAAAGTGGAACGATCCTGTTCGCCAAGCGGCTCCAGGCGGTAGGGAGCGGACACTATTTCGCTGCCTCCAGGCCAAGCAATTGCTTCCGGCGGGCAAAGGCGCGGCGTAGGGCCGGCGAGGCCTTGGGTGGAGCGAGAATGGCCTTGGCGAGTTGCCTCTGGTCCAAGGCCGACAGGCGAAGGATCTCGGCTTCCTCAATGGTGCGCTGAGCCGCATTGCGGGCGGCGGTCACGACGAAATCGGTCAGCGTGCAGCCCTCGATCTCCGCGGCGCGCTCGAGCATCGCGTGGACATCTCCAGGCAAGCGGGCTTCGAGTCGAGCGTTGGTGAGCTTTTCCATGATCCGCAAGATACGGCAGATTGCCCTATTCGTCAACGGCGGCTCGGCACGCTCATTTGTTGCCGACGACTCCCGCCCCGGCACCGGATACGCCCGCAGCCCAGGATCGGCGGCCCATCCACTCCCTCTCTCTCACTCCCTTACTCTCTCTCGGCCGGCGAACCCGCCGATGATAAACTGCAAATCAGAGTATCCTCCCACCATGCCGACCAAGCTTCTATTGGCCATCTCGCTCTCGTTCATCGGTGGCCTCGCCGCCGAGGACCGCAAAGTCAAGCTGCCTCCGCCATTCCACACCGAGTCCGCCAACAACCGGCCCCAAGTGGTCGACCGGCCCAATGGCGCGCGCCTTCAGGTCCCCGCCGGATTTCAGATCGAGGAATGGACGGACGGCTTCGAGAAGCCCCGGTTCATGCTCGAAGGCCCGAGTGGCGAACTCCTGCTGTCCGATTCGGTGACCAACGGAACCGTCTATCGCATCAACCAATCGACCAAGGAGAAGACCAAGCTCATCTCCGGCCTCGACCGCCCGTTCGGCATGGCCTGGTGGAAAGACTACCTTTACGTGGCCGAGACCACCTCGCTCAAGCGCTACAAATATGACAAGGCCAAGATGACGGCGGGTCCTGGCGAAGAGTTGGTTTCGATGAAGGACTTCGGCAAGGGCCACTGGACCCGCGCCATCCTGTTCGACGCGAAGGGCTCGAAGATGTACCTGACGGTCGGGTCAGGCTCGAACGTCGACGCCGGCGAGGCGCGCGAGCGCGCGGCGATCCTGCGCTTCAATCCCGATGGCTCCGGCAAGGAGTTCTTCGCCGAAGGCACGCGCAATCCCGTCAGCATCCACTGGTATCCCGGCACCGCGCGAATCTACGCCAGCGTCCAGGAGCGCGATGGCCTCGGTGACGATCTCGTACCCGACTACTTCACCGAAATCAAGCAGGGCGGCTTCTACGGGTGGCCGTATGCCTATATTGGCCCGAATGAGGACCCGCGCCGCAAGGGCGAAAAGCCGGACCTCGTCGCCAAGACCATCGTGCCCGACGTGCCGTTGCAGGCACACTCCGCTGTGCTCGACTTCATGTTCTACACCGGCAAGCAGTTTCCGGCGAAGTATCGCGGCGGAGCGTTCCTCGCGCTGCACGGCTCGTGGAATCGCTCCAAGCGCACGGGCTATAGCGTGGTCTACGTGCCGTTCCAAAATGGAAAGCCGTCGGGCGCGCCCGAGGACTTCCTCACCGGCTGGATGATGGCGCCCGACAAGCGCGAAGTCTGGGGACGCCCAGTGGGCATCTTCCAGATGAAAGACGGGAGCCTGCTGGTGACCGACGACGGCGGGAACAAGATTTGGCGCATCTGGTACAAAGGCTAGTCCGGTTCATCCCGGCGGTGTGGGGCTTGGCCTGCTGGGCGCAATCCAAGCCCTTTTCGCACGAGTTGCACCTGCAACTGAAGCTCGGCTGCGTGGAGTGTCACGCCTCGACGCCGGCGAGCACCAAAGCTTCAGACAACAATCTTCCGGATGGAAAGGTATGCCTGAAGTGCCACGAGAAGGGCATGGCGGTGAAGGAGCCATCGGCGTCGCTGGTGACGCAGTTCAATCATGCCTTGCACCTGCAAATGGGGAATGCGGCTCCCGTAATCGCGGCGGCGCTGGATCGTAAGACCTACCATGCGTCGTCTACAGGGGCGTTGCCGGGTCCGGAGCTGCGGGCGCAACTGGCCACCACCAACGCCTGCCAGGCGTGCCATCGCGGACTCGAGCACTCCCGCACCACCGATCATTCTGTGTTCCCGGCGATGCAGGATTGCCTGGTGTGTCATGCGAAGGTGGACAATCCGTTCTCGTGCGAGAAGTGTCATACGCCGGGGGCACACTTGAAACCTGTCTCGCACGGGAAAGAGTGGGTGGATGTGCACAGTTCGGGCAAGGCGAATCTGAACAAAGCGTCGTGCGTGGTTTGCCATGGGCGGCGGTTCACTTGTCTCGGCTGCCACTGAGTTTGGCTGTAGCTTTCTACCTGATCCGCCGATAGTTCGGGCGGATGCATGCTATCGAACCAAACCCTTCGCGGCTTACGTTCGTGTACGCGTTGGTGACGCAGCCGGTGATGGCCGAGGGTCTGATCCGGATCCTCGAGCCAGCGGACGACCTGCAGTTTGCGGGGTGGTCGCAAGATCCGGAAGACGCGGTGCGGCAGGTGGCGCGGCTCCAGGCCAACGTGTTGGTGCTTGACCATGCGTTTGGTCTGCGCACGGTGGCCGAGGTGCTCGAGCGGACGCGGGTTCTCACGCCGGTAACGGCCGTGTTGTGGACCAAGGATCCCTCGCCGACGGATCGGCGCTTGGCTGCCGAGGCCGGGATTCGCGGCGTACTCGACAAGACGCATTCGGTGTCGGTGGTGCTGGCCTGCCTGCGGTCGGTAGCCGAGGGCGGATCGTGGCCGATCGGGCAGCCCGACATGAGCTTGCGGAGTCCCGAGCGGATTGCTATCCGCCTAACCCAGCGCGAGTGCGAGGTGATCGCCTTGATCGGCGAGGGGCTGAAGAATCGCGAGATTGCCGAACGGATGGCCATCACCCCCGGCACGGTGAAGGTTCATCTGATGCACATTTTTGAAAAGACTGGCGCACGGAATCGGGTGGAGCTGAGTATCCAGGCGGCTCGGCTGCTCGACGCCGTGAAACGGGAAGGAGCGTTGTTGGATGCAACAGGTGGGGCTGAGTAGAGGCAGTGCCGAATCGGGATTCATAGTCCAAAGGTCCTGCATCGTCAAAAAAACCCGTACCAGCACTAATGGAAAGGGGCGAGCCGTCCGAATTTCAATCAGAGAACTCACGCAATGAAGGCATCGAGAGCTTCCGCCTACCCCCGGAGCGTTCGGGATCGGTCTGACCGGGGCCGGTTCACCGAAACCACTTCTGCCGAGGCCATGCCCGCCGCTGCAGACGCCTCGAGTGACATGTTGCGGCGCGCGCTGGGCGGGCGGGTGTCCGGCGGTGCCCTTCCGGTTTGGCGGCTGCCTTCTGGCGAGCCGCTGCCGCAGTTTGTCTTACGGGCGGGTTTTGTGGCGCCGCAATTGTTGCCGGCTGGAGTAGCGGGTTTTGCCGAGCGGAGGCGCGCCGGAAGCGGCCGCCGTTCGGTGCCTGGGATGGCTTCCCCGAGGTTGCCGAATCAATGAATGTTGCCGGTATCAGTCTCGAAGTGTGGGTCGCCGTGGGCGTCGGCATCGCCGCCACGGTGGAGGATCTGGCGCGGCGGACGATCTCCAACTGGACGTCCCTTGCGGCGCTGGTGGGCGGGCTTGTCTGCCAGGCGATGGCGGGTGGCCAGTCGGGCGACGGTGTCTGGATGGGCCTCGGCCGCGGGGCGCTCGGAGCCGCGGCGGGGTTCGGAATTTTTCTCGTCTTCTATGTTCTCGGGGGCATGGGGGGCGGAGACGTGAAGTTGATGACCGGTTTCGGAGCTTTGCTGGGCGCCACGCGTCTGGTGCAAGCAGCCATTCTGACGGCGATTCTGGGTGGGATTCTGGCGGGCCTCGTGTTGGGCGCCGGATACCTCCGGAGAGCGATGGCGAAGTACAAAGCCGAGCCCGACAAGCCGCTGCCGCTGGCGATTCCCTACGCGCCGGCGATCGTGTTGGGCGTTTGGCTGACGATTCTGGGGAGCAGGTTGCCGTGAAGCGGGAAAACGGGTGGCGCCGGCGGGCCGTGCGGTTCGCGGGGCGAAGCAACCCGGCAGTGACAGTTGAGTCGAGGAGAGGAGTCTTATGGATCGAAGGTTTCTAACCGTTCTCGGGGTGAGCCTGGTCTTTGCACTGGTAGTGTCGAGCATCTTTTACCAGATGACCTCGGGGGCATCCGGTACCAAGCCCAAGAACACGCCCGTCGAGACCCGCGACATCGTGATGGCGGTCAAGCCGCTCGGAGTCGGCGTGGCGATCAAGCCCGATGACATCAAAGTGGCGAAGATCCCCGAGTCGGCATTCCCCAAAGGCGCCTTTTCGAAGCCCGAGGAAGTGATTGACCGGCCGGTGATGAGCAACATCCTCGCCGACGAACCCGTGCTCGAGGGCCGTTTGGCCGCGCGCGGCGCCGGCGCCGGCATCACGCCCGTGATCCCGATCGGCATGCGCGCCGTGACGGTGCACGTGAACGAAGTGGTGGGCGTGGCCGGGTTCGTACTGCCGGGCTTGCACGTCGACGTGCTCGTGACCGGCAGGCCGCCCAACGGCGAGCACAACACCATGACAGTGACCACGCTCCAGGACATCACGGTGCTCAGCGCCGGGCAGACGGTGCAGGTCGATCCGCGCGGCGGCGCCATCAATGCGCCTTCGGTGACGCTGCTGGTCACGCCCGAACAAGCCGAAATGCTGACGCTCGCCGGCAACGAAGCCAAGATTCAACTGGTGCTGCGCAGCTCGGCTGACCGCACCATCGCTTCGACGCGAGGCAAGCGGCTGAGCGAACTCTATCGTACGCGGCCGGGCTCGAGTGGCGGCAGCGGCTGGGCTCCAGGTGGCGACGGCGTATCCGGCGACGGACCGGCCGACATGCCGCAGCCGGTGAAGCAGCCGGTGGCCGAGGCGCCTCCGCTGCCTCCTCCGCCGCCCGCGGCGCCGCCCGAGCAACTCGACCAGATCGTCGTCATTCGCGGCAATCAGAAGACGGTCGAAACCATCAATCCCCAAGGCGGGAGGAACTAGAGTATGAAGGCAATCATTCGTACCATCGCTCCGGTAGTGATGATGGCCGCTACGGCGGCGCTCGGTCCGCTGGCGGCGCAATCGACATCGGAAGACCTGCGGGTTACCGTCGGCAAGAGCGTCGTGATCGACTATCCAACCGACATCGGCCGGATTTCGACGAGCAATCCGGACGTAGTCGACGCCGTTGCCGTGTCGACGCGCGAAGTGCTGCTGCACGCCAAGTCGCACGGAACCTCGACGATCGTGATCTGGGCGAAGACGGGCCAGCGGACGTTCTACAACGCCACCGTCGAACATAACCTCGAGCCGATTCGCAAGATCATCCACGAGACCTTCCCCGACGAAAACATCCAGATCGTGTCGGCGCGCGATTCGGTGACGCTCAACGGGAAGGTTACCTCGCAAGCCGTGGCTGACCGCACGGCGGTCCTCGCGGCCTCGCTCGCCAAAACCGTGGTGAACAATCTGGTGATCAATCCGAGAGAGGTTGAAAAGCAGGTGGTGCTGCGGGTGAAGTTCGCCCAACTCGACCGGAGCGCTTCGACGCAGTTCGGCGTCAACCTGATGTCGACTGGCGCATTGAATACGCCCGGCGCGATCAGCACGGGTCAGTTCGGCCCACCCAAGGTGACCGACGTTCGGGGAACGATCCCCGGAGGGCTGCAGGGAACCACCTCGCAGTTCACGCTGAGCGACGCGCTCAATATCTTCGCCTTCCGGCCGGACCTCAACCTCGCCTCGACGATCAAGGCTCTGCAAAGCCGGGGTGTGCTCCAAATCATGGCCGAACCGAACCTGGTGACGACCAACGGCCGCGAAGCGAGTTTCCTGGTGGGCGGCGAATTCCCGGTGCCGATCCTCCAGGGCGGCTCGGCCGGCGCGGTGACGGTGCAGTTCAAAGAATTCGGCATCCGGCTGACATTCAATCCGCAGCTGACGCCGAACAAGACGATGAAGCTCTATGTGCGGCCGGAAGTCTCCTCGATCGACATCGCCAATTCGGTCACGTTCAACGGTTTCCGCATCCCCGCCCTGGCGACGCGGCGCATGGAGACCAACATCGAGCTCGGTCCCGGCCAAAGCTTCGTCATCGGCGGCCTGATCGATGACCGCGCCGAGCAGGCGTTCACCCGGATCCCGGGCCTCGCCGACATTCCGATCCTCGGCGCCCTGTTCAAGAGCAAGTCGACTACGAAGTCGAAGACGGAGTTGATCGTGCTGGTAACGCCGGAAATCGTCGATCCGCTGAATCCGGGCGACCCCAAGCCGATGCCGGTGATGCCGGTCGAGTTCCTCGGGCCGGCGGTTCCGCCTGCGCCGCATAGCGCGATTCCCCCGGCTCGCACGCCGGGCAAGAAGACCAATGCGCGCAACCATCGTTCGGGAACGGCTCAGTCGCCGGAAATGGCGGCGGGCAAGGGGAGTTCGGAGATTCCGGCCGTGGTGACCGCCGAGTCGGTGCGGCCCATCATGGCCGCGACGACTTCCGCCGATAGTTCTTCGTCGGGACCCCCGGCCCCAGTGGCTGCCCCCGCCAAGACCGAGGCGGCCGCCGCCGAGCCATCGCCGGCCGGTGGCGGGCAGGGCGAAAAGACGGGCGGGCAACTCGAAAAGAACTGACCGGCAAGAAGACGGCCGCGCGTAGGAGCCGGCCTTTAGGGAGACGACCGAGGAACATCGCCGAGAAATATCGGCCAAGGAATATCGATGGACGCGCAACGGAAAGGCAGGGACGTGGGCTTGGCGGCATTGCTGATCTCTCCCAACCGGGAGATCGCCGTCGAGTTCGGCATGACGCTTCCCGAGACACGTACCTTCCAAATCCTGGCCGAGCTCAATACGTATCCGTCGCAGCGGGAGCTCGAAATCCGGCTCCGCCAGATTCAGCCCGAGATGGTACTGATCGACTGCGCCACGGGCCTCGACACGGCGGTGGACCTGATCCGCTTCCTGGCCTCCTATCAGGTGCAGGTAGTGGCGCTGCACCGGTCCAACGACAGCGCCTCGGTGGTGAAAGTGCTGCGGGCCGGGGCAGCCGATTTTCTCTACTCTCCGTTCGAAGCGGGGGCGCAGCGGGAGGCCGCAGCGCGCCTGAGGCGCTTGCGTTCACCCGAGCAGGAAGCCGAGCACGAGTTGGGCAAGGTGGTTCTGTTCACTTCGGCCAAACCGGGAGCGGGCAGCTCGACCCTCGCCACGCATGTCGCCCACGGGCTGCGTAAGACGACCGGCAAGCGAGTGTTGCTGATCGACTTCGATCTCGAGGGCGGCACGATCGGTTTTTACTTGAAGCTCCAACCGGAGTCGTCCGTGGTCGAGGCGCTCGAGCAGGTAGGCTCCCTCGATGCGGCTTCGTGGTCGGCGCTGACGGTGAACTCGGGCGGCATCGACGTGTTGACGGCGCCCGAGCAGCCCTATTCGCAGAGCCCGGACCATGCCCGCGTGCATGACCTGCTGAGCTACGCGCGGATGCTGTACGACTGGGTGATCGTCGATGCGCCGACGGTGTTTCACCGCACCAGCCTGACGATCCTGACCGAGTGCGAGCAGGCATTCCTGATCTCGTCGAGCGACTTGGCCAGCCTCCATTTGGCACGCAAGGCGGTGGGGCTGCTGACGCAGATCGGGCTGTCGAAAGAACGTTACCAGGTGGTAGTCAACCGGCTGAGCAAGCGCGACGGCATCGCCGGCTCCGATATCGAGAAGATTTTCAACTGCACGGTTTTCGCCAGCCTGCCGAACGACTATTTTTCCTTGCACCGGGTGATCTCGCTCGGGCAGCCCCTGGCGGCCGATTGCGAACTGGGGAAGGCGATTCTGGCGATGGCGACCAAGCTTTGCGGTCCGCCCAATCCGCCCAAGCAGGCGGCCGCGTTGACCGAAGCCAAGCCGGCGTTGTCGCAGACATGAGGGCGCTGCCGCAGGACACGGAGTGCTTGTTGACGCGGATTTTTGACGTGGATTCTTGACAGGGTTTCGCCGCGCTGGCGGTTCGGAGACGGAACGAAGAATAACGACGAAGAATAACGACGAAGAGGAAAGACAGAGACCATGTTGCCGAGCATCGATCAAAAGAACAATCCGGCCCAGTTGAGCTGGGAACAGCGATTGATGAAGAGCGCCACGCGCTCGAAGGCGCCGCTCAAGCCCGAGTACCAGGAGCTCAAATTCACGCTGCACCGCAAGCTCCTCGACAAGATCAACCTCGAGGCGCTGGCGACGATCGACAACCAACGGGTGCGGGGCGAGATCCGGCACGCGCTCATGCAGTTGATCGACGGCGAGCAGACGCTGCTCAGCTCGGTCGAAAAGCAGCAGATCTGCGACGAGGTGCTCGACGAGGTTTTCGGCCTCGGGCCGCTCGAGCCGCTGCTTCAGGATCCGACGATCTCCGATATTCTGGTCAACACCTGCAAGCAGGTCTACGTCGAGCGCAAGGGGTTGCTCGAGCTGACCAATGTCTCCTTCCGCGACGATGCCCACCTCATCCGGATCATCGACAAGATCGTCTCTCAGGTGGGCCGCCGCATCGACGAATCGACGCCGATGGTCGACGCGCGCCTGCTCGACGGATCGCGCGTCAACGCCGTGATTCCGCCCCTCGCCGTCGACGGGCCGCTGCTGTCGATCCGCCGTTTCAGCGTCGACAAACTCAACCCCGCCGATCTCGTCGAGAAGAAGGCTTTGACGCCGGGCATGATGGAACTGCTCGAGGCCGCGGTCAAGGCGCGCCTGAACATCATCATCGCCGGCGGTACCGGCGCCGGCAAGACGACGCTGCTCAACGCGTTGTCGTCGTTCATCAATTCGAAAGAGCGCATCGTCACCATCGAAGACGCGGCCGAGTTGCAGCTCAAGCAGCCGCACGTGGCGCGGCTCGAAACGCGTCCGCCGAACCTCGAAGGCAACGGCGCCGTACGCCAGCGCGAACTGCTGATCAACAGCCTCCGTATGCGTCCCGACCGCGTGGTGGTGGGCGAGTGCCGCGGCGAGGAAGCGCTCGACATGTTACAGGCGATGAACACCGGCCACGACGGGTCGCTGACCACGGTCCACGCCAACTCCCCGCGCGACTCGGTGTCGCGTCTCGAGGTGATGGTATCTCTCGCCAACGCCAACATGCAGCTCGTGAGCATCCGCCAGCAGATCGCCAGCGCCGTGCACCTGCTCGTGCAGGCCTCGCGACTGAGCGATGGCTCGCGCCGCGTAGTGAGCATCACCGAGGTGACGGGCATGGAAGGCGAAGTGATCACGCTGCAGGACATCTTCGTATTCGAAAAGCGCGGCTTGAGTCCCGAGGGCAAGGTGGTGGGGCGCTTTGCGGCCACCGGTATCCGGCCGAAGTTCTACGAAAAGCTATTGAGCGCCGGCATCCGTCTGCGCCCGGACCTGTTCGACGAAGTGATGGAGATTTGAGCCAGGCTCGCGGGAGGCTTTGAGCATCATGACCATTTTCGTCATATTCCTGATCATCTGGCTCGGCGCGGTGGGCGCCTGGTGGGCGCTTTCGAGCGCCGTGCGCAGTTCCGACGTCGACCGGCTGAAGAACCGCATCCTCGACACGCCCGACGTCAAGGCCGAAAAGAAGGGCAAGGCAAAGGCGGCCGGGGCGCCGCAACTGATCAACAAGGAGGACGCCAAGAGCCGTTTGGCGGCCGAGATCCTCAAGAAGTTCGACTTGCAAAAGAAGCTCGAAACGCTGCTCGAGCAAGCCGGGCTCAAATGGCGCCCGTCGGCGGTGGTGCATGGCTGCCTCGGGCTGTTTCTCGGAGGGTTCTTCATCGCCCGGATCGTCTTCGGGATCTCGTCGGTGATGGCGCAGTTGGCCATCGGAGCTGTATTCGCGCTGATTCCGGTGTTCTACATCTCACGCGTGGTGAAGAAGCGCATGCACAAGTTCGAAGAGCAGTTCCCGGAGAGCCTCGAGTTCGTGTCGCGCTCCATGCGGGCGGGCCACGCCTTCTCGGTGGCGCTCGAAATGTTGCACCGCGAGTTCCAGGAGCCTTTGTCGGGCGAGTTCCGCCGGACCTTCGACGAGCACAATCTCGGGCTGCCGCTCGACCAGGCCCTGCTCAAGCTGGCCGGTCGCGTGCCGATCCTCGACGTGCACTTTTTCGTCTCGGCGGTGCTGCTGCAGAAGCGCACCGGCGGCAATTTGGCCGAGATTCTCGACAAGCTGGCCTACGTCATCCGCGAGCGGTTCAAGCTGCGCGGCAAGATTCGCGCGATCAGCGCGCACGGACGGATGACGGGACTGGCGCTGACCCTGATCCCGGTGGCGGTGGCGGTGATGATGTTCTACACCAACCCGGGCTACATCAGCTTCTTCATCGAGGATGAGATCGGCAACTTCATGATGGCTACGGCCATCACCCTGCAGGTGATCGGCTATCTGATCATCCGCAAGATCGTGAACATCGAGGTCTGATCATGGAAGTTCTCGTTGCGGTGGGGCTGTTCCTGATGCTGACTGTGGGCGGTGCGGCCGTCGGCATGCGGATGTGGGTACGGCCGAAGGAGGCCATCGAGCGCGTCACCGGCGCCGGCACGATGCGCGAGGAGGAAGCTCCGGCGCATCCGAGCCTGGTTTTCCACGAACTGGTGAAAAAGCTCGGCACGCTGTTGCCGGTGAGCCCGAAAGACGCCGGCGTGATTCAGCGGCGCATGATCCGCGCGGGCATCCGCAATCCGAACGCCATGCGCTATTTCTATGGCGCGAAGGTACTGATGGGGATCTCGCTACCCCTACTGATGAGTCTGGCGGTAGCGAGCACGTCGGCCGATCCTTCGAACAAGATCATGGCAATTCTGGCGGCTGGCGCGGCGGGTTTCTTCGCGCCCAACGAGTACGTCAACATCCGCGCCAAGAAGCGGCAGAAGGAAGTGCGGCGGGGTCTCCCCAACGCGCTCGACCTGCTGGTGGTTTGCGTCGAAAGCGGACTCGGTCTCGACCAGGCCGTGGTGCAGGTGGCCAAAGACCTCGAACAGGCGCACCCGGAGGTGAGCGAGGAATTCGCGCTGGTCAACTACGAGCTCAAGGCGGGCAAGCGCCGCATCGACGCGTTGCGCAACCTGGCCGATCGCACCAGTGTCGAGGATTTGAAAAAACTGGTGGCCGTGCTGATTCAGGCCGACCGCTTCGGAACGGGCGTGGCCCAGAGCTTGCGCGCGCATGCCGATTACATGCGAGTCCAGGCCAGGCAGATCGCCGAAGAGAAGGCGGCCAAGCTCGGCGTCAAGCTCGTGTTTCCGATCTTTTTCTGCATCCTGCCGTCGTTGTTCACGGTGACGGTGGGTCCGATGGTGGTGAAGCTTTTCCGGGAGTTGCTCCCGATGATGAACAACCTCTAGCGCCGCGACGGGACACGGGGCGGCGCCGGAGAAGTCGGTTTCGAAAGTCTGAATGCAAGAAAGTCTGACTGGAAGAAAGGAGAGAGGCGATGGATAGCGGTTTGATTCGGATTGTGTGCACGGTGTTGGCGGTTGCGTTTCTCGGGCTGATCGTGCTGCGCCGGAAGAAGAGCGCCGAGTAACCGGGGCACGGCAGGCAAGAACGCGAGACGGGTGCGGCGTGGCTGGAAGTTGAACCTGGGCCGCGGCCACCCTTGGCGAGTTCGAGGTCCGGTGTGCGTGGCGGCGATCCAGCCGCCCGCGCGTCCGGGTCCCGGACAGAGTTGCGAGTAAGAACAAGCGAGTAGGAACTCGCGACATGGAACTCATGGAGTGAGAGCGTATGCAGAGGAAGTTTCAAATCCTGACGATGGTATTGGCAGCGGGCGCGATGCTGACGCTCGGCTCGGACGTGGCGCGGGGAGGGACCTTCGGTAAGGTCGTTCCGATCGGGGGGCATGCCGCCGATCTGGCGCTCGACGAAGCCAGGGGCGTCCTCTACATCGCCAACTACACGGCCAACCGGATCGAAATCATGTCGCTTGCCGACGGCTCGATCCAGACGTCGATGAACGTGACTTCCCAGCCGAGTTCGCTCACGCTCTCGGCCGATGGCCGTTACCTGGTCATCGGACACTACGGGAATTTCACCGCCGCCGGGTCGTCGAACAACGCATTGACGGTGATCGACCTGACGACGAAGGCGCGGCAGACGTTCTCGCTCGGAGCGCCGGTGCTCGGAGTGGCCTTCGGAGCCGACGACCGGGTGCTGGTGGTGACCTCGAAAGACTTCGAGTTGTTTGACCCGGTATCGGGGGCGACGGTGGTGCTCGACACGGTGACGGGGCTCACGGTGAAAGACCTGCCGGCGGAGAATCCGAATCCGCCCTCGTCGCTGGTGGCGGCGTCGATGGGCGCGGCGGGCGACATGCGCACCATCTACGGACTGACCGACAAGTTCACCTTCCGCTACGACGTCGACAAGCGGCTGTTGTCGGTGCAGGGCTACACGTCGGAGCCGACGATGGGTCCGCGGGCGGTGAGCGTCAACACGGACGGATCGCTGTTCGTCAGCGGCTGGGTTCTGCGGGATGCCGCCGGCACGAGTCTCGCGCAGTACCCGGGTCCCAACGGCGCGCTCGAAGTGGGAAGCCACGCCATCGACAGCTTGCGCCAGGTGATCTACTCCGAGGTGCCGACCGACAAGGGCACGGTGCAGACGATCGTGCAGGCGCCGGCCGTGCTCCAGGTGGTCGACTGGACCAATCTTGCGGTGAAGGAAAAGATCAACCTGCCGGAACATCTCACCGGGCGCAGCGTGATCAACTCGGCCAACTCGGTCATGTACGCGATCTCGCAAAGCGGCGTGGTGATCTTGCCGGTGGGTGCGCTCGACCAGGCGCCGCGCGTGACGGCGACCGTCGAAGACGTCGTCTTCCGCAGCAACTTCTGTGACCGGCGGGCGATCACGCAAGAGATCGGCATCATCAATCCCGGTGGCGGGCCGGCCGACTTCCAGCTATCGACCACCACGCCCGGCATTCGCATTTCGCCGGCCAGCGGCGTGACTCCGGCCACGGTCCGGATCAGCGTCGACCCGAGCGCGTTCCAGAACATCAAGGGCACCCTCAGCGCCCAGATCGATATCAAGTCGACGGCCGCGGTGAACAATCCCAATCCGGTCCGGGTGCTGATCAACAACCGCGAACCCGACCAGCGTGGAACGGTGGTCAATGTTCCCGGCAAACTCGTGGACCTCGTCGCCGATCCGCAGCGAGACCGCTTCTTCGTGCTTCGCCAGGACACCAACGAAGTGCTCGTTTACGACGGAACCACCAACGCGTTGGTGGCGAGGCTGAAGACCGGCAATACGCCGACTCAGATGGCCGTAACCTTTGACCGGCGCTATCTGCTGGTGGGCCACGAGAACTCTCAGATCCTCACAATGTATGACCTCGAGACGCTCGAGACGCTGCCCTACATCGCCGCCCCGCGCGGTCATTATCCGCGGTCGGTAGCGGCGTCGGGCAAAGCGATCCTGGTGGCCAGCCGCGTGGCCGGCCCCGTGAACATGATTTCCCAGATCGACATGGTGACGCGGCGCGCCGTGGCTCTCACCTCGCTCGGCGTGTACAAGAACGACATCCACCAGACGACAACGCTCGTGGCGACGCCCAACGGAGGCAAGGTCATGGGCGTGGCCTCGAACGGCGCGATGCTGCTCTACGACGCCAACGTCGACTCGTTCACGATTTCGCGGCGCGACCAAGCCTCGCTCGGAGGCGCGATCGCGGCATCGAACTTCGACCAGTTCGTGGTGGGCAACCGCCTGCTGAACGCCTCGCTCGTCACCGTGGCGAGCTTCGACGCGAACCTGACCACGTCGGGCTTCGCCTTCGTCGACCAGGCAGGGCTCCGTACCGTGACGGCCGACACCTCGTCACCCGGAGTGATCCAGCGAGTCGAGATGGAGGGCCGCTCGGCACGGGCAACCCGCATCGCCGAATCGCCCGTCACCGGCACGGCGGACTTCCCCTTCACGCGGAGCCTCGCGCCGCTCTATAGCCGCACGGCCTTGGTCAACCTGACCGTGTCGGGTTTCACGGTCCTTCCCTGGACCTACGACACCGCTGTTGCCTCGCCGCGGATCGATCGCGTGGTGAACGCGGCCGATGGCTCGGGCAACATCGCCACCGGCGGCCTGGTGAGCCTGTTCGGACAGAACCTGAGTCCGGTGAACCTCGCCACCCGCGAACTGCCCCTGCCGACCGCGCTCGGCGATAGCTGCCTCACGGTGAACGGCGTTCCGGCTCCGATGATGTTCGTCTCGCCGGCGCAGATCAACGCGCAGATCCCGTATCAAGTGGACGGAAACGTGACGGTGATCCTCCGGACGCCGGGTGGCATCAGCGACAACTTCAACCTGCTCGTGCGGCCCACGGCCCCGAGCGTGTTCCGCAGCCCGCAGGATCCGGCGGTGTCGATGGTGGTGCGCGACAAGAACGGCGAACTCGCCACTCTGTCGAACCCGCTTCATCGCGGTGACCGCTTCACGATCTATCTCACGGGTATGGGACGCACCAATCCTCCGATCGAGGCCGGTGTGCCGGCGCCCGGCTCGCCGCTGCTTCCCGTGCTCACCGCGCCCGTGGTGCGCATGGGCGGCGATACGCTCGATGTGACCTTCGCGGGTTTGAGCCCGGGCCAGATCGGCGTGTACCGCATCGATTCGGCGGTACCCGGATATCAAAAGACCGGCGTCGGAATTCCCCTCGAGATCGTACAGGGCGGCGCCTCCACGGCGATCGACGTGCGCGTGGTCGAGTAAAGGGCTTACGCCCGGGCGGCTGTCCCGGGCGGCAATGGCCAGGGCGCGGGAGCGGCCTTCGGAGGAGGAGGCTGGCCCGCGCCGCAAGCCGTCCGGAATCCTGTCACGGTCCGGAGATGGCCAGAAACGAGAAAACGAATAGTAGTTTGTTTTGGAGCAAAGCGAAGGAGCGAGTAGTATGACTCAGGTATTTTCAGTGGGCCGGTTGATTTTGGCCGCCTCGGCGGGGCTCGTCATGGCGGGCTCGGCTTCGGCGCAGCAGTGGGAAGTCGGCGCCATGGGCGGCGGAGGGTTCTACCTGAACAACTCGGTCAGCGGCACGGCCGGCAAGGGAACCGTGGGCTTCAGTCCCGGATGGAGCGCCGGCGGTTGGTTGGCTCACAGTTCCAACGGGAGGCTCGGCGGCGAAATCCGCTACCTGTTCCAAAGAAATGACCTCAAAGCCAACTCGCCCAACGCGAGCGCCGCATTCGGCGGACAAAGCCACCTCTTCCACTATGACGTCGTCTGGCACACCAACACGCGCGAAGATCGCGTGCGGCCCTACCTCGCCGTGGGCGGCGGCTTCAAGGGCTATCGCGGCACCGGTACCGAGCGCGCCTTCCAGCCCGCCTCCGATGTCGCCATCCTCAGCCGCACCGCCGAGTGGAAACCGATGCTGAGCTTCGGCGCCGGCGTCAAATGGCAGATCGCGCAGCGTCTCATGCTGCGCGTCGAAGTCCGCGACTATGTCACGCCCTTCCCCAAGGAAGTGATTCTCCCCACGCCGGGTAACAAAGTCAGCGGCTGGGTGCACGACATCACGCCGCTAGTCGGTCTCAGCTACGTACTCCAGTAGGGTTCGAGACTTTACCGGATTTTACACCTCCTGAGGGCTGACATTGCCTATAGTTGAAGTAGGGCGTGCCGGATGTACCGGGGTTCCCGGCACGCTGCTCGACTGCAACAATAAGCAATAGAGGCCGTCTTCTTGGGTCCACGTACCTTCTGTCTGCTCGTTCTTTTTGCCGCCGCAATTCAGGCCGCAGCCGCCGGCGCCCCTTCCGGATTCGTCGGAAGTAACGTTTGCAAAGCCTGCCACCCCGCGGTCTGGCAAAACTTCCACAGGAATCCCCACTACAAAAGCATCGCCTCCGGAACAGAGGCCCCCGAGCGCACTGGCTGCGAAGGTTGCCACGGTCCCGGCAAGGGCCACGTCGAAGCGCGCGGTGGATCCAAGACGATTCCCCGAGCGTTCTCGCTGATGAACTCGCGCCAGGCCCTCGACACGTGCCTTGCTTGCCATACCAAGGACCTCTCGCGCGGCGAAATCCGCCGCAGCTCCCACACACAGGCCAACGTGGTCTGTTCCAACTGCCACTCGATCCACAAAGCCGCAACCCCCAAGCTGCTGCTCGCGAAAAAACAAACCGACCTCTGCTATGGTTGCCACGCCAATATTCGCGCGCAATTCTCCATGCCCTTCAAACACCGCGTCAACGAAGGCTTCATGAATTGTTCCGACTGCCACAACCCGCACGGAACGCCTTCGCCTTCGTGGCGCATGGGATCGCGGCCGCGCATGGTCGCCACTGCCGCCGATGGCGAAGAGCCTTGCCTGCGCTGCCACACCGACAAACGCGGACCGTTCGCCTTCGAGCACGCGGCTGTTCGCGTCGATGGCTGCGAAGCCTGCCACCAGCCGCACGGCTCGGCCAACGCCCGGCTGCTCAAACGGCCCGCCGTGTTCACGCTTTGCCTAGAGTGCCACAACGGCACGGGAACTTTCGGACGCACCGGCACCGGCATTCCCACTCAGACCAGTTCGCATAACGTCGCCGATCCTCGCTACCAGAACTGCACCACTTGCCACTTACGCATCCACGGGTCGAATGCCGACCAGAGGTTCTTCCGATGATCCGCCGAGCCGCCCTCCTGTGCGCCGCCGTCTCGGCCTTCGCGCAGCCGCCCGTTTCCCCCACGCCTGAAACCGTGGGCCGCGCCCGCGGCGAAGATGCCGGAGGATACAACATCGTCCATTCGTTCGAGACCGGCTACCGTTTCCACACCGTCGACGGCAACGAGCAGAACTATCGCGCCGGCGTGAACTACGGCAACGGAATCCGCCTGCTCGGCAGCCAACTCACCGTCAATTCCAAAGACGGCCACGGCCATTGGTTTGACGAGATCGTCCTCACCACGCAAGGGCTCGGCAATGACCCTTACCAATACGTCAACGCCCGCGCCCAACGCAATCGCCTCTACCGTTACGACTTCACCTTCCGCATCGCCGATTACTTCAATCCCGGCCTCACCACTGGAACCGCGGGCGGCCACCTCCGCGACACGCGCCGCCAACTCCAGGACCACGACTTCACCCTCCTCCCCTCCGGTCCCGCGCAGTTGCTCTTCGGCTACAGCCGCAATTCGCAAAACGGACCCGGCCTCTCCACCATCCAGTTATTCGATTCCCGCGGCGACGAGTTCCCCCTGCTCGCCAACATCAACCGCCGCCAATCGGAGTTCCGCCTCGGCGGCCAGTTCCGCTTCGCCGGCATGAAGCTGCTGGTCATGCGTGGATGGGAGCGTTACGAAGAAACCAGCACCGACAGCTCCGCGCGCAACACGGGCGTCAACACAACGGATCAAACAGCCCTCGCCTCGTTCCGCCGCAACGAACCCTACTCGGGCGACACGCCGTTCTGGCGGCTGAACCTGATTCAGGACCGTAAGAATTGGTATTCCATCCACGGCCGCCTGCACTACGCCGCCAGCCGCCGCGCCTTCTCGCTCGACGAACTCGCCTCGGGTACGGACCGCCGTGGAGCCGCCGCCGCCCGTCAAGTGCTCACGGGCGGAACCGGAACGCGCCCCGTCACCACCGGCAGCTTCACCTTCTCGCTGTTTCCGAATCGCTACCTGACCGTTTCGAACCACACGGCCTTCCATCAAATCGCGATGGATGGATCGAACCGCTACCAGGAGTTCAACAACAACACGCTCGACTTCACCCAGATCCTGTTCGACTATCTCGGCATTCGTACCATCGCCAATTCCACTGACGCGAGCGTGCGCGTGTCGCGCTGGCTCGGGCTTCAGGGCGGCTATCACTACTCCACCCGCCGCATCCGGAGCCGCCAGGGCGAAAAATTCGATGATGGCACAAGTGACTTTCTGCGCTACGAGCAATCGAACACCCTGCACGCGGGCTCGGCCGGAGTGCGGCTCCAGCCGATCAAGCCACTCACCATTTCGCTCGATGGCGAACTCGGCCGCGCGGACCGTCCTATCTTCACCACCAGTGAGCGCAATTACCACACCGTCGGCGGCCGCGCCCAGTATCGTGCCAAGAACCTGCTGCTATCGGCATCGAGCCGCGCCCAGTACAACACGAACTCGGCTTCGCTGTTCGTTCACTCGGCGCATACGCGGTCGAATTCGTTCGATGCCTCATACACCGTCTCCCGCGCCGTGTCGTTCGATGCTGGTTACTCGAAGCAACACGTTGACTCGCTGACGGGTCTCGCCTACTTCGCGCTGGGGAGGCTCAATACGGGCGACCGGTCCGTGTATACGAGTAATCTCCATGCGGTGAACTTGGGTGTTCGCCTGAGTTTCAACAAGCGCGCCGACGTGTATGTTGGCTATAGCAGAGTACAGGATACGGGCGATGGGAGAAGCGCGGCTGCCGCGGCGCAGGTTGCAACGGCAAGCGCGCTGACTGCGTTCCAGATTGCGCAGGTGTTTCCGCTGTCGTACGATTCTCCGCAAGCGCGTGTGTCCGTTCGCCTGCATGACAAGATCCGGTGGAACTTCGGCTACCAGATGTACCGCTACGACGAGAAGTTTTTCGATCCGCGGGACTATCGGGCCAACACCGGTTTCACCAGCTTGACCTGGCAGTTCTAGCTGCGAGATTTCCGGCTCGAGCGGTGGAGAGGGAAACTGACCGATGAATACGCGCTATTCGGCCGGCAACGTGACTACGGCCGTGTTGTTCGCGCTGGCACTGTGGACGATCATCGTGCGCTTTCGCTCGCGTCCAGACACCAACTGGCCGCTGATGTACTACGCGATCGTGTTCAGCTACATGGAAGCCTTTCCAGGTAGAGTTGCGCCGCTCGCGCTGTACGGGGCCATCGTCACGGCTTTGCTCGAGCGCTTCGAGTTCATGTCCGGCTTTTTCCGCTACTTCCTCATGACCCTCGAATTGGGTGCGCTCAGCGTGATCACCTATCAGATCATGAAGGCGGTCTCGCTCTACTGACTGGTTCAGTCCTGGGCGGGACTCTCCAGTGTTTCGACGCCGATTCCGATATCGGCAGTGGCCTTGCCGTGTGGGGCAGGCTTCAGCCAGCGCGGGACTTCAGTCCCGCTGCCGGCGCACGCACCGGTATTCGGTAGTGCTCACCGGAACCGCTCGCTGCGAGTTGCACCTTGCTCAGCATGCCGAACACAGCCAGCACAACGGCGCGGACATCGGCTGGTTCACGGCTCCACCGGCATCCCCGCTTCCTGCCACGCCCGCCACCCGCCGTCGAGCGACAGCACGTTCATATAACCCATCTTCCCCAACATGTCCGCTGCCAGCGCCGACCGGTATCCTCCGCCGCAGTAAAGCACCAGGCGCGCCGCTTTGTCGGGCACCTGGGTTTCGATATCGCGCTCGATGATTCCTTTGCCGATATGCTTGGCCCCGGCGGCATGGCCTGCTTGCCACTCGTTGTCCTCGCGCACGTCCACCAGCAAGTGCTCTTCGCCGCGCCCGAGTATCTCGCGATACGCAGCCATGTCGATCTGGCGCACTCTCGTCTTGGCATCGTTCACCACCGCGAGAAAACCCGCGCTATGTTGCATCGCCATCACGCCTCCTTGTCTTCGGCCTTGCCGCTCACACGCCGGATGCGCGCTCCCAGCCCGGCGAGCTTCGATTCGATCTTCTCGTATCCCCGGTCAATGTGATAGACACGGTCAATGACGGTCTCCCCACCGGCTACCAACGCGGCCACCACCAGCGATGCCGATGCACGCAGATCCGACGCGATCACCGACGCGCCGCTGAGCGGTCTCGGACCAGCCACGATCGCCTGCCGTCCCTCGATCCGGATGTTCGCGCCCATGCGAGCCAGTTCGAGAGCATGCATGAAGCGATTCTCGAAGATGGTCTCGGTGATGAACGAGATGCCTTCGGCCTGCGTCATCAACGCCATGAACTGCGCCTGCAGATCCGTTGCGAAACCGGGATGCTCTTCCGTCGTGATGTCCACCGAGCGGAGATGATTCGCCCCGCGGACGCGTAGCCGGCCTGCGCCTTCTTCCGTGATGCTGACTCCGGCTTGACGGCACTTCGCGATAAATGCCGTCAGGTGTGCGGCCTCGGCGCCCGTCAGCGTCACGTCGCCGCCGGTGATCGCCGCTGCCGTCAGAAACGTGCCGGCTTCAATGCGGTCCGGGATGATGGCATGTTCGGCTCCGCCGAGCTTCGCTACGCCTCGCACGCGGATCTTCGAGGTTCCCGCGCCTTCGATATCGGCGCCCATTTTGATGAGCAGTTCGCACAGGTCCACTACTTCGGGCTCGCGCGCGGCGTTTTCGAGAACGGTCTCACCTTTGGCCAGAACGGCGGCCATGATCAGGTCTTCCGTACCGGTGACCGTGATGCGTTCGAACACCACATGCGACCCGCGCAAGCCGCCATCGGCCTTCGCTTCGATGTAGCCGTGCGATTGCTCCACGCGCGCACCCAACTGCTCGAGTCCGGCTACGTGGAGATTGATCGGCCGCGCGCCGATCGCGCATCCGCCAGGCAGCGATACGCGCGCTCGCCCCGTTCGCCCGGCCAGCGGACCGAGCACCAGACTCGACGCGCGCATGGTCTTCACGATGTCGTAGGGCGCTTCCGGATGCACGATTTCGGGCGTGCAGATACGTAAGGTCCCGCCGCCGAGATCCTCGATGTTCGCGCCGTTGTAGGCCAGCAGCTTGCGCATCGTGAGCAGGTCGCGCACGTCGGGGATGCGGTGCAGCGTTACCGGTTCCTCGGTCAACAGACACGCGGCCAGCACGGGTAGGGCCGAATTCTTCGCTCCGCTCACGGCCACTTCACCAGTCAGCTTCACTCCGCCTTCGATTACGAACTTGTCCATTGCTCTCCTATTGCCCACTCTTCAACCCCGGCGGGGCACGCGATTTCCAACCTCCGCGCGTAGCCACTCCGCTTCTCCGCGATCCACAGACCCTTCTCGAAATATGACGTCACCCGCGGACTCTGAGCGCCGTTTGTCATCGCTGAGTTCCTCCGCCATTCGTGAGCTGGAGCACCCACATGCACGCTCCTGCCGTGACGAACTCCTCCTCCCGCTCGGTGCGACTTCCACTCTGTCGCCGATTGCGAACCTATCGATGACTCTCCCGCCGGGACGGCCACGCGAGTTCCAACCTCCGCAAGTAGCCGCTCCGCTTCTCCGCGATCCACAAACCCTTCGCGAAATACGACGTCACCCGCGGACTCTGAGCGCCGTCTGCGATCGCTGAGTTCCTCCGCCATTCGCGAGCCTGAGCGCCCACATGCACGCTCCTGCCGTGACGAACTCCTCCTGCCGCTCGGTGCGACTTCCACTCTGCCGCCGATAGCGAACCTATCCATGCCTCTTTTATGCCCGCTCTCCCGCCGTGACGGCCACACCAGTTCCAGCAGCCGCGGGCAGACGCTCCGCCGTCTGCGATCGCTGGGCTCCTCCGGTATCCGCGATCCGGCGCACACGTACGCAGGCTCCTGTCGTGCCGAGTTCCCCGCTCCGCCTTCGACCGCCAGCTTGACCATTACGCTCCTATCCCCGGTCTCCCACGGCTGCGGACACGCGATTTCCGGCCGCCTCCAGCAAGCGCTCTGCCTCATCGCGACCCACTCCGCGGCGTGCCATCACGATCGCCGTTCGCACGCTCCGCCCGGAAGCTTCGAGCAACTCCGCCGCGCAATCCGCATCCACGCCCGCTGCCTCCGCAATGATACGGCGTGCCCGGTCGCGGAGCTTGTCGTTGGTCGGCTGCACGTTCACCATCAGGTTTCCGTACACGTAACCGAGCCGGATCATCACCGTCGTCGAGATCGTATTGAGCACGAGCTTCGTCGCTGTGCCTGCCTTCATCCGCGTGGAGCCCGTGACAATCTCCGCGCCCGGCAGCGGCGTGATCGCGATCCGCGCAGAGCGCGCGAGCGCCGAATCCGGTGTGCAACTGATGCCCACCGTCAAGGCGCCGATCCGATTGGCTTCCTCGATCGCGCCGAGCACGTAAGGCGTACGTCCGCTCGCGGCGATCCCCACCAATGCGTCACTGCCTGTGAATCCGTGTGCCAGGAGGTCGCCTACGCCGGATGCCGGATCATCCTCGCTCGCCTCGGTTGCGCGAGCCAACGCACGCTCGCCACCCGCGATCACGCCCTGCACCAACCCATCGGGAACGTTGAACGTCGGGCGGCACTCCGCGGCGTCGAGCACGCCCAAGCGGCCGCTGGTCCCCGCGCCGATGTAGAACAGCCGCCCACCGGCTTGCATGCGCTCCACGATTTGGTCCACCGCGTCGGCGATTCGCGCGAGTTCCGGCGTCACCGACTCGGCCACCTTGCGATCCTCATCGTTGATGATACGGACGATCTCCGCGGTGGGCCGCGCGTCGATCCCTTCCGAAGCCGGATTGCGCTGCTCGGTCAGCAGCCGCTCGAGCATCAAGCCACGCCCGCCTTCTTCATCACTGCCAGCGTCGTGTCGAGTCCGAGCTTGGCTCCCGCCTCGGGCGGCATGTCTTTGAGCCCGCGCCCGAACACCTCCGGACTGACGCCGTCTCGATAACCGGCTTTGACGAGGGCGCGCAAAAACCCGGCGAGGTCGATGACGCCTTCGCCCGGCATCAACCGCTCGTTATCCAAGATCTTCTCGGGCGCGATGTTCGGGGCATCCGCCAACTGCACGTGTACGATGCGATCCTTGCCCGCCGCGAGAATGTCGGCCGTGCTCGACCCGGCGTGATGCCAATGCCACGAGTCGAGCAGCAGCCCCACGTTGTCGCCGATCTCTTTCGCGAAGGCGAGCATCTCATCGGTGCGGTAGATGAACTCGTGCGGATAACGCTTGCGCAGATGCACCGGACTGACGTTTTCGAGCCCGAGCCGCACCTTCGATCGTGCCAGCACCTTCGCGACCGCCTGGAAACGCTTCAGATACACGGCGCGTTGCTCGGCCTTAGGCAACTCGCTCGAAGGCAGGATCCACGTGGTCATCCGCGGACATCCGATGGCGGAAGCGAACTGCGCCGCGGCCTCGAGCTTCTCGAAATCTGTTTGAAACGTATTTTCGTCTTTGCGGAACTCCACCGGCAGCGACACTACCGCCGGCTTCAGCTTCAGCCGTTTCAGCAAGGCTCGCGACGGTTCCAGACCGAGTTCCATTGCCTTGGGTAGGTTGACGTCGACCCCGGGAAATCCTACCTTGGCGGCGAGTTCGGCGAATTCCGGCCACGGCGTCCGGCCCGCCACTAGCGTTCCGTTGAGCGCTATATACATAGGGCTGAAATGCCCAGTATGGCACGGGATCTCGGCTCCGAGTGTGGGCAGGCTTTCGCCTGCGCGGGACTTCAGTCCCGCTGCAGATTCCCGCGCGGTCCTCGGGCCCTTACCGGTTTCGGGCGTTTCGGATCGGCGCTTCAGTCCCGCCGCTCACCTCGCAGCCTGGCGCTGCGATGCCGCCACCCGGTCAGCCACGATCCGCAACATCGCGTCCAACTTCGAGCGCGAAAACTCCTGCCCGCCCAAAAACAAAGACTCGATCTCGCGGGTCGACGAAATGTGGTTCAGCGGGTTTGATCGAAGCAGCAGCAGGTCGGCTCGCTTGCCTTTTTCGACCGAGCCCTCCGTCGCTTCTTCGCCCCGCCAGCGCGCCGGATTGATGGTCGCTGTGCGCAGAGCCTCCGCCGGTGTCAGTCCCATTTTCACGAGCGCTTCGAGTTCCTCGTGCATCGACCATCCCGGCATGACGTAGTTGTTCGAGACGCCGCAATCGGTCCCCGCCAGCAGCGGAACACCGGCCTTGTGCGCTTGGAGCGTCCGTTCGAGACTCTCCTTCACTGACCGCTTCAACGTTTCGAGCACCGCCGCCGAAGGCACTTGCCGCCGGCCAGCCTTGGTATCCCAGCTCTGCCAGATCGGCGGGAAGAAGTAGCGCTTGCGCGGATCATTGCTGAAATCGCGCTCGGCGATTTCGTAGCGCACGCGCTGCTGGACGACGACGGTCGGCGTCACCCAAAACGGCCGCTTGGCGAGCAGCGGATACACGCGCTCGGCCTCCTTCGGATCGTGCAGGAACATCCGCCGCTTGCTAATCTCCGAGGTGTCCATCTTGAGCTCGCGCTTGGCGCGTACCTTCATTTCGGACGCGAGTTGATCGTGCGCGGCCTGCGTCGGCGTCTCGAGCGTGGAGTGCTCCATACCGTCGAGACCGAGTTCGAATGCCGTTTGCAGCGAGATGTTCGGCGGCAGGTGCCCAGTCACCTTGAGGCCCACCTTGTGCGCCTCGTCGAACACTGCCTTGAACACCGCGGGTTCCACCTCGTTGAAGTAGACCTTGATGAAGTCGGCATTCACGCGCTTCATCTGCTGAACCGCCTGCCGTGCTTCTTCCACCGACGTCACCGCGATCGAGCCCGGCCAAGCGGGTGACTCCACATCGAGCTTGCGCCCCGGCGTCAGAATCCGCGGCCCCGTCAGCTTGCCCGCCTTGATGCGATCGCGCCAATCGAACACGTGGTCGCTGAGGTCGCCGCCCATCTCCCGCACGCCGACAATGCCGTGAATGAGGAACAGGTCGAGCATGGCCGCGTTCTCATCCGCGAGCACCTTGTCGCGATCCACGGGGTTACTGCGAAAATGCACATGCATATCCCACAGCCCCGGCATCAGATAGAACCCGCGGCCGTCGATCGTGCGTGCACCCGCGGGGGCCGCCGCGTTGCCTACGCCAGTGATGCGCCCGCCGCTCATCGCCACCGTTTGACCGGCAACCACCCTGCCCGCGATCACGTCGATCACGTTCACGCCGGTAATGACCACCGGCTCCGGCTGCGCGAATGCGGCCGATACGGCCATCCAAGCGAGAATCACACGACCCATGGGAGTTATGGTACAAGATGGCAGAACGATGAGCAGCATCCGAGTCGATCACCACAACCTCTACTATTCCGACGGGGAGCACAGTCTCAGGCTCAGCGTCGAGTGGTCCTTCGCGGCCAAGACCGCGGACCACCCGCTCGACTTCGAAATCCAAGCGGGAGGCCTCAACGCCTGGACCGATCCGCCCGGGAAGCCGATCGATCCGGCCAGACGCGAACAACTACTCGACGAATTGGCTGCGCACTACTCCCAAGCCCCAGCCGCCGACATCATCGGAGACCGGGGCGAACTTCTGCGTGGCGTCTCAGCGTATCGTTTCTACTACGACATCTATCCGAAGCCGTCGCGCTACTACGAAATCGGCAAGTATCTCGCGATCCCCGCAACGGGTCCGCGCTCGAAGGCCGGTCTCGTGCTCGATTTCTCCGGCATCACTCGCTGGACAGCACCTGATCTTCGGATCGAGCCCGCTCATCTCGCGTTGATCGCCAAGCGAGTCACTCAGAAAGGATTCATTTCGGTCGCCGGGTTCGCCTGACCTGGGAACCCAGATTCACAGCCACTGCACTCGATCTGCTTCGGTCGCCGGCCGGTCGCCTCCGTTTGGGTCGTCAACCCAGATCTTGCCCTGATTGAAGTGCGCCGAGATCTCGTATTTGTACGACATCACACGAAGATATTGGTAGTTCATCTTCTTCAATTCCTGCATGAGCGCGGCCCCGAATGGCAGCAGCCAAGTGGCGTTCCAGTTCGAGTAGTCTTGCACGTAGCGCTGCACGCGCTTCTCCCCCTGATCGATCGTTTGGGGGGCGAGTGAAGGGGCGGACTTCTCCAGATCCTTGAACTGCTTCTCGATGAGTTTCTTCTTGGCTTCGTTTTGCTCGGCTTTGTACTGCTTGCGTAACTCCTCCAGTTGATCGGCGATTTCCTGCGTATTCACCGAAGAACCCGCTTCGCAGATGAGCAGTTCGAGTACGCGATGGTCGTGCTGGAGTTCGTCCTTTTCGAGCTGCTGCGCGAGTTCGGCCGGCGTCCACCGTCGCGGATCGCCTTTCTTGACCACGATCGCGAGTTCCGCGGTGCCGTGCGCCATGATCGATATCGGCGTTGCCGCGCGCACCTGACCCAGTCCTTTGCTTCCTCCTTTGACGACCTCATTGTCGTAGTTCGGGTTCCCGAACAGCCGCGTTGCCCAATTCGCGGTTTCCTCGTCCTTGTCGTTCATCAAATAGATCTTGTTCGCCATTTGTCTGCGCTCCTCCCTTGCCCCATGTTCGGGGGGCTGTCCATCTATTGTTCTAAGCAATGATTGGAAATACTAAGATGAATGTCTTAGAATTTCGCACCTCATCGCGTGCGGTGTCGTTCTCGTTCGCGACAAAGCACACATCGGCGGCTCAGCGCCAAGGCGCTACGGATTTTTTCAGGCTGGAGGAGGGCTACTTGCCCTGGAACATCTTGAACAACTTCGCGATCGGATCGAAGTACTGATCCACCACCCGCTCCTTCAGCGGGATGATCGCGTTCTCGGTGATCGTGATATGCTCCGGGCACACCTGGCGGCAGCACGTGTTGATGTTGCAGTACCCGATCCCGAAGTTCTCCTTGAGATCCGGCACGCGATTCTCGGTATCCAGCGGATGCATCTCGAGCGCCGCCGTGTACACCAGAAATCTCGGACCGATGAACTCCTCGTGCTTCACGTGCTCACGCAACACGTGACAGACGTCCTGGCACAGGAAGCACTCGATGCACTTGCGGAACTCCTGCACGCGATCGACGTCGATCTGCTCCATCTTCCAAGTCCCATCGGGAAAGTCGGGCTTGCGCGGAGCGAACTTCTTGATCTTCTTCTTCACCTCGAAGTTCCAACTCACGTCCGTCACCAGATCTTTGATCGATGGGAACGTGTGCATCGGCTCGATGATCACCGGCATGTCGAGGTTGATCGAATCGAGCCGCGTCATGCACATCAGTCGCGGCTTACCGTTGATCTCGGCCGAGCACGATCCGCACTTGCCGGCCTTGCAATTCCAGCGCACCGCGAGATCGTTGGCATGTTCGGCCTGGATCTTGTGCACCGCGTCGAGCACCACCATGCCGTGGTCGATTTCGATCGTGTAGTCCTTGAAGGCGCCTCCGGTTTTGTCTCCGCGCCAGATCCGGAAAATCGCTTGCCGGGCCATCTTATTTGAACTCCTCGATGATCTGCTTCAACTCGCCGGGCATCGGCGGAATCGGCCGCTTCTCCACGATCATCTCGCCATTCGAGCCCATCTTGGTCACGAGATTCACTTTGGCCCACTCGGCATCTTTGTTCGGGAAGTCTTCGCGGAACTGCGCGCCACGGCTCTCCTTGCGCAGGATGGCCGAACGCGCAACGGCTTCCGAGACCACCATCAGGTTGGGCAAGTCCATGCACGTGTGCCAGCCGCCGTTGTACTGGCGGTTGCCGTCGATCCCCACTTTCTCCGAGCGCGCCTTCAATCCCTCCACCACACGCAGCGCTTCCTGCATTTCCGATTCCTGCCGCACGATCCCCACCAGCGCCTGCATCTTGTCCTGCAGTTCGTATTGAATCTGGTACGGACCCTCACCCTGCGGACCGCGATCGAACGGAGCCAGCGCCTGCTTGGCGGCGGCGTCGATCTGCGCCTGGTCCACCTTGCCCGCGCCGTTCTTCTTCGCCCAGTTGGCCGCGTACTCGCCGGCGCGCTTGCCGAACACGATCAGGTCAGACAGCGAATTGCCGCCCAAGCGATTCGCGCCGTGCAGCCCCGCGGCCACTTCGCCCGCCGCGAACAAGCCCGGCACCGTCGACATCTGCGAATCGCCATCTACGCGCACGCCGCCCATCACGTAGTGCGTCGTGGGACCCACTTCCATCGGCTCCGTCGTGATGTCGATCCCAGCCAGTTCCTTGAACTGGTGATACATGCTCGGCAGTTTACGTTTGATGTGCTCCTGCGCATTCGGAATGTACTTCTTGATCCACGCGATGTCGAGGAACACGCCGCCGTGCGGGCTCCCGCGTCCCGCTTTCACTTCGCGATTGATGCAGCGAGCCACGTGGTCGCGCGTGAGCAACTCTGGCGGGCGGTTGGCGTTCTTGTCGCCCTGCACGTAGCGCCAGCCTTCTTCTTCATCCTTCGCGGTCTGGTTCTTGTAGAGGTCGGGAATGTCCTCGAACATGAAACGCTTGCCGTCTTTGTTCTTGAGCACTCCGCCTTCGCCGCGCACGCCTTCCGTCACCAGGATGCCGCGCACGCTCGGAGGCCACACCATGCCGGTCGGGTGGAACTGCACGAACTCCATGTCCATCAGTTCCGCCCCCGCGCGATAGGCGAGCGCCTGCCCGTCACCTGTGTATTCCCAACTGTTCGACGTGATCTTGAACGCGCGCCCGATGCCGCCCGTGGCCAGCACCACCGCCTTCGCCTTCCACAGCAGGAACTGACCCTTCTCGCGATCGTATCCGAAGGCGCCAATCACGCGGCCGCTATCCATCAGCAGCGTGATCACGGTGCACTCCATGTGCACTTCCATTCCGGAGTGGATCCCGTGATCCTGCAGCGTGCGGATCATCTCGAGTCCGGTGCGATCGCCCACGTGCGCCAGTCGCGGATAGCGATGTCCGCCGAAGTTCCGCTGTAGAATGCGGCCATCGTTGGTGCGATCGAACAGCGCGCCCCAGGCTTCGAGTTCCTTCGCGCGCGCCGGCGCTTCTTTGGCGTGCAACTCGGCCATCCGCCAGTTGTTCAGATACTGCCCGCCGCGCATCGTGTCCGAAAAATGGACCCGCCAGTTGTCGCGATCATCCACGTTGCCCATCGCCGCGGCCATGCCGCCCTCGGCCATCACCGTGTGCGCCTTGCCGAGAAGCGACTTGCACACCACGCCGGTCTTCACGCCCATCGACGCGGCTTCGATTGCCGCGCGCAATCCCGCGCCGCCGGCCCCGATGATGAGCACGTCGTAGTCGAACGATTTGCACTCGACCATTAGAGGATCCTCCAATCGGTCCAGTTGCCCATCGAGCACATGCGGACGTAGAAGTCAGAAAAGCCTACCCAGACCAGACTCGCCCATGCGAACTTCTTGTGCTTGCCGTTGAGCCAGCTTGTCAGCCTGTAGAGCTTCTGCCGGAACGGGTGTTCGGAGATGCGATCATACCCGCCGCCGCACAAGTGGCGCGAGCAGTGGCATCCGAACGTATATGACCCGAGCAGGCACGCGTTCATCGTCAACACCAACGTGCCGACGCCGATGCCGAAGCCGTTGTCGAACTGCGTGGCCTTGATCGCATCCCAGGTGAGAAGACCGATGAAGACCACCGCGATGTAGAACACGTAGCGGTGCGCGTTGTGCAGCAACAGCGGCAGGTACTTCTCGCCGAGGTATGACGAGCGCGGCTCGCTCACCGCGCAGTTGGGCGGATCCGCCCAGAAGGCCTTGTAGTATGCGCCGCGATAGTAGTAGCAGGTGAAGCGAAACATCGCCGGGAAGGGAAGAATCAGCAGCGCGGGAGAGAAGGGCAGGAACGCGGGCCACCATGACGGCGGTGGTCCGAACCATGCGTGCGGTGAAGTGCCGAACAACTCGGGTGAGTACATCGGCGAGAGATAAGGACCGTAATGGTAGTGCGCGCCTTGGAATGCGGCCCACGTGGAATACACGATGAACGCGCTGAGTCCGAGGAAAACCAGGAGTGGTTCGAGCCACCAATTGTCGGTGCGGGAGGTTTGGCCGAAGCGGCCGTTTTTCCAAACGAGGTCTGGTGCAGCCATGATGTTTATCAGATAACGAAGGGGAACAGACTAGGGTATCGAATCCCGGGGGGGCGTTTCAACGCGCCCGGGCGACCGCGGGCTGCAAGCCACGGTGTTTGTCGATTTCGCGCGAGCTCGAGGGCTGCCCTACGCCGCCTGAAGCTCCGCTGCGTCCACGGCCACCATCACGATGCCGTACTCCACCTTCACTGGAAACGTCGTAACACAACCCGCCGATTCCACGCCCGTGGGCTTGATCACGCGGCCCGTCTCGAGACAGATGCGCCAGTTGTGCATTGGGCAGGTGATCGTCGTTCCCCCCACGATGCCATCCGACAACGGACCGCCGCGGTGCGGGCAGCGATCCTCCACGGCGACAAAGCGGTCGCCCAGATTCACCAGCGCCACGTTCATCCCAGCGATGCGAACGCTGCGCCCTTCTCGCGGCGGAATGTTCTCGGCCGGCGTGATCTTGATCCAATCTCGGTTGTTCATACGGTGGCCACCTCCATGGGTTCGATCTGCACGAATTGCGTCGGTCTCGGATTGCGGCGTTCGAGCCAGGCGTCGGAAGAACGCGCCTTCGATCGACGCAGCCGCTGCAAGAGAGCCTTCTTCACGGAAGGCTGCGCGTACACGGTTTCGCGGCGGACCTTTTCGATGCCCAGCCGCTCTACGAAGTCGTAGGTGCGTTCGAGATAGTTGGCGCTCTCGCGGTAGTACTGGAAGAACAGCTCCGCTGCTTCGACCGCTTCTGGCGTTGTCTCAACCGTGATGAGTAGGTCCGCCTTGCGCACGCCTTTACCGGCTGCGCCGCCCACCACTACTTGCCAGCTTCCGTCTTGCCCCACTAGCCCGATGTCTTTTACCGTCGCCTCGGCGCAGTTGCGCGGACATCCAACCACCGCCAGCTTTACCTTGTGGGGCGTGTAGAGATTCTCGAGCCGCCTTTCGAGCTCGATGCCGGTCTCGATGGAAGGCTGCGTGCCGAAGCGGCAGAAGTCGGTTCCCACACACGTCTTCACCATGCGCACGCCTTTTGCGTACGCTTGACCGGAAGGCATGTCGAGGTCTTCCCAAATTTTCGGCAGGTCGGCTTTCTTCACACCCAACAAGTCGATGCGCTGGCTTCCGGTCACCTTCACCATCGGCACGTTGTACTTGTCAGCTACATCGGCGATGCGGCGCAGTTCCTCTGGCGTGGTGACGCCGCCGCGCATACGGGGAACCACGGAGAACGTTCCGTCTTTCTGGATATTGGCGTGTACGCGATCGTTGATGAATCGGGCCGAACGGTCCTCTTCGTGGCCGCCGCAATTGGCTACGTCCACCATGTAGCTGATCGCTGGCTTGCAAACTTCGCAGCCCTTCCCGTTGCCGTAGATATCCAAAACATCTTGTACGGATTTGATTTTTTGCGTCCGCACGATCTCCCGCAGCCGCTCTTGCGGAAACGGGATGCAATCGCAGATGTTCTTCGCCTTCTCTTCCTCGAACTCGGGCGAGACAGCCTTCAGCAATTGCTTGCAAAGGTTGCCACAACTTCCGCATCCCGACGACGCGCGCGTAGCGTCTTTGAGCTGCGCCAGAGTCGATATGCCCTTGGCATGAATCGCCTCGATGATCGTGCCCTTCGAAACGCCCATGCAGCCGCAAACGGTCTCGGCGTCCGGCATCGAGGCAACGTCGAGCCCGGTGTCAGCGGCGGGTGGGGGAAACAGCAGGTGGCGGCGTTGATCGCGCAGGTCCTTGCCGGTCTTCAGCCAGTCCACATAGCGGTGATCGTCGGAGGTGTCGCCTACCAGGATCACGCCGGTGAGCCTGTTCTCGCGCAGCAGCAGCTTCTTGTAGATCCCGAGTGCGGGATCCTCGAATCGCACCATCTCGGTCCCGGGCGCAGTTTCGTCGATCTCGCCGGCCGAGAACACGTCCACGCCCATGATCTTGAGCTTCGCGGCAGGCGTGGACCCGGCATAGCTCGCGCCTTTGTTCCCCGTGATCGTAGCCGCCAACACCTTGCCTTGTTCGAATAGCGGAGCCACCAAACCGTGCACTACGCCGTTGTGTTCCACACATTCGCCCACGGCGAAGATGTCGGGATTCGAGGTCTCCATGTAGTCATTGACCACGATGCCGCGCCGGATCTCGAGTTTCGCCTTGCGCCCGAGATCGACGTTGGGCCGAATGCCCGCGGCCACCACCACGAGATCGGCGTCGAGGATGCTGCCGTCGGCGAATTCGAGACCTTCCACTTTTCCATTGCCCACCAGCGCTTTGGTGCTCTTGGGACACAGCACGCGTACGCCGAGATTCTCGATCTTCTTCTGCAGCATCCGTCCGCCGATGGCGTCGAGTTGGCGATCCATCAGCGTGTCCATCAAATGGACCACCGTCACTTTGCAGCCCTGCACCTGCAGCCCGCGCGCTGCTTCCAAGCCGAGTAGGCCTCCGCCGATTACCACGGCCTTGACGCCCGGAGCAGATCGTTCGAGCAAAGCACGAGTGTCATCTAATGTTCGAAACACGAACACGTTCTTTTTGTTCGCACCCGGGATGGGCGGGATGAACGCGCTCGAGCCGGTCGCGATCAGCAGCTTGTCATAGGGCGTGATGGAGCCGTCGTCTCCCGTGATCGTCTTTCCGGCCGGATCCACATCGACCACGCGGATTCCCAGCCGCAGTGTGATGTCGTGCTTCTGATACCAGTTGATGTCGTTGAGCGTGATCTCGTCGATCGACTTCTCGCCCGCCAGCACGCTCGAAAGCAGAATCCGGTTGTAGTTGACGTGCGTCTCGTCGCCGAAGATGGTGACGTCGAACTGCGGCTTGTACTTGAGAATCTGGTCGACGCAAGCGACGCCGGCCATTCCGTTGCCGATCACTACCAGGTTTTCCATGGGCGGTTCTCTTCTTCCTCAAGCGGCCTGAAACTGGCGCGTGTGATGTTCCAGGAAACCGAGCACCTGCTCGCGGAGCTGGAAGTAGCGCGGGTCCTCGGAAATCTCGGCGCGCGTGCGCGGACGCGGGAACGGCACGTCAATCACTGCTCCGAGCGTCGCCGCCGGACCGTCGGTCATCAGAATGATGCGATCGGCCAGGTACAGCGCCTCTTCCACGTCATGCGTCACCATAATCGTGATCTTGGGCGACTTCTCGAGTACTTCAAGGACCATGTCCTGCAGTTCGAAGCGCGTCATCGAGTCGAGCATGCCGAACGGTTCGTCGAGAAGGAGGAACCGCGGTTCGAGCGCCAAAGCACGGGCGATCGAAACGCGCTGTTGCGTGCCCTGAGAGAGTTCCGGCGGCATCTGCAACGCGAACTCGCCCACGCCCACCAAGTCGAGGTAGCGCTGTGTCAGAGTTTTTACTTCCGCGGCACTCGCCTTTGGCCTAGCTTGCGTCACTGCCAGCGACACGTTCTCCGCCGTCGACATCCAGGGCAGCAGCGACGGAGTTTGGAAAACGAAGGCGCGATTCTTGCCCGGCGTGTCTGTCTCCACGCCGTCGATGCAGATGCCACCGAGCGTGGCGCGCTGCAGGCCGGCGATGATCGAGAGCACGGTGGATTTGCCGCAGCCCGAGTGTCCCAGCAGGCAAACGAACTCGCCATCGCGGAACTTGGCCGTGAAATCCTTCACTGCGACGTACGCGCCTTCGCTGGTGTGGAAGGTCTTGGTGAGCGACGTGATCTCGAGGGGGACTCTCATGCGCGGTTGGCCTCCGTGGCGAGTGTGCTCCGAACGGATGAGTGCGCGGCAGGCCGGAGTTTGCCAGTAACCGTGCCCGCAAGCCCGGTCAGGTACTGCGCCACCTTCGAGCGGATGCGAACGGCGCGCTCGTCGTGCAGCAGCGTGGCGGCGGTGCGGGGGCGCGGTAGCTCCACCGGAATCGCCGGTCCGAGCGTTGCGCCCGGACCTTTCGTCAGCGCCAGAATGCGGTCGGAGAGCAGAATCGCTTCATCCACGTTGTTGGTGATCATCAGCGCGGTCACTGGCTTCTCTGCTTCTGTGCAAAGCCGCGCCAGCTCTTGCTGCAGCGTGGCGCGTGTCAGCGCATCGAGCGCGCCGAACGGCTCGTCGAGGAACAGCGCCGTGGGGTCCACCGCGAAAGCGCGTGCAATCGCCACGCGCTGCCGCATGCCGCCGGAGAGTTGTCCGGGGCGCTTGTGCAAGGCAGCGCCGAGACCCACCTTCTTGAGCGCGGTCTCGGCTTTCGCGGTCTGTTGCGCGCGCGTCCACGCCGGATATGCAGCTTCCACGGCCAGCCGGACGTTTTCGAGTGCGGAGAACCACGGCAGCAGCGAGTAGTTCTGGAACACGATCGCGGCGCCCGCCGGGAAGCCGTCCACCGGCTTGCCCGCGACTTGCACACTGCCTTTGTCGCCCACGCGGAGCCCAGCGGCGATGCTGAGCAGCGTCGTCTTGCCCGACGCCGAAGTGCCTACCACCGAGACGAACTCGCCTTGCTCCACGGTGAGGTTGACGTTCTCGAGGATGCTCCGAGAGCCGTAGCTCTTGGCCAATCCCCTGATGTCGATGAGTGCCACTTACCGTTCTCCTTCTGCCTTCCCCTTCATTGCCCTTCAGTCCTGTGCTTCAGCTTCAGCCCTGTGCTGCTGTAGCCCCTGTGCTGCACCAAGCCCTTGTGGGGCAGGCTTCAGCCTGCGCGGGACTTCAGTCCCGCTCGTCACGCCATACACCGATGAACCCACCCGATCCGCTCTATGCATAAGTCACCTAAATCGCCCGGATCCGCGTCTCCGCAACACTCATCAACCGATCCAGCAAGAAACCCACAATGCCGATCGTCATGATGCACAGCAGAATGTGCGAGTACACCAGGCTGTTGTACTCCTGCCACAGGAATCCGCCCACACCCGGTGTGCCCGTCAGCATCTCGCTCGCCACAATCACCAACCACGCAATGCCGAGGCTCAGCCGGAACCCCGTAAACATATACGGCAGCGTCGCCGGCAGCAGTACTTTGGTAAACGTCTTCCACCTCGAGAGCTGCAGCACCTTGGCCACGTTGCGATAGTCCTGCGGAATCGCGCGGACCCCATGCATCGTATTGATCACCGTCGGCCACATCGAGCACAGCGCGATCGTGAACAGCGCAGCAGGCTCCGATTGCCGGAACAGAATCAACCCGAGCGGGAGCCAAGCCAAGGGCGAGATCGGCCGCAGAATCTGGATCGTCGGATCAAAAGCGCGGAAGAATGTTTCCGACGATCCAAGCAGGAATCCGAGCGGCGCCGCGATGAGAATCCCCAGCAGGAAGCCGTAAGCCACGCGCTTCAGGCTGTATCCGGCCAGCAGCAGGATGCCCTGGTCCATTTCGCCGCGCTTTTCGAACGGCTTCATCACGTAGACTTTGCTCTCTTCCCACGTCTTCACCGGGCCCGGCAGGTCCGGCGCCACCTTGGCGCTCAACAGCGTCCACACCAGCACCACTGCCAGCAGGCCGAGAAACGGAAGAGACAGGTTCTTGATCCAGTTGGTGTTCACGGGGAAGCTCCTATGCGTTTGAAACGTTGTTGACCGGAAATGCTTTGGCGTAGCGCTCCGGATCCTTCGGGTCGAACGGACCGTCCATCAGCTTCACCGGCGTCATGTCGCTGACCTTGGGAGCCACGCCCAGTTCCTTCATCGCTTCGAAGTAGATGTCGGGGCGGATGACGCGGTTGACGATCTTGGCGTAGTCGGGCGCGCCCTTCACCAGGCCCCAGCGGCGGAACTGGCTCAGCCACCAGTGGCCGTAAGTCTTCAACGGCACGTTGCAATTGCGCGCCGAGAAGATCATGTAGTTCGGATCCTTCTCCTTGCGTCCGTCGCCGAAGTCGTAGTTGCCCTGCAGCCGGCCCAGGATCACTTCCGGCTGCGTGTTGATGTAGGTGGGCTTCGAGATCGTCTCGGCTACCTTGCCGCGGTTCTCCATCTTGTCGATGAATTCGCTCGACAGATGCAGCGCCTTGAGAATCGCTTTCACCGTCTTCGGATTCTTCCCCGCGAACTCCTCGGTGAACGCGCAGACCTTCTCGGGATGATCGGGCCAGAGCGCCTGCGTCGTGGTCACCGTGTATCCGATGCCGTCAGTGATGGCGCGCGCGTTCCACGGTTCGCCCACGCAGAAGCCATCCATCTTGCCCACCTTCATGTTCGCCACCATCTGCGGCGGCGGAATCGTGATGAGGCTCACGTCTTTGTCGGGATTGATGCCGCCCGAGCCGAGCCAGTAGCGGATCCACATCGCGTGCGTTCCGGGCGGAAACGTCATCGCGAAGGTGAGCGGCTTGCCGTCGGCCTTGGCTTTGTCGGCCAGCGGTTTGATGTCTTTCGGCGACTTCACTTTGCCCTTCCACTCGGCCTTCAATGTGATCGCCTGACCGTTGCGGTTGAGCAGCCACGGGATCACCATCGGCTTCACGGGAGATCCGGCAAGGCCCATGGTCGACGCGAACGGCATGCCGAGCAGCATGTGCGTGGCGTGATTTTCGCCGAGCGAAAGCTTGTCGCGAATCACGGCCCACGAAGCTTCCTTCGACACCACCGAATCGACTCCGAACTTCTTGAAGTAGCCGAGTTCGTGCGCCATCACGATGGAAGCGCAGTCAGTGAGCGCGATCATGCCGAAGCGGCACTGCTTCTGCTCCGGCGAGTCGTCCGCGTACGCCGCTCCCACCCAGCCGGCGGGCAGGCCACGCAGCAGAGTCGATAGAGCGCTCGCGCCCGTGGTCTTGATCGCTTCTCTTCTGTTCATCGTCATCGGTTTCCTCTCGTTAGAAGGTGTAGGTGAGCATTGCGTACGGCATCGTGTATGACTTGCCCGGTGTGGCCTTCTTCAGGAACTCGCCCGGGAACAAGTGCGCCACGCCGAACGCCATTCCGACTTGTTTGTTGAGTGGGTAGAAGACCTGCCCGTCGATCTCCTGCCCGATGTGTGTGCCCGCTGAACCGTCGGCCTTGCGGACCACCAACGCGCTGTTCACGCCGTAGAGCCCGTCATGCGCATTGGCGAGCCAGATGTTGTGGTAATTCGGATTGAGCATCAGTTTCTTGGTCAGCTTGATCTCGGTGCCGAACCGCACGTGACTCACGTTCTTCCAGCCCACTTGGTCGGCGAGGCCGATCTTGTCGTGCGGCGTGGGATAGAGCTGATCGAAGGTGCCGAGCTTTTTGTCCGCAGTGTCCTTGTCGCCGGATGCGTAGTTGTACTCGGCAATCAGCCGCGGCGTGTACTTCGTGGTGGCCAGCGTGTATCCAATCAGCCAGTGCCCCGCCCATGCGCCGAAGTCGTTCTTTGCAACCTTGCCCGTCTGCTTGGCCATCTCGATCGAGTAGTCGAAGCTCTTGGGAAGCTTACCGGCCACGCGCGCGCCAGTCGTGAAGAAGTCCGTTACTCTGTTCACGCGCCACAGCACATAAGGCTCTACGACCGACTTCGGGATCCACGCCGTGATCGCGCCATAGAGCCCGTGGAAGTTGTCGCCGTCCACGCGCTTGTTGAACTCGCCGTCTTTGATCACCACCACCGACGAAGCCCAGGCATCGAGCTTGTAGCCCTTGTGCGCAAACGTCGCGCGTGCGGCATCGAACGAACGCGCCGTGTTGAGCCAGCTCACGTGACCGATCAGGCGCTGTTCGCCGAACACCAACTCCTGGCGGCCGACGCGTACACCCATGCTCTTCTTCTCGGTGTCGCCGATCTCGACATACGCCTGGCGCAGATCCATCGTGTCTTGGAACGGAGGCCGCGCCGGATTCTGGTTCTTCCAGAAGACACGGGCGTCTTGCCCTTGCGCGAATAACTTCAACCACGGCGTAGGCGTGATCCGCATGTTCACGCGGACGCGAGTGAGCAGGTAGAGATCGTCATTGTTGCCCCGGAAGGCCCCGTTTTCGAAGCCTTCGAGCCGCGTGCGAATCTCGCCGCTGAAGCCGAGCCACTTCGGTAGCTCCGCGTTCAGCATTTCGGCCGGTGATTTCGACGGCAGCGCAGCGGCTGCCGGTGGTTTGGTTTGCGCTAGGAGTGCGCCGGCGAAGAGCACGGCGACCCTGACGAGGCGGATCGTTCCGATCGTTCTGTCCATGGGCGAAGGATTCCTTTCATCTGATTGCTCCTTGGCTTTTGCTGGACGTCACGGTCCGCTGCTCGCGGCTAGGCGATAACTCTACGCGCACGGCCGACTGCTTGTAGTTCGGCTCGCGCGAAATGGGGTCGAACGCTGCTTGCGTTACGTGGTTCACGTTCGTTTCGGCGAAGTGAAACGGCATGAAAATCTGTCCGGGCGCCACGATGCCTGTGACTCGCAACTCGACTCCGCTCACGCGTCCGCGGCGTGAGACGATATCGACCATGTCATGCGGCGCGAGGGCCAGCCGAGTAGCATCCACGGGATTCATCTCGAGCCACGCGTTCGGAGCGAGACGCTCGAGAATGTCTACATTCGCTGTCTTGGTTCGGGTGTGCCAGTGCTCCACCGTCCGGCCCGTGTTCAGAACGAGCGGGAAAGCGGAGTCTGGCTGATCCGGGAAGGGTTCGCACTCGATGTTGAAGAAGCAGGCGCGGCCATCCGGCGTTTCGAATTCGCCGTCGCTGTATAGCCGCGATCCTCCCCACTGCATGCCCCCGTTCTGCTCCAGGGCCTCATACGTCATGCCCGAGAAGTCGCAGAGCTGGCCTTTCGAGACGCGAGCCCATTCCCCAAATGCATCCGCTGGGCCGCGCCAGCCCGGATACAGCTCCTCGCGCACGCCGAGCTTCTCTGCCAGCGAGAGAAAGATGTCGAAGTCCGAGCGCGCTTCGCCGGGAGGTTCCACCGCTTTGTTGGCCTTGCCTACGCGGCGTTCCGAGTTCGTGTAGGTGCCTTCCTTTTCGCCCCAGATGGCGGCGGGCAAAACAAGATCGGCCAATTCCGATGTGGGGATCGGATGGAAGCCGTCTTGCACCGCGAAGAACTCGAGTCCCCGGATGCCGCGGATCAACGTGTCGACGTCAGGGAACGAAACGATCGGATTGGTGGCGATGATCCACAGCGCTTTCACGCGGCCATCGATCACGGCGTCGACGATATCGGGATAGGCGAGCCCGCGTTCGCTGGGGATGCGGCTCTCGTCCACGTTCCAAAGCCGGGCGAGTTCCACGCGATCTTCGGCGCTCTCGAACTTCCGGTAGCCCGGCATGCTCGACGTGAATGCCGCTTCGCGCGATCCCATCGCGTTGCACTGGCCGGTGATCGAGAACGGCGACGACCCCGGCTTGCCCACCTTGCCCGTCAACAAGGCGAGATTATTGATCGCATTTACGGTCTCGGCGCCTTGCGTCGAGTGATTCACGCCCATGGTCCAAGCGATGGTGGCCGACCCCGCCTCGCCATACAGCCGCGCGACTTCGACGATCCGCTCGGCGCTCAGTCCCGTGGTGCGTGCAACCGTGGCCGGATCGAAGTTCGCTACGAAGCGCTTCAACTCCTCGAAACCGGTGGTGTGCCGTGCCACATACTCGCGGTCGATCAGCCCTTCCGCGATCAGCACATGAGCGATCCCGTTGAGCAACGCGATGTCGCTGCGCGGAAGAATCGGCAGATGGATGTCGGCCATCATCGCTGTCTTGGTCACGCGCGGATCCACCACGATCAGCTTCTTGTGTTTGTTGGCCTCGAGCTTCTGGCACAGGATCGGATGGTTGTCGGCGACATTCGCGCCGATCAGGACGATCACATCGGCGATCTCGAGATCCTCATACGATCCCGGAGGCCCGTCGGAGCCGAACGAGCGCTTGTAACCCGAGACCGCGCTCGCCATGCACAGCGTAGTGTTGCCGTCATAGTTGTTGGTGCCGAAGCCGAGTTGCACCAGCTTGCCGAGCGCGTAGAACTCCTCGGTCACCAACTGCCCGGTGCTGATCACCGCGAACGAACCCGCGCCATGCCGCTCCTGCACGGAGCGGATGCGCGAGACCATCGTGTGGAGCGCTGTGTCCCAGCTCACGCGATCGAGCTTGCCGTTCTCGCGCAGCAGCGGATACTTCGCCCGGTTGGAGGCCGTCAGCGTGTGATGCTCGGAGAGCCCCTTGGGGCAGAGCTTGCCATCGTTGACCGGATGCCCGGGTGTTCCGCGGACCGAGACCGCGACCCCATCCTTGACCCCGATCTGGATGCCGCATCCCACCGAGCAGTAGCCGCAAGTCGAGGAGACCCAGCGGTCCGCGATCTTGCCCGCCGACGTGTAGCCCATGACGGGGTCGCGCCGGTAGGCGTACTGGTGTCGAAGATTGTCGATTCCGAGCGAGCGTTTCCAGCTCATGCGGCTATCTCCTTACGCAGGAACGTGGAAGCGACGCTCTTGGGGACGACACACGAGAAGAACATCCAGCGCCCGAACAGCTCGCCGGGCAGGGCGATGGCCAGGGCGGCGGCCGGAAGAACGAACCCAAGCACGCCGACTATGGCGAGTCCGGCAAGGCGGTACGGCATGAAGGGCGTCATCAGCCGGGCCGCCGAGGCGAGCTCGAATTCGACACTTTTCGACAGGCTATTTCGCTTGGCCAGCGTATTGGCGAACTGCCCCGCTGCGCCACCTGCGGCGAGTAGTGACAACCAGCGAGGCTCCGAGGTCCCCACGGCCATCACTACCAGTGGTCCCAGCACGGCGCTGGTCAGGAAGAACTCAGCGAGCGTGTGCCCGGAGAACCAAGCCGGGCGCGCCCTAACCGTATATATGCGTGCCGACGAGTAGACTCCCGCGATTCCCGCGGTCACGGTGGCGAAACCCGCTAGAGGCGCGTAGGGCGAGCCCAACCACAGCAGCGCCGTGAACAGGTTCGCGGCGCCAGCGAAAGCCGAGAGCCCCAGAATCTCGCGGCTGAGCCACGAGTGCTTCCAACCCCTGATGGCGCGATAGGCGTGGATCGGCCGGCCGAGATGCGCGGGCGCCACCGCGAGGGCGATCGCGATGAGCCCGAACGCGAGCCCTGCTGCGATCCAGCTCGAAGACTGCGCCACCACGAGCGAGCCGTAGACTCCGAGCGCGAGCTGCGTCATCACCAGCACGAACACGAGCGATGGATGTGCATGTTCGAGCCGGGGCTTCCGGTGAGTATCCACGCGGCGCAGGTCTTCCAGCCTCACGTGGGGCCGCGTGATCCGCGTGGTGGAGAGCGAGTCCGCTGACGAGGGAAGACCGGTCATGTCGGCTCGTGAATGGTCGCGCTTCCATGCGGCGATGTTGACGATCTCGATCTCGATGGCGCCTTGCGGGCAGGCATTCGCGCAGGCGGGCGAAGCGCCGTCAAGCAGGCGATGATGGCACATGTCGCACTTGCCCACCACGCCACGCGCTTCATTGAACTGCGGCACGCCATAGGAGCAGTTCCAGGTGCAGTATTGGCAGCCGATGCACATGTCGGGGTCATGGTCGACGATGCCGGTGAACGGGTCTTTCGAGTACGCATCCACCGGGCATCCGATCATGCATGAGGGCTCGACGCAGTGGTTGCAGCCCATCGAAAGATGGAAGCGTTGCGTGTGAGGGAAACTGCCGCCTTCAAGCTCTCCGACGCGCCGCCAATTGATGGCGGCGGGGTTTCCGTTCTGCTCGTTGCAGGCCACCACGCAGCACTTGCAGCCGATGCACTTCGTCATGTCGAAGTGGAAGCCGTACTGTTCACCGCGATTCGGCAACCGCGATGGAATCAAGGAGCGGGTTTCGCCGATCCGAACCAGATCGGTGCGCTCCAACAAAGGAAGCGCGACCTCCCCGGCGCCCCCCGAAATGTGGCGAACGTAGACACCTACACCCCTGCTCTCTGAGCGAACTCGTGATGCTTCTTGGACTTGGTTTGCTCGGACGATGAGCAGGAAGACGGGACCGACTGGATCCGCTGGCGTGACGCCCGTTACGATCGAACGTCCACAAACCGAGTATACCGGCGATGAGGCGGAACGGTAAATAGACCGGTGGGCAAAAAGAATTTATCGGCCCGATAAGGGGTTCACGACGTGCGGCCGAAGTGCTTGCCGCAAAGGACGTTACCGGTCGCGCCGGGCATCGATCAGGGCGCTTGCGACGCGCGCAAGGCGGCGCAGCATTTCCTCCTGTTTGCGCAGGAGCCGCCTCGTGCGGCGGTCCACGACGCAGACGGCTCCCAAGGCGTGCCCGCCAGAGACGATCAAAGGTGCTCCGGCATAGAAGCGTATGAACGGCTCATCGATCACCAGCGGATTGTTCGCGAACCGCGGATCCTTTCGGGCATCGTTGACGATCAACAGTTCGCTGGGGTTCGAGATCGTATGCGCGCAGAAGGCTACCTCACGGGACGTCTGGCTTTGCTTCAGCCCCACTTTGGCTTTGAACCACTGCCGGTCATTGTCCACCAGACTGATCAGCGCGATTTCCGAGTCGCAGATGTCAGCGGCCAGGGCGGCCAAGTCATCGTATGGCTGCTCTGGAGGCGTGTCGAGAATCTTGCACTCGAGCAGCGCGGCCATGCGCTCGGATTCTGGGGGCGGCATTGCAACGGCTTCTGTCATGGGGCTCGACTCTGATGGCCATATCGGCCCAGCACCGGAGACGCGAGAAGAGTTCGGAGGTAATGTTCACGTAAGGTCAATGGCACTGTAACGTCATCGGACTGACTGAATCGCCTATGGCCGCGATACGATAACGGAGTCCATGCTTCGCCGCAAGTTTCTCTCAGGACTCTTATCGCTGCCTCAGCAGAAGATCGTAGATCTCGAAGTCATCCAGGTGAAGGTCAACCACCGGGGCAACTGGGTACTGGTGCGGCTTCGAACCGACAAAGGCGTTACGGGACTGGGCGAGGCATCGCACGGATTCCCCGATTCGAAGACCATCGAACTGGTGCGCCACTTCTTCGATGCCGTGCGCGGCACGAGTCCGTTCGAGGTGGAAGCGTTTCGCGCGGCGGTCTTCCCTGAAGCGGCAAAGCATCACTCGGAAGCTTGGCGCTCGCACGACTACACCGGACCGTGCGCGGCCAGTGCCATCGAGATGGCGCTGCACGATATCCAAGGCAAGATCCTCGGAGTGCCGTGCTGGGCGTTGTTCGGCGGGAAGCTACGCTCGCGGATTCGGCACTATGCCAACATCAACCGCTGCGTGGTAGACCGCTCGGCGACAGGGTTTGCCGAGGCCGCTTCGCGCGCAGTCAAAGACGGCTTCGATGCGATCAAACTCGCGTCATTCGATGGTATGCCGCAAGGCGATGCCTCGAAGATCGCGGCGTTCACGGAACAAGGCATCGAGTGTATCGCCGCTGTGCGCCGCGCTATCGGGCCCGAGCGGCAGGTGTTGGTGGACGGCCACAGCAACTTCGACCTCACTCGCGGACTCGAGCTGATGCGGCGCATGGAAGCGATCAAGCTGTTCTGGCTCGAGGAAGTGACGCCAGACATTGCCGGTCTCGCCGAGATCAATCGCCAGGCGAAGATGCCCACGGCTGGCGGCGAAGGATTGTTCCGGGCGCGACAGTTCTACGACTATGTGCGGCAAGGCGCCGTGGACGTGGCCATGCCCGATATCAAGTACTGCGGTGGCATGGTGGAGCTACGCAAGATCGCCGCCGTTGTGGAAGCGGCGGGCGTGCAGTGCGCGCCGCATGGTCCGGCGAGTCCGGTGGGCAACATGGCCGCGGCGCACGTGTGCGCGGGGATGCCGAATTTTCTGATCCTCGAGCTCGGCTACGGCGAAGTGCCTTGGCGGCGCGATCTTGTGACGCCCGCTGAGGTCTTCGAGCAGGGCCATCTGACTGTGCCGGATCGCCCGGGATTGGGAATCGAGTTGAACGAGAAGGTGGCGGCCCAGCACGCCGTGTAGGTTGCTCGCGGCCGTGGCGGAGCCCGCGAGAGTGCGGCGCGCTGCATGGTCCGGCGGGTCTTCAGGCAGGACCGTCTGACTGTGCCGGATCGGCCGGGCTTGTGAGGCGAATTGTAATGATAAGGTGGCGGCGCAACCTACTCGAAGCGTAGCGTCACTCGATCCACTTCCGGATACCGGTCTCCATTGGGTGATTCGAGCGTGATCCGATATTGCACGAAGCGTGCGGCTGAGTTCATCTCCACCGCGGATGCCGGCGCCGTCATCCACTGCGCGCGCTCGAGTTCCGCTTTGGAAGTGGCCCATCGCGTTGCGAAACCGAGTTGCGCACCTTCGGGCGTCTCGCCCGCAACTTCCCAAGTGAATCGCGAGGACTGATGCTTCAGCTCGAATACGCGCGATTCATAGGTCTGCTTCCACTGACGCGTTGCGATGTGCCCCATGTCCTGATCCCACATCCAATGCGGACCGATGGTCGGCAGGGTCTCTACGCGGGGATTGGCGAATCTCCGGCCGTCGTTGTAGAAGATCTTTGATGCCGCGCGATGGTCGCCATCAGTGGTGTGGCATGACACGGCCAGGTCGATCTTGCCGTCGCCGTCGAAGTCCGCTGCCATGCCATCGTGGGCCGAGTCGGTGATCAAGGCCGTCCGGCGCCGCGGATGGAATCCGTCTTTCGATCCCCAGTACAGATAGCTGGGCACTGACTCGCGCGTTCCGTTGCCGAGATAGTGCGGTGAGAAGATGTCGAGCGAGCCGTCACCATCGAAGTCCGCCACTACCGGGCCCACCGGCGCGAAGCCCGGCAACCACTGCGAGTTCGATTGGCGGAATCCGGAGGGCGATCCCCAGAACAGGTAGAGCCCGCCATCATGCCCGCCGCTTTCGCGGTCCTGATACGAGCCGACGATCCAGTCGAGCCAGCCGTCGCCGTTGAGATCCGCGGTTTCGAGCGAGATGGCGAAGGGCACGTGGATGGTCTTGACGCGCTTGGGGTCGAATCCTTTCGCCGAACCTTCGAACAGCATTGCCATGTCACGCGTCGAGTCGACGGCGGCGATGTCGAGCCATCCATCGCCCGTGAAGTCCGCCAGAGACAAGCTCACGGCGCGACCCACGTTCGAGAGCGCTTGACGGCGCGCCTTCGAGAATCCGTCTTTGCCACCGTAGTAGATCACCAGGCGATCGCGAGTTTGCGTGCTGTCGAAGGCGCCGAGCACGACGTCGAGGTATCCATCGCGATCGAGATCGGCCACGGCGCTCGATCCGATGTTCGCCTCGGCCAGCACGGTGCGCCGACCGAGATCGAAGCCGTTCGGCGAGCCCCAGAAGATGTTGGCTCCGAGCGTGGGCTCCTTGTCCGCGGCCTCGCCGACGTGACCCGAGTTGAGTGCGATCAAGTCCGGCCAGCCATCGCCGTTCAGATCGGCCGCGCTCGACTCGTATCCGCTCTGCAGCGGAATCTCCCATCGCTTGGCGTTCGCGAATCCGCCCTTGGCGCCCCAGTACACGTAGATCGGGACCTTCTCGGCCACTGTTCCGTTCAGCGCGTTGGCGAAGATAACGCGGGGCGGCGTGTCTTTCTCGCGCGCGACCGCCGCCACGTGCGATGCGCCCCACGTGGTGAACTCCGGTCCGCGCTCGAACTGCCGCGAGCCCTTGCCAAGATAGATCACTGACTGCGCTTCGAGCTTGGCGTCGGTTTGGTGGACCGAGATCGCCAAGTCGAGCTTGCCGTCTTCATTGAAGTCCACCGCCGCGGCGGCCGTTGCGTACTTCACCGGAATTGTGGTGGCCGGTTCGCGCATGCCCCACAGCACCCGAACGCCGTGCGAGCCGGTGACGATCGAGTCCGGCTTGCCGTCGCCATCGAGGTCGGCGGTGACGGCGTTCGAGGCATCGGACTTCATGCCATCGAGCCTACGTGCGCCGGTCTTGGTCATCACCAGAGCTTCCTGGCCTTTCACGAAAATGTCCGTCGCATCGGCGATGCCGTAGTCTTTGAAGCGCGCCGATTGGAATCCGCGGTCTCCACCCAAATACACGCGCACGATGTTGCCGGCTGGCTGTCCAGGCGACCACGCCTTCTGATTCAGCGTGACGATATCGGGCCAGTTGTCGTGGTTGACGTCGGCGGCAACGGCGGCGATCGCGCCATAGACGGGAAGAATTCCGCTGATGCGCGATGGGCTGAAGCCATCGGCCGCACCCCACGCGATCTTCAGATAGCGCCGCGGATTCTGGAGTCCGCTATCGCTCGGACAAAAGACCGCGTCGGCCCAGCCGTCGCGATTCAAGTCGCCGATCCAGACTCGCTGCGAGCCTTCCACGGGCAATTCCACGCGCCCGCGCGAGGAAGCCACCACCGCCGGTTGAAAGTACGAGTAGTCATGCGTGCTGTTGAAGACGAGATCGAAGTAGCCATCTCGATTCAGATCGTATCGCTGGATGGTGCGGACTCTGCCGTCGCGCGAGACGAACAGATTCTGCCCGGCGGCATCCACTCGCCCGCGCGAGAAGTCTTCGAACGTCTCGTCTGTCCACACTTCGGCGGCGGAAAGCGAGGCTGCCACACATATCGCACTAACCAGGAGTCGCATAGGTCAAATCCCAATCTCCGAGCTTGAAGAGCTTCTTGCCCGGCCGTTCTACTTGCCGTTCCTTGACTTCGTCTTTGTGCCCGAGCCTGCGCAACGTGCGCCACGACGGGCCGAAATCGTAACGGGCATTCGTGTCCCAGAAGAACAGGCGCTCCACGCCGAGATCATAGATCGCGCGGGCCCGGCGCAGATACGTCTCGGGCGGCATGACGCGGGGCATCATGTTCGGGGCGAGTTCGCACTTGGTTCCACGGGTGATGCGCACGAAGAAGTCGAGATCGTGCGCGTTGTCCCACGAGTCTGCGGTGGAAGTGAGACGTTCCACCGACGTGTAGGGAACGATGGTATCCACCAAGCCTTCGGCGATCCATGCCTCGAGGTCAATCGCATGGAACAGGTTTTCGCGTTCGCTGCTCATCACGATCGCGGTCACGGGCTTGCGGCCCACAACGGCGCGCAGTTCGCGCATGAACGCGGTGAGCACGCCGGCGCGCGCCTTCAACCAGCGTGGATCGCGATCGTCGAGTTGGCGTGCGTCGAGCCCGGTCTGCGCGCGAAACGAGTCGACGATGGGCGCTTCGTACTCCACCAGCGGCGGGCGCCGGTTGTAAGCGATGCACACGCCATCCACGGGATAGGTGAGCATCTCCTGCACGAACCCGAGCGCGGTCTTGCGCACCTCCGGATAGGCGTAGGAAAGCCTGGGCGTGGGGCGGCCTTGCTTGTCGCGTCCGCGCCATTCGGGATGTTTGTCGTAGACGCCGCCGGTGTTCCACTCGTCTTCGGGCACGGGGAAGTGAAAGCCGGCTGGGCGGTAGGTGGCGTGGAACTCCATGCCCATCGAGTGTGCGTGGTCGAGCGCGGTTCGAAACGGATCGATGCCCTTTTGTTTCAGCGCCTGCCAGGACTCGGCGGCGAGGCGGTCGCCCACACGGTACGGATCTTCGATCCAGTGATCGGTTGCGGGGACGCCTTTCTTGGTCGGCAAGTACATGCGGTCGCCCATGCCGCCTTCCCAATAGATGCGGGCGAAGTCGGTTTCGCGGAAGGGCTCGAGCTCTCGCCGGATGTCGTCAGCCGAGGTGGGACGGTATTGATAGGTGTAGCTCCAAGCGTCGTGATGCGCGTATAGGCGTTTATGTTCTTTCGCTGTGACATCGCCGCTCGCCGGAACCAGTTTGATGTAGCCGAGCCACACTCCGGCGCACGGGTTTGCTACGGAGTTAGGATCGCCGGGCACGAGTTGCCGGCGGAACTGCCGCAGGATGAGATCCTGCCCTGACACATCCGCGGTCTTCCAGTAATATTCGTCGAGGCGCGCGCGATCTTCGCCGTGGTGGACCACGAGCGAGAACGCGGAATCGCGTGAGAGCTTGGCGAGAACATGCGTCTGGTCTTCACCGCCATAGGAGCGCAAACCGAACCAGATCTCGTAACGGCCGCGTTGCGGCAGGCGATAGCGGATCTCGGGCGCGCCGGTGTTTTGGCCGGCCACGAGCATGGCGCCCTTCACGCCTTCGGCTTCGAAGTCGAGCAGACGCCAGTGTCCGCGCCGCGGCTTGCGGGAAAGGGCGGTGGCCGGCGTGCAGTGATCGAGATCGGCGAGATAGATGGCGCCGCTGGGCTGGGCGCTCAGCGCCGCGGCTGCGGTGGTTTGGAGGAACACGCGCCTGTTCATAGGGCCTCGCTTCTGTCGAGAGTCGCTTTTGGTTGCTGCGATATAGCGTATTCCAACCGGCGGCGGTGTGCCGACGGATGCTCCGCAGGACCTATCGGACGTGGTGCGCCAGCCGGCTGCGGGACTGAAGTCCCGCGCAGGCTGAAGCCTGCCCCACATCACTTCTGGCTGCGATATATCGTATTCCATCCGGCCGGCAGCGCGGCGCCGATGGCCGCTCCTGCGGCGGCGCCACCGATCGCTGCGAGTTGCGTGTTGCGACATCCGTCATCGGTCTCGGCGCACGCGATCCCGAACTTCATGGCGCCTGCGCCAATGAGTCCGCCCACTCCGGCGAGCACCGCGATGTTCGCCGCCCGGTGCCGCTTTCCCCGCCGCGAGACGCGCACCACGGAATCCTTGGGAATTGTTTTGGAAGCTCCGTCGACGGTCAGCGTAATGCCTTCGCTCGAAACGCTCTCGAACCGGCCACGCAAGCTGCCGGCGCGATACGGCACCACCGTGATTTCGTCCTGGGGCTTCAGTTGCGAAAGACTGTTCCAGTCGCCAGAATCGGCGGCTAGGCATGCCGCGGCGAGAGCAAACAAAATCGAAAAGGGCTGTTTCATGGCCTCAGTGTAGCCCGCCGAAGCCCGGCGGATATACTGGTTGCGTGGCAACGACCGTCATTGACCGCAAGCTTCTCGAGAAGCTCGAGCGGCTCACCATTCGCTGGCAGAAGTCATTCCCCGGCTTGGTGGGCGGTCACAACATGTCGCGCTTCTCCGGACCCGGCCAAGAGTTCCTGGACCATCGCAATTTCCACCACGGCGACGATTTGCGCGCCGTCAACTGGCGCGCCTATATGCGCCTGGAAAAGATGTTCCTGAAGATGTTCCAGATCGAGCCTCGGGTACCGGTGCGGATGCTGATCGACACCAGCCTGTCTATGGGAACAGGCGACCCGGGCACCGGCGATCCAAACAAATTCGACTATGCGCGTACTTTGGCGGCCGCGCTCACCTATGTCGCGCTGGTGCGTCTGGATACCATCGTGATCCACCCGTTCTCGAGCAAGCTCGGCGACGCGCAGATCTGCTCCGGCGGCCGGCACCGCTTCAACCCCGCCGCGGAGTTCCTGAGCAACCTCGAGATGTCTGGCCAAACGGACTTTCTGCCGGTGGCACGCCAGTTCGTCAACAAGTATTTGAACAAGGGTTTGCTGGTGGTGATCTCGGACTTCCTGTCCGATACCGACACCGAGAAGCCGATGCAGTATCTGGCCGAATTCGGCCACGAGGTGTTCCTCATTCACGTGTGGGCGGACCAGGATCGCACGCCTCCGTGGACCGGAGAACTCAATCTCACCGACGCCGAGACGGGCGCGCATCTCGAGATGGACGTGGACGATGAGGCGCGACAGCGTTACACGGAAGCGTTCGACGAATGGGCGGGAACGGTGGAGCGCGCCGCGTTGCGCAATGGCGGCCGCTATGTAGGGATTCCGGTTTCGATGCCCGTGGAGGAAGCGATCTTCGGCCCGATTGCGCGCACCCGAGGGGTGGCTTGATGAGGAGCGCCTAAGTGTTTTTTTTCAACTTGAGCTTGGGCGAGTTCCTGGCGCTGTTCGCCGCGGCGTCAGCGGTGGTGACCGCGCTCTACTTGCTCGACCGCTCCCGCCGCGGAGTGGTAGTGGCCACGCTCCGTTTCTGGACCGAAGCCAAACGGCCCGTGGAATCTTCCAGCCGGCGCCGCATTCGCCAGTGGCCGTCGTTGCTGTTGCAACTCGCATCCATCGCGTGTTTGATCGCTGCGCTGTCGCAGCTTCGGCTGGGAAGCCGGGAGAATGCCGCCGCCGATCACGTGCTGATCCTCGACACGTCGGCTTGGATGGCCGCGCGCTCGGGCAACGGAACGCTGTTACGCGAGGCGCAGTCGCAAGCGCTCGGATGGGTGCGCGCGATGCCGGCAACCGATCGCATTCTGGTGCTGTACGCGGATTCGCTGGCCACGCCGGTAACGGGCTTCGAGACGAATCGCAAGAAGGTGGAAGACAGCATCCGCACGGCGCAAGTCGGCCACTCGGCGCTCGACCTGGCGCAAGCGCTGGACCTGGCTCGCCGCCTGCAACAGAAGAACGCGGGCACGGCCGGGGAGATCGTGTTCGCCGGCGCCGGGCGCATCGACGAAGCATCGGGCGTCACGCCTCCCGCGAACCTGCGCTTGCTTCCCGTGGCCATGGCCGTGGACAATGTCGGCCTGCGCAAGGTGGGCATGCGGCAATCGCCTTCGGAAGCGGGACTCTGGAACGTCTACGTATCGGTGCGCAACTACAGCGCCCGAGCGCAGCCGGTGGACTTGGGTGTTCAATTCGGCGGCGCGCCCGTGGGCACGCGCCATCTGAACATGCCCGCGAACAGCGAGCAGGAAGCGGCGTTCGAGTTCCGCACTCGCGCGGCGGGTATGCTCGAAGCGCGCATCCGCGCGGGCCGCGACTCGTTTCCGCAAGACGACCGCGCCGAACTCGAGCTTCCCTCGCTGCCCACGATTCCCGTCACCGTCTGCTCGAACGAGCCCGAACTGTTGCGTCCGCTACTGGCGCACCCGAATATTCAGGCGGCGTTCCGGCCCACCGCGCAGTGCGCCGCGCCGCCACAGGAGGGCGTGGTGATCTACGATCGCTTTGCTCCGCCCGCGCCACCCAAGCTGCCCGCGCTCTACATCGAACCTCCATCGCAGCGCGCTCCTGTTTCAAACGTAATGTTGACGAAATGGAATGGCGAGCATCCGGTGGCGGACGGGCTACGTGTGCGCGAGTGGAAGCTCACTTCGGCGCAGGTGTTGACGGCAACGAGCGGCGAAGCGGTGGTGGCCGAGTCCGAAGCTGGTCCTCTGGTGCTGGCATCGGCCGCTGCGCCAAGGCGGATCACGTTCGGATTCCATCCGATAAAAGCCGGCATGCGTTTCGAACTCGCCACGCCATTGCTGTTCGCGAACGCCCTGCGCTGGCTCGCGCCGGAGAGCTTCCGCAACTGGGAATTGTACGCATCGAGCGTGGGCACGGTAACGGTGCCGCTCGAGGGCCAGCCCGATCCCCAACAGGTAAAGGTGCAGAGCGGCACGGCGGCGCTCCCGTTTTCGGTGAGCGGCAACTCGCTGCGATTCTTTTCGGGCAAGCCAGGCACGGTCCGCGTGGACGCCGGCGGCCGCGAGCGCATCTATTCGCTGACGCTTCCCTCGGTGCCTGACGCTTTGTGGAACGCGCCCGCGTCGATCCGCCGGGGCGTGCCGAAGCCGATGAGCACTCCCATTCACTCGCGCGATATCTGGCAATGGCTCGCGCTGTTGGGCGGGCTCGGACTGTTGGCCGAATGGCTCCTGTTCGCCCCGACCAATCCGCCCCCGCCGATTCAAGTGCGCGCGCAGAAACAGGCTGAGCCCGAGCCGCTGCGGAGGGCGTCATGAGTTTCGACCGCTGGTGGGTGCTCTTCTTTACGCCCATGCCGCTGGTGTGGATGGCGTTGCGTTGGAAGGGGACGGGGCGCAAGGTGGGGCTGGCGTTGAAGGCGCTGACGCTCGTGGCGATTCTGGTTGCGCTGGCCGAGCCGCACATGGCCGTGTGGGAGACGAAGATCGGCGTGGCCGTGCTCGTCGATTCTTCGGCCAGCGTTTCGCGCGACGATCTCGACAAGGCATCGAAGTTCGCCGCGAGCATCGAGGGCGCGAAAGGCCGGCACTGGGTCCGCGTGCTTCCCTTCGCGCGCGATCTGCGCGAGCTCCAGGCGCCGGAAGTGACGGGATCGTTGAAGGTGCAGGCGACTGGCGGTGAAGCGGGTCGTGCAACGGATATCGAGTCCGCTGTGCGCGATGCCGTTGGCGCGATTCCTGCGGGGCTGGTGCCGCGCGTGGTGCTGATCTCCGATGGCAAAGAGAACCGTGGTAGCGTGACTCGCGCCGCGTGGCAGGCGCAGCAGATCGGCGTTCCGATCGATACGTATCCGTTGGCCGGTCGCGCACCCGCCGCTTTGCGGCTCGAGCACGTGGACCTTCCGCCCGTGGTGTTCAGTGGCGAGCGTTTCGTGATCGAACTGCAGGTCAGCTCGCCGCGCGCGGCGCAGGCAACGGTGGAGCTGATGGCGGAAGGCAAGCCGGTCGGGTCCAGCGAGGTGAGTTTGCAAGCCGGATCAAACACGCTTCGGCTCAACGCCAATCTCGGCGCTACGGGCGCGCTCGAGGTTTCGGGCAACATTCGCGCGGGCGATCTCGGTGAGGTCCGGTTTGCACGGGCGGTGACGCTGCGGCGTCCGCGGCTGCTGTATCTCTCGCAGGACCCCGAAGGCTCCGAGATGCACCTCAAGCGTACGCTCGAAGCCGCGCAGTTCGACATCACGATCACTCGCGAGTTGCCTCGAGTGAGGCTCGAAGATTTCCAAGTGGTGGCGTTCAACAACTGGGACCTCGAGGGACTTCCGCCCGCATTCAAAGCCGATCTCGAAGGCTTTGTGCAGCAGGGCGGGGGACTGCTGGTGATCGGCGGCGAGAAGATGGTCTACGTCGAGAACAAGCAGATCGAGGATGCGATCGACCGCACTTTGCCTGCGAAGCTTGCGCCGCCGCGATCGCCCGAGGGTACGTGCGTGGTGCTGATCGTGGACAAGTCTTCGTCGATGGAAGGCAAGAAGATGGAGCTGGCGCGGCTGGCCGCGATCGGCGTGGTGGAGAATCTGCGCGCCATCGATCAAGTGGGCGTGCTGATTTTCGACAACAGCTTCCAATGGGCCGTGCCGATTCGCAAGGCTGAAGACCGCGTGCTCATCAAACGCCTGGTGGCGGGGATCACGCCCGATGGCGGTACGCAGATCGCGCCGGCGCTCGCCGAGTCATACCGCAAGATTCTGCCGATCAATGCGACCTTCAAGCACGTGGTGCTGCTGACCGACGGTATTTCCGAAGAAGGCGATAGCATCTCGCTGGCGAAGGAAGCGGGCAACCAGCGCGTGACGATTTCGACGGTGGGCTTGGGACAAGATGTCAACCGCGCTTATCTCGAGAAGGTGGCGAGCTTCGCGAAGGGGAAGTCGTATTTCTTGAGCGATCCTTCTGGGCTCGAACAGATCCTGCTGCGCGACGTGATGGAGCACACGGGATCGACGGCGATCGAGAAGCCTCTCATCCCCTCCGTGATTCGGCAGGCTGAGATTCTCGATGGTGTGGGCATCGCTTCGGCGCCGGCGCTCAAGGGCTACGTGCGCTTCATCAGCAAGCCTTCAGCGGACACGATCTTGCAGATGGAGCAGAAGGATCCGCTGCTGGTCCGGTGGCAGTATGGACTGGGGCGCTCGGCTGTGTTCACCTCGGATGCGAAGTCGCGTTGGGCGGCGGACTGGGTGACGTGGAACGGCTACGACAAGTTCTGGGCGAACGTGTTTCGCGATCTGCTTCCGCATTCGCAGCCGGTGGCCGCTTCGCTCGATTTCGATAGCGCATCGGGGGAGTTGGTGGCGCATTACCAACTCTCGCGGCATGTTCCCGAGCCGGAGAAGTTGCCGGATGTGTTCGCAATTGGTCCCGGTGGATTTCGGCATGCGATGGCGTTGAAGAAGGTGGCGCCGGGATCGTATCGCGGCGTTGTGAAGATCGGCGATGCGCGCGGGTTGTTCCGGGTGCGTCCGCTCGAAGAGTCGCGTGCGTTTCCGGAGGTTGGGTACTATCGGCCGGAAGAGGAATTGACGGATACGGGGTCGAACCCGGAATTGTTGAAGCAGGTGGCGAGTTTTACGGGTGGCCGCTTTCAGCCGGCGGCGGGGCAGGTGTTCGATACGGGTGGTCGGGCGATACCGTCGACGATGAGTTTGTGGCCGGGGTTGTTGGCGGCGGCGGTGCTGCTCAATATCGCGGAGTTGGTGAACCGGAAGTGGAAGGGGATCCGGGAACTGTTGGGGTGGTGAGGCGGCTACGCAGCTCGATAGGGCTGGATTCGTTTCGCGATCTCGGCACCGTGTGCGTCGCGCGCTATCTCAAGGTCGTAGTTTGCTTGTAGGTTGATCCACAATTCGGGCGACGTTCCGAAGTATCGCGATAGGCGAAGCGCCGTGTCCGCGGTGATGGAGCGTTTGCCGCGTACGATGTCGTTAATGCGGGTTGCTGGCACTCGCAGTTCGAGCGCAAGGCGATTGGCCGTCAGGCCGAGAGGTGCGAGAAAGTCCTCGCGGAGAGTTTCGCCCGGATGAATGGGCGGGGTTCGATGTCGCAACTTTGGCATTGCCGTCAAGACCGGCTGACCTCCCCGATCGAAGACCCTCGTGGTCTCACGATCGCGGAACGACCGGATCATGCCTCCAGTGTACTACCGCGAAGCGTTTAACGCAAGGCGGTAAATCGACTAGGCCCCTGGCTTCGCCTTCTGCTCGATCTTCGCCCAAGTATCCTTCAACTGGACCGTTCGATTGAACACCGGCTTCTCCGCCGTCGAATTCTTGTCGACACAGAAGTAGCCGACGCGCTCGAACTGATACCTCGTCCCCGCAGCCGCACCGCGAACGCTCGGTTCCACGAACACGCGCTTGGCCACCAGCGACTCGGGATTCAGATCATCCTCTTCACCCGAGCCCTCCTTGAACAACTGATCGTAGAGCCGCGCCTCGCACTCCACCGCGTGCTTCGCCGAAACCCAGTGCATGGTCGACTTCACCTTGCGCCCATCCGGCGCATTGCCGCCGCGCGTGGCCGGATCGTAGGTGCAGTGGACCTCGGTCACTTCGCCGGTCACCGGATCCTTTACTACGCCGGTACACGTGACGAAGTAGGCATAGCGCAGCCGCACTTCGCGACCCGGAGACAGCCGGTAGTACTGCTTCGGAGGATCTTCGCGGAAGTCGTCACGCTCGATGTAGAGCACCTTCGAGAAGGGCACTTTGCGCGTGCCGGCGGAATCGTCCTCGGGGTTGTTGACCGCGTCCATCTCTTCCACGAGGTCATCCGGATAGTTGTCGATTACCACTTTCACCGGATCGAGCACGCCCATCACGCGCAGGGCGCGCTTGTTGAGATCCTCACGAACGTAGTGCTCGAGCAGCGAGTACTCGATGATGCCGTTGGTTTTCGACACACCGATGCGCGCGCAGAAGGCGCGAAGAGCCTCCGGCGAATATCCACGGCGGCGAATGCCGGCGAGCGTAGGCATCCGCGGATCGTCCCAACCAGAGACGAGCCCGCGCTGCACCAGCGCGAGCAGCTTGCGCTTGCTGAGCACGATGCCGGTGAGGTTCAGACGATCGAACTCGATCTGCTGCGGATGATGGATGCCGAGATTCTCGACGTACCAGTCATAGAGCGGGCGATGGTCCTCGAACTCGAGCGTGCAAATGGAGTGCGTGATGCCTTCGATGGAATCGCTCTCGCCGTGCGCGAAATCGTACATCGGATAGATGCACCACTTGTTGCCGGTGCGGTGATGCTCCGCGCGGAGAATGCGGTACATCACGGGGTCGCGCATGTTGAAGTTGGGCGACGCCATGTCGATCTTGGTGCGCAGCGTGCGCGAGCCGTCAGGGAACTCGCCGGCGCGCATGCGGCGGAACAAGTCGAGGTTCTCTTCGACTGACCGATCGCGGTAGGGACTCCCCTTGCCCGGTTCGGTGGGCGTGCCGCGGTATTCGCGGACTTGGTCCGGCGTCAGATCGCAGACGTAGGCTTTGCCTTTTTGGATGAGGTCCTCGGCCCACAGGTACAACTGGTCGAAGTAATCGGATGCGTAGAAGAGGCGGTCTTCCCAATCGAAGCCGAGCCAGCGCACGTCTTCGATGATCGAGTCGACGTACTCGGTCTCTTCCTTCGAGGGATTGGTGTCGTCGAATCGCAGATTGCACTTGCCGCCGAACTCGCGCGCGAGTCCGAAATTGAGGCAGATCGACTTGGCGTGGCCGATGTGGAGATAGCCGTTGGGCTCGGGGGGAAAGCGCGTGTGGACACGACCGCCGAAGCGCCCGCTTTCGTTGTCTTGGATGATGAGATCGCGAATGAAATTGGAGGGCGCAGCCTCCACGGGACCGCCGGTGGACATGAGTTCTCCAGTATAGCGAGGGGGCTTGGTAACATAACGGATTCGTGTCTATTCGCCCAAAAGGAGAAACGGAATGAGCAACGCAACCCTGAGCGGGGCCGAGTTCAAACAACAACTGCGCGAGGGGAACCCGAAGCTGGGTCTCTTCGTCAACTCACACAGCCCCACGGTGGCCGAGCAACTGGCGCACTCGGGTTATGACTGGCTGCTGGTGGATACGCAGCACGGTCCGATGAGCTTCGAGCATCTGTCGACGATGCTCGCGGCGGTTGGCAGCGGCGGCGCCAAGAGCATGGTCCGAGTGGCGGGATACCACGATCGGGGCGGGATTCAGCAGGCGCTCGATCTCGGCTCCGATGGCGTGCTGGTGCCGTACATCAACAACGCGGCCGAGGCTCGCGAGGCGGTGAGTTGCGCGCGTTACCCCACGGCGGGCACGCGGTCGGTGTATTTCCCCCAGCGAGCCACCAACAAGGCGGGGCTGCTCGGGTACGTGGGCAACGCGAACAAGAACAACATTGTCGCGTTGCAGGTGGAGACCGCGTCGTGTATCGAGCACATCGATGAGATTGCGGCGGTGCCGGGTGTGGACATTCTGTTCCTGGGGCAGAATGACCTTTGCATGTCGATGGGGCTATTCGAGAAGTACGAGTTCCCGCACATGTACACGTCGCCGGAACTGGGCGCGGCCACGGACAAGCTGATCGCGGCGGCGCGGCGGAACAACATCATTCTCGGGCTGTTCCTGTTCGGGACGGCGCGGGTGGGGGAGTTCCTCGACAAGGGATTCACGTTCATCAGCATCGGCAACGATCTGCATCACGTGTTGACGCAGTCTGGCGCCTATATGAAGGATCTGAAGGGTATCGCGGAAGCCAAGGGGAAGAACTGGTCGCCGCGGGCGTCGGCGCTGATCTAGACGACAGGGCGTTTTGGCACGGGGCGTGCTTGAACCTGGATGGGAGGTGCGACATGCTCATTCCCGTCCAGGTGACGTTTCGTGCCATGGACTCGACGGCGGATCTCGACGAGTACGTGAAGCGTGAGGCGGCGAAACTCGAGCGCTACTATTCGCGGATTACGAGTTGCCGCGTCATTGTCGAAGGGCCCCCGAGGCCCGAGGCGAAGAATCCGTACCATGTGCGGATCGCGATCGGGCTCCCGGGCGGCGAACTGGTGGTGCGGCATGAGCCGAATCTGCACACGGCGCTGGAAGACATGCGGCGGGCGAAGTCGGCGAAGCGGTTCGAGGCGCCGAAGACGAAGCGAGATGCGCGGCGGGCCGTTCATGAGGCCTTCGTCGAGATGCGCAGGCAGCTCGAAGACTACGCGCGCAAGCAGCGCCAAGACGTGAAGGCTCGCAGTGAACCGTTGGTCTATGGCCGCATCGCGAAGCTGTTCCCTGAGAGCGACTACGGCTTCATCGAAGCGCCCGACGCGCGCGAGGTCTACTTCCACCGTGACAGCGTGATCGATGGGCACTTTGACCGGCTGACCGTGGGGGCCGGCGTGGGATTCGCCGAAGAGATGGGCGCGAAGGGGCCGCAGGCGACGACGGTGAGGCTGCGGCACCCGAAGCGCAAGAGCCACGCGCCGCCGTCGGTGGTGTGGCCGCGGACGGGCCGCAAGGCCCCGAAGGCAGATAGCGTGATGCTGTAGCTTCGGCTCGGTTTGGGCGGGCGGCGTCGTGCTGGCATCGAGACCGCTCGGCTTCGACCGCAGGCGCCGACGGTGAGGCTGCGGCACCCGAAGGGCAAGAGTCACGCGCCGACATCGGTGGTGCGGTCGCAGGCGGGTCGCTAGGCTCCGAAGGCCGATAGCGTGATGCTGTAGCTTCGGCTCGGTGTGGGCGGCGCGGTGCTGGCATCGAGACCGCTCGGCTTCGACCGCAGGCGCCGACGGTGAGGCTGCGGTACCCGAAGGGCAAGAGTCACGCGCCGACATCGGTGGTGCGGTCGCAGGCGGGTCGGAGAGCTCCGAGGGCGCGTGGTGATGGCATCGAGACCGGCTGGCCGTGGGGGCGGACGTGGGCTTCGCCGAAGGCGGCGAGCGCGAACGGACGGCAGGTCCCACCGATCGCGGCGCGTGACTCTTGCGCTTCGGGCACCGCAAAGGCGCGTGATGCTGTATCGAGACCGGCTGGCCGTGGGTGAGACTTGTACTTCGCCGAAGTGGTGGGCGCGAAGGGACCGCAGGCGTCGACGGCGAAAGGCTCCGAAGGCGGGTAGAGTGATGCTGTAGGCTCGGTGCCTGAAGGCGTGGCGCTACCATCGAGACATGGAGCGCGCTTCGGTTCGAGATCTCGACGTCAGCAAGCGCCGAAGCAAACCGGCGGCGGAGCTACGGGCTCTGTGTTCCGCTTCGCGGCTTTCGCGCGCGAACAAAGCGCGCATTTTTGCGACGATGGCGAAGGTTTGGTCCAGGGTGCCGCGGGCCGCGGATAGCACGGCGATTGTCGAGTAAGATCGGAACCGGTAGTCGCGAAGTCTACCCAATCCGAGCGGCCTTTCGGCGGTGATGGTGGTAGGGTCGGCAGCGTGGCTGAAGCTCGCCCTACGCGGGAGCCCGGCCGTAGTCGTGGATCTTCATCGTCTCGCCGCCTTTGAGCGCGCTCTGGTGGGCGACGATGCCGGGGAGCGTGTAGGCGATCGCTTCCCAGATGTTCACTGCGGGGTGGCGGTTTTCGAGCACGGCGCGGACGAACTCGTTGGTGAGAAACGTGTGCGAGCCGCCGTGTCCGGAATTGACGCGCATCGACTCGGGGAGGCGCTCCAGGTAGCGCTGCTGCTCATGCGCCACGCGATTCACGTTGCCCTCGGGATACCCGTTCTCGTCGAGCGATGTCTGGCCGCCTTTGGAGATCTCGAACACGGTGTTCGGCGACCCTTCGGGCCGGGCCATGATGTAGCTCATGCGGTCGCCATAGAAGAGGCCGCGCTCGGTGCCGCCGGCGGCGAGGTGCCAGAAGACGGATATGCGCGAGGAGTGGCCGCCGCTCGTCTTGAACAGGCCCACTGTATTCCAAAAAGGATTGCGGTATTCGTTCGTCTCGAGGATCTCATGCCGATCGCCCCAGCCGTAGGCGGTCACCTCGGTGAGGCGCTCGCCGGTGACCGGAATCACGATTCCGGTGGAGTGCGTGGGGTAGTGCATCGGGGGGAAGCCGTGACGCCAGGTTGGGAGGCCGCGATCGTCGAACATGAGCGGCAACAAGCCTTCGTGATGGTACTCGGCTTCGGAGTAGAAGATGGTCCCGAACTTGCCGGACTTGGCCCATTCGCGGCACGTGATGACTTCGGGCCGATAGTAGCTGGTCTCGGCCATCATGTAGCGCATCCCCGTCTTCTTCACGGTGTCGAGAATGCCGGCGAGTTCCTCTTCCGACATCGCGGCAGGCACGGCGCTAATGACGTGCTTACCGGCTTTCATGGCGGTGGTCGCCATCCAGGCGTGGAGCGGAGCCGGGGTGAAGATGCCCACGGCATCGAGCGAGGGATGCTTGAGCATCGCGCGGAACTCTTTGTACGTGTTGCCGCAGCGGTAGACCTCGGCGAGGCGCTGCAGCCGGTCAGGCCGGATGTCGCAGACGGCGGCGACTGTGCAATCGGGATGGAGATGCCACTGGAACGACGATCCGAAGCCGCCGCCCACGATGCCAATCTTCAGCTTCGAGCCTTGCTGCATTTTCGATCCTGACTGCGGGCTCGCCGCTGGCGCCAACGCCGCGGCGGAGAGAACGTCGCGCCGTGTCATAGGCGCAGCCCCTTGCAGATGGTCCCCGAGCAGACCACGCGCTGCTTTGCCATCGCTTCGTTGCGCTGCGAATCGATGAGGCGGAAGTTGCCCTCTTCGATCTGGAGCAGCGCGATGTCGGCGGGCGCGCCCACCTGCAGCGTTCCGAGCATGGGCACTCGATTGAGGATGCGGGCAGGGTTGTAGGTGGACCGCAGCAGCACATCGTCGAAGCTCATACCGAGGTGCATCATCTTGGTCATGGTGGTGGGCATGTCATATACCGGACCATTGATGTTGAGGTTGTAGATGTCGGTGGAAATCGTGTCGGCGACGAAGCCATCGGCGAGCGCCTTGCGTGCGGCTTCGAAATTGAAGCTGCCGAGTCCGTGACCGACGTCAAACCACACTCCGCGTGCGCGTGCCTGGCGGACCGAATCGCGCACCTTGCCATTCGAGTCGAGGATGCCGAGGGTGTGGCGGTTGTAGCAGTGCGTCACCACATCGCCGGGCTTCATCAGCTCCATCACTTCGTCAGTGGAAGGTGGCGCGAAGCTGATGTGCGCCATGAGCGGAAGCTGATACTGGTCGCAGAGTTCGCGCGCGATCTTCAGGAAGTCGAGGCTGTACTTGCCTTGCATGTTCGCGCCGACCTGGAGCTTCACGCCGAGCAGCACGTCGCGATTGGCTGCGGCGGTCTCGCCGGTCGGCTTCATCATCGCGCGAACGTACTTGATCACGTCCGCGTCTGGATTGCGGTTGCTCGGATACAGATACACGTAGCCGTAGATCCGCACGCGCGCCGGCTCTACCACGAACTTGCGGAACGCCGGGAACTGGTCATACGCGAACGTGCCGGCGTCGACCCACGTGGTGACTCCGGTCCGCGCGCCGATGGGATTGGCGTCGATGCCGAGGCTCGACGCTCCGACGGCGCAGTGCGTGTGCAGATCGATGAGTCCGGGCGTGACCATGCGGCCCTTGGCGTCGATCACATCGGCGGCGCGATCGGTGGGGATTGAATCTTCGATGGCGGCGATCTTGCCCGAGCGAATGGCGAGGTCGGCGCGGCGCTTCAACTGGCGGCTGGGATCGCGGAGTTCGCCGTTGCGAATGAGCAGGTCATAGGGGCGATCCTGCGAGTATGCGGCGGCCGTGGAAACGGCGGCTCCGAGGAATTGGCGTCTGTTCATTTCTTTTTGAGCTCGATGGCGATGACTTCGGAATCCTGGTCGCGCTGGCTTTCTTCGCTGTGCTTGGCGGGCTGTGCGAAGGTGACGTCGCCGGCCTTTTGCTTGGCCTCGACTACGCTGCCGTCGGCCTTGGTCACCTTCATGTGGAAGTCAGTGAGGTAGACGGTGACGCGGGGAAGGCTGTGGTCATGCATGGGCATCTTGGCTCGCGGACCGCAGTGGAAGCGGATGACGCGCACCTGATCGTTGTCGATGAGGACCTTGTATTTGTCGGGTGCGACCTTGGGCGGGTCGATCGCGCCGAAGGTGACGGGCACACCGTGGGGCTTCTTGAGCTCGACTTCGATGAGGCGGTAAGGCGTGGTGCCCGGGTTTTCGCTGGTGTGATATTCGCCGGCCGTGTCCCAGAGCACTTCGCCGGCTTTGAACTTGATGTCTTTGACTCGGCCGCCGTCGAAGGTGAGGCGGCTCCAGCCGGCGTCCTGGTAGATCATGACGCGGTTCATGTCGTGCTTGTGGCGGCGGCCTTTGGGGCCCGGCTTGTTGGGCGCGGAGAGGACGACGCGGACGTCCTCATTGTCGAGGAGGACGTTGGGCTGGGCGGCGAGCGCCAGCGGGATGGCGAGGAAGATGGATGTTCGGATCACGGATTTGACCTTGGTACATTGTCATCCGTGGCGGGTTTGGAAACAAGTGCGGCTAGCGGAGAACGTCGATTCAAGGTGCTTGGAGTCCGGCTCGGCGTGGGGCTGGGGTCAGGGCTGGGGCCGCGCTGAATGTGTGTACTGGAACCTGATACTCCGAAGGGGCGTTGATTGGGCGCGGAGCCGTACGGTATTCAGGACTCCTTCCAGATTGGCAGCGTTCTATCGCAAGGCTGATGATCAACTTCTGGATGCGCGTGATCCAGGCAGAGTCCTCGAACAACCACGCCCTCAGTCGGTCTTAGCATAATGAAAGCCGACTTCGCAGCTCGACCGGACTACGCATTGCGAGCGCAACTGATTGCCTCGCCCAGCCAGTGAATGCGCGACCGGATATGATGAGGTGATGGCCGCTGTAGGCCTACAATGATATAGGGATATCGTGCTCTAATGAGCTCATCGCCGCTAGTTGACATCCCAGACCTTACGATTTCAGGCGTGCTGCCGCCGTTCGTGGGCGTACCGACGAATTCGGCCCTCATGTCGCCGTATGCCACCACGCTGGTTCGCGTGGCTCAGAAGTTTTGCCAGTCGGATGCCAGGAAAGAGATATTCCGGGGACTTCTGGGGTTGCGGCAGGAACTCGCAAACATCGGAATAGTGGATGGGTACCAGTGGCTTTCGGGCAGTTTCTTGGAGAACATCGAATGGCTGGAAAAGCGCGATCCCAGGGACGTGGACATCGTGACGGTTTGTTACCGTCCGGCGTCCGTGAAGGGCGATTGGAGCGCGTGGGCGAATCTCTTCAATACCAATATCCGTCTGTTCGACCCCGCTCAGACTAAAACGGCCTTTCGCTGCGATGCCCGCTACATCGATCTGGATATGGATGGTCTCACCATCGTGGATCAGACTCGCTTTTGGTTCGGCCTGTTTTCACACAGGCGGGGCGGTCTATGGAAGGGCATGCTTCGTGTACCCTTGCAAGTGACGCAGGATGACGCCGATGCGTCTCTGATAGTAGGATCGCCGTGACCGCAAAGCTAGACCGTGAGCAACTCGCTGCCGAGCTCTCGGCACTGGACAACGTTCTGGCATCGGTGCGCCCGAACGACCTGCTGGGACGAATCGGGCTTGAGTCTCGTCGGCGGGAGATTGTGCGACAGCTTGAGGAACTGTCCGGCGCAGTCGAGAATCGCGCGAAAGTAGCTCTCTTCTTCGGCGGAGAGCCGGTCGTGGGCTCAATGGGCATTCAAGCCGGGTTCGGGACGAAGGCGGTGGGAAGCTTCCAGGATCTTCTTTCCAAGGTCTGGAGCACCGTAGACGGCGGAGCTCTACAACCGATGGGGCCGATCAGGGATAAGGATGCATCCACTCTCCACATTACAAATCTCGTCCATGGGTCGTTTGGCTTCCTCCTAGAAGAGATCGATGAAGGCGCGACAGAGATGATGTTCGAAACGGCGCTGAAGAAGGCCGCCGATCAAGTCGCTGACTACATCACGGCGTTTGCTGATGAGAACGAAGCCACATTTTCGCGCGTTATCGAGGACGTCAACCCGCGCGTGTTTCTGTCGATCCGTGATTTCTTTGGCTACATGCATAAAGGCCACGCGACCTTCCGGCTCGTCGAAGGCCATCGAGACGAAAAGTTCGACCATGTTGCCGTCGAGCGCGCGTGGTTGCGGGCGGAAGCCTCCAAGGTCGATGAAGACCGGATCACCGTCAAGGGCAAGTTGCTCGGGATCATTCCCATCGGGCGCAGATTCGAATTCGAGATGGATGGCTCCCAACAGGTGACCAGCGGTCAAATCGGGGAGAAGTTCGGCCAGACCTACCTTGAGCGCATGAGCACCCAGCAATTCGCGGGTAGAAGATGGCGTGCTGTCTTTCACCGCAAGGTCATCGAAAAGGCCGGTCGCATGCCAGTGGAGAAGTATACCCTGCTGGAACTCGAAGAGATCACCGAATAGACCGCTATCTCGGTCCGGCGGCCGGTGACGTCGGAGTTGACGAACAAGCCGCTGCGGCGGGCCCACGCTCGTTTGGCCTTCCGGAAGTTGGCCCAAACGGCGGCTCATACGGAGAGGGACGAGTCGTCACGTCAGTGGCTGGTAGTGCGCTCTCCACGATCGGTCCCAAGGCTCCATCCATGCGCCCAAAATGCCGAAACCCAGCAGAGGACTCCGTTCCTGCCCGTCCCGCGACACCGCCTTGCGATAGAGTATCCCCTGTGAAGAGATTCGAACGCAGCAAGCAACTCTACCAGGGCGTCTTCATCGCCGCCGTTCTTCCCATGAACCAGGACGAATCGCTCGACCTTCCCCGCATCAAACCGTGCGTGGACTATCTGGTCAACGCCGGCATGGGACCCGGCAACGCCATCTACGTGTCCCTCAGCGCGGGCGGCGAAGCGATGATGCTCGGCAAGGACGAACGCAAGGCCGCCGCCGAAGCGGCCGTGGAAGCCGCCGCCGGACGGATTCCCGTATTTGTCGGCGTGTCGAGCGACTGCACCGCGACCACCGTGGAGCTGGCCAAGCACGCCGATCGCATCGGCGCCGACGGACTGCAGTTGGAACCGCCGTGGTACTTCGCGGGAATGGCCGACGACGTCTTCGGATACTACCGGGCCGTGAGCGAAGCCGTCGAGATCGGGATCACGGCGTACCGGTCCGGGCTTGTTGGGCGCGGAGAGGACGACGCGGACGTTCTTCATTGTCGAGGAGGACGTTGGGCTGGGCGGCGAGCGCCAGCGGGATGGCGAGGAAGATGGAGGTTCGGATCACGGATTTTGACCTTGGTACATTGTCATCCGTGGCGGGTTTGGAAACAAGTGCGGCTAGCGGACTCGGTCAGCGAGAACCCTTGTCACCAGAACTTCCACCAAGGCGCCGACGGCTTGAATTTCATGAGTTCGCTCGACTCTGGCTCGAATAGCTCTACCTCGTTCGAGCCTTCGAGTTGGTAGCCAAAGAGTTCCCCCAAGGCGGCCTCGCCGAGTTCGAGCGGGTGGAATGGCAAAGGGTATTCTTCCTCATCGGCGTCCAAGGGAACCGGATGGTGGCCAGCCCAGAATGGCTCCTCGAACGGTAGGCGTTGTCCGATGTCCTCGAGAATGCCGTCATCAGGACAGAGGCTGAGCGATCGGGTCAGCATCCCTCCCGTCCACTTGGCATAGGCGAACCAGTCCACAACGCTGTGCATCGCGTGGAGGTAGACGGTCTGTTCGCCCGCGAACGTAAGAAATCGGCCGGGCAACCGAGACGGATAGCTTCCAGAGAAATCAATCGCCGATACGATGACAACGCCCGGGAAAGAGCCGAGATAGACCTCACTACCGCTCGGATAGCTCGACAGATCTCCACTTCCAATGTGCTCGAGCCGCGTATCCGGAAACAGGCCGCTGGCGAGCTTCGCCGTAGCTTCCCGATCCAGAACGGGACGACAGCTCAGTGCTGCTCGCGCTTCCCCATTCGCGATGACGAGCATTGAAGTCTTGGCACCCATGAATGCTCAACTCTACTCCACCAGGCCGGGCCCGTGGCGCGATCGCGAGGTCAACGGCGGATTACGCGTGCCGGCCGGCTGCTACCGCGAACCTTTGTCGACCTTCCGCGCAGCAGCCTCGTCCTTCGCGTGCTCTCTCCTTCGAATACGAAGAAAGTGGTTGACGGCGCCGCCACGAGGCGCCAATGGGCCGAATGTTCGCTGAATCATTTCGATTACCTCTTGTCGAGTAGGACCACGGCCAGCCTCGCTAGGCGCCGATCGAGTTCCCTCTTTTCGGCTGGGCGCGGTGGGAGCAGCAGGAGGAACGGAACCACGTTCATCGGTGGGCGATTTCACCTTGGATCTCATCTACCCAGCCTAACCGGAAATGCGGGGGAAGGTCGTCGTAGAAACGCTGCCGGGCAGACTATTCGTACGCAGTAGAGCGGTGCTTGACGGTCAGAACAAGACCACACGGCTTTGCTCCCGGACTTCACATACAATCCTGTAGTCTCGAACTCGATATCGCCACAGCCCGCCAAGCTCGTAGCGGAGAGGCTTCCCAAAGCGGCGCGGGTCTTCGTCTGTAGCGAGGCGGGTGTCGAGGTAGTCGAGGAGTTCCCGCCGAATTGCCGAATCGATGGCCTTCAGGTCTTTTTCAACCCGAGGGTCGTACTCAATCTTCCAAGCCAAGGTTCTTTCGCAACTGGTCCGAAGAGATGCCGGGCAACGGATTGGAGAGGCGATCCAGGGCAGTGTGGAGATCATCCGTTTCCTCTTGGTAGTGCTCCACAATGAAGTCACGCACGTAGTCAGACAACGGCACTCCCTGCGCCTCGGCGGCGGCGGCGAACTGCGCCTCGATCTCTTTCGGCATGTCGAGCGTGAGCGTCATGCTCTCAGCCTACGGGAAAACCACCGTGCGTGCAATCCGAGCGGGCCGATCCCGCCGTACCCGCTACGCCGGCAGTGCCAGCGGCTGCCGCCTCACCGCCGGTCCCGGCTGCACCGCCTTGCGATAGAGTATCCCCTGTGAAGAGATTCGAACGAAGCAAGCAACTCTACCAAGGCGTCTTCATCGCCGCCGTTCTTCCCATGAACCAGGACGAATCGCTGGACCTGCCGCGCATCAAACCCTGCGTGGACTATCTGGTCAACGCCGGCATGGGACCCGGCAATGCCATCTACGTCTCGCTCGGCGCGGGCGGCGAAGCGATGATGCTCGACAAGGAGGAACGCAAGGCCGCCGCCGAAGCGGCCGTGGAAGCCGCCGCCGGACGGATACCCGTCTTTGTCGGCGTGTCGAGCGACTGCACCGCGACCACCGTGGAACTGGCCAAACACGCCGATCGCATCGGCGCCGACGGACTGCAGGTGGAGCCGCCGTGGTACTTCGCGGGAATGGCCGACGACGTCTTCGGATACTACCGGGCTGTGAGCGACGCCGTCGAGATCGGGATCACTGCGTACCCGACGCCGTGGACCTCGCACTTCGACATGAACGAAGCCTTCGTCGAGCGTCTCGCCACGCTCGAGAATGTCATCGGTTTGAAGTGGTACTCTCCCAACCCGAACGTCGCGCTTGGAGTGATCCGCCAGTTTCGTGACCGGTTCAACATCGTCAGCAATCTGCCTGGGGCGCTGTGCGCTTCCTGGTTCATCCACGGTGTACACGGATACGTCTCGCAGGGAGTGAACTTCATGCCGCGCACGCACCTGCGCATTCTCGATCATCTGCGCGGCAAGCGCTATGAAGAGGCCACTCAGCTTTACATGACTACGGAGTGGGAATACTATCAGGCGATGGCCGACTGTATCCGCCAAGGCCTCAATGGCGAGGCGAACTTTATCAAGGCGTCGATGGAGTTGATCGGGTATCCCTGCGGACCGGCGCGGCTGCCGTTGCGGAGGCCGCCGGCGGCGTTCAGTGAGCGCGTCGGGAAGATGCTCACGGCGGCCGGAGAGGTCGCGTGAAGTTCAGGTACGGCTACCTGCCCTCTCAATCACCGATCTAGACCGATCTACTGAAAGGTTCTCTCATGGGAACCCTGCGGTGGAACTTGTCTCGGGCGTGGAAATGGTCGCGTACGCTTCATGCTTGCCTTGCATTCCCTCCGTGCCTACGCCGAGACGAAGTAGAAGCGATCGCCATTCGAAGGAGGCTCTGGGCGGTGTGGATATGGAGAGCATCCGGGCTCAACGAGGTAGTATCTCGCTTGAATCCGGCGAGTTCGCTTCGCCAGCCGGATTTCGGTCCGCACGTCTGGCAATCCTTCTCTGCGATGCAGCGCCTGTAATCTGGTAACATACTCGCACAATGCATTTCTGTTTTGCATGGTTCCTATGGCCCAAGAAAAAACGTTCACCTGTGTAATTATCGATATCGTGTTGACGGACAAGTTTAGCGCTCAAGTTGTCGTTCGCAAACGCACCGTTGTGAGGCGATCACGAGGCAATAGTCAGATCGAACTCGCAGACATCTTCATCACCCCGGTCTCTGGCCAACACGCCTACTATGGGTCGAAGGATAGCTGGGAAAAGACGCCTGCGACATTCAATGTATCTACCAAGGAAAAAGCTGGTTCACACAACCACTTTGTTTTATACGATTTCAACGGACGCGGCTTGTACATCGTCCGAGACGACCGCAGAAGGGAGGAGCACCGGAGGCCGTGCTCGATCTGGGACCTCGGACCGGCGTTCGGCGCGGGCGTGATGAGCGCACTGCGAGAGTTCTCGTAGGAATAGCAAGATTTGCAGTGTTCTTGAAACTGATACGGAGCGGTCGTGTCGGTGCCCATTTCAGTCGACAGATGCCAGGACAACTCCACGGTCGATGATTGTAGAAGCGCGGGAACGCTACTCTCGGTCGTACGTCGTTCTCCTTTGAAGGGGAGCCTTCCGCGCTTCCTCGGTGATACATGGAGATCAGGTGGACCGCGGCCGTAAAACTCGACGACCGCTGCGCTACAATTCCGGCGGGACCACATGCTCTCCCGCCGCCACCTCCTCGCCTCTCCGCTCCTCGCCGCCGCGCAACCAACGCCGCCGCCCATCATCGACTGCCACGCGCATCTCCACCATCACTCGATCGCCGACTGGCAACGCCTGGACCGCGCACTCATCGATGCCGCCGACAAGCTCGGCATCGGGCGCCTGTGCTGCTCCACGCTGCCGCCGCGGAGACCGGCGACGCCTGAGTCCTGGCGCGAGTGCAACCAGTGGACCGCCGAAGCGCGCGACCGCTTTCCTGGCCGCATCCTCGGCTGGGTGCACGTCAATCCCGGATATCGCGAAGCGCTCGATGACGTGCAGCGGCTCATCGAAGACCGCGGCTTCATCGGCGTGAAGCTCTACAACGACTATTGGGCGAACGAGCCGGTGGTCTTTCCTCTCGTGGAGCTTTGCATCCGCTTGCGCGTGCCGATTCTGCATCACGCGGGGCACACGATGTGGCTGGGGAGTCCACAGCCGCGCATCAGCGATGGCAGCCACTTCTCCGATCTTTCGCGGCGCTATCCCGAAGCGATGATCATCTGCGCGCACGTGTGCGGCGGAGGCGATTGGGAGTGGGAGATCAAGTCGTTGCGCAACGCCCGCGGCGTGTATCTCGACACATCGGGCAGCGTAGCCGACGAAGGCGTAGTCGAGATGGCGGTGAAGTTACTTGGCGTCGAGCGGCTGCTGTTTGGCTGCGACATGTCGATGACGGCGAGCATGGGTCGGCTGCGCGGGGCTGCAATCTCCGAGGCGGACCGGGCAGCGATCCTCGGCGGCAATATGGAGCGCCTGCTCTCGAAGCGAGGTCGAGCATGATCGATACGAACGCTTATCTCGGCCACTTCGCGTTTCGACAACTTCGCCACAACACCGCCCGCGGATTGCTGGCGCTCATGGACAAGCACCGCATCGAGCGGGCGTGGGTATCGAGTGCGGCGGCCATCACCTATCGCAACGCGCAATCGGGCAACGAGGAAGTGGCGGCCGAGATCCGCGGGCATGCGGACCGGTTCACGCAATTCGCAGTGATCAATCCGGCCTACGCGGGTTGGCGTGACGACCTCGCCATCTGCCGCGAGCAGTTCGGCGCGCGCGGGCTCCGGCTCTACCCTCGTTGGCATCGCTACGCGCTGACGAGCGCCGAGTGCGTCGAACTGGTGAACCGCGCGGCCGGGCTCGGCATGGTGGTCTCGATTCCGCTGCGGGTGGAGGATCGCCGGCAGCAGAGCTGGCTGGTGGATGTTCCGGACGTGGAGAAGGACGAGATTGCCGCGATCGCCCGTGCCTGCCCGCGCGCGCATTTTGTGCTCGGCAACGGGACCGGATTCGCCGGATCGGCGTTGACGCGCGCCGGTGCGCCTGGCAACTTCTCGGTGGATATCTCGCTGCTCACCGCCGCGATCCAGAACGAGTTGGGGCAACTCGTCTCCAGGCTCGGGGAGGACCGCATCCTCTTCGGTACGGGCATGCCGTTCCACTATCCGGATCCGGCGATCTTGAAGGTACAGATTGCCGATCTCAGTCAAGCGGCAAAAAGCAAGATTTTTTCGGGCAATGCGCGCCGCTTGATAGGCTCGTAAACTGAACAAAACAATGCACTTTCCTGGGTGCTTGTCGCTTTTACAAAACTTTTACAACTTCTGCACGACCTTTGGAGCCGAACCCGGTAGGATCGGGCTGAGGACATTTTCTTTATGGCTCCTACAGCAGTTTCGGAACCGACCAGCGCTTACAAAGACGCCCACGTCGCAGTGGATTTCTCCATTCAGGCGGCCTTCGTCGACACCCGTGCGATGACGCTCACTCGGAAAGAGTACGAGCTCCTGGCCACGTTGGCGGGCAACGCCGGCGAGATCGTTCCCCGCGATGTGCTGTTGCAGAACATCTGGGGCTACAGCCGCGAGATTCGGACGCGCACGCTCGATGTGCACATCCGGCGCCTGCGCAAGAAGCTCGAGCCGTACGGAGAGCAGTACATCGAGACGATCTTCGGGGTCGGGTATCGGTTCCAGCCGTACCGTCAGCCGCGGATTGTTTTTTCGGCAGTGGCGTAAGGCGGACGTGTCGTCCGCTGTGGGACCTGCGGTCCCGCGGTTCGGGGGCACTCGTTTCGGGACCGGGACCGAAGGTCCCGGAGCGGACCTCAGGTCCGCCCCACCAATCAGGGCTCGGAGATGGTGGTGAGTTGGCCGGCGGAGAGTGGGCCTGCCTGTTGCTTCTTGCCTGATGGCCAGCGAATCTCGATGCGGGTAACCTCGGATTCCCGCGCGAGACCGAAGTGGAGCACTCTCTCGGGGCTGGCCCCATAGCCCGCCGATGACGGAACGCGACGCCATTGTTTGGCACCCGATGGAGTCTCGATTTCGACCCACGCGCCGATAGCGTCGCGATTCGACGTGCTTCCTAGCAAACGCAGTGCGATCCAGCGGCCGGCTTGCGGCGTGCGATTCCACAGGATCTGCGCGGGCTGATTGAGTCGCGTCACCACGAGGTCAATGCGGCCGTCGCGATCGAAGTCCGCCGCGGCGAGTCCGCGGTGCATGGTTTCGCCGGCGAGTGTGCGGCCCGAGAATCCCGTGCGACCGTTCGTCAGCAGCAGATTCGGTTGTCGCGAGGCACGGCCCGAGGTGAGTTCGGCGTTGTCCATCACGTGCCCGTTGGCGGAGAACAAGTCCTTCCAGCCATCGTTGTTGAAGTCGGCCATCACGTTTGACCAGCCTGACCACGGCAAACTTGCTTTGCCGAGTCCGGACGAGAGCGTCACGTCTTCGAACATGCCGCCCTTGTTGCGGAACAGTGGGAACATCTCGTTCGAGAGCGCGGTGATCCACAAGTCCTCGCGGCCGTCATTGTCATAGTCGCCGAACTCGGCGCCCATCGAGCTGATGGCTGCTCCGTTTTCGTTGAAAGCGATGCCTGCCGCCGCGGCCACCTCTTCGAACTTGCCGTTGCCCAGATTGTGGAACAGGAAATTGGGCATGGTGTCATTGGCGACGAAGATGTCGAGGCGGCCGTCGAGATCGTAGTCGCCCACGGCTACGCCCATGCCTTTGCCGGCGTGTGCGGAGATGCCGCTCGAGGCGGAGACGTCTTCGAACCGGCCGTTGCCGCGGTTCTTATATAAGAGGTTGGCGAGGGGAGCGAACTCGCGCGGGTGGCAATACTGGCGCACGTCCTTCGTGCCGCAGTAGGGCTCCTTCGCGGCATCGTATCGGACGTAACGCGAGACGAACAGGTCAAGCAGCCCGTCGTTGTCGAAGTCGAGCCAGGCGGCCGCGACTGACCAGCTTCCGTCGCCGCCGACTCCGGCCTTCGCCGTGACGTCTTCGAACTTTCCATTGCCGCGATTGCGATAGAGTCGAGTGCCGCCGAGGGCGGCGATGAACAGATCGGGCAGTCCCGCATTGTCGAAATCGGCCGAGGCCGCGCCCATGGCACCGTTGCCGGCGACGCCCGCGTCCGCAGCGTGATCGGTGAATGTGCCGTCGTGATTGTTGCGCAGCAGGGCGTTCGGCAGCGGTGCGCCATTGACGAGGAACAGGTCGGGCCAGCCGTCGTTGTCATAGTCGAGCACGGCGACGCCAGCGATCATGGTTTCCGGCAGATGCTTCTTGCCGGTTGCGCCGTTGCGGACGGTGAATGGGAGGTCGCGTGTTTCGAAGCGGATCTCGGGCGACGGCGAAACAGTACGTGGCCGCTTGCGCTGGAAGCGTTCGAAATCGACGGAGGCTTGCTGTTCGCCGGCGGCGATCGCGTCGCGGTATGCGCGCTCGGCTTCGGCATCGCGTTCGAGCGCTTCGTAGGCTAGCGCCATGCCGAGCAGCGTGCGGCCATTGCGTGCACCTGTTGCGGCCGCCTTGCCGTACGCCGCGAGCGCCAGTTCGAAGCGGCTGAGCGAATAGAGCGTGCGGCCGAGGTAGTAGCAGGCGTCGGGATCGCGCGGGGTCATGCGGCAAGCGGTTTCGAATGGAGAGTGAGCCTGTGCGAACTTTTCCTGCGCGGCGTACGTCATGCCGAGCCACTTCTGCGCGGCGGGATCGGCGGGGCGGCTCGCGAACAGGCGCTCAGCCACGTCCCATTGGCGTTGGCGGAAGGCGGAGATTCCCTTCTGCATGACCGATTCCTCTGCTCCGGAAAGCAGGGTTGCGATCCATATTCCAATGCTGATATTCTTCCAGCATCCCAATCGAAAGGAACCTTGTGAAGAGCAGAGTTCTCGCAACACTATTGCTGTCCAGCATTGTCGCATTCGCGCAGGTGGACCGCGGAACCATTCAGGGGTCAGTGACCGATCCGACGGGCGCGGTGGTGGCCAGCGCCAACGTACGCATCGTGAATCAGGCGACCAACGCCACGCTGCAAAGCGTCACCAATCAGAACGGCTCGTTTGCGTTCTTCAACATGACGGTGGGTCTGTATGACGTCACCGTGGAAGCCACCGGATTCCGGCGCTCGGAAATGAAGGGCGTCAGGGTGGAAGTGAACCTGTTAATTCAAGGCCGACATCACGCTGTGGTGGGTGGGCGAAGTCACCCAGAGTGTGGAAGTGGCGGCGAACGCCTCGCTGATTCAAACCGAGTCGACCACGTGGGGTCGGTGATCGACAACAAACGCTTCCTCGAATTGCCGCTCACGCTGGGCGGCGGCATCCGCAATCCGTCTTCTTTTATCCTGCTGTCTCCGGGCGTGGGTCCGGGCAGCACGTGGGAAAAGCACATCGGCGGCGGCGGATCGTTCATGGACCAGATTTATTTCGACGGCATCGCGCTGTCGCGCGGCGATATCGGCAATGACGCCGAAGTCAATCCTTCGGTGGATGCGATCGCCGAGTTCAAGCTGGTGACCAACAACTACTCGGCCGAGTACACGCACGCGTTGTCTGGCGTGACCAGCTACACGATGAAGTCGGGCACGAATCAATTGCATGGGTCGGCGTTCGAGTTCGTGGCCAATGACAAGCTGGACGCGCGTGGATTCTTCAGCCCGAAGAAAGCGCCGCGCAAGCAGAACGAGTATGGATTCACGATCGGCGGTCCGGTGCTGATTCCGAAACTCTACAACGGAAAAGATCGTACGTTCTGGTTCTTCTCGTTCGACCAATACTATATCCGCGGTGGACAGTTGGCCGGCTTGAACACCAACGCCACGTCAAAGATGTTGAACGGCGACTTCAGCGAGTTGAGCGGACCGATCGCGGATCCGCGCTCGACGACGTTCAATGCGCAGGGCCAGGCTTCCCGCACCATCTTCCCGGGCAGCATCATTCCGAAGACGCAGTTCTCGGCGGTGGCGCAGAAGCTGCTGCCGTTCTATCCGGCGGCTGAGATGCCGGGGATTGTGAACAACAGCGTGGCGCCGCTCGGCAGTCCGCTGGCGGACCAGAGGACTTCGGGCTTCAAGATCGACCACGCAGTGAAGAGCAACCATCGCCTCAGCGGCATGTTCAACTACACCGATCGCCCGTCGGTGAAGAGCCCGGCGCCTTCCCGCCTGCTGGCCATCAACCGCAGCACGGCGATCGAGAACTACAACTTCCAGGTTGTGACCACTCGCCTGATCCGCGTGAACTATGACTGGAACGTGAGCCCCACGGTGATGAACCACATTGGTTCGGGTTTCTCGCGCTTCCGCAACCCGAACTTCTCTCGCGGCTTCAATCAGGGCTGGACGCAGCCCGACGGCGGCAAGCTCGGCCTGAAGGGGCTGCAGTATGACTTGGCGCCCACGGTGCAGTTCACGCAAGGCTACACGCGTTTGGGCGACGACATCGCCAGCGACAACTACTTCACCACGTTGTCACTACTCGACACGTTGACCTGGATCAAGAACAAGCACACGATCAAGGCCGGGTTCGAAGTGCAGCGCCACCGCGACAACTTCCGCAACTACGGCAACGGCGGCGGCACGTTCAACTTCAGCCACTTCGAAACGCAGGTTCCGGGTGTAGGCAACTCGGGCAATCCGTTCGCGAGCTTCCTGCTCGGGGCGGTGGATAGCGGCAGCGCTTACTTCCGCGATTCGCTCCCCGGCAGCCGCTATAGCTACTACGGCTGGTTCATCGACGACACCTACAAGCTGACCCAGAAGCTGACGCTCAACTATGGACTTCGGTACGAGATCCAGACGCCGACGGCGGACGTGCTGGGCCGCCTCTCGTTCATGGATCCTTCGCTGGCGAACCCCGGCGCGGGCAATGTTCCGGGCGCGTATGTGTTCGGCGGCAACGGCACGGGCCGTCAGGGCTGGACGCAGATTTTCGACACGAAGTACAAGAACTTCGCGCCGCGCATCGGCTTCGCCTATCAATTGATGAAGAACACGGTGTTCCGCGGCGGCTACGGGATCTTCTATCTCGAGTACATTGACGGCAACATCGGGCGGCCGCAGAACGGCTTCTCGATCACGCCGTCATTCGCCAGCGCCGACAATGGACTGACGCCCGCGTTCAACTGGGACAACGGCTTCCCGCAGAACTTCAACCGGCCTCCGCTCATCTCGCCGACGGTGGTGAACGGGCAGGGCGCGCAGGTAGTGGAGCGCAACAACGGCGGCAACATTCCGTACGCGCAGCAGTGGAATGGCACGCTGGAACGGCAGTTCGGCGGCAACCTGATGGTCTCGGGCGCATACGTAGCGAACAAGAGCACGCACCTCTACGACAGTTGGAATCGCAACCAGGTCAATCCGGCCTACTACGGCCTGGGCACGACGCTGCTCAGTTCGCTGATCACGTCTCCGGCCGCGCAGGCGGCGGGCTTCAAGGAGCCCTTCGCCGGCTTCTCGCAACTGTACGGCAGCCGCGCCACGGTGGCACAGGCGTTGCGCGCGTTCCCGCAGTATCAAGGCGTGAGCACGGTAGCGTCGCCCTACGCGAACTCGAGCTATCACTCGTTCCAGTTCAAGCTCGACAAGCGCATGTCGAAGGGCTTCACATCGACAGTGGCCTACACGTTCTCGAAGTACCTCTCTGACGGCGCGGGCCGCAGCGACGCTCACGGAGCCGTGATCCGGCAGAACTACTTCCTGCGCGAGAAGGGGCTCTACGCGGCCGATCAAACGAACATCCTGACCTTCAGCTTCAACTACGCGATTCCGTTCCGGCATCGCTGGCTGGGTGGCTGGTCCACGAGCGGCGTAGGCGCGTATTCGAGCGGCTATCCGTTGGCGATCAGCACCAACAACATCAACTCGGTGATCTTCAACGGCGGACTGCGGCCGAACCTGACGGGCTCGCCGATCCGCAACACTTCGTTCGCCGATCCAAACGCGGATGTGTTCCTCTACAGGAACGCGTTCGTGAATCCTTCGGCGCTGGCGTTCGGTAACGCGCCGGTATATCTGTCGATCCGCCAGCCGGCGTTCATCAGCGAGTCTTTCGGCGTGTTCAAGGATACGCAGATCGTGGAGCGGTTGAAGGTGCAGTTCCGCACGGAGATCTCGAATCCGTTCAACCGAGTAGTGTTCGGCGCTCCGGCCACTGACTTTTCGGCTGGCAACTTCGGCCGAATCGCGAGCCAGGGCAACTCGCCCCGCATCATCCAGTTCGGCTTGAAGATGATCTTCTAGCCTTCGATGCTGCTTCTTGCCGCTGCCGCCCTGGTGTGCTCTGAATGCCACCAGGCGGTGGCGGCTCGATTTGCTTCAACGCCGATGGCGCGAACTAGCGGCGTGGTGCAGGCGGCCTCGGAACATGCGGGTACGAGCGCGCGCGGCGGGTATCGCATCACTCCGGAGATGCGGCTCGAATGGCGCGGCGGCGCGGTGGATCTCACCTTCTTTATTGGCTCGCGGCGCATGGGGCGCAGCTATGCGTACTCGCACGACGGGCACTTGTTCCAGGCGCCAGTGGGGTTCTATGCGAATCGGAACCTGTGGGATCTGGCACCGGGATACGAGCGCGATCCGAAACCCGACTTCGGGCGGCCGATCACGGCCGAGTGTTTGTTCTGCCATGCAACCGGTGCGCGGCTCGAGCCGGGAACGGTGAACCGATATCGCGAGATGGTCCACGGGATTCAATGCGCGCGCTGCCACGGCAACGCTACGGAGCACGAGCAACTGGTGAATCCAGCGAAGCTCGCGCCTCGATTGCGCGATTCCGTGTGTGAGCAGTGCCATCTTTCTGGAGCGGCGCGGATCGTGCGAGCGGGCAAGCGCATGGACGACTTTCGCGCGGGCGAAGATATCGCCGAGTACATCGAGGTGTTGAATCGGGAGGACGCTCGCGGCGGCGTTCGCGTGAATGGGCACTCCGATGCGCTGGCAATGAGCCGATGCAAGGAGTCCGGGGGGAAGCTGTGGTGCGGCACGTGCCATAGTCCGCATGGGGCGGCCGCTCCGGATTATGCGGCAGTGTGCCGGAGTTGTCATGCACAGGCGCACGCGGCGGCGAGCGCGCGGCAAGGGGACTGTACGTCGTGTCACATGCCGAAGTCGAAAGCGCGGGATGGTGGGCACACCGTGTTTACGGACCACTCGTTGCGCGTGAAGGCGGTTGCGCCGCGGCCGGGGTCATATTTCGGGCGTGCGGCTGGAGCACGCGATCTCGGATTGGCGTATGTGGAGATGGGCCGCACGCGGCGCGACACGGAGTACTTCGAGAAAGCTTGGCCGCTGTTGCGGAAGGCGGCGGAGGCGAATCCGCGGGATCCGGCTCTGTATGCGGCGATTGGACGGATGCTCGAAGCCGATGGACGGCGCGAGCAAGCGGTGCGGTACTATCGCGTGTCGCTCGATCAGGATCCGCTGCAGCCAGATCTGCTGAACCGGTTGGCGGAGGCGCTGGGAGGAAGTTCGGCGGAGGCGAAGCGGTTACGGGAGCGGTCGGCGGAGATGCTGCCGAGGCCATTTTGATCTACCCGGTTCGTCAAGCGATTGCCGATGAGCGAGCCACGCGGCGGCTCGAGGGGGCCAGAATCGTTGTCGCCAGCAGCGCAAAAGTGCTGAAGTAGATCCTCGCGACGAACCAAGAGTGCCAGATGGAGTGCTGTTGCACGATCGCCAGCCACAACAGCGGAAGGGCGAGAAGAAGGACCGGCGTAGCGAGATCCCCAGGATTTCGCCAGAGGTGCGGAATCCGGGTGATCAGAGTTCGCGCGCGGACCACCGCCAGGCCTGCGATAGCCGCCCATCCATACCAACATACGCTGGCGTTCAGAACGACACTCCTCACAGCCGTAACATCCAGAGGGCGGCCATCATCGCCGATGGGGTGAACAAGGCGGTGCCGGATGACGGAGACCAGATCCGAGAACACTGGCGTGTCAGTAAACAGGCTCACTGCCGCCCACTTGGCGGCCCAGCAGATCGAGAATCCGCCCAACCAGAATCCGGAGAGGACGCATACTTCCCCGGCCGTCAGCGGATGCTCCTCGCGGCAGTGACAGCCGCGCCAATAGAGCGCGACCAGCGGAACGGTCAGGGAGACGAGCGGGACTGTGAACAAATCGAAGAAGCAGCACAGCATCCCGGAAAGCAGGAGGCACTCCTGTCTCCGCGCGCGAGACCTGCCCGCGTCGCCGAGAATCAGCGCGCCGGCGAGAAATGACAGCACCCAGACCATCGAATGCGTAATGATCGAAGCCTGTTCGATCAAGGGAACGCAGAAGCACGCGACGAGGAAAGCCGCGGCGCAATGCACGCCCACTCGGAGAGCCTGGTATGCGAAGAAAGCGGCTGCCCAGACGAGCGCCGCGAGTAGAAGGTAATGAACTCGCGTGAGTCCCGTACTGAAAAGGAGCGGCCGTGCGAAGATCTGGTATCCATGCCAGTAGCGCCAGTAGAGCTGGCTCTCGCTCAGTTCACCCTCCAGGTACTTGGGAAGACCGCCGCATCCCCTCGCTGCCGGCGAAAGGAGCGACCGGTTGACCACCGTCAACCGCGTGGCGTGCCCTCCGGCTCCCACGGACATGCCAACGCATTCGCCCCAATAATCGAGATTGCCGAACCCGAACTGCGAGGCTTCGTAGTCGCTCCGGGATGCCGAAAAGCCGAGGTGCTTTGCCAGGCGTTCGTTCGGAATCAGGTTGACGAGCATCACGGAACCGAACATGAAGGCGAGCGCCAGGCCCACGATGCTGACGAGCCGGGATGTGCGGCGGCGACCTGTCACCGGTAGCCTCGGGTCATCATCTTCCTGCTCGTTGACTGGGTCATATGGGTGGCGGAGTGCTCTCGCATGAAGCATAGCAACGCCACCCTTTATCGGCGACACCGGAGGCGGTGATTGCGGAGGCGGAGCGCGCCATGTCATCTTGGCGGGGATGAGATGGATCTTTCTGCTTGCGGCGATTCCCGCTCTGGCGCAGCGGCCTCGCATTCGCGAACTCGGCTGCGCCCCGGGATCGCTGCCGCCGGGTCCGCTGAACGCGATCACCGATGTGGCTGGGGTACGAGTGGGCCACACCACGCTCGTGCGCGGCGACAAGATCCGCACTGGAGTCACGGCGATTCTTCCGCACGGCGGCAATCTGTTTCGCGACAAGGTACGTGGCGCGGTGTTCGTGGGCAACGCGTTCGGTAAGCTCGCCGGGTCGACTCAGGTGAATGAGCTTGGCGAGATCGAGTCGCCGGTGATGCTGACTTCCACGCTGAGCGTTCCGCGCGTGGCCGATGCCGTGCTCGACTACATGCTTGCGCTGCCGGGCAACGAAGACGTGCGGTCGCTCAATCCGCTGGTGGGTGAGACGAACGACGGAGGGCTGAACGATATCCGCTCGCGGCCGATCACGCGCGATGACGCGATCGCGGCGATTCGTTGGGCGAAGGAGGGGCCGGTGGAGGAAGGCTCGGTGGGCGCGGGCACGGGGACCATCGCGTTCGGATACAAAGGCGGCATCGGGACTTCGTCGCGCCGCGTGCCGCAAGGCTACACGGTGGGCGTACTGGTGCAATCGAATTTCGGTGGTGAGTTGCGCGTGTGCGGCAAGGCTGTGGCGCAACGGCGAGAGGCGGCGGCCGATGGGTCAATCATGATGGTGGTGGCGACGGATGCTCCGGCCGATCATCGCCAACTGATGCGCATGGCGGCGCGCACGATTTGGGGATTGGCGCGAACGGGATCGACCGGGTCGCACGGTTCGGGGGACTACGGGATCGCGTTCACCACGCATCGCGGGGCGCCGGTGTTGAAGGGAGACGACATGTCTTCTCTACTGGTGGCGGTGATTGAGGCTACCGAGGAGGCGATCTACAATTCGCTGGCGCGGGCGGCTACGGTGACGGGGAATGGGAGGACGGCGGAGGCGATTCCGGTCGAGTTGTTGCGGCGATGAAGGATTTCAGGCTCATGTAGGCACCAACCGCATTCAGTGCCAAAGCAGTCGCAACTGCCGAGTAGAAGCTCGGCAGATACCACGTTCCGACCTCGAGTTGAAGAGCTTCCTGTAGCGCCGGATCCGAGAACTCGGCGTATGCCGCATTTGCGGCTACGACCAGCAATGACGTCGTGATCAGTCCAAGCCACTTGCGATACCGCCACGCTATGATCGCAAAGACACCAGCGCACAGTGCTACTGTCCAGATCTCTTGCTGTGCGGGCATCTTGTCCATTGCCTCAGCGTGAACGGGCCCTGCTAACGACAGCAAGAGAGCGGGTGCTCCGAATGGCAATCGCAGTTGCAAGCCCATGAAGGGAACCTGCGTCATGCTGCGAATGCGATGCTCACGCATTCCTTCACCTTTGCCCAATCACGATTGCTCAGACGGCCGATGATCGTCACCTCCGACCGATGCGCGGTTAGAACGTAGGCTCGAAAATAGGACTCAGAGCGGAGACCAGTTTGCCGCCAGTCCTAGAGTGAGCAGTCAGATGACGCCATGGGTCTTGGCGGTTGCGTAGTCAGGATCCCGACAAGCACGTCTGGCCGCTCTGCGAGATAGGTCGCGCTCGCGATCACGACGGCTGGGCGAACCTTGGTCTTGGCCGCGCCAGACGACCATCAAGCTGCGGGCCGCGAGGAAGCAGAAGGCGCTTATCGACAGGGCCGGCGAGGCGCTCGGCCGCAGCCGGTCAGACTTCGTGCTCGACACGGTTTTACGCGAAGCGGAGAGAGTTCTCTTCGATCGCCGTTACCGCGCTTTCTCCGAACAGGAGTTCCGCAAGTTCACCACGATGCCAGATAAGCGTCCCAAGGACAATCCCAAGCTCCGGCGGCTTCTCGAAACGAAAGCTCCCTGGGAGCGCTGATGCTCGGAGACCCCGACTGTTCGCAGTGAGTTCGAGGCTAGGAAACACGGTAGGCGTAAGCGTCTTGAACGAACCGGTCGCCGATCATCTGGCCACCGAGACGCATTCCCTCAACGCTTCTCGTCTTCCCAAAGGTTCGGCGCAACTCGCGGATAAAGGGGTCCGTGGTCGGCAGAATCAACACTGCGGGAACCTGCTGCGGTCCGAAATGGGCTGCGGTCAACGCTTCATGGAAGCGGCGATAGGCGTCTCTGGGATCGGGAGAATCGAACTGGCGTGCGGCAACCACGAGTCTCCAATCTTCGTACTCGGACAAGAACATCCACAGCGCGACGTTGACTTTGACGTTCGAGCGATCGAGAGCGTCTAGAATTTCCTTGCCCCTACTGACGTCGATGCTTACCATCGCTTCTTTATCCACGACATGACCCCATGACTCTTGCTTCCTACGGCGTCCAAAAGCGCCCTGGCCATCTCGGGCCGGTGCCTCCTGTACCTGCTTTGCTCAGACCAGGATTGCACGAACTCCCAGTTGTTCCGGAACTCCGCATCCACTGAGGCTTGCATCGCGAGAGTCTCATCGAGTCCGGCGACCCGGCTCAGTTGAAGCAGGTTGTGGGAATGACTGGATTCGACTCTCTTCTTGTCTGGGAACTCGCCTCGCCGTGTTTCCTTTGCAATGCACGCCTCGAGTGCGCACTCCACGGCGTAGCCAGCCAGGTAGAATGCACCATCCGACAGGCCGAGCTCCAGTAACGCTTGTGCTTCTTTCAGTCGCACTCTCGAGAGCGCTTGGAGTTCCTTTCGGTCCACTGGACTTCAATCATAGCGCCATCTCGCTGGTCGCAGGCCAAGTAACCTACCTACACTGCAAATGCTTCCGCCGCAGAGTCCGGTGCAGCAGCCACAAGCTCGACGCGAGCAACAGCGGCGCGCTCTTGATTCCCGGCAACAAACGCCCGAAGTAGATCGATCCCAAGATGTGTCCCAGCCCGTTGAGGATCATCAGCGCGCTGAGAACATAACTGGCCAGGCGTGTTCCGAACATTCCGCGCTTGACCGCGGGCGCGAGCATCACCAGCAGCGAGACTCCAGCAGCAAGGCCTCCGAGCCACACCGGAAACGTGAACGTGGGCGCGGGAAACCACCGCAGCCGCTCCCGGATTTGCAGCACCAGAGGATTGTAGAGGGCCAGGAATCCCGTCAAGGCCTCGTCGGCGACGTGGATCGCGACGGCCGCTGCCAAGGCGAGCCAAGCATTGCGATGTCGAGTCGCCGGGTCGCCCATGACCTTCCCAAAGCACGCCGCGGGCCACCCTCACCCTGCGCGCGCGGGCGAACCCCGATAAAATAGTCGCTGATGCTGCAAGACCCCCGCCGCCGTGACCTCATCAAGGCCACCGCACTCGCTTTTCCCGCCATTCTCAAAGGCGCCCAGGAATCCAAACCGATCAAAGTAGGACTGGTCGGGTGCGGAGGCCGCGGCACAGGCGCTGCCGCGCAAGCGCTCAAGGCCGATGATTTCTCGGAACTGACCGCGGTGGCGGACGTGTTCCAAAACCGCGTGGACGACTGCCTCGAGCGGCTCAAGCGCGCCGCCGGACCCAAGGTGAAGGTCGCCACGGACCGCCAGTTCGTCGGGCTCGACGCTTACAAGAAGCTGCTCGCCTCCGATGTCGATGTGGTGCTGCTCGCTACGCCTCCGGGCTTCCGCCCCGAGCATCTGCGCGCCACCGTGGAAGCGGGCAAGCACGTCTTTTGCGAGAAGCCCGTTGCTGTGGACGCGCCCGGCGTTCGCAACGTGCTCGAAACCGTGAAGCTGGCCAAAGAGAAGAACCTGTCGCTGGTGGCTGGCTTCTGCTGGCGCTATTCGAACTACATTCAGGAAGTGTTCAAGCAGGTGGCTGATGGCTCGATCGGAAACATCGTCGCCTACTACGCCACCTATCTCACCAGTCCTGTGAAGCCGATGCCGCCCGCGAGCGAACGTCCCGCCGGAATCAGTGACGTGGAATGGCAGATTCGCAACTGGTACAACTTCGTGCACCTGTGCGGCGACGGCTTGGTGGAGCAGGCGGTCCACAGCGTGGATAAGGTGGCTTGGGCGATGAAAGACGAGCCGCCTGTGAGCTGCACTGCGGTCGGCGGACGCCAGATTGTCGCGCAGGGCGGCAACATCTTCGATCATATCGAGGTCAACTACGTCTACGGCAATGGCGTGCGCGCGTTCGTCGGCCAGCGGCAAATCGAGAACTGCCACAACGAAAACTCCGACTACATCCTGGGCACCAAGGGCCAGGCGCTCATCGGGCGCGGACCGATTCCGAGCATCACGGGCGAGAACAAGTGGCGCTTCGAAGGCACCAAGAACGACATGTATCAGGCCGAGCATGATGCCCTGTTCGCCTCGATCCGCAAGGGGCAGCCGCTCAATGACGGCGTGCGCATGGCCACTTCGACGATGCTCGCCATCATGGGTCGCATGGCCGCCTACACGGGCCAGCAGATTACGTGGGAAATGGCGATGAACTCGCAGGAGCGATTCTTCCCCGAGACCGGGCTCGATTGGAAGGGCAAGTTCCAGCCGACGGAGTTGCCGCGGCCCGGGATCACGAAGTACCTGTGATGCGCGTTTTGGCGCTGGCGCTCGCGCCTCTTTGCGCGCTGGCTGCGGTGGACTTCAAGCGGGACGTGGCGCCGCTGCTCGAACAGACTTGCGTAGGCTGTCATGGTCCGGCGAAAGCGGATGGCGGCTTGCGCGTGGATTCGCCTGAACGGATTCGCTCTGCGATCACGCCCCGGCAGCCTGACCGCAGCGGGCTTTATCTTCGAGCGGCGGTGCCCGTGGGAAAGCCGGGCGCGATGCCGCCGGGTGGTCCTGGCCTGACGCGCGAGCAATTGGCCGTGCTGCGGCAGTGGATCGCCGAGGGTGCGGTGTGGCCAGCCGGCGTCACGCTGGCGCTGCCGAAGAAGGGCGCCAAGGACACGCTCGACCTCACCTCTCGCACGCGCACCAAGCTGCTGCTCTCGGAAAAGGACGAGTTCAAGGCTTACAAACAAACAATTCCGGGCACGGATGTTTCCTATGAAATGGCGCCGATTCCCGGCGGCGAGTTCCTGATGGGGACTCCGGAGGGCGAGCCCGGGCGCAAGAAAGACGAGGGTCCGCAACGAAGGGTGAAGCTCGAGCCGTTCTGGATGGCGAAGTTCGAAGTCACGTGGGACGAGTACCGGCTGTTCATGTTCCCCAAGGACCCGAAAGACGAACTGGTGGACGGCGTCTCGCGGCCCACGCGGCCGTATGTGGAGATGAGCTTCGGGATGGGCCTCAACGGATTCCCGGCGATCTCGATGACGCAGCACGCGGCCAATAAGTACGCGCAGTGGCTGAGCGCGCGCACCGGACACTTCTATCGCCTGCCAACGGAGGCAGAATGGGAATACGCGTGCCGGGCGGGGTCGGACGCAGCGTATTCGTTCGGCGCCGAGGAGAGCAAGCTCGGTGAGTATGCGTGGTACGTGGAGAATTCCAACGGCAAGTATCAGAAGGTGGGCACGAAGAAGCCGAATGCCTGGGGTCTGCACGACATGCACGGGAACGTGATGGAGTGGACGCTCGATCAGTACGCGGCGGATTTCTACGCAAAGGCCGGACCGCTCCTCTGGCTGCGCGCGACCAAGCCGTATCCGCAGGCGGTGCGCGGTGGGTCGTGGAATGACGATGCGGCGCAGTTGCGTTGCGGTGCGCGCGTGGCGTCAGATGCTTCGTGGAAGATGCAGGATCCGCAGTTGCCGAAGTCGATCTGGTATCACACGGACGCGCAGTGGCTGGGGTTCCGGCTGGTGCGCCCGGTGAAGGTACCGCCTGCGGCGGAGATGCACGCGTACTGGAATTCGGGGGTTGAGGGGGAGTAGCGGGCCTTAGCGAGGCTTTAGCGGGCTTCGGCTAGTTCGGAGTCGGGCAGGCTGTCGCCGAGGAGTTGCTCGAGGACGGGCTTTTCCTCGTCAAAGCGGGTCCGCAACCAGTCGATCAGTGCGCCTTCGTCCCTCAGTTCCACCTTGTCCTTGACTGTATTGGGATGTGCCCCTCTCCGCATGACCGTTACAGGGTAGAGCGGCGACACCTGATGCTGCAGATCGAACATGTGGTAGCGGAAGCTGCCGAGCACGGGTGCGACAACGAAGAAGCCATGAGTGAACCAGCCCTCTCTGCCTTCGGTCACCACTTCACCCTCGAGAAGCCCTTTCGTGGTTCGGAAGAGCAGTTGCGCCTGCCTCCTGAGGATGCTGAGTGGAGTCGGGGCACTGTCGGGGCGGAGCGTCGGCCAGAGGCTCTCCATAGTTCCGATTGTCTCAGAATCTCAGGCGGAAGAGGAGAGGAAGGTGATCGGAGAACGCGGCCCGATCGGGCCGCCCTTTTTCGTCGAGCAGGCTCACGTCCCCTGCGCTGGCAAGCACCCGTACGTCCAACAGGCCGCTCATGATTCCCGGCCGCACCAGCAACTGATCGAATGTATGCCAGTACTGAACACAGACGCCGCCGCTCGGATAGTAGTACGTCCCTGGAGGCGCACCGTCCCGTTCTCCCTGATGCGCCCACATCGGATTGAAGAACATGTCGTGCTCGCGGCCCCTCCACTCTCGCTTGCCTCCTCTGAGTTCGACCTCCCGGCGCGAAAGCACTCCATGCATCGCGTCGCAGGCCTGCATGCCGGGCTCAAATGGGTCCATGTTGAAATCACCCAGCACCACGGTTCGCGTGTGACGCGCGAGGTGCTCGTGCCGGGAAATCTCGGCTGCCAGCGCTCGGGCAATCGCGTACTGGTCGTCAGACGTGAAATGTAGCTTGCTGGGAAGGTGAACGCCTGCCAGAAGAAGGGATGGCCGAGTCGGAATGCGGAGGCTCCGAAGCGTCCACCGGCTGTCGCCTCCCTCAGGGCGGACCAGTCGCAGCCATGTCCGCTCGAATCGAGTGAGCACAGCGAAGTGTTTACTGCCAGACTCACTCAGATGGTAGGTGCGCTGGCTGGTCTGATTCAGGGCGACGAGCGCTCGATTCAGATTGAGGCCTCCTGGCTCCGCGAGCAGAACCAGATCGACCGAATGTTCGATTGCCAATGCAACGACCGGGTCCACCAGATCGTTCTTGGCCACATTCCAGAACAAGAACGTGACCGGAGCGGGCCGCGCGGGACTCACTTGGTTCCAGTCTACGCTCTCCCGCGTCATGGCCCCCGGCGTGCTCTCCACGAAGCGCGATGGCCCACAGCGCCATGCCCGATTCGCTTCTCGACACGTTCGTCCCCGTGTACGACATCGTCGAGCGCCACCAGATCCACACGGAAGCCCCGGCCGTTCGTACGTTCGCAGCCGCATGCGCCATGGAAATGTCCGATTCCTGGCTCGTTCGCTTGATTTTCCGCGCTCGTGAATGGCTGTTCGGAGCCAAGCCCTCCGCGCGCCAACTCCCCCATGGCCTCATCGAGCAAACCAAAGCGCTCGGTTGGGGAGTTCTGGCCGAAGCTCCCGGCCGCGAGATCGTGATGGGTGCGGTAACCCAACCATGGCTCGCCGACGTGGAATTTCGCGCCCTCCCGCCGCTCGATTTCGCCCGTTTTCACGAGCCAGGCTTCGTCAAGATCGCCTGGACGCTCCGTGCCGACCCCGACGACGGCGGCTCGCTGTTCCGCACCGAGACCCGCGCCGTCGCTACTGACTCCGTGGCCCGCGACAAATTCCGGCGCTACTGGCGGCGGGTTTGGCCCGGTGTCTGGCTCATTCGCCGCCTCATGCTCGGTCCGTTGAAACGGCGGGCCGAAAGTCGTATCGAGGAGGTTCCATGCACCTCACGAGGACACTGCTGATCTGGGTGGCCATCATGGCTGCCGAGACAATTCACGGGACGCTGCGAACCCTGTTCCTGGCGCCGTGGATCGGCGACTTTCGGGCTCGTCAACTGGCTACTTTCGTAGGTTCGCTGATCATCTTCGCCATCGCCTATTGGTCCGTCGAATGGCTGGGCGCCTCTTCGCGGAGCGTGCTGCTGGCTATCGGCGGGCTCTGGGCGGCGCTCACTCTCGCCTTCGAAGCCGCCCTAGGGCGCGCCCTGGGATTTTCCTGGGACCGGATTCTCGAAGACTACGACGTGTCGCGCGGCGGACTGATGGCATTCGGAATTGCGTTCCTCGCGCTCTCGCCGTGGATCGCGCACAAGCTTCGCGGCATTGCCCACCACTGGGAGGCAACGACATGAATCCTGTATTGATTCTTTATTCCTCGGGCGGAGGCCACACGGCCCGCATCGCGAACCACTTGGCCAGCACGATGGCCATGCTCGGGCTCGAAACCCACGTAGTCGACTCAGCCAAAGCGGCGCCGGACATGGCGCTGGGCGATTACTCCGGACTGGTGGCCCTGTCCTCGGTCCGAAGCGGCAAACACGGCGAAAGCCTGACCAAGTTCATCACCACCAACGTATCCAGGCTGCCCAAGCCATCGCTTTTCCTCTCCGTGTCGCTCACCTACGTGACCCTGCAGGACCCCAACGCCAGCGCGGCCAGCAAGGCGAAGGCCTCGGCCGACGTGCAGCGCCTGATCGACGAGTTCATCAACGAGACCGGCTGGCGCCCCGGCCGTGCGCTCGGCGTGGCGGGCGACTTGCCCTACACCAAGTACAGTTGGCTGCTGCGTCTTTTCATGAAATGGCTGGTCAAGAAGTCCGGCGGACCCACCGACACCTCTCGCGACTACGTGTTCACCGATTGGGGTGCGCTGGATGCGGTGGCGCGTGAGTTCGCCCATGAAGTGGCTCCCGCGGCGAAGGCTGCCGCGCCGGCGGTAAGCTGATCGAATGCTTCCGCTTCTGTTGCTGGTTGCGGCCGTTGCCGCCGCGCAGACCAACTACAACGAGTCCGCCGTTGTTGACTACACGCTGCCAGATCCGCTCGTGACTCGGCAAGGTGCCCGCGTCACCAAGGCCTCCCAGTGGCCCGCTAGGCGCGCCGAGATCCTCGACTTGTTCCAGTCGCAGGTCTACGGCCGCTCGGCGGCGCGGCCCGCCAAAATCGAGTTCGAGATCGCGCGGCAAGACGCGGAAGCGCTTGGCGGGAAGGCGGTCCGCAAGGAAGTGACCGTGTGGCTCACGCCGGATCGGAAAGGTCCGTCGATGAGTGTGCTCGTCTACACGCCCAAAGGCGCCGGACCTTTCCCAGTGTTCCTCGGTCTGAACTTCAACGGGAACCAAGCCGTGCATGCCGACCCCGGCATCGCAATCTCGAAAAACTGGATGCGCCCGGCGCGTGACGGGTCGGTGGAGAACAACCGCGCTAATGAGAAGTCGCGCGGGACCGAAGCCAGCCGCTGGCAGATCGACTACGTGCTCTCGCGCGGATACGCCGTAGCCAGCGTCTACTACGGCGACATTTTCCCTGACCACAAAGATGGTCTCGGCGATTCCATCATCCCGCGCCTCTATCGTCCCGGCCAGACCGCGCAGGCGCCTGACGATTGGAACGCCATCGGCGCATGGGCTTGGGGTCTCAGCCGCGCGCTCGATTACATCGAGAAAGATCCGAGTCTCGACGCTAAGCGAGTGGCCGTGCACGGACATTCGCGCCTTGGCAAAACCTCTCTCTGGGCCGGCGCGATGGACGAGCGCTTTGCGCTGGTGATCTCGAATGATTCGGGCGAAGGCGGTGCTGCGCTCGCCCGGCGCAATTTCGGCGAGACGGTGGAGCGCATCAATACGGCCTTTCCGCACTGGTTCAATGCGAACTTCAAGCGGTACAACAAAGATGTCGCGGGCCTCCCGGTGGACCAGCACATGCTCATTGCGCTGATTGCGCCGCGGCCGGTCTACATCGCTTCGGCGCAAGAGGATCTGTGGGCTGATCCGCGCGGTGAGTTCCTCGGCGGCAAGGGAGCCGATCCCGTGTACCGGCTGCTGGGAACCGATGGGCTCGCGGCTTCAGATTCGCCGCCGCTCCATCAGCCGGTGATGAGCCGCATCGGATATCACGTCCGGGCCGGGAAACATGACGTGACGAAGTATGACTGGGAGCAGTTTGTCGCGTTTGCCGACAAGCACATGAAGCGGTAGTTCGCCTGAAGCGCTTCTCAGCGATTCGCCTCGGTTCCGCGCCCAGTTGGGCGCAAATGTAAACTCGCATACGAAACCAACGGATTTCTGTTCCCACGCTGACATCCACTCTGTCCCACTTCCCGAGCGGGTCGACTCGACGCCGCTATCTCTGAGAAAACAAGGAAGGGGAAGTGATGGAGTTCAATTTTTCACGCGGCATGCACGCGCTTCGCGGCATTGCCACGACCGGAGCTTTGGCTATCGGCGCACTGGCGCTGATCGCTTTGCCGTCGAATGCGATTGCCCAGACGGCGACGGTGGAAGGCTCGCTGAGCAGTTTCGACGTAGTGAATGACACGGGCCAGGACGCGCATGGTTTCGAGATCCAGATCGAAGGAGGTCTGCCCAGCGATCTTTACTACACCGTGCCTGGTGGGCGCTATGGTCAGCCCAAGATCGTCCCGTATGCCACGGGAGTCGCTATCCGTTGGGAGAGCCCATACGATCAGGTCAACCACCGGTACACCGCCACGACGCCGCAGCACGCGCCCGGCACCCCGTTCAGTTGGAACGACTGCTATCTGGCCGGTGCCCGCTACTCGGTTTCCGGGTGCGAACACCTCGGCCAGTCGATGCGGTACACGCCTCCGGGCCAAATCACCAAGGTCAGCGGACGCTGGCTCGTCGAGAACTCTGCCGCTCCGGGAACCCTGATTGCGGCCAATCCTCCCGCCGCCATTCCCTTCGCGATGTGGACCGTGGCGCCTGTGGTGGTGGTGGCCACGCCGCCCGTTGTGGTGGCTGAAGTAGAAGCTCCCGAGCCGCCAGAGGCTCCTGAAAAGTACGGCGATGCGCAATGGGTGAAGATCTACAAGACACAGTTGCCGCGCCAGGTGCAGGGCAGTGAATTGACCAGCGACAACACCGCTGTCGTACCGGAGGACCCCACTCAGATCGAAGTGGCCTGGGATATTCTGCAGGCTGACCCGCCGTCGGGCACCAACGGCAAACGTAGCCGCAATCGCCGGCAGAACCAGGGTGCGATCTCGGCCGATACGCGCGCGGTGATCCGCCGCTACGAACTCTACAAATATACCGGCGCCTATGACGCAGTGGACCACAAGGTGGCCTGCGCCGATGGCACCTGCACCGCGCCTTCGGCTGGCGAACTCGGCGATGCGCTCTCGGCCCAGAACACCGCCGTGAACGTGACACCCGATGTGCTGAGCGTGGTCCGCACGGGTGGAGGCGGAGTCAACGGTACCGACAACAAGCTCAGTTGCGGAAATTCGTGCTCGGTGTTTGCTCCGAAGGGCTCGGCGCTCTCGTTCGCCGCAAATCCGGGCGGCCTTGTCTTCACCGGCTGGAGCGGCGCTTGCTCCGGCACGCAGCTCAACTGCACGGCCACCGTCAACGGACCGACCACCCTGGGCGCGAGCTTCAAGGCTCAGTACACGCTCTCGGTGGGACGCAGCAATCCTGGGACGATTACGGCGAGCCCCACGGGCAACGATCGCGCGCTCGATTGCGGCGGCGCCTGCTCGGCCAAGTTCACCGAAGGAACCGTTGTCACGCTGACCGCGATTCCGCCGGCGGGCAAGAGCTTCGTCAACTGGGCGGGCGCTTGCTCCGGAACGTCGCCCGTTTGCACGCTGACCATCACCGGCAACACTTCGGCCCAAGCGGTGTTCAGCAAGTAACGATCGGTCCAGGCAGTTCCGCACATGACTGCCTTCTAGGAGGAGGAGCGCACCCGGTGTCTATACTGGGGCCAATGCGCTCCTCATTTTTTCTTTTCGCGGCGCTGGCGTTGGCCGGTTCGCCCATCCGGCTCCATCCCACCAATCCGCACTACTACGAATTCCGCGGCCAGCCCACCATCCTTCTCACGTCCGGGGAACACTACGGCGCTGTGCTCAACGGCCGGTTCAACTATGTCCGATACCTGGACACTTTGAAAGCCGACGGGCTCAACCTCACGCGGACCTTCGCTGGACTCTATCGCGAAGTGCCGGGCGACTTCGGCATCACCGGCAACACGCTCGCTCCCGCCGATGCCGCTTTCGTCTCGCCGTATCTTCGCACCGCGCCCGGAGGCAAAGACAAGCTCGGCCGCTTCGATCTGAAGAAGTGGAATCCAGCGTATTGGCAGCGCCTCAAAGCGTTCATCGAAGCCGCCGGCCAACGCGGCATCGTGGTGGAACTCACACTCTTTTGCGTCTTCTACCAGGACCGCATGTGGGAACTGAGTCCGCTCAACTCCATCAACAATGTCAACGGCGTCGGGAGCGCCCCGCGCGGCGAGGCCCTTTCGATGAAGCATCCGGATCTCGTTGCCGTGCAGGAGGAGTTCGTGCGCAAGGTGGCATCGGAGTTGCGCGGCTACGACAACCTGATCTATGAGATTTGCAACGAGCCCTATGTCACGCAGACGCCCGATGATTGGCAGCGCCACATGGCTAGGGTGCTCCACGAAGCCGAGAGCGCGCTCCCGGCGCGACACCTGATCGGGCAGAACATCGCCAACAACACGCGCAAGGTGCTTGACCCCGATACGCATGTCTCGTTCCTCAATTTCCACTATGCGCGTCCTCCGGTTGCCGTTGCCGAGAACTACGGCCTGGGTCGCGTGATCGGGCTCGATGAGACGGGATTCGACGGCACCCTCGATGCGATCTATCGCATGCAAGCCTGGGATTTCCTCATCGCCGGCGGCGCGCATTACAACAACCTCGACTACTCGTTCACCGTCGGGCATGAAGATGGCTCGTTCCTGGTCCCCGGCGCCGCACCCGGTGGCGGAAGTGCAGCGCTTCGCAAGCAACTCTCCAAGCTCTCCGCCTACTTCCGCGCGCTGCCCTTCGTCACGATGAAGCCTGATCCCGAGTTCGTCATCGGCGGCGTACCCGAGGGTTTCTCCGCGCGGACGCTCGCGCGCGAAGGCGAGGTCTACGCCGTCTATCTTCACTCGGGGCGCGTTCTTCCGGACATGCGGCCGCGCTATGTCTATCGAACCGGCAAACAGCAGTTCCCCATCAGCGTCAACTTGCCGGCAGGTACGTGGAAACTCGAGTGGTGGGATCCGAAAACAGGCAAGGTGGAGCGTGCCGTGCTGGAACATGCAGGGGGCCAAGCCTGGGTGGCGCCGCCCGAGTTCACCGAAGACATTGCGTTGATTGCCCGCAAATGACCTGCGTGTGATCTAATCGCAGTGATGCCGGTCTTCATCTTCTTCTTCGCGATTCTTCTCGCGCCTTCTTTGCTGGCCCAGGCGAACGCGGGGGCTGGAGTCAGCGACACCTACGCCAAACTTTGCGCCGGATGCCACGGCGCCGATGCTCGCGGATCGCAGCAAGGTCCGGGGCTTGCCGGTAACCTGCGCGTGCGCCGGCGGTCCGCCACCAGCATGCGCAACGTCATCACGCGCGGGGTTCCTGCCGCGGGGATGCCGGGATTCGATTTGCCAGCCGCGACACTCGACGGTTTGGTGGAGATGATCGTTGCGCTCAATTCTTCCGCGGCCGAGGCGAAGGTCCCGGGCGATCGCTCCGCCGGATCCGAGTTCTTCTTCGGAAAGGGAAAATGCGGCTCGTGCCACATGGTGGCGGGGCGGGGAACCGCCTTGGGGCCAGACCTCTCGAACGTTGCGCGCGAGATGACCGTGGATCAGCTTCGCGACGCCGTGCTCACGCCTTCTGCGCAGATCGCTTCCGGATACGGCTTGGTCACCGTGGAGGCGAAAGGCCGGCCCGCGATTCGCGGATTCGCTCGCAATCGGACCGCATTCGAACTCGCCGTGCAGGACATGAAGGGCGCGTTCCATTCCTTCCGGCTCGATGACGCCACTCGAGTGACCGAAGAGAAGGGTTCACCGATGCCAGCGCTCGCGGCGTCGGTAGACGAGCAGCAGAACTTGATCGCATTTCTCGCTTCGCTCACGGGAGTGAAGCCCGGCGACCTCGCCGCACCCAGTGCCTCGGCGGGTGCGGTTCCGTTCTCTCGCCTGTTGAATCCCAAGCCCGGCGAATGGCTCAACTACAACGGAAGCCTCAGCGGCAACCGCTACAGCGCGCTCGAACAGATCCATACTTCGAACGTCAACAAGCTCTCCGTCGCATGGACATTTTCGATTCCGCTTTGGAACCAGTTCTTCCCTGACACGCCCTACTATCACGAGAACATGCGCTACTACGGGCTCGAGACGGTTCCTGTGGTGGCTGATGGCGTGATGTACGTTACGGGTCCGAATCAGCTCTTCGCGCTCGATGCGGCCACTGGCCAACAGATTTGGCACTACTCGCGTCCGCGCACGAAGGGCTTGGTCTCCGACCCTTCGCTCGGAACTAATCGCGGTGCGGCTCTGCTCGGCGACAACGTTTTCATGGTCACCGACAACGCGCACGTGATCGCGCTCAATCGAGTGACGGGGCGCGTGGTGTGGGAGGCGCGGATGTGGGACGAGCCTCAGAAATACGGCGGCACGGTGGCTCCGTTGGTGGTGAAGGACATGGTACTCGCGGGCGTAGCGGGCGGCGACTGGGGCATCCGCGGATTCGTCGCGGCGTACAAGGGCGCCACGGGCGAACGCGTGTGGCGACACTGGACCGTTCCCTCAGAAGGCGAGCCCGGCATCGAAACCTGGAAAGGCAACGGCTATAAGCTCGGCGGCGGATCGACGTGGCTGACCGGGTCCTACGATGCATCGACGGACACGATCTTCTGGGCCACAGGAAATCCTTGGCCGAACTCGGATGATCGCGAGCGCGGCGGCGACAATCTTTTCACCGATTCCGTACTTGCGCTTGACCCGGCCACGGGCAACAGGAAATGGTACTACCAATTCACTCCGCACGATACGCATGACTGGGACGCCACCGAGCCGAATGTCGTCGTGGATGCCAATTTTCAAGGCAAGGCGCGCAAGCTGCTACTGCATGCAAATCGCAACGGGTTCTTCTATGTCTTCGATCGAACTAACGGAGAATTGCTGCTGGCCAAGTCTTTCCTGCATCGCAACACGTGGGCGAGCAGCATTGCGCCCGACGGCAAACCGGTGCGGCTTCCTCCATCCGAGTTGAGCTGTCCGGAGCACGCTACCAACTGGAACGGTACCGCTTATAGTCCGGTGACGAAGCTCTACTACGTGATCGCCATCGAGAAGTGCACGGTGAACCTGCTGCCCGGCAGTTGGAAGAAGCCGCGGCCACCCGAGGATCCGGGCCGAAAGTACCTGCGCGCGCTCGATATCGAAACCGGCAAGATCGTGTGGGAGGTCCCGCTGGTGGGGCCGATCGATGGCAAGCGCGTGGCCGGCATTCTCGGTACTGCTGGTGGGTTGCTGTTCTATGGCGACCCCAGCGGTTACTTCGTGGCAGCGAACGAGCGCGACGGAAAGACACTGTGGCGCATCCCGCTCAACGCGACCATCAAGACTTCGCCCATCACGTATAGCTTGGGCGGCAAGCAGTTCGTCACCCTTGCGGCGGGGTCGAACATCGTGACCTTCGCCCTGCCGGAGTAACGTCAGAACTTCATCACGCGCCGCTCGCCGGGCTTCATCTTGACTTCGAGCATCGAGCCGTCTTTCGGTGACACCAAGCGCAGCGCGCCGCCGCGCTCGGCCATCACTTCCACCTGTACCACTCGTCCGCCCGAGCGCCGCGCCGAAATCAGGAATGCACCCTCCGTTCGCAGCGTTCGAAACTCAACGTCCTTCCACGATTCGGGAACGGCCGGAAACAGAACGATCGCTCCCGAGTAGCTCTGGAGCAGCATTTCTTGGAGCGCCGCCGGCATCGCGAAGTTCCCTTCGAGGGTGAACGGACGATAGGTCAGCTTCGAGTAGCCCTTGCCGGATTGGTCGCCGTTGACGTGGAAGCTGTTGCGGAGACAAAACGCCGTGGCGAAAATTTCGAGCGCCTTCTCGGCGCCTGCGCCATCGCGCGCCCGCGCCCGCAAACTCCCGAGCCACGAGAAACTGTATCCGCACCAGCGGTCCGATCCTTTGCGGTCAAGTTCGGACACTGACGCGCGAATGGTCTTTTGCGCGCTCTCGCCTTGTTCCCACCGCACCGAGCCCAACGGATGAATCGCCATCAGGTGCGAGAAATGGCGATGCGACTCGGATAACGCAACGCCCGGCGCGATCAGCATTCCGCCATCGTTCGCGAGTGCGAACTCCGCCATCTCACCGCGCACGGTGCGCCATCGCTGTGCTTCCGCATCTTGGCTGAGTTCGGCCGCCAACTCCGCCGCCTTCTCGAACACCCACCGTTCGAGCGCCAAGTCATAGTTCGTCACTTGATCGAACCAGGCCGAGGGCTTGTTGTCGTTGATCTCCGGAGACGCGCTCAACGGATGCGTCCGCTTGCCCTGCGCATCGCGCGCAGCAGTGAAAGCCTCGAGGAACACGGCCACGTCGCGCAGGTATGGATACGCCCGCTCCCGCAGAAACTCCCGGTCTTGGCTGTACCGCCAATGCTGGTAGAAATGATGCGCCAGCCACGCTGAGGTAGTTGCGGAGTGCGTGTACTGCCGCCAGCCGCCGATCTGCCGTCCATTGAGGTCCGTGGTCATCGGCACGTTCAACCCAGGCTTGCCATAAAACTCACGGGTCCACTCGAAGGCCGTGTCGCGCGTCTTCCATAGCCAGTCGAGATAACCGAGTTGGTCTTCGAGCCTGTTGCCGGAATATGCGGGCCAGTAGCTCAGTTCGGTGTTGAGGTCGTGATGGTAGTCGCCCTTCCACGGCGGCAGCTTGCCGTTGTCGGCGGTCCAGACCGCTTGTAGTGTGATCGGCGGAGCTGAGCGCCGCGCCGCGGAACCCCACTTGTACGTGTCGAGAAACCATTGCCGCTCGACCACCGCATTCGGGACTCGCACCGAGGACTTCTCCCAAAACGCGCGCCACCACTTGGAGTGCGAAGCGAGCATCGCCGCCCAGCCGTGGTCGAGGGCGCGCTGGACGCGGACGCGAGCGACCGCGAGAGGATCGGCGCCTTCGAAGCTCGATGCGATGGACCAAGCCATGGTATGGTCGCGCCACTCGACGTACACGGCGAACCGGAATCCTTCTGCGCCGGTTTGCGAATACGCTTGCCAGTTCGAGCCGGAGCTTTTCTCGGTCGCGGGATATCCCAACTGCGCGACGTCACCCGCGCCGATCTGCCCAGCCGCGCCTTCCTGCACTTGCCCTGAAAATGCCGGGGCGATCAACCGCACCGCGGGCACAACTCCATGAAATCGGGCAAAACCGACCGCCTCGGTGGCATGCACGAAGAACTCTGTTTTTGTTCCGCCGAGTTCGGCGGTGGCGAGCGCGTCCACAAGCGACAGTGCGCTTGACCGGAAGGTGGCCCCGCTTGGATAGTCCAGCTCGAGCCGTCCCGCCGGGATCTTGGTCGGCGCCGGGCGGCGATACGGATCCTCGTAGACCCGCAGCAAATCTTTCACGCGGCCCTCTTCGTGCCAGCGTTTCATCACTTCGAACTTGTAGTCGGGACCGGAGAACTCCGGAACCTTGCGGAGGTCCCAGAGATCGGCGCGATCGAGCGAAATGCGCAGCGGCGTGCCGTTGCCCCACACGAGCGCACCCATGATGCCGTTGCCGAGGGGAATCCCCTCGTCCCAGGTGGCGGCCGGCGTCGTGTAGTGGAGCCCGTGCTTCGCCTCCGGGTAATGAACGCCGATCGACTGCGCGCTCGCGGCCATCGTCGCCATCAGCATCCAAAACATTTTCCCGTTCATCGGTTCCGAGTTTACCAGGGTCGCTTATAATCCTTCCCATGAGACTCCTGGTCGCCTGCGCCACGCTTGCCCTTGCCGCCGAGAACCGAACTTCTCCCGGCGAACTCATCGTCGATCCGCCTACGCTCATCAATCTCGGCTTCGAATGGATGATCCAGGGCGATGACAACCGCAACGCCAAGGTGGAGGTTTCGTACCGCAAAGCGGGCGAGACAGCTTGGAAGCAAGGGCTCCCGCTGCTGCGGCTGCAGAACGAGGAAATCTATCAGGGCCAGGGCGTGTTCCATGTGGTTTCGCCCAACATGTTCGCGGGCAGCATTTTCGATCTCGAGCCGGGAGCATCTTATGATGCGCGGTTTGTGATCACCGATCCCGACGGGCTGCTGCATCAGCGCGGCAAGAGCTTCACCAAGACGGTCAACGTTCGCACTCGTGCCGAACCAAAGCCGTTCGAAGGTGGCAAGGTCTATCACGTCTACCATCCTTCCTATAAGGGACCGAAGATCGAGCCCTCGTTCGATGCCGTGATGTGCGCATACAACTACTCCTGCGGCGGTGGCGACACCGTCACGGCAAGCCGCCCGCGCGTCAAGCCCGGCGACATCATCCTGGTGCACGCGGGCGAATACAAGTACCATCCCGAATACTACGGCAGCGTGATGAAATTCCCGTCGACTCTCAATGACCACTCCGTCAACGCCACAACGCCGTTCGAAGGAACCTACTATCTGACCGCGAACGGCACGCCCGAGAAGCCGATCGTGATCAAGGCTGCTGGAGACGGCGATGTGATCTTCGACGGCAACGGCAATTTCAACCTCTTCAATGTCAAGGCTGCGGATTACAACTACTTCGAGGGCGTTACCATCCGCAACACCGAGATCGCCATCTGGGCGGGCACGCAGTTCATCGCCGGATCCAAAGGCCTCACCGTGAAGAACTGCCGTTTCGAGAACGTCAACATCGGGGTGTTCACCAACTACTCGGGTTCGAGCAACTTCTACATCGCCGACAACTATTTCTATGGCCGTCACGATTCCAAGCATCTGATCGGCTGGAACGGCGCATTCTGGGTCCCGTTCAATGGCGTCGACGGCCAAGTGTTCCCACCGAAGATGACTTCCTACACCGCGGTGCGACTTTACGGACCCGGCCACGTGGTCGCGTACAACTACATCGCCGACTTCCACGACGGCATCGATATCGAGACCTACGGCAATCCCGATGGATCACACGCTGTCGACGGTCCACATTATCCGCCGCGCGACAAGTTCGATCGCCGCCCTGTCTCGATCGACTTCTACAACAACTACATGACGAACTTCCATGACAACGCGTTCGAGATCGATGGCTCGATGCACAACGTGCGCGTGATGCGGAACATGATGCTCAACTCGGCGTCGCACCCGATGTGCAATCAGCCTTCGCTCGGCGGGCCTACTTACTGGATCCGCAACATCGCGTATCACGCGCCAGGCGGATCCACGCGCCTCACCACGGGTTCGGCGGGCGTGGTGTTCTACAACAACACGATCCTCACCGAGACTATTGCGAACTCCGCGGGCAACGTCCATTGGCGGAACAACTTGATGCTCGGCGAGAATTTCCAGCCGGCGATCTTGAGCGTGAGCACGACGACGAACTACAGCTCGTCGGACTACAACGGCTTCCGGCTCAATCTAGGCGCAACGCCGGCGTTCCAATGGAACTCGCCTCCGTTCAAAACGCTCGCCGACTACAGCGGACTGCGCCGCGCGCAGTTCGGGCGCGGAGGCCCTGCGCCGAACCCGTCGTTCGAAGCGCGCTCATTCGCGACGCTCGACGAATACGCCCGAGCTACGCAGCAGGATCAGCACAGCGTCACGCTCGACTACGACGTGTTCGTCAACGTTCCGCGGCTTGATGCGAAGGACACGCCGAACGTGCAGAAGCTCTACAAGGCCTCCGATGTCGACTTCGGATTGAAGGCGGGTTCGGCTGCTGTGGATCGCGGCGTGCAGCTTCCGAACATTACAGATGGATTTTCGGGGAGCGCTCCCGATCTCGGCGCGCTCGAAGCCGGGCAGGCGCCGCCGCACTACGGCCCGCGTTCGCGGTAGTCGCTTGCCGCCGGCCGATCACTCCTTCTAGCGAGCGGGCTCGGAAGAGCTTCTTGACCCGAGGGCGCATTTCTTCGACAGTCGCTCGCCGGATTCGGTCCGGTGCCCAGGCGGGTAGCGGCCCGAACTTGTATTCGAGCTGCGAGCAAAGACCCTCGGCATAACCCTGGATCCACCCCTCGGTGAAGCCTTCGGCAAAACCCTCAGCGCGCCCCTCCTCGCGTTCGCTCCGGATGAAGTCGGCGATGAAATCCTTCAACAGGACATTGTTCAACAGGCTCGCCGGAAGTCCCATCTGCTTCATTTCCAATCTGCCCGGTTCCTCCCGGCTTCACCCGCCAGCAACGCTGCGGCAACCGCGCACGTGGGCGGTCCACTGCGTATGAAGCTGTGGACGGTAGCGGGCACCCGGCTAGTTGCGTCCGATCACGCCTTCGAGCGAGCGTGCCTTGAGCACCTTCTTCGCCCACAGCTCCAGTTGCTCACGCGTCCCTTTTCGGATTCGGGCGATCGCGTATTCGGGTAGCTGGCCGAACTTTTCCTCGAGCTGGGCGCGAAGGAACAGGGCACCGCCCTCGGCAAGCCCCTCGCTGCGGCCCTCCTCGCGCTCGCTCTTGATGAAGTCCTTCAACAAGACGTTATTCAACATGCTCGCTGGCAATCCCATTTGCTTCATCTCCATTTTGAGCGGTTCGCCGAGGTTCCGCAACCCCGCCAATCCTGCGATCTGCGTCAACGCCCGGCGCTTCTGCTCCTCGGGCAACTCCATCACCTTTTTGAGAATTCGCCTCAGTTGCTTCTTCCCGTCTCGCGCCAGTGTCGCCAGCACCAGATCTCCCGGACCGCCGCCTTCCATCAACTCGCCCGCCCGATAGTCGCGTATGTCGATCAGCCGGTATCGGACACTCGCAGCCCCCGCATCGAGGCTCGACGGCATCGTCATGCGCCGCGATCCGAAGTAGATCACCGTTTGGTCGACCCGCGTCTTGTAGCGCTGCGCGATCAAGAAACAATCGATCCCTTGGCGATAGGGCAAGTCATTGCGGTTGTAGCTCTGGAACTCGATGTGGCGGATGGCGCCGTTCTTGATCCGGATCACCAGATCCGCTCTGCGTTCGAGCGTGGTTGGCAGCTCGACGTTGAGGAATGCGCGGGGCCGCGAAATCCCCAACACACGCTCGAAGAACCGCGGACGATCATGCAGGAAGATGTCCTTCAGCATGCGGTCATAGGCCATGTGTTCCGTCATGCTGCCTATGATCGCGCTTTGCCCGTAAAACATGCCGATTACGGCCGCGACAGCCGGTGCCTCTGCCTCAGAACGTGAATCGCCCTGAAACTTGGACCTCCCGCGGATTCAGGAACACTCCCGTGATGCGCCCGAACTGTGCCGGATTCGTCACCGTCGTGTTGGGCGTGCCAAGGTGTGTGCGATTGAACGCATTGTAGAGTTCACCCTGCAGCTTGAAGCCGATCTTTTCGCGGACCACGATGTTCTTCTGCACCGTGATGTCCCACTTGTTGATGCCGGCTGCGCGCAGGTCAGCCGAACGCGATGATGTGTACCGCAGCGTGAATGGCTGCTGCGGAACGAACTGCGCGGTGTCGAACCAGCGATCCACTTGATGGGGGTTGTTGCTCGACCGTGAAACACGCTCCGCGCCGCCGAAGGTCAACGCCGCTCCGCCCTGGAACGTGACCACCCAGTTGGCCTGCCATCCGCCGATCAAGCGCTGTACGACGGGATTGGCTCCCGCCGCGAACTTCTTTCCCCTGCCGAACGGCATCTCGTAGAGCCCGTGCAGCACGAGCCGCTGCGGACGATCCGAGTCGGAAATCACCTTTTCCACTTTTGCGTCATTCGGATTCAAGTAGGAGGTTGCCTCCATCAGCTTGCCGTTCGTGTAGGCGGCGCCGAAGTAGAGCCCGTTGGCCATGCGTTTGCTCACTTCGAGCTGAAGCGAGTGGAACCAAGAGCGTCCATAGGGAAGACTCGACTGCGTCACGCCCGTGTATTGCGGGAACGGCCGCAGAAGTTGCTGCACCGTGATGGTGGACTGACTCAGAGCGCTGGTCGGATCCGTGATCACGCCGAAGAACGGATTCGCCACGCGGGTGTTGAGGCGGTTTCCGAGCGCGAGGAATTGGTCTGGGTATTGATTGATGTTGCGCGACAAGGTCTGCCGCTGTGACATGCTTCCCACGTAGCTTGCTTGAATCGACAAGTTTCCGGGAAGTACGAACTGGAATCCCTGAGAGAAGGCTTGGTTGATGGGGTTTTTGAAATCCGGCAGGTAATTGCCCGGAGTGGCAAGGCCGGCCGTGACGCCCTGCCCTACTGCGGTAAGCAGCCCTCCGGCCGCGCCAGGAGGCTGCACCAAGCCGCTCGGAAACGGGTTTCGGACGGTGTTGAACGGAGTCAGATTGCCGTCGAGGGAGGTCACCATCTGAGTGGCGAGCGAGAAGCCGTCGAGGCGATAGTTCGAGATGATGTTCGGCCAGTAGAACAACCCGTATCCGCCGCGCGATACGATCCAATTGCTGACGCGATAGGCGTAACCGAACCGCGGACCCCACAGCGCGGCCGGCATGTTGAGATGTTCGCGCGGCGTCTTGTCTTGGGCGAGGAAACGCAATCCGCCTTTTACGTTCAGGGCGGCCAGTTCCGGGATCGGCGCACGCGCATAGTTCGCCTTGGCTTGCGCCTCGAGTGGGCTCGAGATCGCCAGATCGAGGCCGGCATTGCCGCGGTTGAATCGATCGGTTGCGCCGCTTTCGTGTTCGTAGCGAAGGCCGAGGTTCAACGTGAGCCTCGAGGTCGCCTTCCAGTCGTCGTGGAAGTAGATCGCGTGATAGGTGGCTTCTAGCGAGGGTGACGCATTGATGTCGGCGGACCCGCTGTTGGGCATGCCGAGCAGGAATGCGGCGAAGTCGTGCCCGGCGTTGGGGGACACCGCGGTCGGGTTGGGACCCTGCGTGAAAGCGCGCCCGAAGTTGAAGATGCCTGCCGATCGATTCGGGTTGAACGAGTTCTGCTGCGTGACCATGTAACGGTAGCCCCACTTGAGCGCATGGCGTGCAAGCGTGTAGTGGAAGTTGACCTGCGGATTGTAGACGTTGTTGTAGGTGCGCGATGAGGTGCGGCCGGCGCCGAGGTTCTCCACGTCCGCGTCGTTCATGTTGAAACGCGGGAACGTGGCAAATGCCACACTGCGAGCGAACGTGTCTGGGAATCCGAGCGTGCGGATGTCGAAGCCTTCGCCGTACATGATGTTGGCGTCGAAGTAACGCGTATAGCCCATGCGCGCGTCGAACACCATCCGCGAATTCACTACCCACGTGTAACTGGCGCCGGCGGCGATGTTGCCGCGTTCGAATTCGTCTTGTCCGCCGGTGGGGTTGCCCGCGGGCCTGCAACAGGCGTCGCCGTAGAAGGCGCTCGAGGGATCGGTGCGATGGTTCCAACCGTAGCGGAAGAACAGGCTGTGGTTCGCGCTGACCTGGTGGTCCACGCGCGAGGCGAGGCTCGCCCACTTGCGCCCATTGATTTGCGGATTCTCGAAATTGAGCAGGCTGCCCGACGAGGGCGTGAGATTCGGCGCCGGGTAATACTTCAGCGCTGTTGCGGAGACCGGATCGAAGCGCGCGGCCGGAATCGCGTTGCCGGGAAACGGCGAGCGCACGTAACCCGATCCTTGCGGCGTGGTGGTGGCGGGATCGAAGATGGTCACAGCGCGGCTCGAGCGCGAGAAGTCTCCGCGGCGCTCGGCGTCAGTGGGCACGATCGCCCGCGCGAACGCATTGCCGCGGATCTGCGTGCCTTCGAAGTTGAAAAAGTAGTGCGTCTTGTCGACGCCCCTGTAGACTTTGGGAATCCAGAATGGCCCGCCGAACGACGCGCCGTACGTGTTTTGTTTGAACTCGCTCTTCGGTCTTCCAATGCGATTGTTGAAGAAATCGTTGGCGTTGAGGTTGTCGTTGCGTAGATACCAATACGCGGCGCCGTGATACTGGTTCGTGCCCGAGCGCGTGGATACGTTGACGAACGCCGCCCCCGAGTGCCCGAACTCGGCGTCATATCCGTTGGTCTGCACACGCATCTCTTGCACTGCGTCGGGCGAAGGCGACATCGAAACGTTTGTGGTGCCCATGTTCGGGATTCCGTCAAGGAGGAACTCGCTGCGGCCCTCGCTGCCTGCAGCGGCGAAGTTCGACGGTCCGGCGACGTCCCAAGGGTTGAGCGCGCCGGGATCGCCTGTGTACTGGATGCCCGGTGAGAGCGTGAGGAATACATATGGGTTGCGTCCGATGAGCGGCAGCTCATTCAGCACCTGAGTGTTGATGGTGGTTCCGAGCGCGCCTGTTTCCGTGCGCAGAAGGGCCGCTTCTCCAGTGACGGTAACGCTTTCGGCCACTTCGCCGAGTTGGAGCGTGATATCGATGGTGGTGGTCTCGCCGGTCTGCAGTTCGACGCCGTCCTGGCGGAACCGCTTGAAACCAGCGTGCTCGGCGTCGAGTTTGTAGACGCCGCGGTCGATCAGCGTGAAGCGATAGAAGCCCGAGTTGTCGCTCGTCTCGGTACGGGCGATGCCGGTATCGACGCTGGTGATCTTGATCAATGCTCCGGGCACGGCGGCGCCGGTGGAATCGCGGACGATTCCGGTCAGATTGCTCTTGTTGACTTGCGCGAAAAGAAGACCGGCCGCGACAAGCGTCGCGGTCAGCAACACAACGGATCGCATTCTTTGCACCCCTTCTTCAACTGGTAGGTATTTCCTGCTTGAAGAGAGTTTCTCGCTTTTGATTCCGCAATGCAACCGTCATAGCCCCGGTCTTGCCCTCGATGAACACTTCGCCGAAATACTGACCGGAGGCAGGCGAAGAATTCGGCGCCGTGGGGAATTTCTGGAACTTCACTTCGGGACCAAAGGTGTTGTCGAGCTGCGCCGGACCGAAAGTGCCCGCGTTGAGCGGTCCGCTGACGAATTCCCAGAACGGATCGAAATCGGTGAACTGCGCCTTCTCCGGGCGATAGATGTGCGCCGCCGTGTAGTGCACATCGGCGGTGAGCCACACCACATTTCGCACGCGCTGCTTCTTCATCGACGTGAGCAGGTCCGCGATTTCGAACTCACGCCCGAGCACGGGTCCATCGCCGTTGGCCACCGCTTCGAACATCGCGCGGCCCTGCGAATCCTTACCGTCAGGCACGAGCAATCCCAGTGGCATGTCGGCGGCGATCACCTTCCACAGTGCCTTCGATCGGGCGAGGTCACGCTTCAGCCACTGAATCTGCGGTGTCCCCATGAAGGCCGTTTCGCCAGACGCCGCCGCTTGCCGGTTGTAACCGTTGGCCGCGCGATAGGTGCGCATGTCGAGCACGAACACGTCGAGCAGCGGGCCATAGGGGATCCGCCGGTAAATGCGGTTCGACGTGATGCGCATCGGCGCGTGCTCGAGAAACGCCTGCCGCGCGTGCGCCACAAGCGTACCGATGTCCTTCACCTTGTAGCGCGCGTCACTGACCAGATCCTTGCCCGGCGACCAGTTGTTGATCACCTCGTGGTCATCCCACTGCCAGACCTGCGCCACTGACGCATTGAAGCGCCGCACGTTCTCATCCATCATGTTGTAGAGATACGCTCCGCGGAACTCCTCCACCGTCTCGGCCACCTTGCTCTTGGCCTCGGTCACCACGTTGCGCCACACCAAGCCATCCGGAGTCTTCTGCTCGCGAGGAATCGGACCGTCGGCGTAGATGTTGTCGCCCGAGTGGATGAAGAAATCGGGATCGGTGCGGCGCATTCCCTCGTAGCTCACCATGCCGCCGAGATCCGGGTTGATGCCGTAGCCCTGCCCGCACGTATCGCCGGACCACAGGAACCGAACATCCCGCCGGTCACGCGGCGCCGTGCGAAAACGGCCCGCCACGGGCTCTCCGTCTCCGAAACGTGCACGGTAGAAAATGGTTTGGCCGGGGGGAAGGCCGGTCAGGTCCACACGCGCGGTGAGTCCGGTTGCGTCCGTTGCGGCGCCGCCCTTTACGGTGCGCAGTCCCGTCATCTGCTCCGTGGTGGACCATTCCACCACCAGTTGCTCCGGGCGATCCGAGCGCGCCCACACGATGGCGCGATCGGCCAGCACATCGCCCGACATCACGCCATACGGGAGCTTGGGTCGAGATTGCGAAAGGGCCAGGGCAGGGAAGAAGAGGAAAGGTCGTCTTGTCATAGTTCCTGTCGTCATAGCTCCTGGGCCGAAGGCTTTTCGTCGAACTGCCCCTGATCTCCAGTTTCGTCTATCCAGCGGAGCAAGCGCGCGCTCAACTCTGATCGAATCGGCTGCATCGCCGGTTCGTGCGTGAGGTTCTTGATCTCGTGCGGATCCGCCTTCAGATCGTAGAGCTCTTCGTCAGGCTTGCGCGGCGCCATGAATTGCGCCTGCACGGCGTTGAGCTTGCCCGCTTCGTAGAGCTTCTTCATCACGCCGAGCGTCGGGTAGTTCGTCTCGATGTATTCGTTGTACTGCGTGTAGGGGCGCAACGGCATGTAGTTGCGGATGTACTTGAAACGATCGGTGCGGATCGAGCGGATTCGATCGACGGTCATGTCGCAGCGGTCGCGCGCGGTGATGATGTGGTCGCGCGTCGAAGCCTTGCGCCCGAACAGGGGCCGCCCGTCGAACTTCGCCGGAATGTCGATGCCAGCAGCCCAGAGCGTGGTAGCCGTGATGTCGAGTGAGAGCGTCAGGTCGTCACGAACCGAGCCTTCGCTGATGCCGCTGTCGGGCCACCATGCGATCAGTGGAACGTGAGTGCCCGGATCGTAGAGCCACTGCTTGCCGCGGATGAGGCATCGTCCGTTGTCGCCGAAGAACATCACGAGCGTGTTGTCGAGCAGGTCGTCTTTGCGGAGCAGGTCGAGCGTCATGCCGATCTGCGAGTCGAGCAGATTGATGGCGTCGAGGTGATTGGCGTACTCGTCGCGGACCACCGGGTGATCGGGCCAGTAGGGCGGAAGCTCCAGCTTGGCGGGGTCGACGAGATACCTCTGCTTGCGCGCGAGCGGAAACGCGGGTCCTTTGTGCGGTGCTTGGTAATTGATGTGAGCGAAGAACGGCTGGCCTGCGGAGCGCTGGTTCCAGTGGTTGCCGTCGAAAGGTTTCGGCGCATCCCAGTTGAGATCGGTCTTGCCGGTGGCGCCGATATCCACGGCCGCTTTGGTGGGATTGCACGTGAAGTAGCCGCGGTCGCGCAACCGGTCCGTGATGAGGCGCACGCCGTCAGGGAGCTTGTAGCCGTCTTTGCGATGGCTCCGATGATTGTGCGTTCCCGACGTGGTTTGGTAGACGCCCGTCATGAAGCCAGATCGGCTCGACGAGCACACCGGCGCGGTGGTGAACGTGCGCGTGAACCGAACTCCCTCCTCGGCCAGCTTGTCGAGATTCGGAGTGCGCATTTGCGGCGCGCCGTAGCAGCCGACCGAAGGGTTCATATCCTCGCCCGTGAGCCACACGATATTGGGCGGTTTTCGGGCGCGCTGGAGGAACGCAGGGGCGGTCACGGCGCCCAGGAAATCGCGGCGTTGCATCGGTTCGATGATACGATAAAGGATTCCCCCGATGATGCGGGCCGTCCCCGGCGTTCTCGCCAAAATCGCCGATCACAAGCGCATGGAACTGGCCGGACGCGTGTCCCAACGCGCCGCCTTCGAGCGCATGGCCGAATATCGTCTGGGCGATCGCCGCGACTTCCGAGCCGCCTTGGAGTCGCGCCAGCCGGCCATCATCGCGGAAATCAAAAAGGCTTCGCCGAGCAAAGGGCTGCTCGCGCCCGATTTCGATCCGCGCCGCAACGCGTGCGATTACGCCCGCGGAGGCGCCGCGTGCTTGTCCGTGCTCACCGACGAGCAGTTTTTCCAGGGCTCACTCGCTGACATGCAGGCCGCTCGTGCCGAGTGTCCTCTGCCCGCGCTGCGCAAGGATTTCACGCTCGACGAGTTTCATGTGATCGAAGCCGCCGCACACGGCGCCGATGCGATTCTGCTCATCGTGGCGCTGCTCGAAACGGCCGAACTGACGCGCTTTCGCGAGGTCGCCGAGCGCTATCGCATGGCGGCGATCGTGGAAGTGCATGACGAAGAAGAACTGGCTCGCGCCGTCGATTCCGGAGCCCGCATCATCGGCGTCAACAATCGTGACCTGCGTGATTTTTCCGTACGCCTGGAAACGAGCGAACGGCTGGCCGAGCGCATTCCGGCGGGCGTATTGCGCATCGCTGAAAGCGGCATCCACGCCCATGCCGACGTGCAGCGCTTGGCCGCCTCCGGCTACGGCGCGTTCCTGGTGGGCGAACATTTGATGAAGTCCGGAGATCCGGCCGCTGCTTTGAGCGCACTGCTCGGCTCATGATCATCAAGGTCTGCGGCATTACCTCCCGCGAAGATGCGCTGGCCGCCGTGGAGGCCGGAGCGACGGCCCTCGGATTCAATTTCTGGCCGAAGAGCCCTCGCTGGATCGAGCCCTCGGCCGCCGCCGCCATCGCGGCCGAACTGCCGCCCGGCGTGCTGAAGGCCGGCGTGTTCGTGAACGAAACGGCGGAACACGTCGAAAATGTTTCAAACAAAGCCGGGCTCGACGTTGCGCAGCTACACGGCGCCTGCGGAACTCCCCGCGGAATCCGTGTCTGGAAGGGCCACTCCGTGAAGGAAGGATTTTCCTCCTCCGTGCTCGAAGATCCCGAGGCCGAAGCCTTCCTGCTCGACGCGCCGGCCGGCGACCAGTACGGCGGCACCGGACGCACCTTTGACTGGAACCTCATTCGCGGCCTCCGCTGCCGCATCGTCCTCGCCGGCGGACTCGACGCCTCGAACGTCGCCCGCGCAATCGAAGTGGCTCGGCCGTGGGGCGTAGACGCGTGCTCGCGCATCGAGTCCTCGCCCGGTCGCAAAGATCACGCGAAGATGGCAGCCTTCGTTCGAGCCGCCCTCGACGCTGCACTGATACTCCAATGACTCCACTCTCTCAACCCGACCCCGGTGGACACTTCGGCCCCTACGGCGGCCGCTACGTGCCCGAGACCTTGATGGCTCCGCTCGAGGAGTTGGAGTCCGCCTGGCGCGAAGCCCGCCAGGACCCGGCTTTCCACGCCGAGCTCTCGCGCCTGCTGCACGACTACGCCGGCCGCCCCACGCCGCTCTACTATGCCAAGCGTCTCAGCGAGCACCTGGGCGGCGCGAAGATCTATCTCAAGCGCGAAGACCTGCTCCACACCGGCGCTCACAAGATCAACAACTGCCTGGGCCAGATTCTGCTGGCGCGGCGCATGGGCAAGAAGCGCATCATCGCCGAAACCGGCGCGGGCCAGCATGGCGTGGCGACGGCCACCGTGTCGGCGCTGTTCGGGCTCGAATGCGTGGTCTACATGGGCTCCGAGGACATGCGGCGCCAGCGGCTCAACGTCTTTCGCATGCGGCTGCTCGGCGCCAAAGTGGTGGGCGTCGATGCCGGAAGCAAGACGCTCAAAGACGCCATCAGCGAAGCCATGCGCGACTGGGTGACCAACGTTGCCTCCACGCATTACCTGCTCGGATCGGCCCTGGGCGCGCATCCGTATCCGGTGATGGTCCGCGATTTTCATCGCTGCATCGGCGAAGAAGCACGCGGCCAGATGCTCGATCACGAAAGCGGCCTGCCTGACCGCGTGATTGCCTGTGTCGGTGGCGGCAGCAACGCCATCGGCATGTTCCATGCTTTCCTGGGTGACGCGAATGTCGCGCTCACGGGCGTAGAAGCCGGCGGACGTAGCGCGGCGCTCGGCGAGCACGCGGCGCGATTCTCCGGTGGATCGCCGGGTGTGCTGCAAGGCACGCGCAGCTATCTTCTGCAGGATGACGACGGACAGATCGCGCTGACGCACTCGGTTTCGGCCGGGCTCGACTACGCGTCTGTCGGTCCGGAACATGCGTGGCTTCACGATCAAGGCCGCGTGGAATACACGTCATGCGACGACAAGGGCGCGCTACAAGCCGCGCTGACGCTGGCTCGCATGGAAGGCATCATTCCCGCGCTCGAATCCGCGCATGGCGTAGCCGAGGCGATCCGGCGCGCGCCATCGGAGCCCGGCAAGATCTATGCCGTGTGCCTCTCTGGCCGCGGAGACAAAGACGTGGACATCTATCGCGAGAATTTTCCGGAGCTCGACCGCGCATGAGCCGCATATCCGATCTCTTCACGCGGCTGAAACCCACCGGCGAGAAAGCGCTGGTCGCCTACATCACCGCTGGCGACCCCGCACCCGCGCGCACGGCGGCATTGGTGGCCGCGCTCGAACGCGGTGGCGCGGACCTCATCGAACTCGGCGTGCCGTTCTCCGATCCCGTTGCCGACGGACCCATGATCCAGCGCGCCAGCGAACGCGCGCTCGCAGCGGGCACACGGCTCGCCACCGTGCTCGACATCGCACGCCAGATCCGCGCCCAGTCGCAGATTCCCTTGCTGCTGTTCAGCTACCTGAATCCGCTGCTGCGCTACGGATTCGAGAAGCTCGCAAAGGATGCAGTGGCCGCGGGTATCGATGGCGTGCTCATCACCGACGTGAGCGTGGAAGAAGCTGCATCGTACGTCGAGACGATGCGCGCCGCCGGCCTCGATACGGTGTTCCTCGCCGCGCCCACCAGCACGCCGCGCCGCCTGGAACTGGTGTCTCGCTACTCCACCGGCTTCGCCTACCTGGTCTCGCGGACCGGCGTCACCGGCGAACGCGATTCGCTCGCCTCGAGCGCCGGCGAGCTCGTCTACGCCATGCGCGCCGTTACACACCTGCCGCTAACCATCGGCTTCGGAATCTCGAAGCCCGAACAAGCGTCCGAGGCCGGCAAGCTCGCCGATGGTATCGTAGTCGGCAGTGCTTTCGTGCGGATCGTGGAAGAGCACGGCGCGAGCCCGGATCTGGAAGCGCGGCTGGAATCGCTCGCGCGTAGTCTCAAGAGTCCACTCGAGAAGGCCTGACAGCATAGGATGACGCCCGAAGAAGCAGAATCGCTACTGAGCGAGTGCCGCCGCCAGATCGACACGGTGGACCGGCGCATCGTGGAATTGCTCAACGAGCGCGCGCGGATCGTGGAGAACGTCGGCGACATCAAGCAGCGGGCCAAGCTCCGCATCTACGAACCCAAGCGCGAGGATCTCGTCTACGGCAACGTGTTCTCGTCGAACGGCGGTCCACTCACGAACGATGCGCTCCGGCGGATCTATGAGCGGCTGATCGACGAGATGCGGACCCTGCAGCGCGAGCGCATGGCCGCCGCCAAGGAAGGCACTCCGTGATCGAATCGAGAGCCGCGTGGAAACGGTAGCCATCGTCGGCGTCGGTTTGATCGGCGGATCGTTCGCGCGCGCATTGCGGGACAGGGCGGGTTTTCGCGGCCGGATTCTCGGCGTGAGCCGGCCGGAATACGTCACAGCAGCCGTTGCGGCTGGCGTCGTCGACGAGGCCGCCTCGCTCGAGTCCGCCCTCGCCAAAGCCGACTTGGTTTACCTCTCGGGTTCCATCTCGAGCATCCTGGCAAACATTGAAACGGTGGATAGATTTGTACGTAATGGTACCTTAATTACCGACGCCGGTAGCACCAAGTCCCAGATCATGGCGAAAGCACGCCAGTCCATCAAGAAGGGCGTGTTCATCGGCGGGCATCCCATGGCGGGTAAAGAGGTGCGAGGAGCCGAAGCCGCCGACCCCAATCTGTTCGTGGGCCGCAACTACTTCCTCTGCCTGCCCGATTCGCCGGGCGCGCAAGCCTCGAACTTCGTAACACTTGTATCCGAAATTGGAGCAGTTCCGCAACCCATTGCTGCTGAGGAACATGACCGCATAGTGGCGTATTCTTCGCACCTGCCGCAGTTGGCATCTACTGTATTGGCGGCTACAGTAGAAACCCATTTGGGGGGCAAGCTAACCCGCAAAGGGGCAGGCTCTGGAATCATCGACATGACGCGGCTCGCACTTTCCGGCTACGACAACCTCTGGCGCGACATCCTCGACACGAACCGCGCCGAAGTCCGTATCGCGCTGGATTCATTCATCGAAACCCTCTCCGTTGCCCGCCGCTCGCTCGATAGCGACCCCTCCGATCCCGTCCGTGAGCAATTTGAATTGGGCCAAAAGCTCGCAAAAGACTTGCGTAAACGGGAGGATTAAAGTTACACTACTTACACTTCCTCGGAACGAGATCGGAAAGGTAGTTGTGGCTTCACCAGCGCCCAAATTGACGGAGCCTACCATCGGCCCCGCGCATTCTCTCCCCTGGAAAGTGATTCCCAGGGTCCGCGATTCCCTTGTCTACCAAGAAGGCGACGAGGCTCACACCATGTACGTGCTCCAGTCGGGGCTCGTCAAGCTGAGCCGCAAAGTGGACCAGCGCCGCGACTTGATCCTTCGTGTAGTGCAACCCGGCGAGTTGTTCGGAGACCGCGTCTTCGCGGGCGACCCCCACCGCGACGCCACGGCTCAGGCGCTCACCGATTGCGTGCTGTTCGAGATGTCGCACGAGGAGTTCGTAGCCCAGTGCACGGCCAAGCCCGAGCTGTGGAACTGGGTGGCGAGCCAACTCGAGAGCCGCATCGAACAAGTAGAGCGCCGCGTTCAGTGGGTTTCGTTCTACCGCGTGGAGCAGCGCATCCTGCACCTGCTGGCGGACCTGGCTGGCGCGCTACCGGAGCAACCCGGGCGCGCGGCGGAAATCCCGCTGGCGCAATCTGAGATCGCGAGCTTGGTGGGAGCGACGCGCGAAACTACGTCTTCCACACTCAATCAACTCGAGCGCAGGGGACTACTGATTCTCGGCCGGCGCTATGTGGAAGTGCCGTCAGTCGACGCCTTGCGCGGTGCTTTGAATGGCGCCGCAGATGTGACTCTACCACCACAGGTGTGATCACACTCGCACGCACCGGTTGGCGGATTTCCATTGAATTCAACAAGTTGACTCTGGCCTTCCACCTGCATTACCGCCCCGCATGAAGTTGTTGTTCATCGCAGTCACACTGACTGCGGTAGTGGCGGCCAAAGAAGATCGCAACCTGACGGCCGAGTCAAACGTCAATCGCCGATACACGGTGGAAAGCGTGGAGTTGCGGCCGGTGGAACTCAACCGGCTCAGTCAGCCTCTGCGCGAACGGATCACGGCCCTCATCGGGCTGCACTTCGATCCGGGCGTGTTCGACGAGGTGATGGGCCGGATCCGGCGCGAGCTCCGCAATTGGGCGGTCTCGATGAGGTTGGATAGAGGTACCGTGCCGGAGCGGATCAAGGTGATCTTCGAAGCCAAGAAGGAGAGGCAGGAAGTGGAACTGACGGTTCCGCGCCTCACCTATCACTCGAAAGAGAACTTCTCTTTCGTCTCCGATATTGGCTGGCGCGATGGCGGCAACAATCTTCGATTCGGCATTGTTTCCAACAACGATGATCTGGTGGAACGCTACTCGGGCGCGCGCGGCAGCTATGAGCGCACCGCTCTGGCCGGCGGGCGCCTCCGCTTGGGAGTCGAGTTGGAGGCGTGGCGGTCGCAGTGGAACCCGGCGGTGGAAAAGGGCCTGGCGGAGAACGCCGGGGTCCCCGGAGTCTACCGGACGCGGGTGAACGTGCAGCCTTCCGCCACCATGACCTTGATTCGACCGCTCACGCTACAGCTCGGCGTGAGCGTCGAGCGGGTGGAGACGCAATATCCACTCGCACGGCACGAGCTCTCCAGCGCCGCCTTCATGACTCTGCGCTTCCAGCGGCGCTGGGAGCCGATGCCGGACCGGCACGGCCAACTGGAGGCAACTTATGGCCTGCGGTCCGGAACCGGACTGCTCGCGAGCGACTTCATCTTTTCGCGCCACCTCTGGCGCGCCCACTATGACTTGCGTGGGAACCGCGACGAAATCACAATCTCGGCTCAGGCCGGTCTGATTGAAGGACGCGCTCCGTTGTTCGAGCGTTTCATCCTGGGCAACTCCACCACGCTGCGTGGCTGGAGCAAGTACGACATCGCTCCGTTCGGCGCCGATCGCATGGCGCACTTCTCGGCTGGGTACCGCTATCGCTGGGCGCGTGTGGTTTACGATACGGGCGCGGCATGGAACGCGGGCGCTTCGTCGAAGTTGCGGCATTCGGTGGGCGTGGGCGTGACGACGAACGGGTCGCCGTCGATTTCGGCGATGGTGGCGTTTCCGTTGCGCGGCGATGGCGCCATCACTCCGATCTTCATCACGGGGCTGAATTTTTGATGACCCCGCGCACAACGAACTCGCTCCGGCGCGCGCTGCCTTTGGCGGCAGGCGTGATCTGCGCGAGCGTAGCGGGCTCGTTCGCCTTTCTGTGGGCCGACGCGCTCGGGCTGCGGTTGCGCGGCGATCAACTGTTCGTCTCGGTGGCGCGCATGGATCTGCTCCGCGAGCCGATTACGGCGAAGCTGAAGTCCGGCCAAGCGGTAGCGTTTGATTTTCATCTCGCCCTGTGGGTGGGGTCGCGGTCGAGCCCAAGGCGCAGAGCCTTCGAGCGCTTCGTGGTGAGCTATGACCTGTGGGAAGAGCGCTACGCCGTCTCCACCCTGCGCAAGCCCAAATCTTCCGCGGCCGGCTTGACGCCGCGCGGCGTGGAGCAGTGGTGTCTCGAACGCATCGTGGTCCCCTCGGTGGATCTGGGCGGTGCGAGCACGGTTTGGGCGAAGCTCGACGTGCGCGCGGTGGATCCCGAGCGCGACGCCGAGTTGTTCACGCGAGAGGGGCTGAGCCTGACCACGCTCATTGACCTGGTGAGCCGCACCAATCGCAGTGAAGAGCAACACTGGAGCTTTGACTCCGGCGCCGTGCCTGCCTCGCTGCTCCATGAAGATCCGCGGCCGGAGCGTGCCCGATGACGCGCTTCCGCCGCCGTCTCATCCTCATTTTTCTCGTTGCTACGGTGGCTCCGCTGTGCCTCACGCTTTGGGTGGGTGGCACGCTGCTCGAACGGAACCGGCAGTTCACCGGCGCGGACCGGCTTGACCGGCTCTCGCGCACGCTCGAAAACACGGCTCGCCAGTTCTACCAGCGCGAGCGCGAGGCGCTGCGTCGCGACGCCGCGTCCGGCTTGGCCAAACCCACCGTGCTGCCGCTGCTCGAACGCGGGCTGTGGTCGGCCGATGTGGAAGAGTTCTATGGTTCCAGCGAGAGTGACCGGTTTCTGCTGCGGGGCGATCAAGGCGACCTGCTCGTGTGGCTGTGCCGCGCCGATGACGGCTCCGTGCTCGAGTATTCGCGCTCTCTCGGCGATACGCACCTCGAAGCAATTCGCCGCCAGCATGCCGAGTCGCGTCAGTGGATCGCCGAATCGCGCGATCGCGACTTGCGCCGTGCCTTTCTGTTACTCGCCGTAGTGCCGTGGGTAGCCGCGCTGGCCGTGCTGGTTTTCGCGGCGCATCGGGTGTCGTCGGCGGCGCTCGAAACATATCAACGCATGGCCCATGAGCTTGAACAGAGCCGCGAGCGATTGCTCTATCTCACGCGACTCGAGAGCTGGCAGGCGCTGGCTCGCAAGATGGCGCATGAGGTGAAGAACTCGCTTACGCCGATCCGGCTGACGATGGAAGAGATGGCCGCGCGGCATCACGGAAGCGCTGGGAGCGGTGAAAGCTTCGAACAACAAGCGGCGCGGATCGTAGCCGAAGAAGTGACCAGCCTCGAGCGGCGAGTGCGTGCGTTTTCCGAGCTCGCTTCAGAGCCGCCAGTGGAACTGCGGCGTATCGATCTTGCAGCGATGCTGACCGAGCGGGTAGCCTTGCTCGAACCGGCGCATCCGGGCGTGTCCATAGCTCTGCATGGCTCTGGCGCGGGGCAGCCCGTGCTCGCGGACGAAGACTTGCTCAAAGCCGTGTTCACCAACCTTATCGAAAATGCCGCGCAGGCGGCTGGGCGTGGTGGGCGCGTGCGGGTCGAGATCGGAGGCGCCGAGGGGCGGGCCACCGTCGAGGTGCATGACTCGGGTCCGGGGTTGAGCGCGGCGGCGCGTGAGTCGTTGTTCGAACCCACGATTTCGTTCAAGAAAGGCGGCATGGGGATCGGCCTCTCGATCGCGCGCAAGAGCGCCGTGCTGTGCGGCGGCGACGTGGAATCGATAGACGGCAAGCTCGGCGGCGCGGGTTTCCGCGTTACGCTGAATCCAGCCGAAGCCCCCGCTCCGCAAGCGGCTTTGCAAAACTTCTTCCAGACGCATGCCCAAGCGCATTCTCATTCTTGACGACGAGCAGAATATCGGCCTCTCGCTGCGGTTGATTCTCGAACGCGAAGGCTACGGAGTGAGCGTGGTGGGCTCGCTCGGGGATTACCGGCGCGTGGCTCCGCGCGCCGATCTCTGCCTGCTCGACGTCCGCCTGCCCGATGGCAACGGGATCGACATCCTGCGCGAGATCCGCCAGACGGACGCGCGCTTGCCGGTGATCATGATCTCGGGACAAGCCACGATCGCAGACGCTGTGGAAGCCACGCGGCTGGGCGCGTTCGATTTCCTCGAGAAGCCGCTCTCGCGCGATCGCGTGCTGCTCGCGATCAAGAACGCGCTCGAACAACACAGCTTGCGCGAGGAGAACGAGCGCTTGCGCGAGATCGCCGCCAGCGAGACCAGCATGGTGGGCGAAAGCGCGGCCTGGCGGCATACGCTGGAACAAACCTCGCTCGCGGCGCGCTCCGATGCGCGGATCCTGCTCCTTGGCGAATCGGGCACGGGCAAGGAACTGCTCGCGGCGCATGTGCACCGGGCGAGCGCAGTGGCGCAGGGTCCGTTCGTGAAGGTCAACTGCGCGGCGATTCCGGCTGAGTTGCTCGAAAGCGAATTGTTCGGTCACGACAAGGGAGCGTTCACCGGTGCGGCGTCGGCGCGGCGTGGCAAGTTCGAACTCGCCGATGGTGGATCGCTGTTCCTCGACGAAGTGGGTGACCTGCCCGCTCCCGCACAGGCGAAGCTCCTGCGCGTGCTGCAGGAAGGCGAGTTCCATCGCGTGGGCGGCGAGCGCGCCATCACCGTGACGGTGCGCGTGATCTCGGCCACCAATCGCGATCTGGCGCAACTCGTTGCTCAGGGCAAGTTCCGCGAGGACCTCTACTATCGCCTCAACGTGATGCCCGTTTCGGTGCCGCCGTTGCGCGACCGGCGCGACGACATTCCCGCGCTCAGCGCGCACTTCCTGGCTGGATTCTGCCATCGCAACAATCTGCGGCCGAAACAATTTGATCCGGAGGTGTTTCCGCTGTTCGCGGCCTATCACTGGCCGGGAAATGTCCGCGAGTTGAAGAACATCGTGGAGCGCATGGCGATTCTCTCGCCGGGTGAGGTGCTGGAGCCCGGGTCGGTGCCGCTCGAGATTCGGCAAGCGCCGCTCAACGCGGCATCGTCACTGCAGCAGGCGCGCGATGCGGCCGAGCGCGACCACTTGTCGCGGGCGTTGGAACATTCGGGGTGGAACGTGTCGTCGGCGGCGCGGGCGCTGGGGATGGATCGGACGAATCTGCACAAACGGATCCGGGCGTTGGGGTTGGAGCGCCCGTAGAGGTGCGCTTCGCCGCAGGTCTTGCGCTAGCTGGCGGCGACGGACTCGAGAGATTCATCCCTCTGCGGCTTCCCGCAGAAGTTCCACCATCGTCGCAGGTCGCACGATTCGCGTGGTTTTGTGCCGCCTCAATTCCTGCAGGGCCTTGTCTCCGGTCACGAGAAAGTTGGCGTTGCTGGCTTCGGCAAGACCGAGCAGGTACGCATCCTTGGGGTCGGCGGCGAACGTAACCTTCGGCATGTCTGTAATGACCACCGAGAAATCGGCAAGATCCCCGGCGAGTTGCTCAACCGCACTGGCGCGCAACCGCGCCTTGAAAAAGGGTCGGCTGGCGACTTCACGGAACTCGGCGAGCAGGTCCGCGCACGCCACGAGCGCGAAGAGTTTGCGCTCCCAGGCTTCGAGTAATTGCGCAGGGAGCCCATGCGAGATGAGCAAGCCAGAGATGAGGATATTGGTGTCGAGGATGACGCGAGGCAAGGTCATCTCGCACGTTGCCGGTGCCGCCTGGCTCTAACGGCGTCAACCGCCTCATCGATCATCTTTTGCAATTCTTCCGGGGCAACATCAGCAAACGCGGCGCGGGTCTCCTGGACTGTCTGGTTGAAGATCCTCCAGCGGACGGCTTCCTCGATGAACTTCGAGAGATCGCCTTTCTTCATACCGTGCGCTCCCAGGTAGGAACGAAGCGCGAGGTCGGCTTGCTTGGACAAGGTAATCGTCAGGCGCGTGGTTTCTTGTTCGGCCGCGGCTATAGGCATATAAGCATCTATCCTCCTATCAGTATAGCCATCGACGATTACGAGATCCGGAAGCGGCGTTCGCGACAGCCCAAGACCCAGAGTAGGCGCGCCTAATCGGTAGCCCCGATGCTGAAAGGTCCCGTCGGCGAAGTAGAATCATAAACATGGCGCGCCAATTCGACGTTGTGATCGAACGAGACGAAGAAGGCATGTACGTAGCGTCGGTGCCTCAGTTGCCAGGCTGCCACACTGACGCCGCATCCCTGGACGAACTGATGGTGGAAATCCGCGAGGCGATCGAGCTGTGCCTCGAAGTGCAGGGCGGTGAACCCGCACCCCTGGAATTCGTCGGCATTCAGCGCGTGACTGTCGCCGCATGAGCACGCTCCCGCGGCCGACGGGAAACGAACTCGTCCGTGCCTTGGAGCGCGCAGGGTTCCGTACCGAACGAGTACGAGGAAGCCACTGCTTTCTCAAACATCCGGATGGCCGCGCGACTGTCGTCCCTCTTCGCAGCCGCACTTTGGGCTTGGGGTTGTTGAGAAAGATCCTGGCCGACTGTTCCATTGAGCCTGACCGCCTCCGAGACTTGCTGTAATCTCGGCGCAAAGCATGTTCAGGTTATGCAGAGCGCCAGATCCCCAAGGCGCGGGTGCGATTGGTGCTGCGCCCGCTCGGAATTTGTGCGGTGAGCATCCTGCTGGCGGCAAGAGTTTGCCGCATGCACTCAGCCGAAGAAATCGAGAATGAAGCGAAAATCCTCGGGGGACAAGATCGACATGGCGCTTCCGGGGTTACGCTGACTGTACCGCCAGTTGTTGATCCATCCACTGCGCTCCGTAAACTCCCAGGTCAGCTCTGAAACGACGTTCCGCGCAAGTTCGGCCACCATAGCATCGACGTACCTCCCATGAAATCCGGGTGACCGGAGGAGCCAGCGCGTGACGGCCTCCGTAGGGAAGACGTCTCCCTCAACTAGGTAAGCGCCCCCGAGTAGAAGGAGGGGGGCAGAGACGTGGCTGCCCATCCGTTCGGCAAGGTTCAGCAGTTCCTGAATCCGCATCGCCGGAAATGAAAAGTGACCACTATCGTAGCCAAGTAGCACCCGCTGTCCCCCGTCAACTCCGATCCAAACTCGGTTCTGATGCTCGACGCCAGAAGCATACTCAATCTCGACGTAACGGAGGCTGTCGTCAATTCTCAATCGAACAAACGGCCACACGCCAGCGTTCCAACTCGATTGGAAACGATCGGCGTACTCGGCATCTGCCTCCTCGCTCGTGAGCCCCCAGGCCAACGAAGGCTCCGGAACATCCTCGCAGTCGAAGTGAAGCGGCATCCATATGGCCCAGAACGCTGGGTCATCTAGCATGTCCGTCACATCGAGGCGATTCGAGTTTATGGTTATCGTGCCCTGTCCAGCCACCAGCTGCGAGGAGTCGAGTGCGAACCCTGAACTCGGCTTGGCGACGCTCAGAATGAGCGTCGATCCGTCTCCCGGAACCAGGGGCCAGTCTCTGGGAGACTCGATTGCATGTTGGGTAACCATTGAATGCACCCGACGGCCATTTCGATCGCACAGCCGTACAACCTCGGGACCCATGTACGCCCCTTCTTCAACTTGACCGGAGATCAAGAGATCAGCCCCTTTGTCGCTGACCGACATGACTCGCATTCTAAATGGCATCGAGCTCGATTCTAATGCAATTATCGCCGGTCCAGGGCATGAGGCTTTCCCGCAAAGTCGCCCAGGGGCCGGCGATGTGGTGCGACGCTCCAACACGGCGTCGAAACTTCGACCTGCGGGGCCACGGGGCCGCCGCAACCTTCCCAACAAGCCACACACCGCTCCACCACGACCCCGCCCGCCTCCGGCGCCAGATGCATCGGCAACATATGCGACTTGCACAGCATATCCGGAACGAGGTGCGTCCCTCGAGGCGGATGGAGCCGGGACGGTGCCGTTCGAAACTCGCCATGCGCCGGTCAATGCGGATCGTCACTGTGAGAGGCGCACGACGCGGCCGAGCGTGATCACTTGTCGCGCGCGCTGGAACATTCGGGATGGAACGTGTCGTCGTCGGCGCGGCGCTGGAGATGAATCGGACGAATCTCCGCAAGCCGATACGACATTGGGGTTGGAGCGCCCGTAGCGCACTTACGTTAGGCCTTGCGACCGTCAATCGCAATCTTCCGGAAGTCCCTCGAGGGGACGGGCCCCGGCCGAGAGGTTGCAGGCCCTCAGCCCACTTCGGCGATGTTGACCACTGACGGCGAGAGTGTCGATGTAGAACCATGCACGGTCAGTGGGCGGTTATCTGCTTTCGTGCACGCTCTCTGTCGTCGACAACCTCCTGCACCTGATCTTTGATCGCCTTGTCTCGCTGGGCCTGATCTCCTGCAATCCTTTTCCCGCCGAGCGCTGCGAGAACGTCCGCCGCGCCCTCCTGACGGTTCGCGAGAGCCATCTCCAGGGGGCTATCTCCGGAGCGGTCTACCGCATTGATGGCGGCTCCGCTTGAGACGAGGAATCGAATGGCCTCGGCGTGTCCCGCCGCCGCCGCGCCTTGAAGGGCCGTCCTCCAGTACGCTCGATCTCTGGCATCTACCGGAACACCATGTGAGACAAGAGCCTTGACTGTCGCGAGGTCGCCTCGGTACGCGGCATAGAGCATGATATCTCCAGCGCGAGCGGACTTTGCCATTCGGGAGATGAACGCCCTCTGCCAAAAGCCTTCCGGCAGACCACCCACCACAAACAGCAATACGATGCTTCCAATGGCTACCCAGCGTTTCGGCGAAATTCGCCCTTTCTTGTGCATCTTCCACAGCGTCGCTGCGACAACCCCCACGGTCCAGACAACCAGCATGGGCGGGAACAGGAACAAGACGGCACCCCAATCGTGCGCGAGTGAGAATCCGACCATCTGAGGGCCCCGTTCCCACGTCCAAACGGTTTCCTCCCAAATCAGCCGAGCGAACAGCATGAACGTCCCGGCAAATAACAGCACTCCGAGGATGCGCACCCACAACGGAAGCGAGGAAGTTGGCGCCATGTTTGCCTTTGGTGTCGTGTCTTCGGGCATTCAAGTCCGGCGAACTACCGCGTCCGCCGCTCCCAGCATAACTTAGTGGAGAATATGATCGCGACTAGTCTCACGGTTGTTTCGAGTTTCGAAACAACATGCCCAACAAAGCCACACACCGCTCACCATGATCGCTCCCGCCAACGGTGAGAAATGCATCAGCAACATGTACGACCGGCAAAGCAGTCCGGCTGAGCGCGACCTGTCAGACGAAAGAAACATCGCAAGCCGGAAATCGCGCGAGCGGCGCGGTTCTTTGGCGGTGCTAGCGAGTCCCTTCCTGTCGCCGCAGCTTGGAGCCAATAGCCTCCGCGATGATTGCCGTGACGAAGCTATTGATGCTCACTCCCTCCCGCTCTGCCTGTTTGGTCAATTTCGAATAAAGCGTGCGCGGCAGACGCTGCCGCCACTGGGCGGCGGCAACCTCGGGTTTGGGAACCCTGCGCCCAGACTCCGCGAAAACGTCAAGACAATCGCGAAGGGCTTCCCGGCCGTTGGCAATCGCCTCTTCGATCGTCTCGCCATCGGACATGCAGCCAGGAATGTCGGGATACTCGACCAGAAACCCTCCGCCTTCTTCTCTCGTGAGCGGGCGGACGGTAAACCGATAAGCGTCAGGATTTCGCTTCGTCTTGGCTTTCACTTTGTTTCACCTCAATTGCCGCGTCGACCAGGGCCAGGAACTGCTTGATGTATACAGGCTTGATAGGCCGCTTCGACGGTACCGACACAATCTCGCGCACGCCGGGCGCGCTGAAAATCACGTGACTGCCGCCACGCCCGGGCCTGCGCCACTCGACGTGGTTTTCACTGGCGATCGACTGCAATTCCTCGATACGCCAGCCCGCCTGGACCTGACGCATTCGCAGGAGCGCTTTTGCGGCTGCGGCCACAAAATCATGGTACCGCATCCGGTACCGACCTTCCCAGCAACTCCACGCACCGTTCCACCACGATCCCTCCCGCCGTGGGCGCCAAGTGCATCGGCAACATATACGACTGGCAGAGCATGTCCGGCACCAAATACGTCTCCCACGCCGACCACCCCTCCGCCGGATAATGCTCCGCCGCCGGAATGTAGCCGATGTTCCCGTTCGAATAGCCGAGGAACAGCGTCTGCTCGAACGGCGAAGCTTGCTTCGTCCGTAGCCCGAGCTCGACTAGCGTCTCGCCCGAAACCGCCGCGATCCCGAGATCGCCGATCCGTAGCGCCTGCAACTGCGCATCCATCGTGAGACTTCGCTTGCCGCTCTCCACCTCGCGCAGCAGATACCGTGCCCAGTCGGCGAACCGGTAGAAGAACGCGAGCTGATTCTCCGGCCGCCCTTCGCGCCGCGCGTCCTCGAGCATCTTCGTCCGCTGCACCATGATCGCTCGCGCACCCTCGACGCCGGGCGGATCCACCAACGGCAGCGCCACAGTCTCACTTACACCGCCCAGCCGAATTCCGCGATCCTTCATCGCAACCCACGGATACATGCTATTCCGCGTGAGCGATTGAAAGATCACTCGCTCTCCGCGTCGCTTGTCCGTGCGCAACGTCATCGCCGTCTCGACCACCGCCGCGCCCAGCCGTTGCCCGAGCCGCATCATGTCGGCCGAATCATCCTCGGTCGCGCCGATCCCCGTCACCGGATTGATGTTGCCTCCCGCGGCCTGCAGAAAGATCGACAACGCTCCCGTGGCGTGCTCCACCAACTCTCGCGCGGGACCGGGAAAATCGGGCGACAGCCCGAGGAACTTCGGACCCATCGTCACCGTGTGGCACCCGTACGAGAACACGATCGCCAGCGGTCGCCCGCCCAGATCGTCCACGCGAATCACGCCTACGCTCGGATCCATCGGACCATCGGGATTCTCGCCGAGAAAGACTTTGCCTGACTCGGGATCCACTTCGCGCCGGTTGATTCCGATGTGCGACTCACCCGCGCCCGCCACAAGCCGCGCCGGTTGGAGCCGCGCATTCGCGGCAGCGGCGCATCCTGTCACCAGATCGCGCAACTGCAGCGCGTAGGTGTCCTGCATCGCGCGCTGTTGCGGCGGTTCCCACGAGTACCCGAGTCGCATCGACGGGCCGCAGTGCGTGTGGCTCGCATTCACCAACACGCATTCAGCACGAGTCCCGATGGCCGCGGCCACCCGCCGCCGGATCTCGCTCGCGTCGGGCTCGAACACGCCCATCACGTCGCATCCGATGATCGCGATCTTGTCGCTGCCCGAGGCGAGCACGAGGCAGGTGGCCGTGAGTGGCCGCTCGATCCACCGGGACACGCCGTCACGCGCGAGATATCCGCACATGGCGATTCCGATCGGGGGCGTGATGTCCACGCGATAGACCCGCTTCTACTCGATAGCTCATGACCTGTACAGGATGCCACGGCCCTGACTTCTTTTTCGCTGCGATGTCGAAAACTGCCCGCCTGCTCCGACCCTACTGTGAAACCAGCCCATATGGGCGAGAATCGAAAGGAGCACACACCCATGAAATTCCTCATGATGATGCACATGAAGGCGGGAACGCATAACCAGGGCGAAGGGATCACGACCTGGCCGCCAGAAGACATTCAGGCCCACATCGGGTTCATGATCAGCTTCAACAAGCAGTTGAAACAGAATGGCGAGTTGGTCTCGGCGGAAGGCCTCTCGTGGCCCGATCAAGCCAAGATCGTTCGCGCGGGAGCAGGCGGCGTGCCGGTCACCGACGGCGTCTTCCCCGAAACGAAGGAGTTCCTCATCGGCTATTGGGTGATCGATGTAGCGAGCGCCGAACGCGCCTACGAGATCGCCGCGCACGTTTCGGCAGCGCCCGGCCGCGGCGGTGTGCCGCTGAACATGCCGATCGAAGTGCGCCAAGTCATGGCTGGACCACCGGAAGACTTCGCGTGAACGATCGCGACTTCGAGCGCGTGGCTCGCGAGTGCGCGCCGCAAGTGCTCGGAGTCCTGGTTCGGCGCTATCGAGATTTCGCCGCCTCTGAAGACGCGTTGCAAGAAGCGCTGTTGGCGGCTGCCGCGCAATGGCCGCGAGACGGTGTGCCGGAGAATCCGCGTGCATGGTTGACGCAGGTGGCCTCGCGCCGCGTGACGGACGAAGTGCGCAGCAACAGTGCGCGCCGGATTCGCGAGACTGCGATCGCGTTCGAAGCGGGCTATGCGATGCCGCCGGCGGAGCCGCCTGACGATATGGCCGCCGAAGACGACACGCTCGTACTCATGTACATGTGCTGCCACCCGGCGCTGACCACGCCCTCGGCGATCGCACTCACGCTGCGCGCGGTCGCGGGATTGACAACGGCCCAGATCGCGCATGCGTTCCTGGTTCCCGAGTCGACGATGGGCCAGCGGATCAGCCGGGCCAAGCAGACCATCAAGGAGTCCGGCGTTCCGTTCCGGATGCCGCCTGTTGATGGACGAGCGGGGCGACTCGACGCAGTGCTCCACGTGTTGTACTTGATCTTCAACGAAGGCTACGCGGCGAGTTCGGGTGACCAGTTGACTCGACCCGATCTTGCCGCTGAAGCGATTCGGCTTGCTCGCATCGTGTACGCTCGCGAGGCGGGGAATCCGGAAGTGGGTGGCTTGCTCGCACTGATGCTGCTGACTGAGGCACGGCGCGCGGCGCGAACCGGCCCCGAAGGAGAAGCTATCCCGATGGACCAGCAGGATCGTTCGCTGTGGGATCGCGCGCTCATCAGCGAAGGGGTGACGCTGGTGAGTTCGGCGCTGAGACAAGGCGCCGCGGGACCGTATCAACTCCAAGCCGCGATCGCCGCGGTACACGACGAGGCGCGGACCGCCGCGGAGACCGACTGGCCGCAGATCCTCGCGCTCTACGATCTGCTCGATCGCCTCTCGGAGAATCCGATGGTGAGGTTAAACCGGGTGGTGGCTGCGGCGATGGTGCATGGTCCGCGCCACGGACTCGTGCTGCTCGAAGGCCTCGGCGGCGACGCGCGCCTACGGGATCACCATCGCCTGTTCGCGGTCCAGGCGCATTTGCTCGAAATGGCGGGGGATCTGCCAGAAGCGATCACGAACTATCGTGCCGCGGCGGCGCGAACCGCCAGCCTCCCCGAGCGGAACTACCTGCTCTCGCAGGCGGCTAGGCTTGCACAGCAATAGGTCTCGATCATCCCAGGATCTCGCGCAATCTCTTGCCGACCACCTCATGCTCTCGCCCCCGCATCATCCACACCGAGATGAGCAGTTGCCCCTTGCCCGGCCGCTGCACGTGAATCGGCGGATCGCCAGCCAAGAGCTTGTCGCCCACATCCTTCGCGGTCATGCCCTTCGAAGCTTCGTCCCACTCGACAGTGACGTGAGGAACTTCGTTGGCGATCACGGGCACGTGGCGATCGGTCTTCACGCCGCGCGCGCCTTCCAGCGCCTTGCGGATCGAAGTCACGCGTGACTCGAGCTCGCGCATCTCGGCCTCGTGGTCCACCTTCAAGTACCGCTCCACCGCGGCCAGCACGCCGCATAACTCTTCCTTGCCCACCTTCATTCCGCGACCGATTCCGCCGAACGGAGACATTGCGGGCAACGCGGCTTCGATGAGGTCCTTGCGGCCGAGCAGCAATCCGCTGGCCTGCGGTCCACGTAGCGCCTTGCCCCCGGAGAAGATCACCAGGTCGAAACCCATCTGCATGTACTTCCACAGGTTTTCCTTCGGCGTCGCGTCAGAGGCGCAATCGTTCATCGTGGGGATGCCGCGTTCCTTGCCGATCTTGACGAAGTCCTCGGCCTTGATCTGTCCGTCGCGGTCGGCCTTGTTCAGAAAGAACATCATGCCGGTGCGCTCGTTGATCGCTGCTTCGAGTTCTTTTCGTGTCTCGACGCTGACGATCTTGGCGCCGCAGAGCTCCATCTGATGCTCGTAGCCCGAACGGTGCTTCTTCTGCTGGATGACTTCGTATCGAATGCCGTCGCGCCCGGGGAGTTGACGCAGCTTCGCCGCGTCGCCTTGCGACAAGCATGCCGCCGTGCCCACGGTGATGGCCGATGCCGCCCCGCACGTCACCATCGCGGCAGGAGCCTTCACTAGCTCGGCGATGCGCGCACCCACTTTCTTTTCGAGCTCAGGCAGCGGGATGAAGTAGTGCGAAGCCTCTTCCATAGCGCGGATCACTTCCGGTGGCATGATCGATCCGCCCAGCACCGTCACCACTCCAACGCCGTTGATTACCGGCTTGATTCCGAGGCTCGAGTACAAAGACGAAGGCGTGGAAGCCATTACTCCAGTGGCCTTGTTGGCAGCGGCGGCAACTGCAGGCATGGCGGCAGTAGCTTGAAGAACACGGCGGCGGGTTGCTTTCATGCCCCCAGTATATAAGGTCGCTTCTACCGGCGGCGGCGCCTGGGCGCGGGCGGCGGACTGTATTTGTTCGTCCCCATGCGCGCCACTTCTGCCTCGCCTTGCCTCCATTCGGAAGGATCCTTCGGAGGCGGAAAGTCATCGGTGTCGAGGATCTTCCACGGCTTGCCCGGCGCCGCAACGGCGACCACCAGCGCCACCACATCGCGAGGACCCTGAAAATAGGACACACGCACATCGTGACTCCCGCGCGTCAGCCGCACCGCACCAGTCGCTCCGGTTGGGCTGTGCTGGCCATCCATCTCTACTACCACCTTGCCGTCCACCGAGATGCGCGCGCCGTCGTCTGAGAGAAGGCTGAAGCGATAGACGCCAGCCTCGTCGATCCAGATGCGGCCCGTGTAGTCGATGCCGAACCACTCGAAGCGGTCCGAGACGCCAGGGAAGCCCTCGTTGAATTGCTGCGGCCACACGTTGAGCGTCTTGGTGTAGATGGAGCCGATGGGCTTGCGGCGGGCGAAATCGGGAAGGCGATCGGCACCATCCTCCAGTTCGTAGATTTTGCCTTCGAAACCGGAGGTGCTCACCACGGTGGTGCCGAAGATGTACTGCGGCGGCTTGTCTTGGTTCTGGGCAAGGGCGATGGCGCACGCGAGCGGGCCGAGCGTCCAGAGTCGCATGACGATAGTACGCGCGGAGGCTGGCTCGAGTTCCAGATTTACTCGAGCGCGGTTCGAGTAGACTGTCAACAAGGGACTTTCATGAGGGCATCTCGACTTGGGTTAGCCGCGTTCGTCATTCTTTCTCCGTTTCGTGCCGCCGCGCAGGCCACTGACGGCAACGTCACCGGCGTTGTCTTTGACACCACCGGAGCCGCCATCGCCGGCGCGGGAGTGGAACTCCTCAACGCTGCTACGGGTGTGAAATCCAATACGGCAACGGACGTCCGGGGCGCGTATCGCTTCGGCAACGTTCCGATCGGCAAGTACACCATCACGGTCACTGCCGCTGGCTTTGCGCCGGCCTCGCTCAAAGACGTTGCCGTGGAACTCAATCGCACCGCCACGGCGAACCTGACGCTCAACGTGGGAAATGTTTCCACTGCGGTGGAAGTGTCCGAGGCCGCGGCGCTGATCGACTCCACCACGGCCCAGATCACCAATACCTACGAACGCAGGTTGGCGACCGAACACCCGCTCTCGGCCAATCCGAGCGGCGGCGTCTACAACCTCTCGCTGATCGGAGCGGGCGTTGCGAGTTCGGGCGGCATCGGCGCCGGCACGGGGCCTTCCGTAGGCGGCATCCGGCCTCGCAATAACAACTTCACCGTGGAAGGCGTCGACAACAACAACAAGAACGTCACCGGACCTATCATCTATCTGCCCAATGACGCCGTGGGTGAGTTCAGCGTGATGCAGAACCAGTTCAGCGCCGAGTTCGGCCGAGGCTCCGGCGGGCAGTTCAACGTTACGGTGAAGAGTGGCACGAATGAGATCCACGGCTCGATCTACGAGTACCTGCTCAACCGCCGCTTGAATGCTAACGATCAAGCCGCGGCGCGGCAAGGGATCTTCACTCCGCCTCGCTACGATCAGAACCGGCTCGGCGGCCAAGCCGGCGGTCCGCTGCTACGCAATCGATGGTTTCTTTACGGACTCTACGAGTACAACCCGGAAGGCCGTGCGAGCGTGCCGGCGCAACCGGTGCTGGCGCCCACCGAAGCAGGGTATGGCCTCTTGAGCGCGATGCCGGGCGTTTCGCGTGGCAACCTCGAAATGCTCCGCAAGTACGCTCCGCCTGCCGCGACTCGCACCCGCGACACTCCCGTGAACGGAGTGCAGATTCCCATCGGCATTTTCACCGTAGTGCGGCCGAGTTACTCCAACACGTACAACTGGCTGGTCTCGAGCGACTACAGCATCGGCGCGAAAGATCAACTCCGCGCCCGCTACATCACCAACGACAATCAGGGGCTCGATACCGGAGCCGCACTGCCGCAGTTCTTCACGCCGCAACCGGTGGTGTCACGCATGGCCTCGGCCGGATACTTCCACAGTTTCGCTCCGAACGTCAACAACGAGCTTCGCGTAGCTTGGAACAGCAACCGAAACACGCGCGTGATGCCCGATCTTGGCTGGCCCGGCCTCGATGTCTTCCCGAACGCCGGCATCCGCAACGACCTCAATCTCAACATCGGTCCGAACAACAACACTCCCGGCGACGTGAACCAGAACACATATCAGGTCGTGAACAACCTGAGTTGGACCAAGGGCCGCCACGACCTGAAATTCGGCCTCGATTTCCGCTTCCAACGCTTCGCATCCACCTACGTGCCGCGCGCCCGGGGAGACTATCAATGGACCACCCTCGAGCGTTATCTCAACGACACCATTCCCGACTTCATCGCGCAGCGCAACGTGGGAGGGCTCCAGTACAACGGCAACGTGGAGTCGTACTACGGATTCGCGAACGACAACTTCCGCCTACGGCAAAACCTGACGATCAACGTGGGGATCCGCTACGAGCGCAATGGGGTCGCCAAGTCAATGCAGGAGTTTGACCTCAACAAGCTCGCCGACGTGCCAGGCGTACTGACGTTCCGCGCACCTACGCCGACGAATCGGAATTTCGCGCCTCGCGTGGGCTTCGCGTGGTCGCCCGGCCGTAGTGGCAAGACTTCGATCCGAGGCGGATTCGGCATCGGCTATGATTCGTGGTTCGACAACATCGGAACGCAAGCGCGCCCGCCCCAGGCCAACTCGAACGTGGACATCACCGGCAACCCGGGCACCGGCTTCCTTGCTCGCGGCGGAATCCCAGCATCGGCACGCGCCGCTACCCTTACGCCAGCCGAAGCGAAGGCGCAGACGTCCTACTTGCTTGACCCAGTGCAGCGCTTGCCGTACGCCATCACGATGAACGTGGGCGTGCAGCGCTCCTTCGCCAATGACTATACGATGGAGGTCCGCTACGTCGGAACCAAAGGTGTCCACTTGCTCATGCAGGGTCAGTTGAATCGCAATTCCCTGGTCACCGGGAATTTCAACCTGCCCACCTACCTGGAAGCGCCGAGCCAAGCCACACTCAATGCGCTGACCATCAACACCAATGCCTTCACGCAGCTTCGCCAGACAGCGGCTTGGAATCCGTTGCTTCCCTACGGCTTCACCACTGCCATCATTACCTATCAAGCGCGAGGCAACTCTCGCTATCACGGCCTCGCCATCGATCTGAAGAAACGCTATTCGAAGAATCTGATGTTCATCGCCGCGTACACGCTGAGCCGCACGATCGACGACTCCACGGCGGAACTCAATTCGATCGTCGCCACGCCGCGCCGCCCGCAGGACTTCAACAACTACCGTGCCGAGCGCTCATTCTCTCCGCTCGATCGCCGGCACCGATTCACGTTCACACCGGTTTTCAACACGCCCTGGTTGAGTAGTCACAAGAATCCATTGCTGCGTGGCGTGATCGGCAATTGGCAGCTATCCGGCACCTACACCGCGGAGACCGGAACGTGGGCTACTCCGCAGAGCGGCGTCGATTCGAATCAAAACGGCGACTCGGCAACTGACCGAGTGATACTCAATCCCAAAGGGACGCCCGGCACTTCGAGCGGCGTGACCGCGTTGCGCAATTCGTCGAATCAAACGGTGGCGTACCTGGCCCAGAACCCCAGTGCACAATTCATCCTCGCGCAGATCGGCGCTCTCGCCGATTCCGGACGCAACATTCTGCGCACGCCCGGCATCAACAACATCGACCTGACCATCGCCAAGAACATCCCGATTCGCGAACACCGCCAGTTGCAAATTCGCGCCGACCTGTTCAACGCCGCCAATCACCCACAGTACACGCTGGGCAACATCGACAGCATCCGCCTGCGGAACACTTCGGGCAATGCCAACATGTTCGTCCCCGGCAACCCGTTGTTCGGCCGATGGGATCAAGTTTTCAGCAGCAATCCTCGCATCGCGCAGATCACGGCGAAATTCACGTTCTGATCTCGCGGCTGACTCGTCAGGCGTTCACCCGAGCCGCGCTAGGAGATTTTCTCAAGGAAGAAATCCCCCGCTCCGCCGACTACCTGATTGAATGCGATCGATTCCCATCGCGGCGGTAGCAGGCGTAGAGCATGACCGGCCCGCGGACCGTCTCTACGAAAGCTCGATGGCCCTCTACGGCTCCGCGCTCGAACGCTTGGCTGCGGCCTACGAAGCCGACCCGGATCTGCGCCGCGACCTCCTACAGGAAATCCACACGGCGCTGTGGCGCAGCTTCGCGCTCTTTGACGAGCGCTGCTCGCTGCGCACCTGGATCTACCGGGTGGCGCACAACACCGCGTCATCGCACGTAGCGCGGCAGATGCGATGGCGCGCGCATCAGTGGACCAGCCTCGAAGGCGCTGCCGCGCTCGCATGTTCCGGGAACACTGAAAGCTCCGTGGCAGGCCGCCAGATGCTCGAGCGGCTGATGGCTCTCGTGCGCGAACTCCGCCCGCTGGACCGGCAAGTCATTCTGCTCTATCTCGAAGGGCTCGACGGAGCATCCATTGCCGAAGTCACCGGGCTTTCCGCCCAAGCGGTGGCGGGCAAGATCCACCGCATCAAAGCGATCCTCGGGCGCCGCTTCCACCAAGGAGAGAACAAGAATGGCCGAAAATGATTTTGCGGAAGACATTCGCGCGGCTTGGCAGGGCTCGCCGCTGACCGATACGCTGCTCCGGCGCAACGTACGTTGGTTCGCCTTGCGGACGCGCGCTGCTGACGCGATCGCGGTGCTCTTCCAGGCGGCATTCGTACCTTGGTGGGCGGCCTTCGCCTGGGGCAGCGAGACGCTGCTCTGCCGCATCGGATGCGCCCTGCTCGCCTTGGCCGCAGCCTACACGCTCGTGCGGCTGGTGAGCTTCTGCTTCGTCGGACGCTTGCCCTCCGAACCCGGCGCTGCCACGGCAGCCTTCTATCGAGCGGAATTGAGGCGGCGGCTGGCAGGGCAGGAAAGCCTCGCGCAGTGGGTGGTCTGGCCCGCGGTGCCCGGACTGGTGCTCGCGATCATCGGTTGGGCGGCCTCGTCTCCGGAGCAATGGAAGGAGATCGTGGGAGTGATTGCGTCCTGGGTTGGAGTTCACTACGCCTACGTTCTCCAGAGTCGAGAGGCAGCGGCGAAACTGCGAAAGGAGATCGCACTGCTCGATTGTGATACCCTCGCCCCCAGGCACCCATGACGAGGCGAAACATGATTGCGGGGCTCGGCGCGCTCGCCGCCGCGGCCGAAACGAAAGAGCGATACAGACTGGGCGTGATGGCGACGATGTTCGCGCCATTGCCTCTCGACGATGCGATGACGCGTATCCGCAACATCGGATACCGCTACATCAGCATGGGCCGCACGCACGCGGGCCAACCGGTGTTCGATCCCGCGATGAGCAAAGCGGGCCGGAAGCAGATGCTCGCGCGGATCCGCAACCTGGGCGTCGAGCCGTTCCTGAGCTTGGGTGGGTTCCAGGCCGAACCATCAACGCCCGAAGGACTCGAGCGCTACAAGGCGCAACTCGACCTCTGCGCCGACTTCGAGATTCCCATCATGGTGGGCGGCGGTCCGTGGTACTTCACGAAGTTCCCCACCGTGCCGAAGCGCGATCGCGACTGGCAGCAGGATGTGAGCCGCTTTTACGCGGGGCTCGAGAAGGCGATCCGCCATGCCGAGCAAGCGCGCGTGGTGATCGCGCTGAAGCCGCACACGGGAATCACGGCGCGGGCGAAAGACTGCATCGAGGTGGTGAAGCGAGTGGGCTCGCCGCAGTTGAAGATCTCGTGGGACGCCGGGAACATTTCCTACTACGAGGGGATTTATCCGGATCCCGATTTGGCCGACCTCGCGCCGCACGTCAACAGCGTCTGCATCAAGGATCACAAGGGGCTCCGCGGCGTAGGTGACTTTCCCGTGCCTGGGCAAGGCAACATCGACCACGAAGCGATGTTCCGTACGCTCTTCGCGGCCGGGTTCCGTGGGCCGATGTCGATCGAGCGTGTGGATGGAACGGATGGCGGGATGAACAAGGTCCCGCCGGCGGTTGTGGAGGAGCGGTTGACGACGGCGTATCGGTATCTTGCGCCGTTGCTCGATCGGATCACGGCGTAGCCACTCGGGGCGGCTGGCGGGCTCCGCGTGTGATCGGCATGTTTTACACGCGAAGCGCGATCATATGCGCATGAAAGAGCATATGGCGTACGATCGCATGCTGAAGGACATCTTCATGCACGATCGTCCGCGGTTCTTTGAGCGAGTATTGGGGATCTCGCGGCCCCGCGCATTCCTCAATGTCGAGTTGCCGACGACGCTCGAACGCAGAGCGGATCTGGTGATTCGGGTCAAGAGCGGTACCATCCGCCACATCGAATTTCAGAGCCACAATCGTCGGGACCTCCCGTATCGGCAGGGCATCGATTGTTTCCTGATCGCCCAGCGATACAAGACGCAGGTGGACCAAACCGTGATCTACTTCGGATCGCGGCGCATGACGATGCCGGCCGAGCTCGACGCCGGATCAGCCCACGTCGCGTATCGGCTGATCGATATCCGCGACTATCGCGCGGGCGAGTTGATGGAAGGCGGAGGTCCGGGGGATCTGGTGCTGGCGACGCTGGCGCGAGACGGGAAGAAGCAACTGCGGCGGATCCTCAGGAAGGTGATGGAGCTCCCCGAGCAGCAGAAGCGGCGCGCGCTGACGCAGATCGCGGGGCTGGCAGGGTTGCGGAACTTGGACGAACCACTCAAAATGGAGATGAAGCACATGGGATTGCCGGCGAGCATGTTGAACAATGTCCTGCTGAAGGACTTCATCAAGAGCGAGCGCGAAGAGGGCCGTGCGGAAGCGCGGATTAGCATCCTTCGCGACCAACTCGAAGAGAAGTTTGGACCGTTGCCTGCCTGGGCGCGGAATCGAGTCCGCGAGGGCACCCGCAAACAGCATGAACTGTGGCTCAAGAAGGTCTTGAAGAGCCGCTCACTCGAAGGCGTCATCGGCCGGATGTAGCTGCACGAGCCGTTACGTTTTCGGGCTTCACGATCTCGGCCCGCGTGTGATCGGCATGTTTTACGTGCGAAGCGCGATCATATGCGCATGCAAGAGCATATGGCGTACGATCGCATGCTGAAGGATATCTTCATGCACGATCGGCCGCGGTTCTTCGAGCGAGTGTTGGGGATCTCGCGGCCTCGCGCATTCCTCAACGTCGAGCTGCCAACCACGCTCGAACGCATAGCGGATCTCGTGATCCGGGTGGAAGGCGGCGGCATCCGCCACATCGAGTTCCAGAGCCACAATCACCGTGATCTGGCGTATCGCCAGGGCATCGACTGCTTCTTGATCGCGCAGCGCTACAAGACGCGGGTCGACCAAACGGTGATCTACTTCGGATCGCGGCGCATGACGATGCCGGCGAAGATCGATGCCGGATCAGCGAAGGTCGAATATCGGCTGATCGACATCCGCGACTATCGGGCGGGGGAGTTGATGGAAGGTGGAGGTCCCGGGGACCTCGTGCTGGCGACGTTGGCGCGAGACGGGAAGAAGCAACTGAGACGGATCCTCAGGAAGGTGATGGAACTGCCCGAAGAACAGAAGCGGCGCGCGTTGACGCAGATCGCAGGGCTCGCGGGGTTGCGAAACTTGGATGAACCGCTCAGAATGGAGATGAAGCAGATGGGATTGCCAGCGAGCATGCTGAATAACGTCCTGTTGAAGGACTTCATCAAGAGCGAGCGCGAAGAGGGCCGAGCCGAAGCGCGGATTGGCATCCTAAGCCATCTTCTCGAAGAGAAGTTTGGACAGTTGCCTGCATGGGCGCGGAATCGGGTCCGCGAGGGTACCCCCAAACAGCATGAGCTCTGGCTGAAGAAGGTCTTGAAGAGCCGCTCGCTCGAAGGCGTAATTGGCTGCGGTTAGCGGTCGCTGAAGCGGATGGCATTGCCAGCGAGCATGTTGAACAACGTCCTGTTGAAGGACTTCATCAAGAGTGAACGCGAGGAGGGCCGCGCCGAAGGTAGTACCGAGGCGCGGGTCGGCATCCTCCGCGACCAACTCGAAGAGAAGTTTGGACCACTGCCCGCCTGGGCACGGGATCGGGTCCTCCAGGGTACCCCCAAACAGCATGGGCTCTGGCTGAAGAAGGTCTTGAAGAGCCGCTCGCTCGAAGGGGTAATCGGCCGCGAGTAGCGAGCCGCTACTTCTTTGCCGTCCCCGGAGCCGACTTTTTCACGACTGGCCCGCCCTTGCTCAATGGCTTGGGCGCCGGTCTCGCAGGCGGCGGAGGCGGTTTGTTCGGATCCACGCCCACGCGCTCGAACGTCACCGATAGGATGCGCACTGGCGCTATCGGCCGATCGTTTTGCGAAGGCACGCGCGCGATCTTCAACACCAGATCGAGCCCCTCCACTACTTGCCCGAAGATGGTGTGGAGCCCGTCGAGATGCGGCGTCGCGACCTCGGTGATGAAGAACTGGCAACTGCCCGTGTTCGGACCCGCGTTCGCCATTCCAAATCTTCCCGGCTGGTCAAACTTGAGTTCGGGCACGATCTCGTCCTTGATCACGGTGGTTCCGCCCATGCCTGTTCCGAGCGGATCGCCACCTTGAATCATGAACTCCGGGATCACGCGATGAAACGTGAGTCCGTTATAGAGCGGCTTCCGCGAAGGCAACCCGTTGCGCGGATCGATGTAGGTCTTGCGGCCGAGCGCGAGGTCTTGAAAATTCTTCACCGTCACCGGTGCTTCCTTTTCGAAAAGCCTGCCGATGATGGTTCCCATGGAGGTCTGGATCTTGACGTACAATCCGTCGTCGCGCTTGGGAGGTTCCGTCGCCGGAGCAATAGGCGCGCCAGAAGCCGGTGCCGCCGGCGTGGTCTGTTGCGCCAGACACACGTTGAGTAGGAGAAGGCTAGACAGCAAAAGACGCATTAGACAAGTACCGTAAAAGCGGTTTCCGTGCGTTGCACGGGGCGATACAGCGTATCTCGTTCCACCGGCTCGCGGCCGGCTTCGCGGATCAAGCGGAGCAACTCCGCGCGCCGCAACGATTGCGATGTGGTGGCGCCGGCGTCATGGTAGATCTTCTCTTCCACAACCGTGCCGTCGATATCGTCGGCGCCGAAACGTTGGGCGATCTGCGCGATCCGCGGCGTCATCATCACCCAGTAAGCCTTGATGTGCGAGATGTTGTCGAGCATCAGCCGAGCCACCGCGATGTTCTTCAAATCATCGAACCCGGTGGTCTTCGGCAAGTGATGCAGCGGCGTGTTGTCGGGATGGAATGCCAGCGGGATATACGTCACAAAGCCGCCGGTCTCGTCTTGCAGACCACGCAGCTTCACCAGGTGGTCCACCCGATCTTCTTCGTTTTCGATATGCCCGTAGAGCATCGTGCAATTGCTCTTCAGCCCCACACGATGCGCCTCGCGAGCCACGTTCAGCCACTCGCTGCCGTCGATCTTGTGGTCGCAAATGATGCGGCGCACGTGCTCCGTGAAGATCTCCGCGCCTCCGCCCGGCATCGAATCCATTCCCGCGGCTTTCAGCCGTTCGAGCGTTTCGCGGATCGATACCTTCGAGCGCGCCGCCAGAAACGAAATCTCCACCATCGTGAAGGCCTTCAAGTGTACTTGCGGAAAGCGCTGCTTCAAGCCGCGCAGCATTTCGCAATACCAGTCGAGCGTCAACTCCGGATGCAGCCCGCCCACGATGTGGAACTCGGTCACCGCTTCCGTCCATCCGCGGCCCGCCGTCTCGTACACGTCGTCGAGCGACATCGTGTACGCCTTCGGATCGCGTGCTTTCTTCCCGAACGCGCACAGCCGGCAACTCGCCACGCACACGTCAGTGGGATTGATATGGCGGTTGACGTTGAAGTAGGTCTGATTGCCGTGAAGCCGCTCGCGAACGAGATTCGCAATGTAGCCGATGGCCAGCAGGTCAGGCGAACGGAACAGCGCAACGCCGTCTTCGGCGCTCAACCGGCGTCCGGCTTCCACCTTTTCGAGAACCGGCTGGAGCCGGCGATCGTCGATGATCGGTTTCATCAGATATCTGAGAATGGTCACCCATTCAGGCCAGACGAGCGCAGGTCAATGGCCCAAAAGAGAAAGAATAACACGCTCACCCAGCCGTTGACTGTAAAGAACGCCGCATTCACCCGGCTCAGGTCATTGGCCTTCACGAGCGAGTGTTCATAGGCCAGCAGCGCCGCAACCACGCCCACGCCGATCAGTGCCGCCACTCCGAGCGAGAACTCCCGGTGCAGCATCCCCAAACAAAACACGGTGAAAATGTGGAACAGCCGCGCTACCCAGAGAGCACCCGCGATTCCGAATCGGCGCGGCAGGCTGTAGAGCCCGGCGCCGCGGTCGAAGTCGTAGTCCTGGCACGCGTAGATCGTGTCGAAACCCGCCGTCCACAGCATCACCGCGGCGGTCAGCCAAAGGATGCGAGCGTCGAGCGATCCCGTGATCGCGATCCATGCCGCCGCCGGTGCGATGCCCAACGCCAACCCCAACACCAGGTGGCACAGCGCGGTGAATCGTTTGGTGTAGGAGTAAAGCAGCACCACTCCCAGCGCCACCGGAGCGAGCTTCAGGCACAGCGAATTCAGCATCGCCGCCGCAGCGAAGAACACCGCGCATGCGGCGAGGAAGAAGCTCCACGCGAATCGCTCCGAGAGCAGCCCCGCGGGAAGATGGCGCGACTTCGTCCTCGGATTGCGCGCATCGATCCGCGCATCCACGATCCGGTTGAACGTCATCGCCGCCGAGCGCGCTCCCACCATCGCCACGACGATCCACACGAGCTTGCCCACCATGCTGCCGAGCGTGGCATGCGAAGCCGAGATGGCCAGCAACGCCGCGGTCAACGCGAACGGAAGCGCGAACACCGAGTGCTCGAACTTGATCATGTCGAGCGTCATGCGGAGCCGCGCGAGCAACGACTGGTCACTGCCAGGGATCGCGTACAATCAGGAAAGCCTTCCTATCAATTTTAGCCATGGATCCGGATCGTCTCAAATCCCTTCTCGAAAACGTCCGCGAAGGTTCCGTCAGCGTGGGCGACGCCATGGATCGCCTGCGCCACATGCCCTTCGAGGATCTCGGATTCGCCAAAGTGGACCACCATCGCGCCATCCGCCACGGCATGCCCGAAGTGATCTTCGGCCAAGGCAAAGCGCCGGAACATATTGAAGCGATCGCGTCAAAGCTGCTCGAGCGATCGCAGAACCTGCTGGCCACTCGCTGTGAGCCCGCTGCCGCGGATCTCGTCAAGCGCAGCCATCCCGAAGCGGAATACTTCCCGCTGTCGCGCGTGCTGCGCGTCTGGCGCGATCGCACCGTCCACGGCAAAGGCACTATCGCCGTGGTCTGCGCCGGAACCAGCGACATTCCAGTCGCCGAAGAAGCGCACCTCACCGCCGAAGTGATGGGCAACCAAATCGACGTCATCCACGATATCGGTGTCGCGGGTATCCATCGCCTGATGGCCAATCGGGAACGCTTGGCCAAAGCGCGCGTCGCAGTGGTTTGCGCCGGCATGGAAGGCGCCCTGCCGAGTGCTGTCGGTGGACTCGTGTCTTGCCCCGTGATCGCCGTGCCCACCAGTGTCGGCTATGGCGCCAGCTTTCACGGCCTCGCTGCGCTGCTTGGAATGTTGAACAGTTGCTCGAGCAACGTGACCGTGGTCAACATCGACAACGGCTTCGGCGGCGGCTACGTGGCGAGCCTGATCAATCGTCTCTGAACCCTATCGCAGCGGATTCCAAATGAATCCCGGGTTCGGCGGAGTCTCGACACCATCGCTCTCGATCCGCAGCAAAGTCGCTCCGCCGGGCGTCCACTCGGGATACGGGTTCGTGAACCGGAACTCCACAATCCCCTCGCCGGTCCCTTCCACGTATTCCGCCACAAACGGTAGATCCACGTTCTTCGGAAAGGCCAGGAACAATCGTACGGGCTTCGTCAAGTCTACGCCGGTCGCGTAGGCTCGAACTTCCTCCCCGGGCCTGAATGGATTCGCGGGCGAGTTCATCGTGCCATCGGATCGCTTCGCTTCGATCAGATAACTGCCGGCTTCGATGAGCTTCCCATCCGCCGTCAACGAGGCCTTCCACGCCGGCTTGGCTCGCACCGTCTCGAGCGTCCGCGCCAACTCGAGCCCGGCATGGAGATCCACCATTCGCTCCTCCTCCACGCCGCGCGGCGCCACAAAGCGAATTTCGCTACCGCTCCTCGAAAGCACGGTCGCCGCCACCCCATCCACGAACACCGGCTCGTCCTCCCGGAATGGACCGCCGTAGATCGTCAGCAACTCGCCGGGAGCGGCTGTGGAAGCGAAGGAATACGACGCGCTGCTCACCACGCACGCAACGCGCGAGTCCAGAGGCAGAACGCCGTTTGCGAACGCCGGATTATCGCTTTCGTCCAAAGCCATCCGGCCGGCCGGCGCGAGTTCGAATTGGAAGATCCTGTCAATCGCCTCGATGTGCTCCGGAAGCCGCATCAGGAATCCCCACGATGTCTGCTGAGAACGAGGTCCGCATGCGCTTGGCCAATCGGTGAGATTTGGCACGCTGGGCATCGTTGCCGTGTAGCCACCCAAGAGAATCCGATTCCGCGAATCGATGGCCAGCGCCGAGCCGCCCGTGCTGGCGGCTCCTTCGATCCAGGTGGAATCGATGAGCGTGTCCAGGCCCGGGCCCAGCCGGCTGAGCGTGGCCACTGGCTGCGAGATGCGAGCCTGCGACGGCGCAAGCGCGCCGTTCGTGCGCGGATACGGATCTTCCGCCGATGCGAAGAGCACACTCGCCGTTCCCGCCACGACAGGATATCCGCGGCCATCGACAGCCAACGCAAGCAGAGCGTTCTCCGCCCGCCCTCCCAAATACGTCAGGGCCTGCAATGAGAGGGAAGCAAAGTCCAATCGAGCCACCCATCCGCTCGTGCAGGGCACTGATGAAGGCATCGAGATTCCACGCGAACAGATCCCAGCCCGCCGCTGTTTCTGAAACGCGCCATCACTCACCGGAAGATCATCCGCTTCGGTGCCGCCTGCGACGAACACACCGTTGCCGTCGAGTTCGATTCCTGCAATGCTCGAGTTCGGGATCGGAAGCTTCACCCGCGAGACGGACTTCCCTGCCGCCGAGATGCGCTGCACATCCAGCGAGCCTCCCGCCACGCGGAACGCGTTCGTCAGGGTCTGCTGCGCGCGGACGTACTCCGTCCAGCCGCCCACTACGAGAGAACTCCCGTCCTTTGCCACAGTGAAGTGCCCTTCCGGCAGAGATGCCGCGGACACGGATGGCAGATCCAACGCGAGCTCGAACCTGCTTCCCCCGTCGCGATCCCAAGCTCGCAGCGTGCCTTTCCCGCCCGGCGCTACGCTCATCATCGCCACACCGTCATCCGGAGCAGCACGCAATTCGCGCGGATAGTCGCCGCTCACGCGGCGTTCCCAGACGATAGTTCGAAGGTCCGGCTGGAACTTGCGAAGCGTCGCTTTCGGATCCGGATACCGAGCTTCGTTTTCAGTGACCGCGTACCAGCTGCCATCGCTGCTCCGCGCTACCAGGCTCGACGTGCTGCGAAGCTGGGCCTGCGCCAATCCGGCCATCGCCAAACACCCGAAAGCGAGAGCGGCTGGCAGCTTCATCAACTTCATTCTTCCTCTCCGCGCAGACGCGAGGCAACTCTCGCGCGGCCCTCGCTACTGGCGATATACTGCCAGCAGTGCCAATCCGGATCGTCACCGCCGCGCTTTTCGCCGCCTGGGCCTCGTACGCGCAAACGCCCGCCGATCTCGAGTTCTTCGAGTCCAAGATCCGGCCCATTCTCGCCCGCAATTGCCACTCCTGCCATGGCGAATCCAAGCAGTATTCGGGTCTTCGTCTCGACTCGCGCCAAGCTGCTCTCAAAGGTGGCACTCGCGGCGCAGCGCTTGTTCCCGGCAAGCCTGAGGACAGCGTCCTCTTCAAAGCGGTGAAGCACTTGGGGCCGAACATGCCCGCTGGGGGCAAGCTTTCCGACGCCGAAATCGCTGCGCTCGAATCCTGGATCCGCAAAGGTGCGGCGTGGCCCGCCTCAGCCTCCGTTTCCGCTTCTGCCGATCGTTACGGAAAACTGGCGCGCTCGCACTGGGCCTTCAAGCCCGTCAGCAAGCCCGCCCCCCCCGCTATCGGCAAGAGCAACGGCGTTGACCGTTTCATCGCCGCCGCGCTTGGCCGCGCGGGACTCTCCGCCGCTAATCCCGCCGATCGCCGTGTGGTCCTGCGGCGTCTCAGCTACGTGCTCACTGGACTCCCCCCCACAGCAGTCGAATCGGAACGCTTCGTCAACGATCGCTCGCCCGCCGCCTACTCACGCGAAGTCGATCGCCTGCTCGAGTCCCCGCGCTTCGGCGAACACTGGGCGCGCCATTGGCTCGACCTCGTCCGCTACGGCGAAACCCGCGGCTACGAGTGGAACTATGAGATCGCCGGCGCGTGGCGCTACCGCGACTACGTGATCCGCGCCTTCAACGCGGACGTTCCCTACGACCGTTTTGTGCGCGAACAAATTGCTGGTGACCTGCTGCCGAACCCGCGCATCAACGCCAAAGAACGTATCAACGAGTCGATCATCGGTCCGGCGTTCTACCGCCTGGGCGAGGCCGGACACGATGATTGCATCCAGTTCCGCGAGATCGCGCTCGACGTGGTGGATAACCAGATCGATACGCTCGCCAAAACATTTCAGGCGCTCACCGTTTCCTGCGCTCGCTGCCACAATCACAAGCTCGATCCCATTCCCACTGAAGACTACTACGGGCTCTATGGAGTATTGAACGGAAGCCGCCAGGTCACCCACACCATCGACACGCCGGAGGTCAACGCCGCTCCCATCGCGCGCATGACGGAGCTAAAAAAACAAATTCAGCAGGAATTGTCGTCGCTGTGGAGACGAGAAGCGCAGACGGTGCGCGCGCGGCTCGACCGCATTCAAGACACCGGCGCGCTCGAAGATCCCGGTACTCCGTGGGCGCGGTTGCGTTGCGAAACCGGCGGCAACGAAGAATTCTTCACGCTCGCTGCTTCGCAAATGGCCGAGAGATACCGGAAGGAGACGGCAGTTCGGGCCGAGTTCAATCGCGCCAACTTCACGCCCTTCGAAGACATCCGCCGCTGGTTCGCGAGCGGCATGGGCCTGCGCAAAGGACCATCGCCCAGCGGAGAGTTCCTCATCGCCGCCGAAGGCGACAACGCGATCAACGGCATCTTCCCCGCCGGAATCTATACCAACGCGCTCTCGAGCCGCCTCAATGGAGCGCTCCGGTCGGCTGATCTTCCCAAGAACAAGAAGAAGGTGTCACTCCGCTTGATGGGCGGCATGCTCGGAGCTCGCCGCACAGTCATTGACAACTGCGCCATCGGCGAGAACTACGCCGTGCTCGAGCGTGACCGCCTCGCCTGGACCAAGCTCGACACCTTCTCGAAGGAAGAGCGCATGCCCATCTTCCTCGAGTTGGTTACCAAGTGGGACAACCCGCGCTACCCGGACCGTCCCGGTCGCCTCAAATCCGCGCAAGAAGCGCTGCTGCCCTCGCCGCGATCCTTCTTTGGCATCGCAGGCGCGGTGCTGCACGATGTCGATGAAGCGCCCCGCGAGGAACTCACGCACATGGCGCGTCTGTTCGAAAACGGGGTGCCGAAGTCCACCGAAGAACTCGCGGAACGCTACGCGAGCGTGATTCGAGATGTGGTCGAGAAGTGGTCGCGAGGGCGCGCCACCGATGACGACGCTCGCTGGATGACTTGGCTCGTCGACAGCGGCATCTTGTCGAACCGCCGCGATGCCTCGCCGCGACTCGCATCCTTGGTCGCCGAATATCGCGCCGCCGAAGCAACCGTGGAGCCTCCGCGCGTAGTGGAAGGGCTCGCCGATCTTGGCTCTGGCCGCGATTATCCGGTGCTCGTCGCCGGCAACGCGAAGAGCTTTGGGGATCCCGCGCCGCGCCGTTTCCTCAAGCACGTCTTCGGCGAAACGCCGCTCACCTCGGGAACCGGCAGCGGGCGCCTGGAACTCGCCGATGCCATCGCGAGCCCGGCGAATCCGCTCACCGCGCGCGTGATGGTGAATCGCATCTGGCATCATCTGTTCGGACGCGGTCTGGTTGCGACAGTCGACAACTTCGGCGTCATCGGTGATCGCCCGTCTCATCCCGAATTGCTCGATTGGCTGGCGGCGCAGTTCGTCGAACAAGGCTGGTCAATCAAGAAGCTCATCCGCATGATCGTGCTTTCCGAGACCTTCCAGCAGTCGGGCGAAACCACGGCCAAGGCGCGTGAACTGGATCCGCAGAACGCCCTGCTGCATCATTATCCACTGCGCAGGCTTGGCGCAGAGGCATTGCGCGACTCGATCCTGATTTCATCCGGCAAGCTGAAGGACCAGCCCTACGGCCCGAGTATCGATCCCGCCCGCGCGCAGGCGAAAGACTATCGCCGCCTCTTCTCAGGACCCGTAGATGGCTCTGGCCGCCGCAGCATCTATCTCAAGGTCACGCGAATGGAAGGGGCGGGATTCCTCGAAACGTTCGACTATCCCACGCCAATGGCGACGCGCGGTAGCCGCGACGTGACCAACGTTCCGGCGCAGGCGCTTGCGATGCTCAACGATCCGTTCGTGACTGGTGAAGCCGAAACGATCGCACGCAAGCTCACGGGGACCACGCCCGAGTCACGAGTCGACGAGTTGTTCCGAGCCGCCCTCGGCCGTGCGCCGGATTCCGCCGAGCGCGAGCGCTTCACCGGACTCGCGCGGGAGTTGACGAGCCTCGAGAAAGCGGAGCCCGCGAGCCTCACCGTCTGGAAGGGCGTCGCGCATGCCGTGCTCAACCTCAAGGAGTTCCTCTATGTCCAGTAGCCGCCCGAGCCGCGGCGCCGCCCTCGACCGCGCGCCCGATCCCGCCGAGCGCGTGCGCCTCGCAAGCGGACGGCCTCGAAAAGGCGGCGCCCGAGAGCCTCGCCACGCCATCCTCAACCTCGAGGAGTTCCTTCATGTTCAGTAGCCGCCTAAGCCGCGGCGCCGCCCTCGACCGCGCGCCCGATCCCGCCGAGCGCGTGCGCCTCGCAAGCGGACGGCCTCGAAAAGGCGGCGCCCGAGAGCCTCGCCGCGCCGTCCTCAACCTCGAGGAGTTCCTTCATGTTCAGTAGCCGCCCGAGCCGCCGCGCCGCGTTGAAGCTCGCCTCCTGCGGCTTCGGATCGCTCGCCTTCGATGCGCTCGCGGCCACGCAACATCGCGGACCTCATTTCCCCGCGAAAGCCAAGCAGATCATCTTCCTCTTCATGCCCGGCGGGGTTTCGCACATGGAGAGTTTCGATCCCAAGCCGAAGCTCAATGAGCTCGACGGCAAGCCCGCCAAGCTCGACAACTACGTCGCCGGACCCAATCGCAAATGGCTGCGGTGCCTCTGGAAGTTCCAACAGTACGGGCAGTGCGGAGCTCCGGTGAGCGAATTGTTCCCGCATACCGCGCAACTGGTGGATGATCTCGCCATCGTGCGCTCGATGAAGTCCGAGTTTCCTCTGCATGCACGCGGCAACGTGTTCCTACACACGGGCAAGAACATCGGCGGCTTCCCGAGCATGGGCTCGTGGATCACCTACGGGCTCGGCACCGAGAACAAGAACCTTCCGGGATACGTGCTGCTGCGCGATGCTTACGTGCCGCCAGGTGGCATCGAGAACTTCGCCAACGGATTCCTGCCCGCGCTGCACCAAGCCACGCACATCCGCGATGAGGGAGTGCCTGTCGAGAACATCACGCCAGCCGACAAAGACGCGCGCGTGCAACGGGCCAAGCTCGACGCCCTGCTTGGGCAGGACCGCTCTTACCTCGCGGCCACGCAGCATGACGACGCCATCGAATCGGCGATCTCGAACTACGAGATGGCGTACAAGATGCAGTCGCTCGTGCCGGATGTGCTCGACCTGGCCAAGGAGACGGAAGCCACCAAGCGCCTCTACGGGCTCGACTCCGAGGACAAAGCCAAGCGCTCCTACGGACTGCAATGCCTGCGCGCGCGGCGGCTGATCGAAACCGGAGTCCGCTTCGTGGAGGTGACGTGCCCCAACCTGTTCGGCATGAACGGCACCTGGGACCAGCACGACAACCTGAAGCATGACCACGAGCGCAACGCCTTCGTGACTGACCAGGTGATCGCCGGCTTGCTGCGCGACCTCAAGTCGCGCGGACTGTTCGATAGCACGCTGGTGCTGTGGTCGGGCGAGTTCGGCCGCACGCCCGATACAGGAAACGGCAACGGCCGCGACCATCACACCGATTGCTTCACTCTGTGGATGGCGGGCGGCGGCGCCAAGGGCGGTGTGACGCACGGCGAGACCGACGAGTTAGGGAACCTGGTGGCGCGCGATCCTGTCACGATCCACGATCTCCACGCGACAGTGCTGCATTTGCTCGGGCTCGATCACGAGCGACTCACCTATCGTTTCGGCGGTCGCGAGCAACGGCTCACTGATGTCCACGGCAAGGTCGTCAAGGCCGTGGTCACTTGAATCGGGCTACGGCTGTGTCGACGTAGTCTCGAGCCAATCGAAATCGTAGCCTCGCGGACCCGTCCGCGAGTTCTTCAACTTCCGCAGCGTCTTGGCCTGGTACGTCCGCTGATCCGCCTCGGCCAGCAGCCGCTCGGGCTCGTCGCCATTGCCGGGGAATCGGGCCTCGCTTTGAGTCCCATTACGGCTGCGTCGACGTCGTCTCGAGCCAATCGAAATCATACCCTCGCGGACCCGTCCGCGAGTTCTTCAACTTCCGCAGCGTCTTGGCCTGGTACATCCGCTGGTCAGCCTCGGCCAGCAGCCGCTCGGGCTCGTCGCCATCGCCGGGGAATCGGGCCTGGCCCACGCTGAGTGAGAGCTTCGACTCCGGAACCACGGCCTTGCCCGCATCGATCACGGCGCGATTCAACTGCGCCACCTTGATCAAGACGTCCGCTTCGGCCAAGCCCGGCAGCAAGATCACGAATTCGTCGCCGCCCATGCGAGCCACGTAGTCGTACTCGCGGCAGCACTCGCGCAGGGCCTTGGCCACGGCCTGTAGCACGGCGTTGCCTTCCAGGTGTCCGAACCGGTCATTCACTTCCTTGAATCCGTCGAGATCGGTGACGAGAACAGTCAGTGCCGTGCCGAGCCGCCGGCTGCGGCTCAGTTCGATCTCGAGCTGCGACTGCAATGCGCGCGCGTTCGGTAGCCCAGTCAGGAAGTCTGTGGAAGCCGATGCCGCCGCCTGTTCGTACTTGTGCGCGTTCTCAACCACGTTCCCGAGTTTGGAGCACACCGCCAGCAGAATGCGCAGAGCATCTTTGTCGAAGGCTTCGAAGTTGCGCCGGCACAGCATCAGCACGCCCGGTGTAGCCTGCTTGCCCGGCAGCGGAGCCACCAGCGCTGAATTGAGCATCAGGCCCTTCATCGCTTCGCTCGTCGCGCCCATTTCCACAGCCGGGTTCCCGTTTAGGATCGGTTTGCGGTTCTGCGCGGTCCAGCCCGCGATTCCCTTTCCGATGGGAATGTTGCGCGACAGGAACAGCGACGTGCACTCGCCCGAGGCATAGCGCGGCACCAGATTGCCGTCACGCACGATGTAGATCACCATCGTTTCGAACGGAACCAGCCGCCGCAGCCCGCTCGACAGCGCGGACAGCGTCTCTTCGAGGTGCAGCGACTTGCCCAGATCTTCGGTGAGCTCGAGCAGCACTTGCGCTTCTTGCCGCGCCGCGGCGATCGTGTCGAGGAACGCCGGCTTGTTGCTCACTTCGGTGGTATCGGCGATCATCCGCACCGTGTCGGCCGGCACGTCTGGGAACAGCGACGCGGCCAAGGGATCGGGCACCACCGGCATGTTGTCCGCCTGCGTTTCGAGCCTCTGTTCGAGCTTCGGCGACAGCTCCTGAATGGCATGCACCACGCGCGGATCGAAGCTGACGCCGGCCTCGGCCTGGATCCGCCCCAGCGCTTCGTCGATCGTCATCGCCCGGCGATAGGGGCGTTCGGTGATGAGCGCGTCGAGGCAATCCACCGCCGCCAGGATCCGCGCTCCCACCGGGATCGCATCGCCCTTGAGCCCGCTCGGATATCCGCCGCCATTCCATTTCTCGTGATGGAATCGCACGATCTTCGCCACCGGATACGGGAAGTTCACGCGCTCGAGAATCTCCGCGCCCACCACCGGATGGATCTTGATCTTCTCGAACTCCTCGCGCGTCAGCTTGCCCGGCTTTGAAAGGATGTGCTCGGGTACGGCCAGCTTGCCGATATCGTGCAGAATCGCCGCGGCCCGCAGCGCTTCCAGATCCTCCGCGTTCATCTCGAGCCGCCGCCCGATCTCCACGCAGTACATCTGCAGCCGCCGCAAATGGTCATGCGCCGTCATGTCCTTGGCTTCGATCGCAAGCGCCAGCGCTTCGATGGTCCGTTGGTGCAGCGCGGCCATCTCTTCCAGGCTCGCCTTCTGCACGCTCAGCCGGCCCATGTACGAGTGATAGGACCAGTAGATTAGGAACGCCACCGGCAGAAGCAGAAACGGCGACTGTCCGCCCAGATAGCGCGTCGAGAAGTGGAAGAGCGATGCCAATACGGCGCCCACCACGTAGTAGGGAAATACCCGAAAGTTGCACTCGCGCCACACCCACGCCAGGTTCCGGCCATTCCCGATCGCCAGCACGATCGCCGCCGGCAAGGTGTTCATCGCGAACAGAACGGTCGCCGCCAGCACCATCGCCACCATGGAGCCCTCCCCGCCAATCAGGGGAGAATAGTACACCCGGTGCGCGATGGCCACCGCCAATGAGTTGTTCGCCACGTGAAACAGCGTCGGCGCGGGAACGCGTAGCAGGCTCCGATGCGCTCGTACTTGCACCGCCGTCGCTGCCGCCCCCATTAACAAGGTCTCGCTCAGCGACAGTTCCACAATGCCCAGCAGGATGAACACGAAGCTGAACGACATCGTGCCCACAATCTGCGGCAAGTTCACCTTCAGCCCCGATGCCACCAGCGCCAACAATAAGAAAAACGAGGCCTTTAGCGGATCCGCCGAGCGCCAGTCCCAGAGACCGGAGACAAGCACGGCCATCCCCATCAGGGTGACCACCCCGACGAACAAACGGTCCAGAGATAGAAGTCCGCTTTTCGGCGCCATGCCGCTCCTTCCTACAATCGGACTCCTGGCCCAGCATCTATAGTCCACATCTTGTAACGCGCCTTCTTTCGACCCCGCCGGACGGACTCACCTGACCGGCGACCTCAGGCGTTCCCTGGACTACAATGGAGATCTTCCATGAGTTGTATTCGGTGGATCGCCCTGCATATCCGTTCGTACGTCCTTACGCTGCCGCTTGCCGTGCTGGCGCTGTTCTCGGCCGGTTGCACCAAGCCCCCGCCTGTCAAGGCGAAACAGGACACCGGCCCCGTCGCGGTGCAGGTTGCTCCGGTCACTTCGCGATCTTTGCAGCGTGTTGTTGAAACCGTGGGCACGCTTTTCCCTTACGACGAGGTGGTGGTCAGTGCCGAGATCGAGGGCAAGGCGGACAAAGTCAACTTTGACTTGGGCGACAGTGTCCAGCAAGGGGAGATTCTGGTCAACATCTCCGACGAGGAGCAGCGCTACCTCGTCGCTCAGAATGAAGCTCAACTCCGCCAATCAATGGAGCGGCTGGGGCTCAAGACCGAGAAGGACCGCGTCACCGACATCGACAACACCCCCGACGTCCGCCGGGCACAGGCCGACCTGCGCGACGCCGAGATGCGCTTCAAGCGCATCCGCTCGCTGGTGGATCAGAAGATCGGCGCGCAAGCCGACCTCGATGCCGCCGCCACGCGATACCAGGCGATGACCGCGGCCATCGATCTGACGCGCAACCAGACGCGCAATCTCATCCAGGAAGTGGAACGCTTCAAGGCCGTGCTCGAGCTTCAGCGCAAGAAGCTCCGCGACACTACTGTGCGCACTCCCTTTGCCGCCATCGTGAAGGAGCGCAACGTCACTATCGGCCAATTCGTGCGCCCGAACACGCCGCTGTTCGTGCTGGTGAAGATCAACCCCGTGCGCCTTCGTCTCGAGGTGCCCGAGCGCATGGCGCCCTGGACCAAGATCGGCCAAACCGCCGACGTTTCGCTCGAAGCTTTCGAGAACAGGCTTTTTCACGGCCGCGTCTGGCGCATTTCGCCCACCGTGGATCAGACCAAGCGTACCTTCGTCGTGGAAGTCCTGATCGACAACCCCGATAGCGCTCTCAAGCCCGGCTCCTATGCGCGAGCTCGTCTGGCGACGCAGAAGGTGGACCAGATCGTCACTGTTCCCGCCACCGCCGTCGCCTACGTGCTCGGAGCCAACAAGGCTTATGTGGTCAACAACAACACCGTGGAAGCGCGCGAGGTCAAGACCGGCGACCGACTCGAGCAGCAGATCGAGATCGTGGAAGGTTTGAAGGAGGGCGAGAGGGTGGCCGTCACTCAGATCAACCGGCTCGACAACGGTGTGAAGGTGCGCGTCGAAGCCGCGCAACCCAAGACGAGCGGCGCCGCGCCCGAACCCGCCCCGAACGTGGAGCCGAAGAAATCCGATGGCGCTCAGAAGAACGCTGGTTAGACTCGTCGTCCTTGCCGCCGCGATGCTGCCCGCGCTGGGGGCTACGCGTTTGTTGGTCAGCGTGGCTGACCCCAAGTCAGGCAGGCCCATTGGCGCGCTGCAAGCCGCCGACTTCGCGGTCACCGATGGCGATCGCGTACGCGAGGTCGAGGCCGTGCAGGCCAAGACCGGCGGCATCGACGTGTTGCTGCTGCTCGACGCGAGCATGGTGGGCGACGCCGTGCAGGGCGCCGCGCCGGACCTCATCGCGCAACTCGACGGCAAGGAGCAGATGGCGCTGGTGACCTATGACTCGTCGGCTTCGATGGTGCTCGACTTCACTTCATCGAAGCAGGCTCTTTCCCGGGCGTTGTCCGGCATCAAGTACGGCAACTCGCCGCGGGCGCTCGACGGGATCTACGCGGCGGTCGACGGCGGATTCGAACATGCCACCTTGCGCCGCGTGGTGCTGTTGCTCACCGCTGGGCTCGAGGGCTCGGGCCGCGTGAATGAGAAGAGCGTGATCGAACTGGCGCGCAAGAACAGTGTCTCCATTTATCCGCTGTTTCTCAAAGGCTATGCGAAAGGAATGTTCGAACGTCTCGCGCGCCAGACGGGAGGCGTTGCGCTGAACCTCAAAGACATCTCCAAGGGACCAAAGGCCGGCGCCGCGGTTTTCGAGACCATGCGCAGCTACTACGAACTGACCATCTCGGGGAATTTGCCCCCCACCGAGAAACTCCGGGTCGAGGTAAAACGGCCCGGAAAATATTTCACCTCCGCCCTCGTGGTTGACTGACTGAAGTAAACTACAATCAAATCGATGCTCAGCGATCAGCGAATTGCCGTGCTCGGCGCCGGCAATATGGGGGGAGCGCTCATCCGCGGACTGCTTCGCACCGGAGCCGTTCAGCCGGATCAAATTCGAGCCACCACCCGCACTCCGCAATCGGCCGAAAGCGTTGCCAAACATTTCGGCATCAAAGCCACCGCTGGCGGCAATCTCGAAGTCTGCGAGTGGTCCACCGTGATCCTGGTAGGCGTCAAGCCGCTGATGGTGAGCACGGTGCTCGATCAGATTCGCTGGGCTCTCAGCGAGAATCGCCCGTTGATTTCCCTGGCCGCCGCGTTTCCGATGTCACTGGTGGAGCAAAGCGCGGGCCGCCGGGTACCGGTGTTTCGCGCCGTTCCCAACACGCCCGTTGCCGTGGGCGAAGGGGCGACCGCGATCGCTCACAATGGACTCGTGAAGCCGGAGCAGATCGCGCTCGTCGAAGCAATCTTCCGCTCGGTGGGCCGCGTGTGTTTCGTCGCCGAAGATCACCTCGACGCGGCGACCGCGCTTTCCGGCAGCGGACCCGCGTTCGTCTTCACCGTCATCGAAGCGATGATGGCCGGTGGACTCAAGGCAGGCCTCCCGCGCGATGCCGCGCGCCGCCTCGCTGAGCAAACGGTGCTCGGGGCCGCAAAAATGGTCCGCGATTCCGGCCACCACCCGGCCGTATTGCGCGATCAAGTAATCACCCCCGGCGGAACCACGATCGCCGGACTCTACGAACTCGAGCGGCTGGGCCTGCGAGCCGCGCTCATGTCCGCTGTGGAGGCTGCCGCGTTGCAGTCGCGCGACATGACTGGCCATATCGTCGAACAGGCCCGCTTGCAGAATGACGGTCAAGGATGACTCCCGTTAACTCCAACCCCTTCCTCCATCTCGAATTTCCGCTGGCTTTCGATCGCTATCGTCCCGATCAGATCGAACCCGCTATCTCCGAATTGATCCGCCGCTCCGAGGCGCGCTTGGAAGCCATTGCCTCGGCCGATGCGCCGCGCACTTACGAAAATACCCTAGCCGCCTTCGATCACATGACCGAAGATCTCGACGGCGCCTACGGCTTGGTGCGGCATCTCGAACTCACCGTCAGCACTCCCGAGTTGCGTGCGGCATTCAACGCCGTGGAGGCTCCGGTCACCGCCTTCTACGCACGCATCTGCCTGCACGATGGGCTCTACCGCGCGATCGAAGCCTTCGCCGGGACGCCGGAAGCCGCCGCGCTGACCGGCGCGCGCAAGCGACTGCTCGAGAAAACGCTCTCCGATTTCCGCCGCCGCGGCGCCGGACTCGCTCCGGAAAAGAAGGCCGCACTCGAGAAGATCGAAGTCGAGTTGTCGCGCCACACTACGAAGTTCAGCGAAAACGTCGTCGACTCGACCAAGGAGTTCGAGATCCTCATCGACGACGAGAGCCGCCTTGCCGGCCTGCCTCCTTCGGCCCTCGCGATGCTGCGCCAAAGTGCCGAGGCCAAGGGACTCACTGGATGGCGCATCACGCTCCAGGCCCCTTGCTACCTCGCCGTGATGACGTACCTCGACGACGCGGCCCTGCGCCAGCGCGTCTATCGCGCTTTTCAGACACGAGCCTCGTCAGCGCCTTGGGACAATCGCGCCAATATCGGCAGAATTCTCGAGCTTCGCCGCGAGAAGGCGCACCTGCTCGGCTATCCGGACTTCGCCGACTTCATCACCGAAGAGCGCATGGCGAAATCGGGCGTGGCCGCGCAGACGTTTCTCGAGGATCTGCGCCGCCGCACCGTGCCCTACTTCGAACGCGAGAACGAGCAATTGCTCACCTTCCGGCGCGAAGTGGAGGGGCCGTCAGCGCCGCCGCTCGAAGCCTGGGACGTGGGCTATTGGGCCGAGAAGCTCCGCAAGTCGCGTTACGATTTCGAGGAAGAGGCGCTGCGTCCCTACTTCTCGCTGGACCGTGTTGTTGCCGGAATGTTCCAACTCGTGCACCGGCTGTTCGGGATCGAAGTGGTGCCGCGCCAAGGCGTCCCCGGTTGGGACCCGGCGGTGCAGTTCTACGAGATTCGCGACGGAGACGGGTCGCTCATCGGTGCGTTCTACACGGATTGGTTCCCGCGTGAGACGAAGCGACAAGGTGCGTGGATGGATGTGTTCCTCACGGGTGGTCCCCGGTCCGGCGGGTTCGCTCCGCACCTGGGTCTGATGTGCGGGAACATGACTCCTCCCGCCGCTGGCAAGCCTGCCCTTCTCACGCATCGCGAGGTGGAGACGGTCTTCCACGAGTTCGGGCATCTGCTGCATCATTGCCTCAGCCGCGTGGAGCCCCGGATGCTGGCGGGTGTAAACGTGCCGTCGGATTTTGTCGAACTCCCGTCGCAGATCATGGAGAACTGGTGCTGGGAGCGGGAGGCGCTCGACCTGTTCGCCCGGCATTGGGAGACCGGCGCTCCCTTGCCCGACGAGTTGTTCGACCGCTTGGTGCGCACGCGCACCTTCCGCACCGCTAACGCGCAGATGCGGCAGTTGAGCTTCGGCTTCGTCGATCTCGCTCTGCACCGCGACTACGATGCCGTGCGTGATGGAGACGTGATCGCGTGGTCGCGCAAGCTGCTGGCGCGGTTTTCGCCGGCGCCGTTGCCGGACGATCACGCGATGCTCAATGCGTTTTCGCATTTGTTCTCCGATCCCACCGGTTACGCCGCTGGTTACTATTCGTATAAGTGGTCGGAAGTGCTGGACGCCGATGCCTTCACGCGGTTCCGCAAGGAAGGCGTATTCTCCGAGTCCGCGGGTATGAGCTTCCGTACGGAGGTTCTCGAAAAAGGCAACAGCCAGGATCCGGCGCAGTTGTTCCGAAATTTTCTCGGACGCGATCCGAACCCGGAAGCACTGCTGTTGCGGGCCGGACTGGCCTGATTTCGATGCTTGGGGCAAGGGGAACGCCTCCCCCCGCAAACGCGATTAGGAGTCGGCGAAAAACGCGCCAATGCGGCGGAAAGTGTCGGAAAGTGTCGGATTTGCCACTACAAATGAGGGTGTAGAGTTAGTTTCGGCCGGGGCCGGGGAAGTTATTCGGTTGTCGAAGAGCAGGTGGAACTCGGTCCACGTGTCCAGGTTAGACGACCGGCGATGCTCCTTGCAAAATCGATCCCGGGATATGGTTGACGAGAAAAGGAGATGCGATTTTTTCGGTACACGAACTCGCCTGCGTGTCTTCGTGGGCCGCGACAGGAGCGCCGGCAGCGGAACGAAGTCCCGGCGCAGGCTTGATGCCTACCCCACACGGCAAGGCAACAACGATCATCGATTTTCGAGTTCCACCTGGCACGCCACGCGCCGAGCCTGCTCATAGAGCGCGAGCGTCTGCGCGAACCGCTCGTGAAACCGGCACTGCCGCGCACAGGAAAGCGGATCGTCTTGCGTCATCAACAACCCCGTGTGTCTGGAGCGAAGATAGCGTCGAGCCTCTCGTGTTTGTTCCCGTAGCCGTTCCGCCGTATCCATCACGCCTTGCCCGCGCGTAACGGCGTCGATCATGTAACTCAAGCTGTTGGCGCAGCCCGAGGCGAACTGTTCGAGGCGCTTGCGAGCAGCCGTGTCATTCACCCAGGATGCTTCTTCGGCCAATGCCGGTTGCTGTTCGGCAATCTTGGCCACGATTCTCGAAAGCCGGAACAGATGCTCGGCGTCGACAGGCACACTGAGGTTTCCGGTCAGAATCCCGGTCAGTGTGATCTTCACCTGCCGCATCTGGCGGCGGCAGCGCCCGAGGCTCTCCGAGACATCGCTCAATTCGAGCCCAGTGCGAAGGAACCCATCGCATGACAGTTCGGCCGGTCCCACGTTGCCCCCCTGAGGAATTGCCGGACCGCCTTCGGCAACGCAGCCAGTCCGGTTCGAGCGCCGGACACACTACCAGCGCGGTACGCCGCGAATCCTCATGGGCAATCGCTGGCTCCTGTGAGAATAACCGGCCAGCGTTACAGTCGCATTAATGTTACAAAGCTCGTTTCATTGAGCTGGCGCGGGCGCCGGCGTCCCGTTGGCGCGAGTGAAGCGGAGGTAGGCAAAGCCGGGGACCTTCTCCACCTGCCTGACCCGCGGGTCTGATTCCACCCGCGCGAGCAGCCGTTCGGGCACCATCACGTGTAGGCTCTCGTTTGTCTCGAGGCACTTGTCGAGTTGCGCCGCCGGAAACTCCGCCGCCACCGCCGGAACCTCTTCGGCTGCGCACCAGGCCCGCCCGGTGTAGAAAGTCCAGGCCATGCCGGTGCGGCCTTCGGCAACGAAGGCGGGATTGCGGTCATCCGGGCCGGCCTTTCTCGCTGCGCCGGCCAATCGCGCGAGCATGTCAGCAGGCAATGGTTGATGCGACGCGATCGTGTTGGCCGTACGAATCGCCGCAAAGCCGAACAACACAACTCCGGCGCCGGCCACGGCGGCGCGCGCTGCGTCCTGTCGAAACAGGAAGGCGGCGAGGCCAGCCCCGGCAGCGGCTGCCGCCAAAACGCTGACTCGCACGGGATCGGAGAGGCCCAGGCCAAACGCCGCGGCCAGCAACGCGAGCGCCAGCGCGTTTCGACTCTCGAGCACGCGGTCCACTCCATACGCCGCAACGATCACTAGGGGCGGGATGGCGGGGAAAAGATACCAGAACAGTTTGGTGGTCATCAGGGTGATCACCGCCAGAATCACCAGTCCCGATGCGGCCAGCGGGGCGATGCGGCCCGCGTCGCCAGGCTTCCACGTCCAAATCGTAGCGGCAGCCATCGGCAACAGCCAGACATACTGACTCGTGAAATAGTATCCGAGCGCCCAAAAGTAGTAACTGGGTCCGCGCCCGTTGCCCTCCACGTCTGCCGTCACGCGCTTGAGCACGTGGTATCCGAGATTTTGCTCGAGAAATGCGTTGCCATACCACCCGTACATGATCAGGTGCCACGGCAGGATCACCGCCGCAGCTAGTGCGGCGCCGGCGAACAGCCGCGTCCAGAAGCGGGGCCGGTCGCGCCACAGCGCGTACAGCACGAATGGCGCCAAGCCCACAAAGGCCACTGGCGCCGCAGCGGACTTGGCCATGTAGGCGGCCGAGAAGCACAACGATACAGCCGTGAAACCGCGAGCCCCATGGCGCAGATGAATGTAGATTGCCGCCATGAGCGCGGCCGCAACCACAATGTCGGTGGTGCAGAAAACGGCCTGTTTGAGAATCGTCGGGCTGGTGCAGGCCAACGCCACCGCGATCCATGCCGTGCGTTGGTTGGCTACGCGCCGGGCGGTGGCGAAAATCAAGCACACGAGTAAGATGGTGAGCAGCGCCGAAGGAAGCCGGGAAGCAAACTCGCTTACACCCAAGAAACGGTAAGAAACCGCTACCAGCCACATGAACAACGGGGGTTTTCCGAACCAGGGTTGCCCAGTCCAATGCATGGTCAGCCAGTCGCCGCCCAGCGCCATTTCCTTGGAAATTTGCGCGTACAGGCCCTCGTCCACGCTTTCGAGCGCGTGTCTAGTGGCTTGGATGTAGGCAAGTACTGCCGACACCAGGGCGATCACCCAATATGGGCGGCGCGCGAGGACACCAATTGCATTCGAGCCAGCCAACCTCATGGACGGTAGCCCGATGGTACAACGCGCGCGGAAACCTTGTCAAAGAACCAAACGGCAAGTCCGAGAGTACTACTACGGGTACGGAATGCCGTTCAGCTCATCCACCTTATACTTGGCGATACGTTCGGAGATCGCCGAGATCGTCAGGAACGGGTTCACGGCCAACGCGCTCGGCAGGAGCGATCCGTCGGCCACCAGCAGGCCGTCATGCACCCCGCCACCGCCATCGTACACGCGGCCATATTGGTCGGTGGCGCCTACCGTTGGATCGTCAGACATGGTGCACCCTCCCAACGGATGCGCCGTGATCACGTTCTTGCGCGCGGCGAACACCCACAGTGGATTCTCGGCAAAGTGAGCGCCCTCGCGTTTGGCGTGCTGGAAGATCTCGGCATTGATCGTCGCGAACACCGGTTGCAGGCCGGCGTTCGGCCACGAAATCTCGAACTTGCCGCTGGAATCTCGCTGAACGCGCCCGCCCGAATCGTCAATGCCCATGCACAGGTAGAACATCGTGTAGTTGAGCGCGGTGCCCGTGCCCAGCGGGGTCACCAGCCCTTGCGCCACGCGCCACGCTTCGGCCAGGTCGTCGGCCAAGCCGTGATCGGTGTCCTGCGAAATCAGCGTGAGCCCGGCAAAAGCGCGTTGCGCGCGAGCCACGAACGCACTGGCGAAGGAGAGATCTTCGATGGTGAAGCGATTGCCGATCGGCGCACCCGCGTTGTATCGCACTGCCGCGACAATGGCTGGCCCCGTCGGATCCACCGCCAATGGACTCCCGGGATGATTACCGAACCCGAGCACGCGCGTCTGATGGTCGCCGTTGTAGGCGATGCCAAAGAAGTCGCCGTTGGCGCCGAACTTAGTGCCGATTGCCGGCGAAAGCGACAGCCCGTGGTCGTCGCGCGAACGGATCAGGATCTCCGGCGTGTTCACCGCTCCGGCCGAAAGAATCAGGTTGGTCGACTCGAGTTCCACGGGCTCCGTGTTGTTGCGATCGATCCAGCGTTTGCCGTGGACCTTCCATCCGCCCACCACCTTCTCCACCCACTCGATCTCGATTTGCGTGAAGATGTCGGCGCCGGCGTTGTTGGCCAGCGGCAGGTAGTTCATGTAGAGCGTGTTCTTGGCGCCCACGTTGCATCCGGTGTAGCAGTCGCCGCATTTGATGCAGCCTTTCTGGAACTCGCCTGTGTTGGGGTTGATGCGGTCATTGAAGTTGATGGCGAGGTTGAGCAACTCGGCGTTCTGGCCGATCTGCTGCGCGCGGCGGTCGAGCGCTTGCACCTTGGGAAGCGCGGCGCCGCCCGGTGTCTGCGCCACGCCCAAAGTAGCTTCGGCGAGCGGGTAGTAGTTGTCGAGTTCGGCGCGTGTGATCGCTGCGGGCCAACCGGGAAGGGTGAACACCTCCGGATCCGGCCGGATGGCGACGTTCGCGTTGACCAGCGAAGTTCCGCCGAGGCCGTTGCCCTTGATGACCGAGATGTCTTTGTGGATCACGGTCTCGTAGACGCCGAGAGGATTGTCGAGCCGGATTTCGCTGCCGTCAAAGCGGCTGATGCGCGCGTTGGCGACATAGCCGGCGTCGGTATCGGGGAAGGTTCCCACGGGCCATTCGCGGCCGCGTTCGAGCACGCACACGGTGGCGAGTCCCGAGGCAGCAATGCGGGCGGCGTTGATGGATCCGCCGTATCCGGAACCAACCACGATCACGTCATAGCGCGGCTTGCGGGCGCTCCAATCCTTCGCGAGTATGGCCATGACCGGATAGTGACGCTCGCGCTGCCAGCGTTACAGCTTTTTCAAGCTGCCGGCTGATGCTGCTCGAGCACCCATCCGTAGCAGGTGGTGATTACGGGAATCATCAGGTAGGTGACGCCGATGTCTCTGCAGTACTCACCGAAGCTCATGCGAAGTGGACCGCCCGTGAAAGCCGCGGTGTCAATGACGAAGCTGACCGCAAACCACAGCAGACCGAGCAAGATGCCCTCGCGGACGTAGTGGTTAGTCACGTGTCCGAAGTAGAAGACGCCACAGACAGCCACTGCCGATGCCAGGGCTACTGGCATGATCGAATCGAACAACGTACGCTCGGCTGACCGCAAGGGAAATGCCACGGTGGCTACGCCCATGACGATCAGCCAGATCAACAACCCGTAAAGAAGAGCCGTTTTGAGATTGGTCATGACGATCACCTGCCCGTCTCGGTGCAATCGGCGAACCAAACTTACCCGCCGCAGGCCGTCCGCGGCTGGAAATGTTTGGAACAAAACATGCCCTCCCCGTGAATGGAGGTGGTCCAAATGCGCAACTTCCTTGCGTCAGCGCTACTGGTGGCCACGGCGTGCGCGCGCCCGGTGACCATGGCTGTTCCCCAGGAGCCCACGCCCGCGGCGGATCCCCCGGGCCGCGTAGCTCGCTTGGCCTTCAGCCAAGGCCCGGTTTCTTTCCGCGCCGCGGGCACCGATGACTGGGTGGCGGCAGAGTTGAATCGCCCACTCACCGCGCGCGATGACCTATGGGCCGACGAAGGCGCACGCGCCGAACTCGACACCGGCGATGCCACGATTCGTCTGGATTCCCGCACCGGCGTTACCTTGCTGACGCTCGATGACCGCCTCTCGCAGTTGAAGGTCACCGGCGGAGTCGTGCAGGTGCGCCTCCGCCATCTCGAGGACAACGACACCTTCGAGGTGGCCACTCCCAACGCAGCCATCACGCTGTTGCGCGCGGGCGATTACCGGATCGAGGTGACCTCGGAAGCGCAGACTCTCGTTCTGGTGCGCGCGGGTTCGGCCGAGGTGAGCGGGGCCGGCGATGCGTTCGTGGTTCGCCCCGGCGATCAAGTACGGTTGACCGGCGCCGATACGGTAGCTCGCGACATTCGCCCCGCGCCACCGCTCGATCCGTTCGACGATTTCTGTCGCCAGCGCGAAGAGCGCGGCGCCAAGGCGGAGTCGCGCAAGTACGTCTCGGGCAACACGGTCGGCTGGGAGGATCTCGACGAGCACGGCCTTTGGCGCGAGTATCCGGCGTGGGGACCGGTGTGGATTCCGCGCCGCGTACCGCCCGGCTGGGCGCCATATCGGTTCGGACACTGGGTGTGGATCGAACCGTGGGGCTGGACCTGGATCGACGACGCGCCTTGGGGATTCGCGCCGTTCCACTATGGGCGGTGGGTGATCGTGGATGGCGTGTGGGTGTGGATCCCCGGTCCGGTCCGTGTACGTGCGGTGTACGCACCGGCGCTCGTGGTCTTCGTCGGCGGCGGAGGCTTGCATTGGCACGTGCGCGTGGGCGTGGGCCTCGGGGTCGGCTGGTTCCCGCTGGGGCCGCACGAAGTGTGGATCCCCCCGTACCGCGCCAGTCACCGCTACATCACGAACATCAACGTGAGCCACACGGTAATCCACGATACGACGAACATCTGGCGCGTGGATCCGGCGCGGCAGCGCTACGTGAATCACGGAGCGCAGGGCGGGATCACGGCGGTGGACGAGAATATCTTTCGGGGTGGCCGTCCGGTTGGGCGTGGCGCGCTCGACATTCCCGCGCGACAAGCAGACGAGTATCGCGTGCGTGGAACGGCGCCGCCTGTGGCTCCCGACCGCGGCAGTGTGGCGCGGCATGAGGAAGGTGGTCCGCGCGTGACGCGTCCGCCGGAGAATGTCTCGCAGCGGCGCGTGGTGGTGCGCGAGCAGCCGTCTCCGCGTGCGGTGCCCTTCGAGCAAAGGCGGGAGACGCTCGAGCGGAATCCGGGTCGGCCGCCGGATTCACGGTCCGCTGACGAGATGCGCCGCCGGCAACCAGAGCAGCGGCCGGACTATCGGCAGGCCCCGGCGCCGAGCCGCGCGCCGGCGGCACGCGCGCCCGAACCGCAGCCTCGCGTGGAGCGCCAGGACAGCCGGACCCAACAACGCGAGACTCGCCAACAGGACCAGCGGCGGCGCGAGATCGAGCAGGAACATCGGCGGGCGGAACCGCAGTCAGGCCGAAGCGAGAAGCGTGAATCCGGCGGCCGCAGGCGCGGTAAGCTGGGTCAGTTCAAACCTACGTGCCCACGTTGACGGCTCCGCGAACGCCGCCGCTTTTGGCGACCTCGACTGCGTTGCAGTGTCCTCCGACCGCCGCCGCGGAACGCAACTCGTGCCCCATCTCGCGCAGCTTTGCTGCAATTGCGGGCGGGAAGTTGCTGCTGATCTCCGCCGGTTCCTGTTCCTCGAGATGCACCCGCGGCGTGCGAACCGCGTCCGCAGTGGACTCGTTCCAGTCGATCAGCCGCTGGCACAGCAACGACACCACGCTCACGATCCGCCGCCCGCCGCGCATCCCAACGGCCGCCCACCGGTCCGGTAGTTCGATCATCGTTGGACACGTGTTGTTGAGCGGCCGCTTCCGCGGCCCCACCGAATTCGGCAATCCCGGATGTGGATCGAAGCGGCACATGCCGTGGCCAAGGATGATGCCCGCGCCCGGGACCGTCACCGTGGATCCGAATGCGCCGCCGTGAGAGATGGTCATCGCCACCAAGTTGCCTTCGGCGTCGGCGGCGGAGAGATTCACCGTGCCCGGCGATGGTCCGGCTGCGCGGCGCGGCAGTTTGTCCACGTGCTCTGGAAATGTGCGCAGAGTTTCGGTGCGTCCCGCGGCCCAGTCCTGCGAAAGCATGCGTTCCACGGGGACCCGCGCCGCGGAAGGATCGCCCAGGTAGCGCAAGCGATCGCGCCAGACGAGCTTCAGAATCTCGATCACGCGATGCCAGTGCATCGGGTCGGCCGGATCGCCCTTCTCGAAGCAGCCGAGCATGTTCAGGAACTCGAGTACCGACAGGCCGCCGTTGGCGAGCACCGCCGAGCACACGCGCGCATTGCGATAGCGAGTCTCATAGGGCGCGCCGATGCGCGGCTCGAACCGCGCCATATCTTCGCGCGTGAGAATGCCGCCGAGCGATTGCACGTGGCCGGCGATGCGCCGGCCGAGTTCGCCCTGGTACATGTCGCGCCAACCTTGCGCGGCGATGCGGCGCAGCGTCACATCCATGTCGCGACGCCGCCACTTCTCGTCCGGACCCGGCACGCGCCCCTGCGGCATCAGATGTTCCGCGGCGACCGGGTAGCGCCGGATCACTGCCTCGCGCGCCTTGATGGAAGCCGCGACGCCGAGGTAGGGAAATCCGCGATCGAGCAGCGCGAGCGAAGGCTCCACGATGGTCGCCCACTTGGCGCGACCCCACTTCTCGTGAATCATCCCGATGCCCGCCATCACGCCCGGCACGCCCACGGCGAGCGGTCCATCGACGTTGGCGTTGTCTTTCACGGAGCAGCCGTACTCGCTCTCGTTGAGTCCTGCGGACGCGCGCTCGGCGAGGATGCTGAACATCCGCTCATTCGCGGCCGCGGGCGCGACGGAGTTCGAATCGACGGACCACACCTTGCCCGTCTTGCCTTCTCGCACCACCGCGCATGCGACGTATCCGCCGATGTCGGTGGCGTGCGGTTCGAGCATACAAGCGGCGAGCCCGGCCGCGGCGATCGCATCGAAGGCGTTGCCGCCTTGCTCGAACACGCGAGCCCCGGCGCGCACGGCGTCATGCGGCTCGGCGGCGATGACGGCGCGGGATCCGGAAGCCGAGGTCCCCTCGTTCACCACGCGCGGAGTGGCGGCGTAGGCGGCGGGAGCGAGCATGAGTTCGCGGCGGGAGAATGCCATGGCGGATATGGTACCTTGACCGGAATGCAGAGCAAAGCCCGAACCGTGGAAGAGTACTTGGCATCACTGCCCGAAGACCGCCGCGCCGCCATTTCGGCGATTCGGAAAGTCATTCTCGCGAACCTCCACAAAGACTACGAAGAAGGCATGACGTACGGCATGATCGGCTACTACGTGCCGCATCGCGTGTATCCGGCTGGGTATCACTGCGACCCGAAATCACCGCTGCCGTTTGCGGGCTTGGCCTCGCAGAAGAACGCGATGTCGCTGTACCTGATGCCGCTCTACATCGGGGACTCGAGCGAGCTGGTGCAGTGGTTCAAGAGCGAGTGGACGAAGGGTGGTCGGAAGCTCGACATGGGCAAGAGCTGCGTGCGATTCAAGAAGCTGGAGGATGTGGCGCTGGATGTGGTCGGGAAGGCGATCAAGAAGGTGCCGCCGAAGAAGTACATTGCGGAGTATGAGGGGGTGTTGGCGAAGTCGGGTCGGGGGAAGGCGGCGAAGAGTGCAGCGAAGAAGAAGGCGTAACTGGAAGTAGCATGAACGCTTCTCATCCTCGTGCGGACGAACGCGTGCGAGACGTGCGTTTCACCGAGGACACGCTCGCGGTTGACCTCGTAGACGGTCGCACGATCATTGTTCCTTTGGTGTGGTTCCCGCGGCTGCTGGACGCGACAGCGGAGCAGCGCTCGCGGTGGAAGGTTGCGGGCGGAGGCTACGGGATCCACTGGCCGGATCTCGACGAGGACCTGAGCACCGAAGGATTGCTTCGGGGCGCGCTGGCTGCGAAGGCGTCGTAGTCGCGGCGCTCGCTCTGTGACTCAGCGGCTGGCATGATCAGCGGATCGGCGGTATGCCGAGTTGTTGGCAGATCTTGTTGGCGAGACGGTTGTCGATTTCGCCATGCCTGCGGAGTGGCTGCGCAAATCATCGAGCAACTCGTACCGCTTCACCTTGGCGCGATTCCGGCGTGAATCGACAGCGGGACCAGCTCAATCAGATCGGCGTCCGGGCTGTGCGCATCATCCAGCGGAACTGGCAGAGGCTTGCCTTCTTCGAGGAGCATTTGCGCGAGGTCCTCGAGGGCGCTCGCGATCATCAGACGCGCGTCCTGCAGGTCGAACCCCTGCGTTACGGCGCCTGGGAAATCCAGCGCTTCGGCGACCACCATTTCGCCCTGTGAACGGGGGAGATGGAACGCGACATGATACCGCAGCACACCTGATGATAACCCCGCTATTGGATCGACTCGAGCTTTCGGCGATATCTCACAACCCGCGGATGCTGCGGTCCGAAACGCTTCGCCTCGGCGGAACACAAGACCGCAAGCGTGGCTCGCGCTTCCTCGATCTTACCTTGCGCGTTCTGCGCCTCGGCGAGATGAAGCTGATACCGGGTCACGTCAATGCCGTCCGTCTGTCCGGCAGGGCTCGTGAAGAAGCGCACCTTCTCGTCAAACAGTTTCTCTGCTGCGGCGAAGTCGCCTCGCACGCGGCTCTGATCAGGCGCGACCATGGAAATCGTTGGCGCGTTCGACGCCGCCTGGTTTTTGGCGAAATGGTCTTTCTCGATTTGTGCGCAGCGCTCGATCACTTCGGCTGCGGCATCTCGACCCTCGTGTTCGAACAGGACATCCGAGAGTCTCTGCAACGGGAAAATCGCCGCGACAGGGACGTTACCCCCTTCGGCAAGAGCCGCCGCGGCACGGAACTCATCGGCTGCCTGCGATGGCTTGTCCTGATCGAGGAATATGTCTCCGAGGAAAGAGTGCGCCGAGCAGATCTGCCCTCGCCGGTCGCCTGGGCCGGCTGCTTCGAGGACTTCGAGCGCCTGCCGCGCCGTCAACTCTGCGATTCTCATGTCGCCTTGCCAGTAGGCGCCCTGGATGCTCAGCAACGCCAATGAACTTCGGAACTGCACGCGAAGAGCTTCGTCTCGAATCTCCTCGGCCATCTGCTTCGTGCGTGCCAGATTGCGATCGAAGGCGTCGAAGTCTCGCCGGTCCAGCGCTTGCTGGGCAGCCGCGAACTCGGCGCATACGCGCGTGCGGGGCGAGAATAGGCATCGAAGCAACACGACTACGAAGGGCCCTGCGATGCAAAGCGCGATGACGCCTACAATGCCGAGTATCCAATACAGCAACTGCATGCTCGGCTATCGGCTTCGACCCGCATGAACTTCACGAAGTGCTCCAAAGCGGGACTAAAGTCCTGCGCAGGCTGAAGCCTGCCCCACATCGCGGCGGTGCCGCATTTGCAGCCGATGCTCAAATCCGCATGCGAAATGCGGAGCGTTTCTACGAGCGCATGTGCTTAGATCCGAAGCGGGACTGAAGTCCCGCGTTGGCTAAAGCCCGCCCTACACGGAAGGCGAAATCCTCGTGGCGGGCAAAGAATCTGAAGGATAGTAGTACATAGTTAGGGCTTCCGCATCACTGCCAAATACGGCAGGTTCCGATAATACTGCTTGTGGTCCAGCCCATACCCGACCACAAAATACTCCCCAATCTCGAAACACCGGTATTCCACCGGGACCTGCACCAGCCTCCGCGACGTCCGATCCAACAACGTGCAAATCCCGAGCGAGTTCGGACCCCGCCCCGCCAACGTCTGCAACAGATACCGCAGCGTCAGCCCCGTGTCGACGATGTCCTCCACGACCAGCACGTCCTCACCCTCGATCGGCTGGTCCAAGTCCTTCGCGATCCGCACCACGCCCGGCGCGCCCGGCCGCGACGAGCCGAAACTCGAAATCGCCAGAAAATCGATCTTCACCGGGATATCGAGATATCGCGTCAGCGCCGTAAGAAAGTACACCGATCCCTTCAGCACGGAGATCAGTTTCAGATCCCGGCCGCGATAACGCTCGGAAATCTCCGCCGCCACCTCCCGCACGCGCGCATCGATCTGCTCGGCCGTGTACAGCACCCGCTCGATCTCGGGTTGCGCCGGAACGCTCATGCGGTGAGGGTCCGTTCCGCCAGCCCGAACTTGAAGATCAGGTTCTGGAAGTCACGCTGGTAGAACACCTGGATGTTGACGTTCGGATAGATCTGGCGGAGCCGCTTCAGCTTCCCGTTCTTGCGCGTCACGTTGGCCTGCTTCATCGTGGTTAGCTCTATATAAAGATCGAACTCGGGCAAGTAGAAATCAGGCGTGAACGAAGCGAGCGGATGCCCCTTGCCATCCCACTCGATGGGAAAGCTCTTCGGCTCGTACTCCCAAGCGATGCGATAGAAGTCGAGCAGATTCGCGAACACTTCTTCGCTCTGGTTCACGAACGGCTTGCGCTGGATGCCCGCCGTGCCCGCCGGCACGATGCCGTGCTTGGCCAACTCGAGTCGCGCCTGGAATTCGATCTCGGCCTCCTGCGCCGCCGAGAGCATTTCCGCCTGGTCGAGCTGCCGCGCACGAGCCGCGCTCTCGATCACGCTCGCGATCTGGTCCGCATCGAGGTGCTGCGCGTTCACCGTCACATCGAGCTCTTCGGGCAAAGGCGCCGCTCGCCGGAATTGCTTTCGCCGCAGCGCGCGTTGCTGCGTCTCGAGCTGCCCCAGCAGAGCCTCGGCCTTCGCGCGATCCATGCGATGGTCCACCATCAGGATCCCGACGCGATACCGCTCCGGCGCGATCACGCTCACGCGCAGCAGATCGGGCAGCGCGGCGCAGAACACCTCAGCTCCTGGCGAACACACCACGAGATGTTGCTCGCGGGCGAGCCGGGCGAGGATCGATACCACCGCCGATCCGTAGACACGTGCTGGAATCGCGGCGTCGCCGCCGTACTCTTCGGCCACCAGCCGCCGAACGGCGGACTCCGAGAGGAAGTGGAAGGCCAGGCGCTGAGCAGCAAGCCGGGCGGCCGCCTCGGTAGGGCACCCCGGGGGGCCGCTGACCGTGATCATGGCCATTCGGGAACCATTCTAACGCGCGGTACGCGCGATGATGCGTGGACTGTGAGTTTCCGGCGTGCATCCCCAGACGGTACGCGCTGCTCACGGCGGGACTGAAGCTCGCTCTAGGCGACCGTTGTGCCAGATCTGCAGACCACACGGCATGGGGCGGGAACGTACTTATCGTTCACGGCAACCGGCGATCTCAGTTCGGACGCCTGGCATGAGGCGGCGTCCGGATCGCCTACTTCTTCTTCTCGCGATTCCACAGATCCCGCGACAGCGTCCGCCCGCAGAACGGACAGTAGTGCATCCCGACGAACGACGGCCGGTCCTCACCGAAACGTAAATGGTAGTCCGTGTTGAACTCCGTCAGGATCCGCCCGGTGAGCGATTGCAGCGGACCCACCTCCACCATCCCGCGATCCACCAGGTCACCCAGTTCGGCGCAACAGTACATTTCTTGATTGTGAACCATGCCGAAACAGCCCGCTGCGGCGTCTAATCTTTGAGAGAATGGCCCCACGCCGTTCTCAGGCGTTCATTTAAGACCGGTGTGATATCGTAAGCGTCAGGAGTCAAGACTCGTGAGGAAGTGGCGGTTGCTGGCAACCGCGGGGTTCGTATTGTCGGTCATGCTCGGTGTCGGCTGGGCGCAACGGCGGGGGATGGACTTCCTCGACGAAGAGGACAACCCTGTGCCGATTCCCGCCGATGCCGACGAGAAGACCGAATTCGCTTTCAGCCGGCTCCGATACACCTCCAAACGCAACGGATACTTCGGCCGCGGAGGCGGAAGCTGGTCCACTGACTGGCCCAAGGCGGACCGCCAATTCCTGCAAGGCCTGCGGCGCCTGACGCGTCTCCACGCTCGCTCGCTCGAAGAGATCGTCGAGCTCGACAAGGACAAGTTCTGGGATTTTCCCTGGATGTACGCCACCGAGGTGGGCCGCTGGGACCTCAACGAGCGCCAAGCGGCGCGCCTTCGCGAGTACCTGCTCAAGGGTGGGTTCCTGATGACGGATGACTTCCACGGCACTTTCGAGTGGAGCATCTTCATGGAGAGCATGAGCCGCGTGTTTCCTGACAGGCCCGTGGTGGACCTTGACAACAAGGCGC
>JAXLQL010000013.1:0-203726 GCA_046331625.1 Bryobacteraceae bacterium
CCTGTCCGAACAGCGCGGCCGGAAGCCAGATCACCTGCCCCGGCCGCGACGCCCACCCAGAACTCTCTACGGGAACCGGTCCGCGGCGCCAGGAGCGCGAAGTGAACAGAGCGATGGCGCAGGTAGTCGAGAAGAACAGCTCCGCCAGGCAGGCGTGCGAGATACTCACGGCCTTGGGAAGCATGTAGATCACGGTGAGTCCGCCGAGCAGGCCTTGCGCGCAGACGGCGGCGAGCGCAACCAAGCCCAGGCGCTTCATCCAAGCGCGGTCTTCCACCCGCCACAGCCAAACGGCCAGAATGATGGTAAGGAAGCCGACGGTGGTGGCCACCATGCGATGGCCATGTTCGTAGAAGATGCCGCCCTTCATCTCCGGCATGATCTGGCCGTAGGAAAGCGGCCAATCGGGCACGGAGAGTCCGGCTTCCTTGCTGGTAACGGTTGCCCCGGCAACAACGAGGAAAAGCGTGCAACAGGCGAGAAGCAGGCAGAACCGATGGAGCCTATCGAAGCGTGGTTCCACGATCAATCCTTTATTGTACCCGGAATCGGGCTTGTTCTGTAACGATTGTTACTGGCCATCCCCACTGAAGGCGAAGGTCAGCGGAGCCGACTGGTTGGCCGACACCTGGATCTGCGCTTCCTTGCGGCCCAGGCGTTCGTGCCACGCCTCGACGGTGTAGCTTCCGGGCGGCAGGCCTTTGAGCGAGAACGAACCGTCATCACCGGTTACGGCGAAGAAGGGATGGGAAATGACACCGACGTAGACCCGCATCCACGGATGCAAGTTGCACTTGATCGGAACCATCACTTCCTCTTTCGAGAACGCCTTGACGATCGGCTCGCCTTGTGGGGCTTGCGACTGGTTCCATTCGCGGTTCTTCTCCGGGAGAGGGTGGACGTTGTGGCCGGTGGGGTCGCTGTTGGTGAACTTCAATTCCTGGTCGACCATGACGCCGACGACGTGAGGCTTGTAGACGCACCCGGCTTGGTCAATGAGCACCGGGTCCTTGGGAGCGGCCCATGTCTTGCCTTCGGGAAGCCCGGCCTTGACCCACACGAAGACATTCTTGAGCGTTCCACCGGAGCCGACGATCACGTCTTCGGAAGTGGGCGCGCTCGAGTGCTGGCGGGCACAGGCGGGCGTCGCGTCCATGCTGACGGGCTTCATCACGGGCGGGGTTCCGGTGAAGGTAGCCTTGCCGGCGATGATTCCGCCGCCTGCGGCAGGGGGCTCGGCAGCCTTGGGGACTTCTTTCTTCGGTTCGGATTTGGCTTCGGGGGCGGAGCCGCCACCGCAGCCGAGGAGGGAGACGAGACAGATGACTGCAAACAAAAACAGGGATTTACGTTGCATGAGGAACCTCGAGTTCCTAGGGTATCAGGAAGGCTCATTGGGGCGTAGCTGCCGACCGGACGGCCCGCTCCACAGTGCCGCGATCAGCGGACTCCAATACGTGAGAAATGAGCAGGCGCTCGAGCGCTTCCACGTTCGCGATTTGGTCGATTTCGGGCATTGCTTCGAGTCCCGCGAACTTGGCTGCCAGGGCACTGCGCAGCAGACGGCGAGCTTCTTCGGCGCGGCCCTGCTCGAGGCCCTTCTCCACACCCCGGGCTTCGCCCTTCTCGACGAACTCCCGCACGATGCTCGATCCTTCCATGATCGCTTCGACAATCGTCATTTGCTCACCTCCCAAGGCTTGATCCAACCAATCCCTATCATACCGGAGGCTCCCCAATGTCAGGAACCTCCATATCGACTCCTCGTCGCCCCCCCGCCCGAGGATTTCGCCCATCTTGCGCACTTGCTCGTCGCTCGACTTCATCAGCACTGCCCACGGAAACAGCCGCGGATCATTCGAGTCAACGATCAGGTCCGGATCGAGTTCCCACATCCGAATCGTGGTGAACTCGTGCTGGATCCGTGTGCGCCCCCGCATGTACTCGCCCACCTTCGGGATCTCCGCCGGAACCCCCTTGGGCTGAAGCAGAACCAGCGCCGAGTCCACCTCGACATCGTGCTGGCAAATGAAGCTACCGCCGTATCGCGCCATCTTCGCCGGGATGTCGTCCTTGTACTGCAGTTGAAACTCCGAGTGAAACAGGAACGTGCGCTCGGCGCGGATTTCGAGCAGAGCCACATAATCCGGGAACACCACCGGGGGAGCCGTCTCCGGCCGCAACGGGGTCACGACCACGCTCGCGCTCAGGGGCACGATTCCGAGCATGTGCAAGAAGACCCGCGGCGCCTCGTCCGGGAAGGCCTTCATCGCCCGGTCGAACGGATTGTGGATACTCTCGGTGGCCATATCAATTAGTGCTTCCGCTCCGCCCGATTTCTCGAGCGTTTCGTTCCGGCTGAAGAAAAAGGCGGTTGCGGCCGATGTGAAGAAGGGAGATGCTCGGTCCCGGCACGCGCCTCAACGAGTATGAGATCGTCTCTCCGCTCGGCAAGGGCGGGATGGGCGAAGTGTTCCTCGCTCGCGACACCGTACTTGACCGGTTGGCTGCGCTGAAGATCCTGCGCTGGGAGACCGAAGCCGACGCCGAGCGCGTCAAGCGCTTCGCCACCGAGGCCAAGGCCGCCGCCGCGCTGAGCCATCCCAATTTGGCCGCAATCTACGGAGTCGGGCAGTGCGGCCAAGTCTGCTTCATCGCGATGGAGTACGTGAAGGGGCAGACGTTGCGCGAAGCGGGCCTTGACCAGCCCGCGCTCATCGATGCGATCCTGCAAGCCGCGGCTGCGCTCGAGGCAGCGCACGCGGCGGGAATCATCCATCGCGACATCAAGCCATCGAACATCATGCGCACCGAAACGGGGCTCGTGAAAGTGCTCGATTTCGGGTTGGCCAAGCGCATGAAGTCCGATCCGGACGCAGGTAGCGGACTCACGCAGTCTGGCATGGTGATGGGGACGCTCGGGTACATGAGTCCGGAGCAGTTGCTCGGGCGGGCGTTGGATCATCGCACCGACGTCTTCTCACTTGGCGTGGTGATGTACGAGTTGCTCACTGGCAAGCTCCCTTTCGAGGCCGGCTCATATGAAGGCGCGCTGGCTGAACTGAGCGGGGTGACCGCGCTCGCGCCAGAACCGATGCCGGCTGCGCCTCCCGCCGTGGCCGCGGCTGTGATGCGGTGTCTCGCGCGCGATCCCGAGAAGCGCTTCCCGAGCGCCGCGGCATTCGCGCAAGCCTTGCGGGAGAAGCCCGAAGCTCCCACGCCTCCTCCGCCGCCCCGATCCTCGTCGCGCCGGGAGTGGATGCTGGCCGGCGCCGCCACTGCGGCCGTGGCCGGAGTCGCAGCGCTCAAATTCATGCCTGGGCCCCCAGGGCCGATCGACTCCCTTGCCGTGTTGCCCTTCGCCGCGGGCACTGTGGATTCCACGCTCGACTATCTCCGCGAAGGCATCGCCGAGGGACTGATGAATCGGCTGGCGGGCATCGCCGGTCTACGCGTCATCTCGCGCGACTCGGCGTTCCGGCATCGGTCACAAACTGCTCGTGAAGCTGGACGGGTGCTCGGAGTCAGAGCCGTCGTAGCCGGCGCGATTCACAAGGTCGAAGACGCGTTATTGGTCTCGGCCGAACTGGTGGACAGCTCGAGCGATCAACGGATGTGGGGCGAGGAGTTCCGCTGCCAACAGGAAGACGTGCTCTCCACGCGTGACCGTATCGCCGAAAAGATCGCCGAGCAACTACGCAGCCAGCTCACGGGCAACGCTGCGGCCCCGGCCGCCTCTCCCAAGAAGGCCGAAACCTCCGACGCTCGCGCGCATGATCTCTACATGCGTGGTCGCTTCCTCGCCAACCGCCTCTCGGAGAGCGAGGTCCGGCAAGGGCTCGAGTACCTCGAACGGGCCATCGAGCTCGATCCGGACTTCGCCCACGCACACGCGGCCGCCGCTGAAGCCCGTCTCTTTCTCGCGGACCTCTTCCAGCCCGCTCCCGAGTTGCTCGCCGCCGCCCGGCGGACGATCAACCGGGCACTCGAGATCAATCCGCTTCTCGCCGACGCCCACGTGGCGCTAGCGATGGTGAAGATGCAGGACGAATACGATTGGCCCGGCGCCGAGCAGGCTTTGCGGCGTGCGCTCACCCTCGATCCGCACCTGCTGCTTGCGCACGGGTTCCTAGGGTGGCTGCTGGCGGCAACCGGGAAGCGCCAGGAAGGTATGGCTGCCAATCGCCGTGCCACGGAGCTCGAGCCTCGCTCTCCGCTCGCGCACGCCATGCTCGCCGCCAACTTCTATTTCGCCCGGCAATACGGCGATTCGTTCTCCAGTGCCGGTAGCGCTCTCGAAATCGATCCGCAGTTCCCACTGGCGCTGTACTGGCGCGGGCTCTCCATGGTGGCTCGCGGCTTTCCGTCTCTGGTGATCTCGAAGATCGAGCCCATTGCCGCCTCCAATCCTGTTCCACCAGTGCTCGCCGTGCTGGGCCGTGCCCGCGCTGCCAGCGGCCGCATCGCGCTAGCCCGAGAATCGCTCGCCGCACTCACCGAGCTTTCCCGGTCGAAACACGTTTCGGCGATCCTGTTCGCGGGCTTGCATGCGGCGCTTCACGACAAAGAAGCTGCGCTCAATTCGTTGGAGCGCGCCTACGAGACCCGCGCACGCCTGCTCCTGTGGATCCACGCCGACCCTGTCTACGATAATCTGCGTGCCGAGCCCCGGTTCCAGGCGCTGGTCACCAAACTCCGGTTGCCGTCTCTCGCCGCGTAGCGGAACCGTCCTCCGAAATCCTCGAGCGGCTGCGAGGCGATCGCCGATCTCGCGCTACCTCGAGAGGATTGCCGCGTGGAACAAACCTCGATCCTCCTCGCCCTGCTCGTCTCAGGACCGTTCCTCGTCCGGGCGCAACAACCCGCCTTTCGCGATCCCAATCTTCCGGTCGAGCAACGGATCACCAGCATCCTCGCTTCGATGGCCCTCGATGAGAAACTCGCCGCGCTCGGCACTGATTCAGGCGTAGCCCGGCTCGGCATTCCCAATGCCGGCAACTCCGAGGGCATACACGGGCTGGTGCAAGGCTCCACTATGGGCAGCCGCGGACCCGCACCGCCCGCACCCACGACCCAATTTGCGCAAACCGTCGGCATGGCGATGACGTGGGACCCGAACCTCATTCGCGGCGCCGCAGCCGCCGTAGGGAAACTCCTCGGGCTCAATGAGCAACCGCCTCGGTCGGTGTCTGGGCGCTGGAACACGCGGTCCGCACCACCAGTCAGTGTAGCCGTCGCATAAGATGGGAAGCAGTCCCATGCGCTCCTTTCTCTATCCGTTGTTCGCGATCGCTCTGGCCGGCGCGGAGTGGCCGCAGTTCCGCGGTCCGGACGGCTCGGGTCTCTGCCCATCTTGCGGTCCGTTCCCAACCGAGTTCTCACCCGAGAAGAACGTCGTTTGGAAGACGCCCGTGCCGGAAGGCAAATCATCGCCCGTACTGGTGGGAGATCGCATCTTCCTCACCGCCTCAGAAGGCGACGAGCTCGTCACTCTCAGTCTTCACCGCGCCACAGGCAAGGTTCTGTGGCGCAAAGCCATCCGCGCACCCAAGCGCGAACATCAGAATCCGCTGAACCACCGTGCAGCTCCCACGGCGGTGAGTGACGGCAAGCACATCTTCGCCTTCTTCGCCGACTTCGGGCTCGTCGCGCACGATCTCGATGGCAATGAAAAGTGGCGCCTTCCGCTCGGGCCCTTCAACAGCCAACACGGCATCGTAGCGTCGCCCGTGTACGCTGACGGTCGCGTGATCCTCGTTGTGGACGCCGACACTGATGCCTTCATCATCGGCGTGGATGCGGCCACTGGCAAGATCGCCTGGAAGTCGCCGCGCAATGTGATCAACGGATACTCGACACCGCTCATCTACAGGCCCGCTCGCGGACCAGCGCAGGTGATCGCGCCCGGCTCGTATCAACTCACCTCGTACTCGGTAGTGGACGGCGAGCAGATGTGGTTCGTCCGCGGTCTCACCTGCCAACCGAAGTCCGCACCGGCTATTTCGGGTGACGTGGTCTACTTCAACGGTTGGACAACCGGCAATGACGCTGGCGAACAAGTGGACCTGCCTCCCTTCGCCGAAGTAGTCGCCAAAGCCGACGCCAATCACGACGGCAAGCTCGCGCAGAAGGAACTGCCGCCCGCGTGGCAACCCACGGGGACCTGGCGCGCCATCGATCTCGATCGCGACGGCTTCCTCAACGAGCGCGAGTGGACCTTCTTCCGCACCCGCCGCGCCGCGCGCAACGCCTTGCTCGCGGTGAAGCTCGGCGGCAGCGGCGACGTGACCGATACGCACGTGCTGTGGCGATTCGAGAAATCGCTGCCGGATGTGCCCACACCGCTCATCTATCAAGGAGTCGTGTTTCTGGTGCGCAGCGGCGGCATCGTTTCCACGCTCGATGCGAAGACGGGAAAGGTGCTCAGGCAGGGCCGCCTCACTGGCGCACTCGAAGACTACTATGCTTCGCCCGTCGGAGTCGACGGCAAGGTCTACGTGGCAAGCGAGCACGGCAAGGTGGTGGTACTGCGCGCGGCGGGCGACTGGGAGATTCTCGCGATCAACGATTTCGGGTCGGATATCTATGCCACTCCTGCTGTCGTGGATGGCAAGATGTACATCCGGACCCGAGAGTCGCTCTACGCAATCGGTTCGACGCAGAAGTAGCTCGTCACGGCAGCGGGACCCGAATCGCGCACGCCCGAACCGCACCCGCACCCTCCGAATCCATCGTGCCCGCTTTCAACAACTCGCTACTTACTGAGTCCACACATCCCAGAAAGTCCCGCCGGCTCCCAGGCTCTCTCGTGCATCGCTTGTAGAAGTCCGACGTACGGCACCCCACCGGCGACGTCTTATTGGCAACACCGGTGTCGCAGCTCAAAATGCGCAGCGTTGCGCCTTGATCGGAGTCCGGACACTGATCGATTCCACCAGGCACTCCGTCCCAGTCGGGAAACCATCCGAGGTCGCGTAGCGCGGACAACGTCAAGTCGCGGGGCGGCTCAACCAAGTCGGCGGTGTCGTCTGGAACGTCTGGTTCCATCAGTTGGTCCGGTGACGCGCTGGAGTCCCAGTGCGCCACGCTCGAACCGGGCCGGTCCACCGCTGGCGTGTACAGAAGTGGCCGGCCAGCAGGATCGGCTCCACGGCGGACCGCTGGATCAAGCAGCAGCCGGACCCGCGGGCGTTGCGGCTCGCCGAGCGCCGCCTTCGGCACCTTCCCGTCAGCGAACGTAACATGAACCACGGGGATCGTGATTCGCGCATCGGAGCCGGACAAGTTCGGCAGGTTCTGCGCGTCGACATTGTTTACCACCACCAGCGCGATCGCACCGGCAGCCTGAGCGTGATACGCCTTCTGCGTGAACACGCAGCCGCCCCGATCGGCAATCGCGATCCGGCCCATTACTTCGGAAACGTTGATCACCGGAGAGCATGCGTCCGATGGTGAGGGTCCCGCTTCATCCGAGCCATCGCTGGTCAGAGCGAGTTCGCCTTCGATGCCGGAGGAGGCGAGTGCGGCGCCGAACGAAGCCGTGCCAGCGTAGTAGCGGCCAGCGGCCGCCGACGGCCGTGCGATGCGCAATATCGGCGTACCCGGATCGAGTACCGCCGGTGCATCGCGACCCACGTTGTATCCGGTCCACGAGACTCGCCGGTAGTTTTTGGACAGTTCGGCGCGCTCGGCCAACGTCATCTGGTTCCAGGTTTTCTTTTGCGTCGCGTCATAGAGATACTCGCCGAAAACGCAGCCCCGCCACTTTTCAGACGCAGCCACCTCCTGTACTTCCGCGAAGCCGAGGCCATGTGCGATCTCGTGCAGAGCCACGGGAACGAAGCTGACTCCCTGAGCAGTAGGGTGATTGTCGAGCCCGTAGTACCAATGCTTCCCAGCGAGGCAGTCCGGATCGCCCACCCCTGGGTTGAACCACAAGTAGATTTCTTCCCGATCCGGATTTTGCACACGGCCGAAGAGCCGATTCGCCAGCGCCGCGGGATACCAGACGTTTTGGATGATCTCGGGCTCGTCTTGCTCGAAGTAGAAAATGTCGGGTGTCTGCGCCGCTCCCACCGTGCCGGCGCCGGCTGTGCAGCCGAGGGATTTGAACGACACGCGGATGCGGATCGGCATCGGCGAATCCAACTTACTTGACCAGATCGCCACCGCGTGCTGCAACGCGATCAGCCGTTGCTCGCCCACCGTAGTCCCCGAATTGCCTCCCCCGGGTTTGGCCGGAGTCGCGTCGTTGAAGCCGCTGCCGGGCGGATCGGCAACAATCAGCGTCACCGGCGCAATCGCCATGGCCTGAGGCGTGAGAGCAGCCAGTGCCGCGAGTAGACTCGTTCGCAGAGCGCTACCGAACATAGGAACCTCCGTCTTCCTTCCTGGTGCCGGGACTCTTTTCCTGCGCGGCGCCGCCCGTTCCGCACGAAATGCGGACTCGTCCGTTCGCATCCACGCGAGCCACCATCGGTACGGCCGAGTCCTCGGTGAGCCTCATTCCCGTCACTCCGGGCCCGGCGCGGAACAGTGTGGGCTGCGGCCGCTTCTCGCCAGCAGGTTTGTGCGGTCCGGTTTCCGCCTCGCGCTGCTCGGGCGCATACACCACACGGATCGCCGCTCTCGCTTTCGCCATGGCGTCCGTTTCCGGCTGCTGCGCCCTTGCGATCGAAAGCGGGAAACAGATCGCGCCGGCCAGAATTCGAATATGCTTCGTCTTCATTTGGGATCCTTTCTTGCTACTCGTGGCGCAGTAATCCCGCGCGTCGTTCCATGCCGTCTCGTCCGGACCGCCGCCCCCGGCAGTTCGTCGCCGGACTTCTGGTCGAGGCTCTTGAACTCAACCGAGAGCGTCGCCTGCACCGCCTTGCCCGAGTTGTCAGTGCCGTCCATCTCGTAGTCGAGCGTTACGGGGACCGAGTCGAGTTGCCAGCACAGACCCGCCGTCAACTTTCCCTTGCCGGGAAGCGTGGTCGATCCGAACCACGTGCCGATGTAACTCGTGTAGTTGTTCCCGGCGGCGATGAACTTCGTCAGTTTCACGTCCACGCCATTCGTCTCTTCGAGCACCAGCTTCTGGTAGTAGGGCATGGTGGCTGGGCAATTCGGATCGCCCTTGCCCATCTTGACCACCGTCGCCGGAACGCTGGTGAGTGACATCGCGGCGCCAGGCGTGGAATTTCCAGAGTCCTTCGGACCGCGAAAGGCGACGGAGATCTCCTTGGTCCACTTCTGCCCGTTGCCATCCACGCCCGCGAAGGCGAACGTCAGATCGGCCGGCACGTCAATCCCGCTCGAGCCGAAGTCACCGAACAGCGTGGCGTTAGCCGCCAGACTGACGCCGCCGAACCATTCGGCAATGTGTTGGCTCAGGTCCTCGCCATCGATCGCGAAATAGGTCAGCTTCGTCGCGACTCCGGCGGCTTCTTTCAACTGCACACGATAGAGCCATTCGTCACCGTTCTCGTCGGGAGCTTGCCTGTAAACCGGATTCGGCGTTACGGAGGGCACCACGGCGGAACCGCCGCCCTGCCCAGTCACCGTCACCACCACCGATCCTGACGAAGCCTCGAATCCCGTGGCGCCGGAGTAGGAGGCGGTGATCGTGTTCGCACCGGCCACGAGTTGCTTTCCCGCGACAGCGAAAGTTGCGGTGGCAATGCCCCCGGATCCAACGAGTGTCGTGCTGCCGAATGCGGTCTGGCCCAGGCGGAACGTCACCGAGCCGGTTGGAGAATCGTTCCCGCTTGCGGCCTTGACGGTAGCCGTCAACAGGGCGGATCCAGTTGCAGAAATCGCCGCCGGCGCCGCCGTTACGGTGAGTTGCGTCGCCACGTTCGAGCCTTTGCGAGGCTCGAGCCAGTTGTCGAACAGCTTCTTCACGTCGATGGAGCCGAGCCCGGTGGCCATATCGTAACCGGGCCCCGCTTTGTAGCCGTAAGAGCCGGTGGTGCAGCCGGGCGTGCCGGCTCTGCAAGGGACAATATTGTCGCCTTTCACGATGTCGTGGAACACCGCTGGCGCCGACTGAGCCAGTTGGTACAGGCGCGGGTTGACGTTGCCGAGACCGGGCTTCACCTGCGCTCCGGTCTTGACGAGGTATTGATTGAGCAGCGCCACAACGCCCGCGAAAAACGGGGTGGAGGCGGAAGTTCCACCCGCGGTGACGAAGTCGCCGTCCTCCACGATCAAGTATGCGTCGTGATGCCACGATGCAGTGAACGAAACATCCGGAACCAGACGGCCATTGCCGTTCGGCATCCCCGGCGCCACTTGCCAAGCCGGTCTCGGATAGACGGCGCTCGAGCCGCCGCTGGTGGCTGCCAGGCCTTGGGTTGCGCTTGTGTCGTTCCAAGCCTTCTCCGGAATGTATGACTGCGCGGAGGCCATGCCGGCCTTCGGATCCCAGTAGTTGCCACCCGGCTGTTCGTCGAACATGGTGCCCCCGACAGCCGTCACTTCGGGTACGCTCGCCGGCGCGCTGACAGCAATCCCCGTGCCCTCTTTGTCCCTCACCTGATACTCGCAGCCGGCCGGCCCCGTGTCGCCGGAATCGGCCAGAAAGGTCATGCCTTGCGCCGTAGCCTGCTGGGCAATGTTGCGCATCCGGGCAACCCTGCCCACCTTCAAGACATCGGCTTCGCAGTTGGAGTAGCTGTCGCTGATGACCTGCCCCAGGTTGCGGTCAACCGTGAACTCGATGGCTACCTCCACGTGAGGCGCGTACACGAATACGAGCGAGGCCGCAGGCGCTGCGGCGTTGGCGTACTGCACGTCAAGCAGCGCCTCGGAAACGTCCTCGTTGATTCCAGGGTCAGACCAGCCCGGTACGAGAATCATCTGCGGATCGTTCACGGGCAGGCCGAACTCCTTCCGGAACTTCCGGAGGTCGGACAGTTGGAACCGGGACACGCCAATCACTGCGATCTTGACTCCGGCGCCGTTGAATCCCTGATCGTGGAGCGGCTTGATGTCGTAGATCACAGCCAGATCGCCCGGTGTGACGCCGTGCTCTCCGTCATTGATGTTCGCCTGTTTGGCCGGGGGCGCTTCGCGCTCAGCGCGGAAGTCATCGAGCCCCCGCACGTTTGAAATCACGGTCTCGAGTTCCGCGGGCAGCGCGATCTCATCCACATTGGCGAAGTGCATCTTGCCTTTCACCTGGAACCCATGAAGGTCTGTCAGGAACGCCCGGCGCACTTGCGCGGCGGTTCCGCTGAATGCGATGTAGGTGCGGCTGCGCGCGGCGTCATCCACCTGGAAGCCTTGCGCTTCGACCCATTCGCGTACCTTTCCATAGTCGCTAGCGCCAAGCCCGAACCGGTCTCCGAATTCCTCGGGGGTGAGCCACGCGTGATACAGCGGCGACCACGGATTCTGCTGCTCCGCGAGCAGATGGTCGAGCTCGGCCTGTTGGGCTTCTGTCGGGCGGAAGCGGAACGAGATGCCCTGAATCCGCATCGAGTCGTCCACCGGACCGCTACTCGCGAGCTTCTCCACGCGCCAGTTTCGGCTTCCGTGGATCCGGATTTTGTGCTGGTCGTGGATTCCGGCGGCGAGCCGGTCCGTACGTTGGGCTGGGGCCAAACCGCCGATTGCGGCGAGCGTCAAGGCGGCGGCGAAGATGCTTTGTTTACTCGGTGTCATCACTTGGTACTGGCTGGACCCCGGAAAACGTCACTGGTGCGCCGCGAAAAAAAATGGCCCGGTGAAGCGATGTCGCATTCGCGGCAGCGCCTACCGGGCCAGGCTGCGAGCCATTGTCGAGAGAGGCCGTTCGAATCAACGGTACATGCGATCCACTTGGGGACGACTTGGCTTCCGGAATCGCTCCGTGGGAGCCGAGTTTCCAGCCGCCGCGTGGGCGAGAGCGCCTGCTCGGGAAACGCCACTCTGCAACTCGTCGCCCGATTTCTCGTCCAGACTCTTGAAGTCCACCGAGAGCGTCGCTTGCACCTTCTTGCCTGACCGGTCGGTGCCCTCCATCCGATACTGGAGCGTCACTGGTACCCGGTCCAGTTGCCAGCACAGCCCGGCCGTCAGCGTTCCATTGCCAGGTAGCCGCGTCGACCCGAACCATGCTCCGATGTTCTTGCCATAGTCATAGCCACCAGCCACGAAACCGGTCAACTGCACGTCGACCCCATTACGTTCCTTCAGCACCAACTTCTGGTAGTACGGCCGGTCCGCAGTCCATTCGGATCGCCCTTGCCTACCTTCACCACCACGGCTGGAACGCTTGTCAGCGACATATCCGCCGATCCGGATGAATTCCCCGAGTCCTGATTACCGAGGAAAGGCACCGCGATCTGCTTGGTCCACTTTCGGCCGCCGGCATCCACACCTGCGAATGCGAAGATCACGTCAGATGGGACACGTAAATCGTTCGATCGCATCTTCACGCTCAGGGTCCCGTTTGCGGCCAGGTTGACGGTTCCGAACCAAGCGGCGATGGACTCGCTGAGGTCATAGCCTCCCACCGAGAATCCGGTCAGTTTGGTGGCTACTCCGGCTGTCTCTTTGATCTGGACCTGATAGAACCATTCGTAGCCGTCCGCGTCGGGCTCACTTGGATACACCGGATTCGGCGTCACCGCGATGACCACCGAGGATCCGGCAGACTGCTGCCCGGTAAGCGTCACCACTACCGATCCGGACGAAGCCTCGAATCCACCAGATCCGGCGTAGGAAGCGGTGATCGTGTTCTCACCGATGGCCAATTGCCGCCCGGCTATCGAAGAGATCGCAGTCGCGGTTCCCCCGGAACCGGCCAGACTGGCGTTGCCAATCGTAACCTGCCCGAGCCGGAAGGTCACCGAGCCAGTGGGCGCATCGTTGCCGGTGGCAGCCTTGACTGTGGCAGTCAACACGGCTGAACTGTCGGCTGAGAAAGTTGCGGGAGCCGCGCTCACCGCGAGCGAGGTGGCAGTGCCCGGTCCCTTCTTCGTCTCGATCCAGTTATCGAAGAGATTCTTCACGTCGATGGAGCCGAGTCCGGTCACCAGGTCGTAGCCAGGGCCCGCTTTGAAGCCGTAACTGCCGGTTGCGCAACCCGGTGTCCTGGTATCGCAGGGAATGATGTTGTCGCCGGTGGTGATGTCGTGGAACGCCGATGGCACGGATTGAGCCAGTTGATAGAGCCGCGGGTTGACGTTGCCCAAACCGGGCTTTGCCTGTACTCCGGCCTTGACAACGTACTGGTTGAGCAGAGCGACCACACCGGCGAAGAGCGGCGTCGAGGCAGAGGTCCCTCCTCCCGCCCACGGGATTCCGTCTTTGACTACGTAATACGGGATATGGTTCCACGAAGCCGCGAACGAGATGTCAGGCACTTGCCGGTTGGCGCTCGAGCCGGGCTGCCAGGCTGGTTTTGGAAACAACGTGCTGATTCCGCCGCCGCTGGCGATGAGTCCACGCTCCGCCGAGGTCTCATTCCATGCCGTCTCCGGGATGTAGGAACGGGCGGAAGCGCGGCCGGGCCCCTCTTGCGCGAGCCAGTACTCGACGCCGGGCTTCTCCTCGAATCTTGTCCCGCCGACGGCGGTGACCTCAGGCATGCTCGCGGGAACAAGCGTCGACACCGTTAGGCCGACAGTCCCCGGGTTCCCCCAAGGTTCGCATCCAGAGGGTCCGGAGTCCCCAGAGAGAGCCACCCAGGTCATCCCTTGCGCGTTCGCCTGCTGCGCCAGGTTGCGAAAAAACATCGTAGTGCCGTCGACGCTGGCGACCGCCCGCTCACAGTGTAGGTAGCTGTAGCTGATTATCGGGGCGAGGTTACGATCGACAATGTGCTGCGCTGCCGCGCGAGCGCTGACGGGGGAATAGACGTACACCACCTTCGCATTCGGCGCGGTACCGCCGGCGTATTCGACGTCGAGGAGAGCTTCGCTTACCTCGTCCAGGTCAACGCCCGTATCCTTGTGACCCGGCACCAGAATCACCTCCGGGTCGTTCTTGGGGAGGCCCATCAGGCTCCGGAACATCTGTACGTCGCCCATCTTGAATGAAGTGACACCGGCCACCGCGATCGTCTGCCCCGTTCCATCCACTCCGCTCTCCCAGAGAGACTGGAAATTGTAAATCACTGCCAGGTCCCGCGGGTTGAGCGCATGGATGCCGTTATCGAGGTTCATCTGCCGGCCGGAGCTTGGCCCTGCTCCAGCGCCCCCCTTTTCGGGCAAGTTATCCAAGCCCGTGACAGCCACCACCAACGGAGCCAGGTCTTTGGGAAGCGCCACTTCGTCGACGTTCGCATAGCGTGTCTTGCCCTCGGCCTCGAAATGGTGAAGATCCGTCAGAAAGGTGCGTCTGACATCGCCGGCCGCGCCGCTAAACGTGATGAACGTGCGGCTTCGGGACGCGTCATCCACTTGGAAGCCCTTCGATTCCACCCACTCGCGCACTTTCGCGAAGTCGCCGGCGCCCAGTCCGAAGCGTTCTCCGAACTCCTCCGGCGTGAGCCAAGCGTGATAGAGCGGCGACCACGGATTCTGCTGCTCCGCGAGCAGATGGTCGAGCTCGGCCTGTTGGGCTTCTGTCGGGCGGAAGCGGAACGAGATGCCCTGTATCCGCATCGAGTCGTCCACTGGACCGCTGCTCGTGAGCTTCTCCACGCGCCAATTCCGGCTTCCCGTGATCCGGATTTTGTTCTGATCGTGGATTCCGGTGGCGAGCCGGTCCACTCGCTGCGCCGGGGCCAAACCGCCGATCGTAGCGAGCGTCAAGGCGGCGGCGAAGATGCTTTGTTTGCTCGGTGTCATCAACCGGTACTGGCGTCTGGGTCCAAAACGTCACAAAGCGCCCTCGAGAAAACATCCGGGCTCTGCTCGCCTCCGTATCTCCATCTAAGGAGCGCGAGCCCGAATGCACAAGACTCTGTTGGCAATTTCACTGTTCGCATTTCTCACCGCGCGTGACGCGCCAACGTCGGCCACCGCGCAGACGGCCCCGGAGCCTGCGAGCGGCGTCGGTTCCTGCGGACCGCTCGGAGCCGTCCAGATGCGCACCACTCTCTACTTCGGCCTCATGCGGCCCGCCGGTTCGCCCATCACCGAGCAACAATGGCGTGGCTTCGTTCGCGAGTCTGTCGCCACGCGATTTCCCGCTGGCTTCACGATCTGGGAAGCCGATGGCCAGTGGCGCAGATCCGATGGACGCATTGCACGCGAGCGCGCCAAGGTGATGCTGGTGGTCCACGAGGACTCGCCCGAGACTCGCGCTACACTCGCCTCACTCGTATCCGATTACAAGCGAATGTTCCAACAGGAATCCGTGCTGTGGGAGACCACTCCCGTCTGCGCGGCGTTTTGAGAAGGCCTGGGGCGACACCCAGTGGCCGCCGCGGGGAACACGCGATACACTTGCGAGAAGCCCAGGGGTCTGGGTCTTGCGATCAAGTGGAGGCTTTCCCCTCATGCGGAAGTACCTTGCTGTACTGCTGTGCGCGCTGTCCGTGCCTGCTGGCTATGCCCAAACCGGCGCCGCGCAAATTCAAGGCACCGTGACCGACGTCACGGGAGCCGTCATCGCCGGAGCTACCGTCACCGTCGAGAACACCAGGACCGGAGGCCGTTTCGAGTCCTCTTCGAACTCGGCCGGCACATACCAATTCCCTACCCTGCAGGCAGGTGACTACAAGCTCACTGTCACCGCGGCCGGTCTCCAGAAATGGGAAGGCCAAGCCACGCTGCGCGCGGGACAGCAAGCCGTGATCAACGCGACCCTCCAGGTGGCGCAAGCCGCCGAGCAGGTCACCGTGGTGGGCAACGTAACGCAGCTCATCACCACGAACAGCCCGACCCTCGCTACCACCGTCGAGCGCGCCCGCATCGAGCAGTTGCCACTCAACGGCCGCTCGATCCAAACGCTGCTCACTGTCACCGTGCCCGGGCTAGAAGGCGCCGTCGCGCAGCCGCGCGTCTACGGGCTCCGCGATTCCGCCATGGAGTTCAGCCAAGACGGCGTGCCGCTCGATGACCGCAACACCGGCAGCATCCAGGCGCGCCCTCCAGGACTCGACACGGTGCAGGAATTCCGCGTCGAAACCAACGGCTCGAGCGCCAAGCTTGACCGGCCCGCCAACGCCATCATGATCACGCGCGCCGGCACCAACGAGTTTCATGGCGCCGCGTTCGAGACCGGGCGCAACAGCGGATTCGGCGTGGCCCGCCAGCGTCAGGATACGTTCTCCAAGCCGCCACCGCTGGTGCGCAACGAGTTCGGATTTTCCGCCGGAGGCCCCGTGGCGCTGCCCAAGATTTACAACGGACGCAACCGGACCTTCATCTTCGGCGCCTGGGAGGAACTCCGCCTTCGCCAGGCAGCCAGCACCGGGTCGGCCGTGTGGACCTCCGCAATGCGCCAGGGCGACTTCAGCGGGCTCGTCGATGGGAACGGCCGCCGCTACACGCTTTACGATCCCTGGTCTGTGGGCGCTGGTCCGAGCTATTCAAAGGTGCCCTATGTCAACAACCAGCTCCCGATCACCAAGCTTAGCCCGCTCGCCAAGTACGTGTTCGGCGTAGTGCCGCTGCCCACCGACCTGGGCGTGAATCCGTTTGTCGCCAACAATTACTTCGGAGCAGCTCCCACCAACTCCGATCAACGCACACTCACCTTCCGCGGCGATCACCGCTTGGGCGAAAAGGACCAGATCTACGGCCGCTACTCGCGCGGCCAGTGGGACCAGATGAACCGCCGCGCCTTCAACACGGCCGGCAACCCGATCACGTCAGACAATCTCTGGAATCGCGAAACTTACTTCGAACGTTCCAACACGGAAATGATTTCGTGGACGCACACGTTCTCGCCCACGCTCTTCGTGGAGACCGTGGCCACCGGCTCGGCGATCAACTGGCTCTACAGCCTCAACCAGCAAAGCGCGCTCGAGAACATCTCCGCCAAGTTCGGCACGCCGAACCCGTTCAACGTCAACGGCGCTCCGTATCTGCTCAACGTCGGATACCAGAGCGTGCAGTTCCACGGCATCGTTCCGCGCTCGCAGTACACACAGGTAATCAGCGGCGAGCAGAATTACACGTGGGTGAAAGACCGCCACCAGCTTCAGTTCGGGGGCCGCTACCGGCAGGAAACGCTCGACACCATTCCGGACCGGCCCGATCAATCGGACCTCGACTTCGGCAGCAACGCTACCGCCATCTACAATCCGGCCACCGGAAACGCCTACGGCACCGCCCCGCAAACGGGCGACAACGCGGCCAACTTCTTCCTGGGCATCGCGGGCCGGTATGCGCAGCAGCGCCCACCCGGACCCTACAACATGAAGGGCAAAGACCTTTCGCTCTACGTGCAAGACAACTGGAAGGTCTCGCCGAATCTTACGCTCAATCTCGGCGTCCGCTGGCAATACCTCGGGCCGTATCTCGACAAAGCCGGCGTCACGTCGCTGTTTGACTTCAACAGCAAGAGCATTGTCAACCCGGTTCCGGTTTCGCAGTTGATCAACAGTGGCTACACCACGCAACCGATCGTGGATGGATACTCGGCGATCGGCGTCAAGTGGATCACGCCGGACAAAGTGGGTCTCCCGAACAACCTAGTCTCGGTGAGCAAGCACGATCTCGCGCCGCGGCTCGGCTTCGCCTACTCGAAACAAATGGGCGGGCGCGCGTGGGTAGTGCGCGGAGGCTATGGACTCTATCGCTTCCCGCTCCCCGCCCGGACCTTCAACGGTATGCGCGGCAACGCGCCGCTCCAGGGCTCGTACTCGTTCAACTGGAACGACTCTGCCAACGCGCCCGATGGGCTGCCCAACTACTTCCTGCGGAATCCGCCCACGGTGATAGCGGGCGTGAACACGGCGAACCTGCCGGAGCTCAGCATCGCCAAGCCTCCGGTGATTCTGCCCGGTATCGCCATGATCGCGCTCGACCGCAATTTGCCCACTTCCTCGGCGCATCAATGGAACATGACCGTGGAAGCCGAGATTGCCAAGAACACGGTCGCGCGCGCCGGCATGATCGGCACCAACGGGCGCCACACCGAGAGCGTGCAGCGCTACAACGCCAACCCCATCAGCAACTATGTCTGGTACGTCAACTCGGGTCAGGCTCTGCCCACGGGCTTCTATCAGAACACTGTGCGCCGCGCCATTGACCAGACAACGTTCGGCGATATCTCGATCTATTCGAAGCTCGGCTGGTCAAACTTCACCGGCGTGCAGCTCGAGCTCGAGCGGCGCTACAGCGATGGCCTCGCGTTTCAACTCTTCTACCTCATGAGCAACTCGGCCTCCACGGGCAACGTCGCATCGCAAGGCGGAGGCTTCGCCACTTACCAGAACGATCAGCCGGAGATCTTCCTCCCCGGCGCCATGCCGAAGGACATCACCGAGCGTCTGCGCTTCTATCGCTACCAGCGCGATCCCGATATTCCGAAGCACCGCGTTCGCTGGAATTACCTCTACGATCTCCCGATCGGAAAAGGCAAGCGCTGGGCCTCGAACGCCAACAAGTTCGCTGACCGCATCATCGGCGGATGGCAGATCGCGGGCTACGGGACCACGGCGAGCCGCTACTGGTCGCTGCCCACCAACAACTGGGGACCCGTGGAGAACATCCAATACTACGGCACGCAGTACAAGATCTCCGATTGCCGGCAAGGCACCTGCTTCCCCGGCTATCTTTACTGGAACGGATACATCCCGGCCAACCGCGTCAACGTCGCCAACGGCGTGACGGGCTTACCGCAGGGCTATCATCCGGCGAACACTCCCATCAATCCGATTCCCGCGAACGGCGTGGTGGCCAACGCCAATTTCAACGACAACAACAACGTCAACGTGACGCTCAAGAACGGGGCAACGCAGTTGGTGGCCTACGACAATGGACTGCATCCGTGGCGCAATCAGGTGATGCCCGGACCCTGGCTCACCAATCTAACCGCGAGTGTGTTCAAGAGCATCCCGATCGGCGAGCGCGTGAACCTGCGCATCAATATCGATGCGTTCAACGTGCTGAATCAGCCGGGACTCAACCTGCCTGGCGGCGACGGCATTCTGAGCCTGCGCACTTCGGCGCAAGGCGCTCGCACGATGCAGTACACCGCTCGTCTCACTTGGTAGGCAATTCACGCAGCCCGTACCACTATCCTTCACGCGGGTTTTCGCCGAAGTGGGTCGCGTTGCACCATTCGCGGCAAGGCTCGCGAAACTATGTTGGTTTCGAACTCCGTACTTGCCTTGCCGTGTGGGGCGGGCTTTCAGCCAGCGCGGGACTTCAGTCCCGCTGTCGATCGGCGCGTCGAGGCCCGGAAAGAAAGGGGGCCCGCCGACATCAGCACTTGCTTGGCTGGACGCATTTCTCCCAGCGGGCCCACGCATTCACTGCAATCCGCGCAGCACTCCCTCCGCCTCGGCGCGGAGCGTAGCGTCCCCAGCGGCCTTCTGCAAATGCGCACGCGCCTCAGCGGACCGGCCCACCGCCGCCAGCGCCGTCCCCAACCCCAAGTGCGCTCGCGCAAACTCCGGCCGCTGACGCAACGCAGACTCGTACGAGACAATCGCGGACTTCCAGTCGCCCGAAGCGGACTGCACGGTCCCGAGCATCTCCCACGCATCGGCGAAACCGGGCAGCAGCCGAACCACTGTCTCGAGCTCACGGCGGGCTTCACTCGCGCGCCCGAGCTGCATCACCACACCGGCGAGCCCGAAGTGCGCCTCGGCCGATTGCGGTGCCAACCGCACGGCCTCGCGATGCTGGAACTCGGCCTCCTGCGCCTGCCCAGAAACGAATAACGCGTTGCCGAGATTGGAGCGCGCGGCCGCGAGGTCGGGCTTGTGCCGCAACGCTTCGCGAAGCTCGGTCACCGCCGCTGCCACATTGCCGGATTCCATGAGTGCGCCGCCGAGCGCGTTGTGTGCTTCGGCATGGTCGGGATCGCTACGCACCGCTTGCTCGAACGCGGCGCGAGCATCGCCCACCCGCCCAGCCGCGCGATAAGTGAGCCCGAGCGCGTGCTGCACACTCGAGTTCTCCGGATCCATCGAGCGCGCGCGTTCGAGCATCTCAACGGACTCGGCGATCTTACCCGACTCACGCAGCAGTTCGCCGAGATTGCGCATCGCCGGCACCGACTTCGGATTCACTCGGAGCGCATCCCGATACGACTCGATTGCCTGATCGCGCTGTCCAGTTACTGCATACGCTTCTGCGAGCCCGATGCGGAAGCCTGCATACGGCGGCGCGGACGCCATCGCCGCGGCAAGTGCGGGAATTCCGCCCTTCAAATTGCTTCGCTGCGCCACCTGTGCCAGCGCAAGGTACACGCTATCGCCGCGCGCAAACTCGGCTGGATAATACGGTGCCACTTCTCCCACGAAGCCCTCACCCGGTTTCTCATGGCGCTCCGGGATGGCGGCCAGCAGGTTTCCCGTTGGCGGACGCCGCTGGATCAGATGATCGGTCATCACGCCGTGGACCACATCTTCGGTCCGGCGCTTGGGCATGTGGCAGCCCGTGCATTCGGTGCCTTGCGGATGAGCGCTGGGAAGCGCTGCGTGACATTGGCGGCACGCACTCGCGTATTTGGCCGCGGCGCGTTCACCGCGAGGCGCGTCATGCGGATCGTGACACGTGGTGCATTGAAGCCGGTCACTCGCGCGGAAGCACTTCGACTGACGCAGCCGGTACACCGAGTTCACGATCTCGAACTTGCCGCCGCGGCCAGCGCCGGGACCATGGTCGAAGTGGAGCACGAAGTCCGAGAGCGGCTCGCCGGGACGGTACGAGAACGCCCCGCGCCCAAAGCGCACGAACGAATTCGGCAGCGGGAAGCTGGTGGTCTCGAGGTGACATTGCATGCACACTTCGAGACTACGGTCGCGCGAGAGCTTGGTGGGATTGACGATGCTCGCGCGGATCTTTTCCTTCGGCGCGCCCGCTTCACCCGCCGCCGACACATGCGCACTCCCGGGACCGTGGCATCGCTGGCAGTCAATGCCTTCCGGTAGCGCGGTGGCGAAGGTTGGCTCCGGAGCGGGCGGCCGGTCCTGCGCTGGATAAGCGTTGTGGCAGAACATGCAATCGGTGCTGATCTTGCGGCGCCACTCTTGATGATCGGGGCGATCATAGCCGGGGCTCATCGCGAAGAAGCCGCCCTTCTCGGCGTACCAGGCAATCGGAAGTTCGGCCAAGCGGCCCTGCGGCGTCTGGTGCAGATAGCTTCGGACATGATTGCCCGAGCCCATCACCCAATGGATCTCGATCTCGTGGACATTGGTCTCTTTGCCATCGAAGCCCTTCTGCGAGCGGCGGAGGTAGAAGCGGCCGTCGCGGCGTAACATGCGGTAGCTTCTCGCCGATGGCGCGTGGTGGAGCGCGGGACCGTCCCATCGCTCGAGGTTCAGATTCTCGGGCGTGGCGCGGAAGAACGCGCGGCCCATGCCGGTTCGGCGATAGGTGCGGGCGATCTCGGCGTGGCATCCGGCGCAGAGTTTGGAGTCGACGTATTGGGCCGGCGTGGGCGCGGAAACTGGGTGCGAGCACGAGACCGCCACCGCCACTGCGGCGATCGCGCCTACCGGCGCTGACCAATAGCGGAACTGACGTCCCGCGCTGGCTAAAGCACGCCCCACAAAACTAGGCCTTCCACTTGTAGAAGTAGAACAGCAGCGGAGTCTTTCCGGTGTTCACAACGCCGTGGAGCTTGTTCGCGGCGCAGTACATCATCGAACCGGGGCCCACCTTGGTGATCTGGCCTTCCATGCTGATCTCGCCGGTACCCTCGGTGATCACCATGAACTCCTCTTCCGGATGCTGATGCGGCGGATGCGGCGTCATGCCCGCCTTCAAGCGCAGGCTGCCCGCGGTCATCGCCTTCAACTGATCCGTGGGACCGTCGAAGTAGATCAGCAGATCGCCGAACGGCTCCTTGGTGAGCTTCGCATCCTTGGCCGCGAATGTCGCGTTGGGCAACCCCTTGGCGCTCGCGGGCATCCAGGCGAGCGGAGCCAGCGCAAACAAGTCTCGTCTTCTAGGCATGGGTGGATTCCTTTCGTGCGGTACAGATATAGCCGAGCGTGAAGTCGCGGCGGCGGTCGAGCCCATCGAGAAACGGCAGCAGCAACGCCGATGGCGCGAGAAACAGCGCCGCGACGAAGAACAATGGTCCGGGGAAGAACTGGAGTCCGTTGAGCAGGCGGCGCGAGAGCAAGCGGAAATAGCCGCCCACCGGCTCGATCTCGATCGCCTCGAACCGCGCGCCTTCGAGCAGCATCCGCAGACCGTGGCAGGTGTAGCGGAAATAGTCGTGCGGCGCCTGGTGCACCTCCCATTCGTGCGGCGCCACCAGAAAGATGCGAGCGCCGGGGCGCAACACGCGGCCGAGTTCGCTCAATACGCGAGCCGGCTCACGCACGTGTTCGAGCGTGACGATGTTGATGCATGCATCGCAACTGGCCGAGGCGAGTGGGAGCGCCGTGAGGTCAGCGATGCAATCGAGGCGGCCGTAGTTCCATGCCGGATCGCCGATCGCGAGGTCCACCGCGACGTAGCGGTGCCGCGAGAACAGGTTCGCGTAGCGCAGCTCACCCGCTCCCGCGTCGAGCACGCGCGATCCCGCGGGCAAGCTCTCGGCGAACCGTGCGGTAGACTCTTCGATCGCCGTCTCGAAATGCAGCACGTGGCGGCGGAGGAATCCGGGCAGGCGGCGGCTCAGCGAGCCGTAGATCATGACTTTCTGCGCGCCTCTACCATGACCGTGGACCCGGCGCCGCAAGCCGCCTCGAGCACCGTGAACGGAATCGCGGCGGCCACCATCGCCAGATAAACCAGGTCTTTGATCAGCTTCCAGCGCGGCGTCTCGGCGGCGCCACGGATGCGCCGCGCCATGGGATCGAGGCCGGGGGCGATGCTGGTGGCCAAGCCCGCGGGATTATCGCGCAGCGAGAAGAACTTGCGGCGCACCACTTCGAAGCCGCAACGGTCGAGCAGGATGTCGAGATCCTTCGAGCGGAAGTCGAGCAGGTGCCGCGGCACATCGATACCCGACCAGTTCTCTCCCAGCAACAGGAACTGCCAGCACGCCGCGTTCGGAACCTGAATCACCAGGCGCCCGTTCGGCGTCAGCAGATCCCGAGCGGCGTCGATGTATGCGACCGGATCATAGAGATGCTCCACCACATGGAACATCGTCACCGTCGAACAACTGCCTCGCGGCAGGGGCGCCTGGGTGAGAGTTCCGCAAACGGCTGGCACGCCGTTGTGCCGCCACGCCGCAGTCGCCGCGCCGAGTGAAAAATCGAGGCCAACAACCTGATGGCTCCGCTCTGCGAGCATCTTCAGGAACAGTCCGCCGCCACAGCCGACATCGAGCACCCAGCCGGGATCCGCCGCGTTGCGCACGGCCTTTTCGACGAAGCGCACATGGTCGCGCAGTACGGTGCGGCGATACAGCTCTTCCAGGCGCGATACCGTGTCCTGTTCGGGAACGTACCAGTAATCGGAGGGATAGTAGCGGCGCAACTCCGCCGGATCAGGCCACGGGAACAACCGCAGCAGACGGCATGCGCCGCACTCCACCACGCAGAACACTTTGTCTGTGGTTTGGTAGAGCCGGTCAGTGGCCTGGAACAGAATACGCGACGATGCGTGACCGCATGCAGGGCACGGATCAACTTCGGTGACGCCGGTGGACTCGGGTACTGGTTCGGAGTCGATCCGGGCTCGCCTCAGTTGGCTTGTTCCATGAGCTCCGTTAACGGGATTCGGTGGCGCTTCAACAAACGGGTCACTTCGCTCGCGCTCAACTTGCGGATGGAATCCATCTGCTTGCGCTTGCGGAGGATTTTCGGCAGCATCCGGAGCGCCGCCCAGTCCGCTTTCAAGATCGTCCACGCCAGCCGAAACCGGGACCGCTGGTCCGGCAGCCGCCCCACCTCGCCCTTGCCCCGAATCGCCGCCCACGCCCCCGCGGCGAGCCTTGCGAGAAAGTACACGCCGTTTAGACACAGTACTCTCCACGGGAACAACTTGGCCGCGAGCAGGACACGATTGCGTTCAATGAGTTCCAATCTTCGGGGCGACAGCACGCCCAAGGTCTGGCCCCGGTGATGCCTGACCACTGCCTCAGGAATATACAGGCATCCCCACCCGGCTATTCTAGCGCGGAGCCCCAGTTCGGCGTCGTCGGCGTAGGCGAAGAAGTCCTCGTCGAAGCCTCCGATCTGGTCAAGCATCTCCTTTCGATACATGGCGGCACAGCCGTCAGGCCAAGCTACTTCTTCAACTTTGTCGAACTGCCCTTGGTCGATCTGGCCGGTGCCGCGGCCACGGTTCTGGCCGTCGAGATAGATCAAGTGGCCGACTTTGTCGATCCGGCGCGGGTCCTCCCAAACCACGATCTTCGAGGCCGCCATGCCGACCTGGGGGTCGCCTGAGAAGGCGGTGCGGAGGGCGGTCAACCAACGCGGATCGGCTTCCGCATCGTTGTTGAGGAGGGCGACGAACTTGCCTTGCGCGAGGGCGATCCCCTGGTTGTTGGCTTCGCAGAAGCCGCGATTGTCGGGGTTGCGGATCACCCGAAGCGGATACGTGGTAGTAGCCCGTCCCAGTACGTCATCGAGTAGTTCGAGGCTGCCATCAGTGGACCCATTGTCGACCACAACGACCTCGAAGCCGTCGTCGGTCTGGCGTTGCAATGATTCCAGGCAGCTTGCCAGAAGCGCACGCCGATTCCAGTTCACTACAACCACCGTGACGAGTCCGGGAGCGGGCGGAGCAGTGGCCATTCAGACGACCTTTATATTGTTTCATGAAACGAGTTTCCCCGTTCGAATGTGATGGTTGGTGGGGTATAATTCCGGTATGGCACATCTCGGTGAACGGCTCCGTGACCAAAGACTGGCAGCCGGAATTGAGCTAGCCTCGATCTCTGAGAAGACGAAGATCTCGACACGCTATCTGGAAGCGCTCGAGAAAGGCGACTGGAAGCAGTTGCCCGGGTCAGTCTTCGCTCGCAACTTCGCGCGCCAGTATGCCGTGGCCGTGGGGCTGACCGAAGAGCAAATCAAGCCCGATCTCGAGACGATCTTCCCGACCGAAGAAGCGCTGCCGCCGGTACAGACCAAGGCACAGGCAGCGGGAATCCAAGTGAAGCCACTGACGCCGGGAGCATTCGATCCGGCATGGACGCGCCTGCCCAAGCCGGCCCTTTCGCTGGCCGCGGTGCTCGCGCTTTGTTCGATCGTATACATGGGTTGGCAGCGGTTCATTCTGCGCTCGCACGGTGCGACCGAGACCGCTTCCACGCCATACTTGCCCCCCTCGAAATTGACCGTGCCGGCGCCGGCCGCGTCAAACTCCTCCGCCACGGTGGCTCCTCCCGCGAAACCGCAACAGACGGTGCCGCTGGCGAACGCGACGGCGAATACGGCCCCACTACCAGGTCCGCCGACTCCGGCTACCGGAGGCACGATGGTGGAACTGAGCGCGCCCCCGGGGACGACCGGAGGCATGGCTGTAAGAGTAGCGGCCACGCAGGAGAGCTGGGTTTCGGTGACCGCGAACGGGAAGCGCCTCTTCGAAGGGATCTTGCAGCCGAACGACGTGCGGGTGTTCAAGAGCGTGGAGACGGGCCGCATCATCGTCGGCAACGCGGGCGGCATCGAGATCCAGACCGACGGACGTTCGCTCGGGCCGATCGGGCAATCGGGTCAGGTACGGGTGATCGTAATTTCACCGCAGGGCTCGCAGATCCTGACCACCCAGAAGACGGGTGACGACGCGGCATCGTCTCGGATCTGAGCTAGCGCGGCAGAGTTGCGAGGCGGCGCTTCACCGCGTAGTGGTGTGTCGGCCCCCCGCGGCGAAGTCGCGATCGCAGATCGTCACGGCTGTAACGGCGTGTCACAAGGGGCGCGTTCTACGTGCGCAGGCGCCGTATCGGAAACGGGGCTAAAGTCCCGCGCTGGTTAATGCCCGCCCTACATCAGAACATGTAGAGCGGGGTGCCGGAGCGAGGAGCCGCCGGAGCATCGGAGCCGCCGGCGCCGACGCCGACGGGTTCCTCTTCGGTCTCCTTGCCGATCTGGCGGCAGTAAATGCCTCCGTCGCCTAGGTAGATTTCGAGCTCGCTCGGCCGCGGGAGACTGCCCTGAATGAGCGCTTCCGACAGCGGGTCCTCGATGTACTTCTGCAGAGCCCGGCGCAGGGGCCGCGCGCCGTAGCTGCGGTCCTGGCAGGTCTTTTCGAGGATGTAGCGGGCTGCCTCGCGAGCCAGACTGATTTTGATCTGCTTGGCGGCCAGGTTGACGTTGATCTGATCGGTGAGCAGGAACACAATCTTCATCAGATCGTCGTCATTGAGCGCGGTGAAGAGGATCGTTTCGTCGAGCCGGTTGAGGAACTCGGGATTGAACGCCTTCTTCACTTCCTGCATCACCATGTCTTCCACCTTGGGCGGAACGCCGGTGGTGGAGTGCGTCGAGAAGCCCATCTGCGACTTCTTCTCGAGATGCCGCGCGCCGAGGTTCGACGTCATGATGATGATCGTATTCTTGAAGTCGACCGTGTTGCCGAGACCGTCGGTCAATTGGCCGTCTTCGAAGACCTGCAATAGGATGTTGTAGACGTCCGGATGCGCCTTCTCGATTTCGTCGAGCAGGATGATCGAGTAGGGAGCGCGCTTGACGCGCTCGGTCAACTGGCCGCCCTCTTCGTAGCCGACGTAGCCCGGAGGCGAACCGATCAGCTTCGACACCGAGTGTTTTTCCATGAACTCGGACATGTCGAAGCGGATGAGCGACTTTTCGCTGCCGAACAGGAACTCGGCGAGCGCGCGAGCCACTTCCGTCTTGCCGACGCCAGTAGGCCCGAGGAACAGGAACGAACCCGCAGGGCGCTTCGGTGACTTGAGGCCTGCTCGAGAGCGCCGGATGGCGCGGGCCAAGGCGCCGATTGCCTTCTCTTGGCTGATCACGCGCTTGTGGAGTTCCTCTTCGATGCGCAGGAGCTTCGAGACTTCCTCCTCTTTGATGGCCGTCATCGGCACACCCGTCCAGCGCGCCACCACGTCTTCGATGTCGTCTTTGGTGACTACGCCGGTGGACGTGTCGTCGAGGTTGTACTTCTCGCGCAATTGGCGAAGGTTCTCGCGCTCTTTGCGTTCTTCGTCGGAGTAGAAGCGCGCCTTCTCGAACTCGTGATTGGCGATGGCGTTCTCCATCCGGTGGACGATGAACTTGATGCGCTTCTGGATATCGGCGATCTCGGTGGGCAGCGTCGTTTGGCGAAGCTTTACGCGCGCGCCTGCTTCGTCGATCAAGTCGATCGCCTTGTCGGGCAGGAACCGGTCCGGGATGAAGCGGTGCGAGGAGTGCACGGCCGTCTCGATGCTCTCGTCGGTGTAGGCGACGGCGTGAAATTTCTCGTAGCGCTCCTTGATGCCGAACAGGATGCGGATAGCGTCACCTTCGGCCGGCGGGGGCACCTTGACGGCCTGGAAGCGGCGCTCGAGCGAACGATCCTTCTCGATCGACTTGCGGAATTCAGCGGGCGTGGTAGCGCCGATGCATTGAATCTCGCCGCGAGAAAGGGCCGGCTTCAAGATGTTCGCCGCGTCAAGCGAACCTTCAGCCGAACCGGCGCCCACAAGCGTATGCAACTCGTCGATGAAGATGACGGCGTTCTGGTTCTCCATCAACTCTTTCATGATGGTCTTCAGCCGCTCTTCGAACTGGCCGCGGTATTTGGTTCCGGCGACGATCAGGGAAAGGTCGAGCGCGAGGATCCGCTTGTCGGCGAGGAAGCTCGGCACGTCCCCATCGGCGATCCGTTGGGCCAAGCCTTCCACGATCGCCGTCTTGCCGACGCCCGGCTCCCCGATGAGCACCGGGTTGTTCTTGGTGCGGCGGCACAGAATCTGGACCACGCGTTCGAGCTCATTGTCGCGCCCGATGAGCGGATCGAGCACGCCGTCGATGGCTGCTTGCGTCAGGTCGCGGCTGAACTCGGCCAGGAGCGAACTTTCCTTCGGCCGGCTCGACGACATCTTTTCCGAAGACGACCGCGCGATATCCTCGCGCACCTGCGAGAGCCTGAGCCCGCGCTCGTGGAGGATCTCGGCGGCGAAGCACTTCTCCTCACGGAGCAGCCCGAGCATCAGGTGCTCGGTGCCGATGTGCTTGTGGTTGAGCCGTTCGGCTTCCTCGGCCGCGTAGGCGAGCACCCGCTTGCACTCGTGCGACAACGGCAGATCCACCGAAGTGGGAACCTTCTCGCGCATGGTGGTGTGCGACTCGATCTGTTTGCGGATCGACTCGAGCGCGGCGTGGGAGCGGAGAAAACGGTTGGCGAGCGCCTTGTCTTCGCGCAGCAGGCCGAGCAACAGGTGTTCGGTCTCGATATAAGGACTGCCGAACTGGCTGGCTTCATATCGGGCGAAGAAGATGACTCTCCGCGCCTTCTCCGTATAGCGTTCAAACATAGACTGGATTCCTCAATTCGAAGCGCTCATGCCGCTGGCCGTCTGGTGCGCCGGCGCCGAGCTCTCCTTCCACGGAACACAGGTTCCTCTCTCTAATTCTAAGATGCGATCGCAGCTTCGCGCGAATCCCAGGTTGTGGGTCACGATTACACTCGTCAAACGATGCGAGCGCTGCAGCCCAGCCAGCAAATCCTGGATCGACTGCGCCGTACGAAAATCCAAATTGCCCGTCGGCTCGTCGGCCAACAGCACTCGCGGACCAGTAACCAAGGCCCGGGCCAGCGCTACCCGCTGTTGTTCGCCACCGCTGAGTTCGCCCGGCCGGTGCGTGGCTCGGGCGCCGAGCCCGATTTCGTCCAACCGTTCGCGCGCTTTCACTGCCGCCTCCGTGCGCGGGGTGCCCCGAACCAACAATGGCATCATCACGTTCTCGAGCGCGTTGAACTCGGGCAGCAGCGAGTTCATTTGCCAAACGAAGCCAATCGTGCGGTTGCGGAAGTCCGCCAAGCCGTCGTCGTCGAGGGCGAAAATGTCGCGCGACCCGTACCATACTCTTCCACTGGTGGGACGGTCGAGCGCTCCCAACAGTTGCAACAACGAGGACTTGCCCGCCCCGGACTCGCCGACCACGGCAACCGATTCGCCGTCTGCGACGGTGAATTCGAGACCTGAGAAAACAGTCAAGTCAGAGGCGCCAGACCGGTATTGCTTGGTCAAGCTTTCCACTCGTATTGCCGGGTTGTGATCCAAGCTCATGCCGGAACGCGCGTCCAAATCCTGCGACTCTCCAATCCCCCGCAGGCGGTAACAGGCAGACAGGGCACGGGGGAACCGTCTACTCCAGAATTCGGCGAAATTCCTTTCTTTCTTTACGCTAGCACGAAGCCTCGAGGCCTCCGCACTGCTCTTTCGGCCAGCACTCGGCTCCGGGAGTAGGCGTTTGCCCGGGATTCGATCATTCAATGACCCGACTTCGGCTTGGTATCCGCCTTGGCGTGCTGATCGGGTTTGGCCTTCGCATCGGGCTTGGCTTCGGGCTTGGCCTCGGACTTGCCGTGGCCGTCGCCTCCGCTCTTGCCGTGTTCCTCCTTTGCCTTCGCATCGTGCGGCTTCGCATCGTGCGACTTGGCGTCCGCCTTCGGCGCCTCCGGCTTGCCGTGAGCATCGGGCTTCGGTTTGGCTTCGTTTTTGCCGTGGGCATCCGGTTTGGGGGGCTCGGTCTTGCCATGCTCGGCCGGCTTGCCATGGGCGTCTGCCTTCGCCGCCGGAGCTCCGTGCGCTGGCGCCGCAGCGGCCGGTTTGGCGTCATGCGACTCGGCCTTGGCCGCGGGTGCCGCATGCGCGACTTTGTCCCCGAGCGGCGAAGGCTTGGCATGTGGATCCACAGAGGCTGTCGCCTTGGGCGCGGTGGGCGACGGCCGGGCGCGCCCTCGTGACGCATATCGCCGGACCGCCGGTTTGGGAGCAGCGGGCTTGGGTGCGGCCGGCGCCGCGTGTTCCGAAGATGGTGCGGCGTGGGCGGAATCGCCAGCGCCATGGCTCGGAGCCGGCGCGTGAGGAACTTGCTGCAGGCGCAGCATCTGTTCCTGCGTGAGGGGGCGCGGAATCACCGAAATGGTCACCGGCACCACGGGAGTCTGGGCCGCCCGCCACGCCCCTACTTGAATCTCGGCTTGATGCACGCCTGGAGGCAGGTTTGCCGTATCGAGGTAGACGTCGATGATGTCGGAATCAAACGCCGACTCCCGGCCCGGCGTCGACCCCATCCGCGCCCGCGCCTGCAGCCATCCGCCGCCGGTGGTGCGAACCGAATAAGGACCGCTTCCCGTTCCGTTCGAAACCTTGATCGTCACCGGCCCCGGCACTCCTTCGCCCGCCGTAATCCGGTATTCGATCGATCCCGGATATACGCTGAGCAGCGGCGCACCTTCTACTTCGAGCGTGTACTCCTGGTCACTCCAAGAGCAGCCGTTGGAGGCGCGCACGAGAAATCGGAACGTACCGGGCGTCGCTGGCGCACCCGAGAAGTATCCGTTGGGCGCAAGCGTCAGCCCGTCTGGCATCATCCCACCGACCACCGACAAGCGAACGGCGTTGTAGGGGCACATGCCGCCGCCGGTGGCCACCAGCGGTCCCGCGGGATAGGCGCGGCCGAGCGTGGCGGCGGGAAGGCGCGCCGGCTGAATCTCGAATGAGGACGCCCAGAGCAGCGCGGGCGTTGCGATGTAGAGAAGACGGCTGAGCACGGGAACCATATCGGCCAACGATGGTCCGAAGTTTTTTTCAAACACCGCCGCACGCGAACGATAAGTACAGCGAGGTATCCACCCATGAAGGCTTACAAGCTCATTCTGCCCGTCGTGCTTTTTGCCGGCCTGGCCACGGCCGCCGGTCCGGCGGTGTTCAACAAAGACGCGACCCTCGACAACGAGGGCCTGGTGATGCTGGCTCGTGCCGGCTACAACGAGCGCTTTCTGCTCGAGTTGATTCGCGCCAAGACGAGCCGGTTCGACACTTCGGTGGAGGGGCTAGTGTACTTTGCCAAGAACGGAGTCTCCGAGCGCGTGGTGCGGGCGATTCTGTTGCAGCAGCGCGAGGCTCGGGATCGCGAGGCTTTGGCCACGCCTCTCGAAGAGATGCCGTCGTTTGCTCCGGAGGCTCCCAAGGCCCCAGCGCCCGCGCCAGTGGCCATGCTGCGCAAACGGTAGCTCGCGCTAGTTGAACCGAATTTTGTCGAGACTTGCCGCGGAAACCCCGTGGCAAGTTTCTCCACGCTTGCGAACTGAGCTCGGGAGGCGCCGCGCCGGCTCCCGTGGATCGCCGTGACGCCAGCAAGGCGATAAGATGGGGCAGTGTCGAACGCGGCCACCTCGTGGAAAGCCTTTCTCGCCCCGGCGCTGCTCATCCCGTCGCTGTGCATCGTGATCCCGGGCTTCGCGGCGGCTGACGACACCTGCCTCGATCCGCTGTTTGCCTGCGAAACCGCGGGGAACAAGGCGATCCAAATCTGCAGCGTGGAAGAGGTAGTGGGTGAGCGCTGGAGTCACATTCAGTACCGGTTCGGCACGTTGGAGAAACCGGAATTGGTATACCCCGCCGATTCGAGCAAAGGCGCGCAGTCACTATTCTTCTCCCACGTCTCGCGCAAGAGTCTCTATGAAGTGAGCGTGCGATTCACCAACGGCGGGTACACCTACCGCGTCTTCTCGATCGCCAACGACAAAGGGGAAGGCTCGGCGGGCGTCATCGTGAGTGACGCCAAAGGGAAGCGGCTTTCCACCATCCATTGCATCGAGCGGCCGTTGCTGTTTGCGCCCTATTTGCAGAAGGCGCTCGCCTGCGACGCGGCCAACCCGCACGGCAAGGCGGCTTGCGCGGAGCATGCTCCACGGCGCTGACTAAGACCGGCATGAAGTGAAGTGGGCGCGGCCTGCGCGGGACCAAAGCGCGAGCGGTGGGGCGACGATCAGGCGGCGAAGTCATCGCGACCGATCCCTCGAGTAGTTGTTCGCCCACAGCGGGCAACCGCACGCGCCGGTCAGCGGCGCACCTGCCTGAACGAGCACGCTCAGTGAGAGCTATACTGTTCGGGCTATGGGACTCCTTTGGTTCATCCTCATCGGCTTGGCCGCGGGCTGGCTCGCGGGCCGGATCATGCGCGGCGGCGGATTTGGAACGATCGGAGACATCGTCATCGGCATCATCGGCTCGATGATCGGCGGTTTCCTGTTCCGCACGCTTGGCGTTTCGGCTGGAGGCGGGCTGATTGGTTCTTTGATCGTCGCCACCATCGGCGCGATCGTCCTGCTCTACGTGATCCGGCTGATCAAACGGGCTTGAGTTCCGTCGTCACGGCTTCGGCTGCGGCTGAACATCCCAATCCTCGAGCTTGACGCCGCGAATGTCGAGTTCTTTCTTCAGGTGCCCCTCGAGCCGCCACAGGTCCACCACCAGATCGGCGTCGCGAAGCATCCCAGGCTCGAAGACGCGGCCACTCTCCGAGAGCCGGAAGAACTCCGCCTGCTGGAACTCAACCGGATGCATCACACTCATGTGCCGAATCCCGCCGATCGGCCCCCCACCGAGCCGCATCTCCTCTGTGGCGGCACCGCTCGGATGCTCCAGCCGCATCATCGCCCGCTGCGGCGGGTGAAACGCCATCCGGCAACCGACCCGCGTGATCGCGCCGCGATTCAACACCTCATCGGATGCGCGGCAGATCCCCAAACCCGGTATCGGCGCGTCGCTCCCAGTCAGTCTGGCGCGTTGCGTGTCCCCGCGCCCGAACAAATTGAAGTAAGCAGTGACATGAAGGTCCACTGGCAGCTGTCCGTTGGCGCCGTATTGCGGTCCGTCTAACGCAAACTCGAGACGGTATTGCCCTTCCTCGCGTACCCACCGGAGTCCGGCTGGGCTCGAATGGCCGATAGCGCTAGCCGCCCAGCTTCCCCTCGCCGAGCGGATCGACACCTCCACGTACTGCGCTTCCACAGCCATTGCGGGCGCATGTTCCAGCCGCACGGGAACCCAAAACCGCGGGCCGCCGAGATTTCGGCTGGGGCCTAGCTGGAAACGTCCGCGAGAAGGATCGAACGAAAGCCGTACCTCGTCATGGGCGATCCGCCTTGCCGCCGTGCGCGCTTGAATCGCGAACGCCGTCTCCCAAGGAAACGTCATGCTGAGGAACGCGCCAACCACTCCTGCGGCGAGCACCGCCCGCGCCGCCGCCGTCCGCCGGCGGAAGAATTGCAGCGCCGCGACGGCAGTTCCCGCCAAGGCGAACACGCTCAGATAAAAGGCGCTACGCACCCATTCGAAACCGCCCCAAGACACCGGACGGCTGAACGACGAAACCGCCTGATTGAATACCATGAACGCGACAAAGCAGCCGATCGCCGTTAGGATGAACTGGCTCAACGAACGAGTCACTGAAGCCACCGCGAAGAAAGGCAGCACGCCCATGCAGAGCAGCAACACCTGCGACCACGCCAAGTCCCCCACATACAAAGCCGGCGAAAATCCCGCGCGCAGCAACGTCACCACCGCGATCACCAGCGCCGGCAAACAGATAAATAGACCTACGAAGAGCGCCTTACCCCCCAAGAGCGACCCGCGCGAATACGGTCGCGTGAGCCAGAACTGGCGGTCACCCGGCATAGCCTCCTCATGCACGGCCGAGGCTATCAAGTACGCCCATGTAAGCGGCAGAAACGTGAGCACCTGCGAGTAGAGCATCCGAATCGGACGCGACCGCAGCGTGAAACCCTCATATTGCGCCGCGTGATTGGCAAGATATGCATACACGGCCCAGAGAGTGAACGCACCCAACAAGTGATACCGAAGCCGCCGGATATCTTTGGCAAGAATGTGAAGCCCTTGTCGCATCGGAGTCTCCTGTTACGCCGCCGTTCGCGCCGACCGTGCCAACGCGACAAAGATCGACCGCAAGGGCATCGGCTCGGCAGCCACGCGCCGGATGCCAGCGAACATCTCACGGATCTCGGCATCGGTCCGCGTGCCGTCATACCGAGTCTCCACGAACCGCACCACCGCCGACGCCGCCTGCGGACGCAGCCAACTCGCCGGAAGCCGCTCGGGCAACCGCGCCTCGCCATCGAGCACGATCTCCACTTCGCGAAATCGCTGCGTCAAAGCCGACGTCTCCTCGGAAAACAGCAAGCGGCCTTCGTCGAGAAAACCGATGTGGCTCGCGAAGCTCTCGATGTCGGCCAAATCGTGCGACGAAATCAGAATCGTCGCCCCCGGCGCCCACTCGAGCAGCCCTTCGATGAACTCGTCACGCGCCAGCGGATCGAGTCCGCCGAACGGCTCGTCGAGCACGATGGCCGCCGGCCGATATGCCAACGACGATGCGAGCGCCGCCTTCATCCGCATGCCGCGCGAAAGGTCGCGGAGCTTGCGCTTGGCCGGCAGGCGGAACTGCTTCGTGAGGTCCGCGGCAAGCTGCGTGTCCCAAGTTGGGTAGAACGGCCGGCAGTATTCGAGCAGCCCTGCCACTGTCATCCACTCGGGCAGCTTCTGGTTCTCAGACACATACCCGATGCGCGCGAGCTGTGCGGGTTTCAAGCGGCGTGAGTCTACGCCAAGTAGTTCCGCGCGGCCCGACGTGGCCTCGTGAATGTTCATCAGGATCTTGATCGTGGTGGTCTTGCCGGCGCCGTTGGAGCCGATCAAGGCATAGATCGATCCTTCTTCTACCGTCAGGTCGAGCCCGTCGAGAACGCGGTTCGATCCGAAAGTCTTCCCGAGTTTGTCCGTGCGGATGGGGGCGTTCATTTCTTGCGCGGTCCTCCGTTCTGAGTGGAGCCGTCGAGACGCGACCAGTGGCGCTCCACGGCGTTTTGCACGTCGTCTTTAGCGAGCCCGATCTGGCGGGCGTCCACCACTAATCTCTCGACGTCGGTTTCGAGCACACGGCCACGATCTTCCTTCGACCCCGGCTTGGGCGCAGCCACTACCGTCCCGAGCCCCGGCCGCACTTCGAGCAGCCCTTCGTTGGTAAGGTGCGTCACTACCTTGTGCGCCGTGTTCGGGTTGATCTTCAACTCGCGGCTCAAGCTGCGCACCGACGGAAACGGATCCCCGGGGCGGATCTGTCCGGCCACGATGGCCTTGCGAGCCGCGAACACAACCTGGTCGTAGAGCGACTGGCCGGGTTGGAACGAGAGCCGGAACGGGATCACAGGTGTATTATGACACGCAGTACACTGAAGTCAAGATTTTTTTGTGGTCTGCCCCGCGCCGTTCCTGGAACTGCGAATGCCCGGACAATTCGGAACGGCCCTTCGCCGTCCTTTCGTCGAGCGAGATCCGCTCGCCCCGCCTGGGCTCCCTTTCGCCAAGACGCTAAACACTGTGCCGTTGATCAGCCGCCCTTGCCGCCAGCCCCTCGTCCTAGCCTGCCGCCTGTTGTTCGATGTGCATTGGATAGTCCAACCGGAGCGCTTTCTAGGCGGCTCTTATGGGTTCGCCGACAGTGCCGTTCAAACAACCCGCTGTCTCGAAGTTAGGATTCGGCACGACCGGGAACCCGCGGTAGGCCGGTGGATGATTCGTCCGATATTGACATTCTATAGGAGCGGGGCTAGTCTGGTATAGACGTTCTATAGAATCAAATGAAGCCCCCTGTCAATTTGCTTCAAGGCACGCTGGATCTGCTGATCCTGAAGGCGCTTTCCACGGGAGAACTGCACGGGTTGGGCGTGTCCCGCCGCGTTGAGCAGATGACGAATGGAACCTTCCAAGTCAAGCCCGGGTCTTTGTTTCCAGCGCTGCATCGGATGGAAGAGGCTGGCTGGCTGAAGTCCGTTTGGGGAGAGTCGGAGGGGAAGCGGCGCGCGAAATTCTATCGCATGACAAAAGCCGGCGTGCGGCAACTGGCCGCTGAAACGGAAGGGTGGCAACGAGTCTCGGGCGCGATCGCTGGTGCCCTGGGCAGTGCCTGATAAAAGGAGGACTTGCCGCCATGCGGGCACTCAGAAGTCTGAAGTCCATTCTGAACCGGCTCCTAGACAGATCCCGCGTGGAACGGGACCTCGATGACGAAATCCGCTCATATGTGGACGAGTTGACCGATTCGGCGATTCGGCGTGGAATGGGGCCGGACGAAGCCAGACGCGCCGCGATTCTCGACAGCGGCGGAGTGGAACTGCTGAAGGACCAATGCCGGGACAGTTGGAGTTGGCGCAACCTCGAACTTCTTGCCTCGGATCTTCAACTAGGGATTCGGAAGCTGCTCCATTCTCCCGCCATCGCCTTCACAATCGTCATGACCATCGGCCTGGGGCTTGGATTGAACACAGCGCTATTCACGGTCTTCGATGCGTACGTTTTGAGCCCGCTCGCGATACCGGATGCACACAGTCTGTATGGATTTACGTGGTCGACCAAGTCCGGCAATGGCCACATGTTCGACACCGCCGAATTCGAATCGCTGCGCAGAGACGGCTCGGTATTTACGGACGTCGTCGCTACTCAAAATTTGCTCACGCGCATCGACGGGAACCCGATGTTCGGACAGTTTGTGTCCCGGAACTACTTCGATATGCTCCGCGTCGGCCTCGAGGCCGGCAGGCATTTCTCGGAAGCTGAGGCCCGGGACGACGCGGTCATGGTGATTGGTTACGATGCCTGGCAAGCAAAGTTCGGATCGGACCCCGCAATCGTTGGACGCAAGCTACTTTTGAAAGGAGTCCCCGTCCATGTCGTCGGTGTGGCCAAACGCGGTTTCACGGGGCTGGGCGCGCAGCCCACCGAGTTTTGGGTCCCACTTTCGATCCATCGGCCCCTGGCAGGCGGAAAAACGGCGGGGTCTTTGAGCCTCATTGGAAGACTGCGACCGGATCTCAGCCTGGATCAGGCGCGAGCGCAATTGCACATCTGGTCCAAGCTTTCCTCATCAGGCTTGCTGGAGCCGGAACAGGCAACCGGAGCCGTGCTGGTCTCTCGCAGCACCATCGTTCCGTTGAATCCAGGAGTGGTCGCGGCCATGGTCCCCGTATTCTTCGCGTTCGGCCTGGTTTTGGCGGGCGCTTGTGTCAATGTCGCCGGCATCTTGATGGCTCGCGCACTGGCACGATCGAACGAGATCGGAGTCCGCATCTCGCTTGGAGCCGGCAGAGGGCGCCTCATTCAGCAACTTCTGATGGAAAATATCGCTCTTGCGCTACCGGCGTGCGCCGTGGGCCTGATGATTTCGACGCTGACATTGCGGTTTGCGCATCGGGCGATCGTCAATAGCCTTCCGCCGGCCTATGCCAGATTGTTTCGGCTCCCCGATCTTTCCACCAACCAGGACACGATCCTTTTTTTGGTGCTCGCAACTGTTGGATCGGTTCTGCTGTTTGGCCTGTTGCCGGCCCTGAAGATCACGGCGGCGAGCCTCATGCAGTCGTCCAAGGGCGAGATGGCCTCGAGCCTCGCCCCGTCGCGTCTCCACGGTTTCTTGGTGATAGCGCAGATTGCAATCTGCACACTGCTGGCGATGTGCTCGGTCGTCGCGTTCAGAAGCCGCCTATCGGCGACTGGGATCGACACCCACATGGACGCGTCGGGCGTCTATGATGTCCGAGTTTCCGGCGAGGTTCGCAAGAATGCGGTCGATGCCATGAAGAGGGCGGGCATGCAGGAAATCGCGGCGGTATGGCGAGTACCCTGGTCTGGTTCGCTTAGCCGGCTCGCGGCGATTCCCTCGGGGAGCACCGAAACGATCGCGGCCGGCTACAATCTCGTCTCACCGGAGTACTTTCAGATCTTGAAAATCTCTCTGGCATCGGGCCGGCTGTTTTCCGCGGACGAGGCTCGGTCCAGTTCGGCAGTGGTGGTGATAAGTGAGGCGACCGCTAGACGCTTTTGGCCAGGCCGGAACCCGCTTGGCCAAACAATCGGCATTGAAGCGCTCGACGGGGTCGACACGCCAGACACAGTTCGTTCGCTTCGCACCGTCGCAGTGGTGGGTGTGGTCAGAGACGCTGTCAACGGCATTCCCGCCAACGGAATCGATCGCACGTGCATATACTTCCCCTTGCTCCCAGGTGGCAAGCACGCTCTCTCGCTCTTGGTCAGGGCACGAGGGGACGCCGTTGAAGCTATCCGGACAATCGAACGGACTCTTGATGGGCTTGGCCGGGGGTCGGCGGATCGCATCGATCCGCTAGACGAAATCTACGCACTTGGCGTGTACCCGTTTCACATCCTGTGGTGGATTTCCCTGGCACTATGTGGGCTGTCGCTCTTGCTGATGGTCACCGGAGTACACGGAGTCACATCGAGTTGGGTGAATCAACGGAGGCAGGAGCTAGGAATCCGAATGGCCGTCGGCGCCTCGGCGTCCTCCATCATGGGCCTCGTTCTAGCGGGGAGCGTCCGGCTGAGTCTTTGTGGTGCTGCGATAGGATTGTTCTTCGCCGCTGCGCTGGCGCCTTTGGTTGCCAACCAGATCGGTACGGTAGACCCTTACGACGTCACCGCCTATGCCGTCGCGTTCGCCGGAACGCTAGTGACTGCAGTTGCAGCTTCCGCCGTTCCGGCCTACAACTCCGCTCGGGCAGATCCTCTTTCGTCGCTTAGATCAGCCTAGCTTTCGCAAAAGCGCGCTCCTTACCCGAACGTTGGCGTGGCACACGACATGTCGCGAATAGGAGATGGGTGCTCTCGCCGCGGGTCCCGTCTCTAGTCCCTGTGAATCAAGCGGATTTGCGCGCGCGGGGGCGGTTTGAGAAACGCTGCCAACTTCGCGTGCCGTGCCTCGAGGTCCGGGACGATCCGGTTGAGGTCGTGCCCGAACTTCGCGGCGTGTGCATCCCGTACTCCGTACACTTCCTCAGCGATAGGGTCGCGCCATGACTAACGGGTGAACGGGAGTTCTTGCGGCGTGCAGACGAGGGTTCCTGCGTACCCATGCTCCCTTGGAATCCTTTCTACATCGCGACGAGGGTGCGGGTTGGCGATGTGCCGCAAGTTCCAAGCCAAACAAAATAGTCTCAGCCCATCACGAAGGCAGCGGCGAATTGTACCGCGTCCTCGATGGCTCACGGAATCGCGCCGGGCGCTATTAGGGCTGTCGCTAGTTCCATTGTGCCGCTTGTCACCGGGAACGTTTTAGTCAATCGAAGCGCCCACCCGGCGGCGGCGCTCGACAGCGGCCACGTCGCCCTTGACGCACTCGGCGATCACGGCAGGGGATCCCGCCTGCGTGTGGCGGTGCTCCCTTCACCACTTCTGTGAGGAGTTATCGAACCGCGGCGGCTGGATGACGGCTCGGGCGAGCCGCCAATTCGCTGATGATCGTAGTCTCCAATAGACCAGAGGCTTCTCAGTCATCGCAGTTTCCTCAATTGCCCCATCGTCCCGATGACGCGGCTCGCCGTGGGTTTGATTGTCTTGCCGGATGCCGATCATTTCAGGCTGCTTGAACGTCGAGGAAGAGTCGCGCGGTGTAGAGCTTCGCGTACAGCGGGACAAAACGGGCACCTTTGCCACTACGCGACAGGTCGGGAATGAATCGGCGCACTCGCTGGGTGCCACGCGACCAGGGCAACACCCCTTCTCGCGGCCCAAGCCGAAGCCGTCTTTGACCAAGCTCTCGACGGGGCATTCGATGACGCACCAGCCCGCGATGTAGAATGGCAATCGGAAATGCTGTCGAGACCGGTCCTCATCCTCTTCCCCGCCCTAGCCGCCTTCGCGCAGAACGTCGACTTCCAGCGCGACATCCGTCCCCTCCTCGCCAAGAACTGCCTCGCCTGCCACGGACCCGACGACAAGTCGCGCCAAGGCAACCTCCGCCTCGACCTGCGCGACGGCGCCATCGGAAAAATGGGCGGCTCCGCGGGCATCGTCCCGTTCGACAGCGCCACGAGCAAAGTGATTCAGCGCGTTACCGCAGCCACGAATCCGATGCCGCCCGGTGGCAAACGCCTCACCGAAACCGAAGTCGCGAGCCTCAAGCGCTGGATCGACACCGGCGCACGCTACCAGAAACACTGGGCATTCGAAAAGCCGGTTCGCACGGAGCCGCCGCAGTCGAAGTGGGGCCGCAATCCGATCGACGCCTTCGTGATGGCGCGACTCGAGAAAGAAGGACTGCAACCCTCCCGCGAGGCCGACCGCCACACGCTCATCCGCCGCGTTTCGCTCGACCTCACCGGCCTGCCGCCCACTCCCGAACAAGTCGAGGCATTCGTGAAAGACCGCGGCGCCGACGCCTACGAGCGCCTCGTCAAATCGCTCCTTGCGAGCGACCACTACGGCGAGCGTTGGGCCCGCGTCTGGCTCGATCTCGCCCGCTACGCCGATAGCCAAGGTTACGAGAAAGACAACAAGCGAATCATCTGGCCCTATCGCGATTGGGTAATCCGCGCCTTCAACGCGAACATGCCGTTCGATCGCTTCACTACGCTCCAACTCGCCGGAGATCTGCTCCCTGACGCAAGCCAGGACGATCTGATCGCCACCGGTTTCCATCGCAACACGATGACCAACACCGAAGGCGGCACCGATGACGAGGAGTTCCGCGATGCGGCCATCAAAGATCGCGTCGCCACTACAGGCCAAGTGTGGATGGGGCTGACGTGGGGCTGTGCGCAATGCCACTCGCACAAGTACGATCCGCTCGCGCACAAGGAGTTCTACCAGATCTACGCGTTCTTCAACCAGACGGAAGACGAAGACAAACCCGATGACCGGCCTACGTTGAAGTTCGCCAACACCTCCACGCTCATCATGCGCGAGCTTGCCCCCGAGAAGCGCCGCCGCACCCGTATCCACGAACGCGGCAGTTTCCTCAACCCCGGCGCAGACGTGGAGCCAGCCGTTCCCGCCGCGTTCCATCCCCTGCCAGAAGGCGCGCCGCGCAACCGGCTCGGCTTGGCCAAGTGGCTGATGGACCCCGAAAATCCCCTGGTGGCCCGCGTCGCTGTAAACCGTTTCTGGGCGAGATTGTTTGGAACAGGAATCGTCGAATCTGAAGAGGACTTCGGTTCGCAAGGCATGCTCCCCTCGCATCCGGAACTTCTCGACTGGCTCGCCACCGAGTACATCCGCCTCGGGTGGGACACCAAGGCCCTGCTCGAAACGATCGTGCTCTCGGCCACGTATCGCCAATCATCCGACGTCACGCCGGCTCTCACCAAACGCGATCCCTACAATCGCATCCTTGCCCGTGGACCGCGCTTCCGCCTCGACTCAGAAATCGTCCGCGACCAGGCGCTGGCCGCATCGGGACTGTTGAGCGCCAAGATGTATGGCGCGCCCGTGATGCCTTGGCAACCAGATGGCATCTGGCAGATGGAGTACAACTCCGAGCGCTGGTCGCCAAGTCCGGGCGAAGACAAGTATCGCCGCGCGCTCTACACGTTCTGGCGTCGAACGGCTCCCTACCCCGCCGCCATGAACTTCGATTCGCCCTCGGGCGAAACGTGCACCATGCGCCGCATCCGAACCAATACGCCGCTCCAAGCGCTCACCACGCTCAACGATCCGGTACAGATGGAAGCCGCGCAGCGGCTCGCGCTCCGCGTGGCCAACGACACCGGACAAACCGCCGAACAGCGCGCCGAGCGCATGTTCCGCATGGTGCTGGTGCGTCCGCCGCGACCCGAAGAGACGCTCCGCCTGGTGAAGCTCCATCGCGAGGCTCGGCACGAACTCGACTCGCGCAAGGAGTCGGTGGCCAAGCTCCTGCACTACGATCGCGTGCTCTATCCCGAAGAGCGCACCCTCACGCTCGTCGCCGACACGCGAACCCAAGCGGCCACCGCACGCTATCGGTTCGACGATCCTGGCACCGGCTGGACCTCCGCCGCCTACGACGATTCGTCTTGGAAAACGGGCCAGGGCGTCTTTGCGCACTTCCGCAAGAAGCCGGAGGAAATTGCCGAGGTTGGCACCCCTTGGGATGCCGACGCGGTCTGGATGCGCTACACATTTGACTTGCCTGCCGAGAAACTCGAGGACTTCCGCCTCCAGATCCGCTACGTCGGCGGCTTCGAAGCGTTCCTCAACGGCGTCTCATTCGGCCAGTCGAACATGGACCGCTCGATCTTTCACGAGTTCCCGGTTTCACATCCGGCGACAGCCGCGGCACGACCGGGCCGCAACGTGCTCGCCATCCGCGCCTATCGCACGCGCGAAAAGGAAGACGTCTACTACGTGGACGCTGGGCTCACCGCCAAGCGACCCGTGGAGGGCGCGACGCAGCGCAAAGAAGATGTGGACCGCGCGGCGTGGGTGGTGGTTGCGAACACGGTGTTGAATCTCGACGAGACCCTGACGAGGCGCTGACAATGAATCCTCAACTGGAACTGATTCGCGCACAGACGCGCCGCCACTTTCTCGAGAACTGCCGGCTCGGGCTGGCCGGAGCTTTCCTCGGCGGCGCCGCCGGTCACGCGGCCACTACCTCCGATCCGCCGGCTAACCCGCTCGCCGTGCGCATGCCGCATTTTCCCGCCAAGGCGAAGTCGGTGATTTATCTGCACATGGTGGGGTCGCCAACGCAGCTCGAGCTGTTTGACTACAAGCCCGAACTGCAGAAATACGACGGCAAGGATTGTCCGCAGCACCTGCTCGAAGGCAAGCGTTTCGCGTTCATCAAAGGCGTTCCGAAGTTGATGGGCACGCCGTACAAGTTCGCGCCGCAGGGACAGTCGGGACAGATGGTGAGCGAGTTGCTGCCGCACTTCTCCACCATGGTGGATCGCGTGGCCGTCGTCCGGAGCATGCGTACGGACCAGTTCAACCACGCGCCCGCGCAGCTCTTCATCCACACCGGAAACCCGCGCCTCGGCTACGCATCGATGGGCGCGTGGGCCACCTATGGGCTCGGCACCGAGAATCAGAACCTACCAGGATTCGTAGTGCTCCTGAGCGGCGGACAAACGCCGAGCGCGGGCAAGAGCGTTTGGGCGAGCGGATTCCTGCCCTCGGTCTATCAAGGCGTGCAGTGTCGCAGCGAAGGTGAGCCCGTTCTGTTTCTGAATGACCCTGAAGGCATCACGCGATCGATGCGGCGCAAGACGCTCGACGCGCTCCGCGACCTCAACCAGATGGAGCAGAAGCAATTCGGCGATCCGGAAACTCAGGCGCGCATCTCGCAATACGAGCTCGCCTATCGCATGCAGATTTCGGTGCCCGAAGTGATGGACATCTCACGCGAGCCCGAGCGCGTGCACCGCGCCTACGCCACCGAGCCCGGCAAGTCAACCTTCGCCAACAACTGCCTGCTGGCCCGGCGCTTGGTGGAAAACGGAGTTCGGTTCGTGCAGCTTTACCACTGGGGTTGGGACCATCACGGGTCCAACCGCCGCGAAGACATCCGCTACGATCTGCCACTCAAGACGCGCAGCATCGATCAGCCGATGACCGCGCTGCTGCGCGACCTCGATCAGCGCGGACTGCTCGACCAGACGCTCGTCGTCTGGAGCGGCGAGTTCGGCCGCACGCCGATGCGCGAGAACCGTGGAGGATCGTATGGCGAGTACATCGGTCGCGATCATCATCCCTACGCATTCACCATCTGGATGGCCGGTGGAGGAATCAAGGGCGGCGTCTCGTTCGGCGAGACCGACGAAATCGGCTACTATCCGGTGAAAGACGCAATGACGCCGCGCGATCTGCAGCGCACCGCGATGCACTTGCTCGGTATCGAGGCGTTCAAGCTGTCGTATCCATTCCAGGGACTGAACCAGCGGCTGGTGGGTCCCACCGATGAAGCGAGGGTGATGTCTGGATTGCTGGCGTAGGACGCTCAGCGGACGGCCGCGATCTCGGCGACCTCAGCATCGGAAAGCCGTAGCCCCGCAGCGCCGATCACTCCGTTGAGCTGCTCGGCCGACCGCAACCCTACGATCGCGCCCGTGACGGCCGGATTCCGCAAGGTCCACGCAATCGCCACCTCGCCCGCCGTGCGCCCGTGCCGCGCGCCGATTTCCACCAGCTTGTCCGCCACAGCGAGATTGCGCGTCAACAGCGGTTCCTGGAAATCCGGCTTGCGCTGGCGATGATCGTCCGCGGCCATGGTCGCGATCCGCTCGCGCGTCATCTTGCCCGAGAGCAGCCCCGAAGCCATCGGCGAGTACACGATTGCGCCGATCCCGTTCGCCTGGCAATACGGCAACTGCGACTCACCGACTTCCGGACGAATGATCGAATACGGCGGCTGCAGCGATGTGATCGGCGCGATCGCTTGGGCACGCTCGAGCTGGCTCTTGCTGAAGTTGGAAACACCGATCCAGCGGACCTTGCCTTCCTGCTTCAACCGCGCGAGCGTCTCCCAGCCCTCTTCCACGTCTTCATCGGGTTCTGGCCAGTGGACCTGATAGAGATCAATCGTATCCACCTTCAGCCGGCGCAGGCTCGCCTCGCACTCCCGGCGAACCGAATCCCGTTTCAAACATTTCCCGATCTGCCTGTTTTCGTCCCAAACGCGCGCGCACTTGGTGAACACGTACGGCCGCGGCGATACACCTTCGAGCGCGCGAGCCACCACTTCTTCCGAGTGCCCCAGACCATAGACGGCTGCCGTGTCGATCCAGTTCACGCCCGCATCGATGGCCGCGCGAGTGGCCGCGATCGAGTCATTGTCGTCCTGCGGTCCCCAGGCGAAGGCCCAGCCTCCGCCGCCCATCGCCCATGCGCCCACGCCCAATACCGTGATGTCGAGATCGCTATTGCCGAGTCTGCGTTTTTCCATGTCCTGCCATTATCCTCTACGCGAGCCGAATCACTTCCTCATGCGTGGACTCTCCGGAATCGCCGCTCCGTCGCCACGCGCATCCGAAGCCGCGAAATTCACATGTGTGGCCGAGTCATGCATCACGGCTTGGCCCGTGCCCGTGTACATGATGTTGTAGGCGCCCATGTCGTCGATCTTGTGGCCGCGCTGCGCCAGCGCCGCGCGCACCTCTGCCGGAACACGCGACTCCATCCCCACCTCACAACCCTCGAGCTTCCGCCCGCCTGAGGCGCGCGCTTCCACGAATCGCGGAGCCTCGAGCGCACCCTGCAGGTTCATCCCGTGATCCACCAGGTTCGAGATGAACTGCGCATGCGACAGCGGCTGCACCGGACCGCCCATGATCCCGAACCCGATCCGCTTGCCGTCCTTTTCCGCAAAGCCCGGAATGATGGTGTGGAACGGCCGCTTGTGCGGCGCGATCGCGTTGGCGTGCGCCGGGTCGAGCTTGAATCCGCCCCCGCGATTGTGCAGGTGGAATCCGAATCCCGGGACCGCGACGGCCGAGCCCCAGAGGCCGGAGACGCTCTGAATCCACGAAGCGATGTTGCCATCCGAATCCACCGCCGCCAGGTAGGTAGTGTTGCCCGTGAGGTTCATGTCGCCGGGCACCGTCTTGCACTGCGCACGCTCAGGATCGATGCCCGCGGCCCGCTGTTTCGCGTATTCCTTCGACAGCATCTGCGTCACCGGAACCTTGACGAACCTCGGATCCGAAACATATTTGCGCAGGTCCGTGTAGGCGATGCGCATTGACTCGATCTTCCAGTGCAGCGCTTCGGCGCTCATGGCTGGATAGTCGCCGAGCTTGCCTTGCTCCATCAGGTTGAGCATTTCGAGCGCGCCAATTCCCTGCCCGTTCGGCGGCAACTCATACACGCGCCAGCCACGATATGTCGTCGAAATCGGCTCCACCCACTCGGGCTGCCAATCGGCGAGGTCCGAAGCTTCCATTGAGCCGCCCAACTCGCGTTCCGCCGCGATGATCGCTTTTGCGATGTCGCCGCGATAGAAGGCCGAGGCGCCCTGAGCCGCGATCAACTGATACGCCTTGGCCAGCGCAGGATTCTTGAAAACCTGACCCTGCACAGGAACTTCGCCGTTGGGCAGGAAGATCTCGGGCGCGCCTTCTTTCAAGCGAAGGCGCTTGAGGTTGGTCTCTCCACCCCATGAGGCGGCAATGCGCTCGGTCACCGGGAAGCCTTCGGTCGCATACTGAATCGCCGGCTCGAACAGCGTCTTCCACGGGAGCTTTCCGAAGCGCTTGTGGATCGCCGCCCAACCCGCCACACATCCCGGCACGGTGGCGCTATCGATCCCCGACCCCGGCATTGACTTCACGCCCTTCTTCGCGAAGTACTCGAGCGTCATGCCTTTCGGAGTCCAGCCGCTGGCGTTCAGCCCATAGAGCCTGCCGCTTTTCGCGTCCCAATATAAGGAGAAGAGGTCACCGCCGATCCCATCCATCATCGGCTCCACCAATCCGAGCACAGCATTGGCCGCGATTGCCGCGTCCGCAGCCGAACCTCCCCGCGCCAGCATCTCCGCTCCCGCCTGCGACGCCAGAATCTGAGACGTCGCGGCGATCCCGTAACGGGTGATCGTCATCGAGCGCCCGTAATCACGGGCCGGGATGGTTTGCGCACCACCAGTGGCGGCCAGACACACCATGAGCGACCAGGTGAGGAAACGCATATTGGTTCATTCTATCCGATCCAACTCACTGTCTCCGCTGAACTTGAAGCGGCAGGTGGGCGGGTACTTGGACCCCATGACCTCCCGGGGTTCGCCTTTCATGGCCGTTTTGGCTCCGTTGGCTGGAATCTGGTTCAATCGGTCCAGATTCTGGATCAAGATACGATAGAAGGTTTAGTACGCCCGATGTGTATCGGGTATACTGTACTTGTTTGGTCAGATTGGAAGTTGTAGAAATCCTTGACCAAGGAGAACTACGGAATGAGCACTCAGCCAGTAGAACCGAAGCCGGCCCCGCTGGGCCTTGTCCAGATCGGAACCAACGCTGACGACGCCATCGAGCAGATCATCCAACAGCGTCTGGCGGAAGAACGGGCGCGTCTGGAGCGCGAAGCGGGGTTGGAACAGAAGGACGTCCACCACTTCAAGCGCCCGATGGAGCGCTTCTTCACCAAGCAGGAGCGCGGCCGTACCACGCTGCTTTTTGGCGGACTGACCTGGAAGCACGAGAAGCTGGTGCACGGGCACCTCGAGAACCTGGGCTACCTGGCCGAGATCGTGCCCGCCGCGAACGTAGATGCGTTCCAGACTGGCAAGGAGTTCGGCAACAACGGCCAGTGCAACCCCACCTACTTCACCGTCGGCAATCTCGTGCAATACCTGCAGAAGCTCGAAGATCAGGGCCTCACCAAGCAGGAGATCATTGACCGCTACGTGTTCTTCACGGCGGGCGCCTGCGGTCCGTGCCGGTTCGGAATGTACGAGGCGGAGTACCGCCTTGCCCTCCGCAACGCGGGCTTCGATGGCTTCCGTGTGCTGCTGTTCCAGCAATCGGGCGGGCTCTCGCAATCGGACTGCGAAGCCGGGCTCGAGATGAACCTCGACTTCTTCCTCGGCATCCTGAACGCGCTCAACACCGGTGACGTGCTCAACGAAGTGGCGTACCTGATCCGGCCGTTCGAAACGCAGCCCGGCCAGACGGACGAAATGCTCGACCGCGTGATGGACTACATGCACGAGGTCTTCAAGAGCAAGAAGCCCTACAAGCTGGAAGAGAAGATGGCGGGCTTCCTCGGCGGATTCAAAGACACTGCAGAGTACCTGGGTAAGTTCGTGAACCAGATCAAGGGTGACGACATCACCGCGTCGCTCGAACGCTGCAAGGCGATGTTCGACGAGGTTGAAGTAGACCGTTTGCGCGTAAAGCCCATCGTCAAGATTACGGGCGAGTTCTGGGCGCAGACCACCGAGGGCGACGGCAACTTCAACATGTTCAAGTTCCTCGAGCGCGAAGGCGCACAGGTAATGGTGGAGCCCGTCGGCACCTGGATCACCTACATGATCCACCAGGTGGTGCAGAAGTACAAAGACATGAAGGGCCTGGAAGAAGGCGCCGTACTGCCGCCGATCTGGCAGTTCGGGAAACGCGCCAAGATCGAGTGGAACTACCGGAACAAGGTCGCCAAGCTCAAGCTCGCCGAGGCGATCTTCAAGCGCGAGTACCACCGCTTGGTGGACGCACTGGGCGGCATCGGCCACCACCTCGCTGACCAGTACGAAATGCAACGGCTCGGCCATCCGTTCTACAACTCGCGCGCGGGCGGCGGCGAGGGTCACCTCGAAGTGGCCAAGAACATCTACTACTCGAACAAGGATCTCGCCCACATGGTGCTGAGCTTGAAGCCGTTCGGGTGCATGCCTTCCACGCAGTCAGACGGCGCACAGGCGGCAGTGGTGTCGCAGTACAAAGAGATCATCTACCTGCCGATCGAAACTTCTGGCGAAGGCGAAGTAAACGCCCACAGCCGAGTGCAAATGGCCCTCGGCGAAGCCAAGAACAAGGCCAAACGCGAGTTCGCGGAAACGCTGGAATCGATCGGCATGACGCTCGAAGAGCTCCGCCAGTACGTTGACGAGCATCCCGAAATGAAGCGGCCCATGTACAAGGTGCCGCACTTCAAAGGATCGGTCAGCGTGGCCGCCAACTTCGCCCGCCACATCGCCCAACGGGCGAAGGCCGAAAACTGGACCCCGAAGGTGGCCTTGGCCGCCGCCGCAGTCAATTGATTAGCGCTAAACTCGAGGAGATGAACGGCCCCATGGACCGTCAATACATGATCGGTCTCGACATCGGTTCGACGACCGTGAAAGCCGTGGTTGTCGATGCCGCTACCGACGAGATCCTGTGGCGCGACTATCAACGCCACGACACCAAGCAGCCCGAGAAGACGCTCGAGTTCCTGCGCCGGTTCGAAACCGAGGTCCCCGATTTCAAGGTTGAGAATTGCCGTGTATTCGTGACGGGCTCAGGCGGTTCCGGCATCGGAAAGCACCTGGGGGCGAAGTTCGTTCAGGAAGTCAACGCGGTCTCGCTGGCGGTGGAGAAGCTGTATCCGAATTGCGGTTCGGTGATCGAACTCGGCGGGCAAGACGCCAAGATCATCATCTTCAAAGAGGATCCCGAGACTGGCCGCAAGAAGAAGCTGCCGTCGATGAACGACAAGTGCGCGGGCGGCACCGGAGCGGTGATCGACAAGATCAACGCCAAGCTGCGCATTCCCACGGAAGATCTCTGCAACATGGGATACAAGGGGCTCAAGCTCCATCCCGTGGCCGGCAAGTGCGGCGTGTTCGCCGAGACGGATATCAACGGACTGCAGAAGTCCGGTGTGCCTTCCGACGAATTGATGGCATCGCTGTTCGAAGCCATCGTGATGCAAAATCTCTCGGTGCTGACGCGCGGCAATACGCTGCGGCCCGAAGTGCTGCTGCTCGGCGGTCCCAACTGCTACATCAAGGGCATGCAGGACTGCTGGAAGTCCAACATCCCCAAGATCTGGGCAGAGCGCAACTATCCCCTGCCCGAGGGCGTGGATCCCGAGTCGCTGATCAAGATCCCCGAAAACGCGCAGTACTTCGCGGCGCTCGGTGCGGTGGAGTTCGGCAAAGACGAAGACGCCGACGTGGGCCGCTACAAGGGCTACGCGAAGCTCGAGTGGTACATCACCGTGGGCCGCGACGAAGAGAAGAAGAAGAAGGGCGGCAACGGCGGCCTGGCCAAGAACTCCGATGAGCTCGAGGCGTTCAAGACCAAGTATCGCCACAAGAAGTTCACCCCCACCGCGTTCCAACCGGGCGAGGTAGTGGAAGGCTTCATTGGAATCGACGGCGGATCGACGTCCACCAAGGCCGTGCTGCTTTCAAAAGGCAAAGAGCGCAAGATCCTCGCGAAGGCGTATCAGCTTTCGAAGGGCAACCCGATCGAAGACTCGATGGAGATCTTCGCCAAGCTGAAGCAGCAGATCTCCGATCAGGGCGCGGACCTGCGGGTACTCGGCGTGGGAACCACCGGTTACGCAAAAGACATTCTGCGAGATGTGATGGGCGCCGATGCGGCCGTTGTCGAGACCGTGGCCCACACTCAGGCCGGACTTCACTTCTACAAAGATGTGGACGTGATTTGCGATGTGGGCGGCCAGGACATCAAGATCATCATCCTCAAGCACGGCCGCGTGAAAGACTTCAAGCTCAACACGCAGTGCTCGGCGGGTAACGGGTACTTCCTGCAATCGACCGCGCAAGGCTTCGGCTATCCCGTGGAGCAGTTCGCCGACGTCGCCTTCAACGCCACCGGCTATCCGTCGTTCGGATACGGCTGCGCGGTGTTCATGCAGTCCGACATCGTCGATTTCCAGCGCCAAGGCTGGAAGGCCGAAGAGATCATGGCCGGACTGTGCAACGTGCTGCCGAAGAACATCTGGCTCTACGTTTCGCAAATCCCGAACCTTTCCGCGATCGGCCGGCGCTTCCTGCTGCAAGGCGGAACGCAGTACAATTTGGCCGCGGTGAAGAGCCAAGTGGACTTCATCGAGTCGCGCTTCAAGGGTAAGGATGTCGCGGCGGACGTGATCGTGCATGAGCACTGCGGAGAAGCCGGCGCCATCGGCGCGGCGCTCGAAGCAGGCCGCCTCTGGGACAACGGCCGCGTGTCGACCTTCATCGGGCTCGACGCCGTGCAGGAAATCGAGTTCAAGACCACGCGTTCGGAATCGACGCGCTGCTACTTCTGCAAGAACAAGTGCCTGCGCACGTTCATCGACGTGAAGACCTCCACGTTGAATGAGAACGCCTATCGCCCCGCCAAGACCAAGGTCCCGCTCGAAGACGGTACGCAGCGACTGATCATCGCCACCTGCGAAAAAGGCACGGTGGAAGATATCAACGAGATGCGCCAGATCAAGGGCTCGCTCGACAAGGTGAAGAAAGAGAATCCGAACCTGGTCGAAGTGGCCGCGCGCGCGGTGTTCCGCGTGCCGGACGTGGCAAACGTTTCCGATCCGCTGCCGAAACCGAACTTCCTCGGGCGCCTCTCGGCCGCGCAGCAGAAGCGTACTGAGCTCATGAAGCGCCGGGAGCACTTGCGCATCGGCATGCCGCGGGTGCTCAACATGTACTCGCAGGCGCCGGTGTTCACGGGCTACTTCGCCGCGCTGGGCATTCAGCCGCAGAACATCATCTGGTCTGACTATACGAACGAAGAGCTCTACAAGTCGGGCGCCAAGCGCGGATCGATCGATCCTTGCTTCCCGTCGAAGCTTGGGATCCCGCACATCCACAACCTGCTCTACGTGCATCACGCGAAGAAACCGCTCGACCTGATCTTCTTCCCGATGATCGATTGCCTGACGAGCGACTTGTCGGGCGTGCAAGGGACGCGTTCATGCCCCACGGTGGCGACGACCCCGGCGGCTGTGAAGGCAGCGTTCACCAAAGAAGGCGACCTGTTCGCCGAGAAGAACGTGACCTTCCTCGATACATTCGTGAATGTCGGCAAGCCGGAGATTTTCGAACGGCAGATGTGGGAAGAGTTCAGCGGCATTCTCGGGCTGTCTCCGGAAGAGAACGCGCGCGCGGTCCGCGAGGGTTACAAGGCGCTCGATGTCTTCAATAACGTGACGCTGCGCGGTGCGGGTCGCGAAGTGCTCGAGCAACTCGAGCGCGAGGACCGGCTCGGCATTGTGCTGCTGGGCCGGCCGTATCACAACGACCCCGGCTGCAATCACGAGATCCTCGAGGAGTTCCAGAAGCTCGGCTATCCGGTGTTCTCGCAGGACGCGCTGCCGATCGACGAGGACATCGTTTGGCGGCTGTTCGGCGCGGAGGTGAAATCGGGCGAGATTCCCGATCCCATGTCGATCGCCGACGTTTGGAAGAACTCGTATTCCGAGAACACGTCGCGCAAGGTGTGGGCGGCGAAGTACATCGCGCGGCATCCGAATCTGGTGGCGCTCGAGCTTTCGAGCTTCAAGTGCGGCCATGACGCGCCGATCTACACGGTGGTCGAAGAGATCGTGGAGCATTCGGGCACGCCGTACTTCTGCTTCAAGGACATTGACGAGAACAAGCCGACCGGGTCGATCAAGATCCGGACCGAGACCATCGGCTACTTCCTGAAGCGCTATCGCGAGGATATCGTGATGGCGAAGAAGAAGAAGTCGGCGATCGACGAGCAGATGCAGGAGTTCGAGCGCAAGCTGCGGAACCAGTTGCTCAAGGAGCGGCTGGCCAAGATCGCGCAACACGACGAGCATCCCGATGGAGCGCTGCCGACGATCCATGTGTCGCTGGGGCAGTTGGCGGCGTCGCGGCCGCAGGTCCCGCCGGCGCATGCCGGTGGGGATTAGTGTCCGGGTGTGCTAGAGTCAAGTACTCGATTGGCACAGAGCACTCGAACTTCGGCGGAACCCGATTTGGAACCCGGGCGCCTCAAGGCTTTCTACTGGGCGGAAGGCGTGGATGCGGCGGGCGTGATCGGTGCGGTTCTCGCCGAGGAAGGGTACGATGCGCAACATGACCCGCGGATCCTTTACTGGTCCCCGCCTCCGGTGGCTGACATATTTGTTCTAGACGTCTCGAGCAACTCTGCCCGCGACCATTACGCGATCACCGAAGATCCGCGCACAATATTGACTCGAGCCCGGAATCGAGTTGCCAATTCTCCCCTTTCGTGGCGAGTGGAGGCTGGGGTTGTCGAATATCGCAATATGGCCGGGCTTCGCGATGGCCTGAAGGCGCGGATTCGAGCACTGCAGAGGCCCGAGGCGAGCGTCCAGGTGGATATCGATCGTCTCTCTGCCGTGGAACGGGAGAATCTCGTCTTCGATCTTTTGGGCGCCATGGGATTTCGGTTGGAGTTTGACGCTTCGGAAAGCGGGCTCGGATTCCTCGTCGAGTTGACTCGGAAGGATCCTGACGGCCTCGAGGCAGAGGAGCTTTGGTTGGTTCGATTCGGCTACGACGCAGAACTTGCACGCAACCCGTACCTTCTCAACCGGCTCACCTTGGCAGGCCTCCGGAAGCGCACTCAGCCGTTGAACCTCACACTACTATTCGTCGACTTCGACGGAGAATCGTCGCGCCGGCGTAACCCGCCCACTTCCCAGTTCCACAAAGTTCGTATCTGGAACCGGGATTATCTCGCTCAGTTGCTCGAACGCTACCCCGCGATCCAATTCAAGTATTTCATGGCCGGGGCTGCCACTGCGACCATCTGGCGAAAGACCCCGGAGGAGCTCTACGAAGAGAATCAACGATTGGCAGAGCGACTGAAAGCGGCTCTCGCGGCGCTCGACGGGGAAAAGACCCGGCGGGTTCAGGTCGAGCGAGACGCCGTTTGGAAGGACGTCGCAGCCGCAGCGGCACATAAGCTTGGCAACCCGGTTTTCGCCATTGAGGCGAATCTTTCTTCGCTGCAAAGAAGAATCCGTGAAGGCAGGAGTTCCGAAGCGCTCGAGGTCGTCGAAGATTTGCGGGCGTCTGTCGCGAAGGCGAAGGTCATCCTCGACGAATTCAAGTCGTTCAATCGAGCGATCGAGCCCGCGCCCGTCGTCTTGAAGCCTGTGCTCAACAAGGCATGCCAGGTGGCGAGAACCATGGGAGTGGCATGCGAGATCGATTGCCCGCCCGGCCTTTCCGTGATTGCGGATCCCGACCGCCTCGCCGAAAGCTTCGACGAACTCGTCGCAAACTCCCTGCATTGGCTCGACAAGGGCGGCAAGAATCGAATCGGGGTGTCGGTCACGCCGCAAGATGCCTCAGGCACTGCACTCATTCATTTCACGGATAACGGGCCGGGAATCTCCCCTGCGCACAAGGATCGCATCTTCGACGCCTTCTTCACGACAAATCCTCACGGGACCGGCCTAGGCCTCGCGCTCGTTCGAAGAATGGTCGAAGGCCACGGCGGTACGATCAGGGAAGTAGGAGCGAAGGGAGACGGCGCCGACTTCGAGATCACGCTGCCTTTGGCTCCAAGGAGACGACTGAAGAAGTGATGCCGCAACGCGTGTTGATTGTGGATGACGATCCCGAGAGTCTCAAGTCGCTCGTTCGCCCACTCGCGGACGAGAACCCCGATTGGCTCATCACGACTGCGGACAGTTGCGAAACGGCAATCGGATTGGTTGACCAGGGGGCGAAGGGGCCGGAGCCAATTGACCTCGTCATTACCGACCTTCGCATGGAAGCCGATGACAGTGGGATGACGGTGATCCGCGAAGCCCAGCTACGTGATCCCACGATCATGACCATCCTGTTCACGGCTTACGAGAGCAGCCTGGACCGCTACGCCGCGCTCGACGCCGGAGCTTTCGATGTCGTCGAGAAAAACATCCGGGGCCGATCCGCCGTTCAAGAGATCAACTTCAAGGCCCGCGCAGCGCTGCGCTATCGCGCGCTCACCAAACGCGTCGGGTTCCTGCGCCGCTACTTCGATCCACGCCTGTTCGAAACAATCGAGCGAGACCCGAGCCTACTCCAACCGAGTCAACGCCTCGTCACCATCTGCTTCTGGGACATTCGCGGGTTCTCGCTCTTGTGCGAAATCCTGAAAGCCCACCCTCCCCTGATCGCCGATTTCCTCAAAGAGTACAGCGACGAAGCAGCCAAAGCAATCTTCCAACATGGCGGCATGCTCGACAAGTTCATTGGCGATGGCGTCATGGCTCTATTCGGAGTCTTGAATCACAAGGGCGACGATGGCCGCGCCGATGCAGAACAGGCCATTCGCGCCGCCAAGTCCATCCGCACGAGGTTCAAGGCCCTCGAGGCAAAGTGGATGAAAAAGTGGAAGCTCTACACGCCCCAGCGCCTTCGGATCGGTCTCGGCTGCGGTATCCACACCGGCGAGGTCCTGGTAGGCAACGTCGGAACTGAGTTCCGGGATCAGTTTACTGCCCTCGGCCCTCATGTGAACTTCGCCGCCAGAGTTCAGGCGCGTGCCGAGAGCGGACAGATTCTGCTGTCACAATCGACCGCTGGCCGCGTCAAAGTCCGCAGGACCCCGGCGGGCGAGATCTCGGACATCAAGAACATCCCCGGTACATTCGCCCTCTATAGCGCATAGCCGCCCAGCACGAAAGAGCCACTCACAGACATAGAAAAAAGGGCCGGAGGGGATCGCCCTCCGGCCCTGAGTACTTCAACCGATACTTCGCTACGGCCGCGGCTGCGGACCCTGCGGCGGCGCACCCGGCGTCAACGGCGGAGTCGCCGGCGGCACGAGCGTCACTCGCACCGTCGCCGTCGCCGAGCCACCCGAAGGATCGGTGACCTTCACTTCGAACAGGAAGTCTCCGTTCTGGTCATCCTTCAGCCGCACATTGGTAATGCGCGAGCTCGGCATCAGCACTTCCGCCTTGCCGTCGGTGCTGCGCCACGAGTAGGCCAGCACGTCGCCATCGGCGTCCGCGCCAACCGCTTCGAGCAACAGGTTCCGCACCGTCGTCACCTGGTTGCTGATCGGGATCGAAACCGTCGGCGGACGGTTCTGCCCGTTCGGCGAAGCCAGGGTTACGGTCACGGTCGCCGTCGTTTGGCTCCCGCCTCGACCGAACGCCGTCAGCGTGTAGGTCTGGGTCTGTTGCGGACCGGCGTTGGTCAGCGTCCCGTTCGGAGTCCGCGGACCGATTCCGCCGTCGATCGAGACGTGGGTCGCGTTCATGGTCTCCCATTTGAACGTTACCGGCTCGCCGGGTTGGCGGATGGTGGTGGGCGTCACCGTGAAGCTGACGATCTTGACTCGAGGCAGCACTTCCACAGTCGCCTGCATCGTGCTGGTTCCAAAGTCGTTAGTCGCCGTCAGCGTGTACACGGTATTGTTGGCCGGAGTCACCTTCTGGCTTCCGTTCGGATCCACCTTGCCGATTCCCTGGTCGATCGTGACCGTGTTGGCACCCATCACTCTCCAGGTCAGAGTCGAGGAATCACCTTCCACGATCTGAACCGGACTGGCCGAGAACTGCACGATCTGCGGCCGCGGTCCGACGTTGACGTTCACTACCGTGGACGCCGTCGTCTCGCCGAAGCGGTTCCGTGCGATCAGCACATAGGCTTGGTTCGCGGTCGGCATCACGTCAGTGGATCCGTTCGGACCGAACGTTCCCACATTCGTGATCTCCACGCTGTCGGCACCCTGGGTCTGCCAGACCAGAGACGTCTTGCCGCCTCGGTTGATCGTCGCCGGGTTGGCGCGGAACGAGATGATCCGCGGGAGCGGCCGATCCACCACCACCGTCACCACGGCCACATCCTCGCTCACGCGGTTCTTGGCAGTCAGTGTGTAGGTGGCAGTTGCCGTGGGCCGAACAGTGACGTTGCCGTTGTCAGGCCGCAGTGCCTCGGTGATACCCGTGATGGTCACCGTGTCGGCATTCTCAACGTTGTAGTTGAGGATCGCCTGATCGCCGGGCTGGATGAAGGCCGGGTTGGCCGTGAAGCGCACGATCTTCACCTTCGGGGTTTCGCGGGTGCTGATCGTCACGCGAGCGATACCCTGGGCGCCCTTGTCGTCCGTCACGGTGAGACGGAAGCTGTAGGTCTGCCCTTCGGTGGAGGTAAAGGTCGGCTTGGCGGTGTCGGCGCCGGTGAGCGCCACGTTCGTGCCTGCCACCTGGGTCCAGAGGAACTTGATCGGATCGCCGTCCGGATCGAACGAGCCCGAACCGTCGAGCTGGATCGTACCGGCGCGAGCGCCGATTTGGTCAGGACCAGCGTCTGCCACCGGCGGATCGTTGCCCGTGCGGAGGCGGCGCGTCAGCACTTCATAACGTACGCGCGGGATGTCCACGGGGACTGGTCCGGCGTAGTCGAGGAATTCGCGCGGCTGCAGGTAGTTTCCGAACAGCACGCCGAATCCGGCGCGGCCGTTGTAGCCGGTCTTGGCCAGCAGCGTTTCGTTGAATCCGCCCTCGGCCGTCAGCGCGATCAGCCGGTTGACGGGGAAGACCAGGCGGATGGTGCCGCCCGGACGATCGCTTCCGGCTTGGCTGTGGAGGTAGCCGAGGTTGGCCTCGACGAAGGCGCGGCGGCCCAACTGCAACGCCGTGGAACCGCCGATCTGGTCAACCACCCGGAGGTAGGTCTGCTCGGTGATGTTCCGGCTCAGCAGCTTGTTGTTGATGATGGCGCCGCTCAGGAACGACTTGGTGCCGAACACGCCCACGCGGCCGTGCTTGAAGAGGTAGTCTCCGGTGAAGGCAGCTTGGCCGAGAGTGCCATTGCTGTCCATATCCTTGATGCCCACCGTCTTGAAGCTCGAGAATCCGCCCGCCTGGAAGCGGCGGCTGACGCGCGTCACCAAGCCAGCATCGAACTGACCTTCCTGGCGATCGCGGAAGTACATGTATTCGCCCTGGGCCTGGAAGGCGAGCTTGTCATTGAACGGAGCGAAGAACCGGCCGCGTCCGCTCATGCTGACCTTGCCCGTGCCATCGGGACCGGCGTTCAAACCGAGGATCGTGAGCTTCGGTCCACCCGGACCGCCCACGTCTCCGCTACCGCCCGAGCCACGGCGTCCGCCAGCCATTTCCTCGACAGCCTTTTTGGCCGCCTTGCCGGCGAGATCTTCCATGTCCTTCGGGGTCATCTGCGGACCGCCCGCGAGATTGGTAGCGCCCGCGGCGCCAGTGGCGCCAGTTGCGCCAGTGGCCCCGGCGGCTCCAGTCGATCCAGCGGGACCGCCACGGTTGGCCATCCGCTTCAACTCGTCCACGTCACCCTGCAGCTTCTGGTTCTGCGCCTTGAGGTCGCGAACCAACGCGAGGATCTCATCGAGCTTGTCGAGCCGCTTGAGAATCTGATTGCAGCAATCTTCCTGCTTCTTGGCGAGAGCTTCGAGAGCCTTCACCGTATCCGCCGCACCACCCGCGCCGATCACCTTGCCGGCGCCATCGGTCACGGTCATCTCCACACGCCGGTTGATGAAGCGTCCTTCGCGAGTGTTGTTCTCCACTTTGGGCGAGCGCTTGCCCTTCGAGTCGATGGAGACTTGTCCCGGCTTGGCGCCGTACTTCTCGAGGAAGGTCTTCACCGCGTTGGCGCGCTGCTTCGACAATCCGTCGTTGAACGGATGCGTGCCGACGAAGTCTGTGTGGCCTATGAGCTTCACCCGGTAGTCGGGGTTCTTGTTGAGTAGTTCGGCAAGACGGAGCAAGCTCGGAAAGCCGTCTGCCAACACGCTGCTGTCGAATTCGAAGTTGATCTCTTCCCAATCGTCTTTGCTCGCCAAAGGCACCGAGCCTTGCGCGCTCAACATCGAGGAGAAGAGCAACAGCAACGCGGAATATTTCGCTATGCTGCGGTTCATCGGGGGAGGTCCTCCTGGGGACGTTGACATTGTTTTAAACATTTCGGGCTGGGCATGTTTCGCCTACACTACAGCATACACCAAAAGGACCAGTACGAAAAGGGTAATATACTGGAAACAAGGATACTTACGGAAAGCACCCTGGAGGTTCTAAGGTGGTTGTCACGGAGGTCACACGTTGAAGCCGTATGAATTGGCGTATAGCGCCGCGGCGCCCTTTCTGCCGGCGCTACACCAGCAGGTCCGCCGCGACCTGTTCGACATCGTGCGCTCGCTGCCCGGCAAGCCCGCCCTGCTTGACGTTGGCGGACGCAAGTCTCACTACACGGTCGGCTTGCGGGCCGACGTCGTGGTGAGCGACATCCCCCGCGAGAGTGGCGTGCAGGAGGAGTTGCACCTCGGCGTTACCGATTCCATCGTTGCCCAAACGCTCTCCCGGCGAAGCAACATCCGGAGCGTCGTCATCGACGACATGACGCAGTCGAAACTTCCTGACGCGGCGTACGATGTCGTCGCCGCGATCGAAGTGCTCGAGCACGTCGATGAAGACTCCGAGTTCGTGCGTCAGGTCAAACGAGTGTTGAGACCCGGAGGAGTGTTCTACATGACCACTCCGAACGGCGAGACGGTTCCCAATCGCAATGCAGACCACAAGCGTCACTACACCCGGCAACAACTCGAGGCGAAGCTGCGCGAATGGTTCTCCGATGTCGATGTCTACTACGGCATCGAAACCGGCAAGCTCCATCATCGGAGCATTCGGAGTTGGAACATGCGTCACCCGATCGAGACAGTGGTGACCATGGCGGCCGGTGCGCTCCACGGAATGCAGTCGCGCCAAGCCGCGATCCGCGAGCAACCGCACGGAACGCATCACCTGTTCGCCGTCGCCCGCAAGCCTCGTTGAGCGGTCAACCGTCCACACGCAAAGGCGTCAACGCGGCGAGACGCTAAACTCGAAGTAGGGATTCCGCCCGGCAGGCAGCCGCTGGTCTCCGGTTCGCCGGAGATCGGAGGAAAGTCCGGTCTCCACAGGGCGGCGTGCCGGCTAACGGCCGGGGGGGCTCGCTCAAAGCGGGCTTCACGGAAAGTGCCACAGAAAACGTACCGCCCGCGTCCGGTTCGCCGGATCGGGTAAGGGTGAAAAGGTGCGGTAAGAGCGCACCGCGGCCGGAGCAATCCGGTTGGCAGGGCAAACCCCACGCGGAGCAAGACCAAATAGGGGAAGAGGAGCGGCCCGCTCCGTTCGATTCCCGGGTAGGTTGCTCGAGCCGTTCAGCAATGAACGGCCTAGACGAATGGCTGCCGCCGGCTGGTTCCGCCAGTCGGCACAGAAACCGGCTTATCGCCGGCGGGATCCCTGCAATGACACCAGGTTCGCGAACAGCCGAACCGCTCCCGGTACCGCGAAGGGCAACTGCCGATACCAGGCATAGGCGCAATAAACGTAGAGCCCGTCGCCGTGCCGGGCCACCATCCACCCGCCCTTCTGGGGAGCCTGGCCGGTGTCATGGGTTTCGATCAGGGGCTTCCACTGTTTGTCCCATGAAGTGAAGAACTTGGACCCTCTTTGTTCAACCCAATCCTCAAAATCTATTGGGCCGATCCGGTTCGGCTGCTGGAACACTGGATCGTTGGGTTCCAAGATTGTGACGGGCGAATTCTCCTCGCTTACCTCCTCGGGGTTGCGACCCATCTGGTAGGGATACGGACCGTAGTTGTTGTCATACTCCGGCGTGTTGTACTGCACCACCAGAACTCCGCCGTTCTTCACGTAGTCGAGCAACCGGCCGTTGTACGTCTTCACGTCTGACCGCGCCGCGTATGCCCGGATCCCGAGCAGGATCACCGAGTACTTCGAGAGGTCGCCTTGCGCGAGCATGGCTGTGTCGAGCAGGTCATAGGGGACGTCGAGTTGGCGGAGCGTCTCAGGAACGTCGTCACCGGTCCCCATCACGTACCCTGCGCGGATCCCTTCGGCCACCTTCACGTCCACGCGGCGGACGGTGTGTCGCGCCGGGCGCTCGAGGTAAAGCGTGTCGAGGTTCGTGAACGTGTGGGGTAAGAATGCGGTCCGGTAGCTCGAGTTGCCGATTCGCGCGACGGCGCGAATCTCGGAGTCACCGGACTCGCCCGCCGTGAGCACGAACGCGACAGTTGCCTCCTCGCCTTCCTTCTCGAACCTCACCTTCGCCGTTGCCGGGCTGGTTGACCATCCGGCTGGAAGCTCGAGCGAGACCTCGGGCTCCGCTGCTCCGCTCCCCAGATTGCGCACAATCACCGCGGTCTCATATCGCGATCGGTTCCTCGGCAGCACCCCGAACTCCGACGCGAACCGTACCGCCAGTCGGGGAGCCACAGCGAGCGGTTCCAGATGCTGCACGCCAATCGAGTCGACGCGCGAGATCTTCGCGTCTTGCTCCACCACTCCCTCCACTCCGTGGAAGCGATAGCGCACACGTGCCACCAACGGCGCATCGGGCAGAGCGTGGCCGAACTTGGCGCGGTCAGCCAGCGTGTACTGCAGCACCTTCACCGAGTCGCGCGACCAGAACGCTCTCGTGGGAGCCGCCGTTTCCGGAACGCTTACCCGATAGAGCGACTGCCCAGACGGAGCTGTGCGCCAGCCCGGCGGCGTAGACAGATCCACGCCCAGCACTTCAGCTCCCGCCTGCGACCGGTCATGGACATTCACCGACACGGTAAAGCTCTGTCCCGGTACGGCGAGCCGGAAGGTCTCGTACGGCCGGAAGGCGGCCATGGGCCCGGTGACCGGAACCTCCGGCTGTACAAGAGCTTCCACCTCCAAACCTAAAGCAAGATTCAGAGCTTTCTGCCAGCGCGACTCCAAACGCCGATCCCCGGTCGCCCGCGCCAACCCGAGCCCCTTTGCGAGAGACTCTTTCGTGCCCGTTCGAGCCAACCCCGCCAGCTCAACCGGCGTTGCGACTTGCTGTTCGATCCCGTCGAAGAAGCCGGTCTCCTTCCCGGCGCCCGCTGGCTTATGCCGCAGGTAGTACGACACCGAAGGCCCGGGCCGCGAAACCACCGACCCCGCTCCCTGCGACCTCTGCCAGCGCAGCCCATCCCGCGCCACCTGGGCATAGGAGCGCCCAAGAGAGGCGTCATAGGTGCCAGAGTCGATTTTCACTGTCCAATCATCAGCTTCCCGGCGATTGTTCGAGTAGAGTTTCAGAGTTTTCCAGGCCGCCAGCCCCTCCCGGATCTGCTCCGGAAACCGGTGCGGATCCGCCGCCGCGTCAAACGCCATCTGCGCCATCACGCCCGAAGCCGAATGGTGGCCGTGCCCATCCCGCGCGGTCCCCTGCCACTTCGCCAGGATCACGTGCGGTTGCTCCTGGCGAACCATCTTCACTACCTCGCCCAGCAGCTTCTCGCGATCCCAGTTCCGCCACGCCTCCTCTACATTCTTCGAGTAGCCGTAGTCGATGAAGGTGGTGAACCGCATCTCGCATCCGTAGTACTGAGCCGCCCGCAGGATCTCGAGTGTCCGCAGCGCTCCCAGCGAGTCGAAGAAGTCCGGCGTAATCAAGTTCGCACCGGCCTCGCCTCGGGTGAGCGAGAGCAACGTCACGTGCGCGCCGTATCCCCGCGTAAGCCAGGTGATGGTGCCGCCGTCCTCGTCATCGGGGTGCGCGGTGATGTAGAGCACTCGTGCCGAGGTTTGCAGCCGGCGAAGCGCCTGTTCGAGTCCGGCGCGGCCACGGTCCTCCGGAATCGGATCCGCGGACCAGAGCAATCTTCCGCAGAGGAGTGCGGCGGCGAGAAATCTCATCCTTCCACGATACCGGAGTCCGCGCGAGCGGCGCTTTCGGATTTGTGGGGCAGGCTTTCAGCCTGCGCGGGACTTCAGTCCCGCCTTCGATGCTCCGCACTCAACCCTGGCGGCGAAACTTCAGCCGCTCCCGAAGGGTGCTCTGGAAGCCTTCCTCAGTTCCCCACTCTGAGCGTGTGCAGCGTGGCAGCCGAGCCGCAAGGCTCGTTCGAGTTTCGTGCCGGAAAGGAGCAGGCCGGAACGCCAGCCCCGGTGTACCTCGAGCGCCCAGCAAAAACGAAAAGGCCTGCGAACCCGGGTTGGCCTAGCCCGGATCCGCAGGCCTGTTGGTCTTGTTCGGCTTCGGTGGCTTACTTCGCCATCGAGATCTTGCTGACGGTGAGCGTGTCGCCCTTCAGCTTGCCATCCACTACGACCTTGTGGCCTTCGTGGCCCGAGGTCGCGGCGGTGTTGCCGGCCAGCTTGTAGACGTGGTCACCCGACACCAGGACGGCAGCCTTGCCACCCTTGATGCAGCCAGCGACGCACTTCATCGACTTCTCGGATCCGTCAGCGTGGGCCTTGCCGCACTTCTCGTCCGAAATCACGCCCTCGAACTTCTTGGCGAATGCGCCTACGGCGAAGATCGAGGTCGAAAGCACAACTGCGAGAAACGTTTTCTTCACGTAACCTCCTAGGAGTAGGTAAACGTACCTTGGTCTACTGTATCCCATGATGACCAAGGCCTGCAACCGAGACTACGCTGATTCAGACGCGGTTGGATGTCGAGAGGTCGCAAGATTAGGCGAGTTTAACGGCTGCCAAACCTTGCGGCGCAAAATTCCATGGTTGAGATTGTGGGGCAGGCTTTCAGCCTGCGCGGGACTTCAGTCCCGCTTCCGATTCCCGGTGCCCAGGCCCCGCCAGCGAACTTTAACCCCTCCCGAAGGGTGCTTGGGCGGCTTCCACTTCGGTTTCCGCTATTGGCGGGTGATGGCGGGCGAGCACCTCTCGAATTTCGCGCCGGAAAGTAGCTAGCATTTTCAACAGCCAGCCTTCTTAGTAGACGGTGTACGAGATGGCCACTCGCCCCTCCGTGGCCGAAGCATTGGCAATTCCGACGTAGTACACGCCTGGCTCGAGCGGCTTCAGCCCGTCAGCAGCAATGTCGTAGACGCCACGCTCGCGCGACCGGAAGACGTGGTCCGCTAAGACCGAGCCTCTCTCTACCACCACCGGCTTGTCCTTTCGAACATAGATCAGCGTATCGAGTTCGGTGGCCACCGCCAGCCGGATTCCGTTGGAGCCCGGAGTGACGTTGATGTTGAGCTGCATCGGAGCAATCACCGCAGCCCCGAAAGCAGGCGGCATCGTAACCAAGCCAGGCGCGCCAGGAGTCAAAGCCTGAATTGAGGTTCTCGGCGTAGGTGCTTCTGTAGACGCCACTTCTAGGCGAAACTTTGCTGGCTTTGAGTCATCATAATTGGCCACCGCAATCCAGTACTCGCCAGGGACCAGCGCCGGGATCGTGTTGTTGTTGGTGACCACGGCGTACTCCACCCAGCGGTCCGAATCGGAGACGATGTCAGCTGTGGGGAAGCCCTGGTTGCTGTAGCCGACCGGGCTGCCCTGCTGGATATAAAGGTCCACGTCCGCGTCGCCCTGAAGCTTCACTGCGAAAGCGCTCATCGTCGGCGGCACCACCAGGCGAAACTGCCGCGATCCAATCGCCGGTCCAGCGGGTACCGTTCCGGTGATCGGCGTTCCCGGAAAGATCTGGGTGCTGCGCTGGCTCTTGACGTCGATGTCGACGAACTCGGTGAAGCGCACAGCCACCTGATTCTGCACCGTGGCCGCGTTCCCGATCGCGATGTAGTAGACGCCCGTCTGAATCTCCGGACTCGACTCGCTGTCAACAGCGATCTCCGGCGCCTGGCTCGGACCCGCAATGTGCTCCGCGTTCACAGTGCCATCGTCATTCACCACGATCGGAGTTCGCGACCGCACGAGGGCATAAAGATTTCCGTTGCCCGAGATCTCGATCTTGAATCGCGTAGCCCGGCCCGACACCTGCACACGGAACTGCTTCGCGCCGATCGTGACCCAGCCCGGATCGGAAGCAGGAATCGCGGCGGTACCAGCAAAGCCGCTGCGGATCACTCCGGCGCGGGCAGCAGCTTCGGCAGCATCGGAGATGAGGCCGCGATTGCGCATCACGCGGTCCACCACGGTGGCGGCCTGTCCGCCATACAGCTTGCCCGCGGCATTCACGGCAGCACCCGCAGCGTCATAGAAATCGGATGAGCTGTTCAGCGACGCAATGGTGGCGAGAACGATACGGTCAGTGACTGGAGCGCCGAGTTGCCGGCGGAGTTCCCAAAGTGCGCCGCTCCACATGTTGCCGTCGGCGTGGACCTCGCCCACCAGATTGCGCGGGTAGCGGTTCGGATTGTCGGTGGTCCGAATGTAGGGTGACCGCAGGCGGAAGATGAGCGCATCGAACTCACCCACGGCGGGGTCATTCATGAAGCTGCTCGAGAAGAAGTCGGCCGTGCCCTCGTTCAGCGCACCGAAGGATTGCGACTGGTCCGGGCCAACGAAGGAGTTCACCACAGCATGACCGTACTCGTGGTAGATCACGTCGGCGTCGTAGCTGGTGTCGCCGCCGCTCGGAGTCAGATAGAAGAACAAGCCGCCGCTTGCTCCGAAAGCACCGCTCGCAAAGAAGGCGTTGTTGCGCGGGACGAATCCTCTCTCTTTGTCGTAGTCCATGTAGTTGGCGACGGCGAAGACGGGCGCTTTCAGGCCGGGGAAGCCGATCGACTTGAAGCGCTCGGCCACGCGATCGATGTTGTAGTAGAGTTGCACCTCGGAGAATCGGGGGTCGCCGGGCTGGAACGGATACAGTCCGTCATCGTCCGGCCGCGCCAACGAGTAGAAATCTCCGGGATCGGCTTTTCCGGCAACGGCCAAGACATTGTTGAAGACCTTCACGTTCCCGCCAAACAACGCCGGTGAATCGCCGAGGCGCTCGAGCTTCACCCGCTCCAGTTCGCCCTTCACGGGATTGGTGGGAAACGCGAAGCCCTCGCGGAGGGCGCCGCGATGCGTGGGTCGCACTTCGACGATGTCTCCGTTCTCGGCGGACACGAGAAAGCTCCACTGTCCGCGATAGCCGGGCTCGAGCACGGTGATGCTCCAGCCGGGGCGAAACGATCCGGATTGGTCGAGCCACACTCGGTGCGCGAGTGGCTTTTCCTGCGGCTGGATGCCTTCGGGCCACTGCGAGGCCATAGCGGCGGTAACCGCGTCGGCCTCGCTCACCTTCCAATCGCCATCGGCCAGCGCGGGGGGCACGAAGCTGCCGCTGACCGAGTCGATCGCGTTGCCCGAGCCGACAGTCACCACTACGTCTCGGCCGTGGATCGGAATGCCGCCGATCGTCTGTTGAAAGCGGACGAAGGTTTGGCGGTCGAGTTCGAGCGAGCTCTTCACGTCAAATTCAGCGTGTTTGGCTTTGCTCGTGAGGAACGCGCGGGCGGCCATTTGCGGGGTTCCGGAAAAGACCTGCGCGGATTTGGATGCGTCCGTTGGTTGCGGATCGCGTTGGATGCGGAACTTGACGTTCGCGGGCGCTTGGGCGAAAGCGAGGGACGCTGCCAGCGCGCACACTGGTAGCGTGGCGAGGGTTTTGTTGGGCATTTTGCTTGGGGGCTCCTACGTCTGAGCACGCGCAGGAGTGGGGGAGTTTGGCTCATGGGCGGATATCATGGGAGTCGCGCGCATGTATCCGATCATCGTGGTGCCAGACGGGGCTGCGGTCCTTTCGGAGCAGTTGGGCACCAAGGCGAAATTCTGGTTCGACGGTCGAACCCGCCTCTGCAAATTGGCACGGATGGGCACCGGTGAAGACTGGTCCGAGAAGGTCGCGGCGGAGATCGCCGCTGCGTTGGAAATTCCTCACGCTTATTACGACCTCGTCACTTGGAGAGGACGTCCTTGCGCTGTGTCTTATGACTTCCTCGCTCACGCCGAGACGCTCGTTCGCGGAAATGAATTGATCCGTCAGGAGTACAGCGAGGCGCTTGGGCGATTCCACCAATCCGGGCACACTGTGGAACTAGTCTTTGAAACCCTTCAGGGCTGCGGCTGCTTGCCTCCCTCGTCGTGGCCAATCGAACCCGGCATCTCATCGGCAACCGGTGTTTTCGTTGCCTACCTCATGCTGGATGCCTTGATCGGCAATACCGACCGGCACCATGAGAACTGGGGAGTCATCGAATCGGGCGAGTCCGAAAATCGGCTGTGTCCGTCATTCGACCATGCCTCCTGTCTCGGGCGCGAACTAACCGATAGCGAGCGCCGCACACGTTTGGACACGAGGGATCGAAATTACTCGGTGGAGAGGTTTGCCGAACGGGCCCGCTCTGGGCTGTACAGAAAAGGGGAGATCAAGCCGTTGCTGACCGTTGACGCGTTCATGACCGCCGCGCAACTCGAGCCGGTGGCAGCCTTGCAGTGGCTGCGAAAGCTCGCTCAGATCGATACCGAGTCGCTACGGAAAGTCTTGCTTCTCGTCCCCGATGAACGTCTGCCGGAGTCCGCTCGCGAGTTCGCGTCTCGGATGCTGTTGCACAATAGAGGAAGGCTGCTGGATCTGGATTTCGCAATCGAATGAGAACTGTCTTCCTGACTTGGCGCGAGCCGGTCACGCGTCGCTGGCACGTGATCGGACGTCTCTCGTCCGACGGCACATGGTTTACTTTCGGCTACACACATGGAGCCATTGCGGCGCAAGGAGTTGGCTTCAGACTGCTGGCCTCCTTCCCGAACGTTCACGAGATGTATCATTCCAAGGCAATCTTTCCGCTGTTCTCGAACAGACTCCTTCGTCCCACACGTCCGGAATACCGAGACTACCTGAGCTGGCTCGACATCGACGACGACGACCCGCAGCCTTTGGAGATCCTGGGTCGTAGCGGTGGAGAACGAGCCACCGACAACATGGAGATTGTCCCGCTACCCGAGCGGTCGCCAGAAGGCGACTATGAAACCCGGTTCTTCCTCCGCGGCCTTCAGCGGATGGCCTCCCCGGCGATTGACCGGGCCAAAAGCCTCCAAGCCGGAGAGCCGCTTCTTCTGATGCACGACTTTCAGAACCCTCACGACAACCGGGCTCTGGCTCTGCGGACCTCCGAAGAGACGACGTTCATGATTGGCTACTGCCCGCGTCTGCTGCGTGACGACGTGCTGACTTTGATCGACAAGGGCAGCACCGGCCCGATCATCACCGTAGCGCGGGTCAACCTCCCTCCCGCGCCCTCCCAGTTCCGCGTCCTCTGCAAAGTCCAGACGCCGTGGCCCGAAGGATTCGTTCCTTGCTCCGGCGAGCAGTTCCAGCCCATCGCAGCTCCCGACCGCGAACCCCAACTCGCCTGATCGCGTGAACGTATATACTCGATCCAATATGCGGATCATAGTCGCCGGGATCCTGCTCCTGTTGCCTGTCATGGCGCAGCGGCCCCATCTGATGCGTCCGGTCGTCCGCGGCCGCGAATACGCCGCGTCGTCAATGAAACCCGAGGCCACCCAAGTAGCCGAGCGCATCCTCCGCGCTGGTGGCAACGCGTTTGACGCCGCGGTTGCCGCGCAAGCCGTGCTCGGCATCACCGACATCTCGAACAACGGCATCGGCGGCGACGCGATGCTGCTCGTGTTCGACTCCAAATCCGCACAGCCCTACTCGGTCAACGCCGAAGGCGCCGCGCCCAAGCTAGCCACCATCGATTGGTACAAGGCCAACGCGCAGGGCAAGCTCCCCGATTCCGAGACGCTCCTCGCGGGCAGCGTTCCCGGCGTGGTCGATGCCTGGTACACGCTGCTCGACCGTTGGGGCACTATGTCGTTCGCACAAGTGCTCGCACCCGCGATCGATATGGCCGAGAACGGCTTCCCGTTGAACGACAGCCTAGCCCGCGCATTCGCTTCGAAGAAGCTCGCCAAATATCCCACCAGCGTCGCCCACTACCAGACCACCAAGAAATGGAAGGGCGGCGACCTCTACACCTTGAAGGATCTCGCGGCCACTCTGAAGCGGCTTGTCGACGCCGAGCGCGTAGCCATGCCGCAAGGCCGCCACGCAGCGCTAAAAGCCGCTCGCGACCGCTTCTACAAAGGCGACATCGCGCGCGAAATGGCGGACTTCTCCGAGAAGAACGGCGGCCTGTTCCGCTATGACGACTTTGCCTCCTACGAAGTGATCATCGAGAAGCCCGTGTCGGTTCGCTACCGCGGCTATGACGTGCTCAAGAACCCATCGGCGAATCAGGGACCCGCGGAACTCTTCGCGCTGAATCTCCTCGAGGGTTACGACTTGAAGAAGATGGGCCACAACTCCGCAGACTACATTCACACCTCCATCGAGGCCGTGAAGCTCGCCTTTGCCGACCGCGAGTACGTCGCCGATGACCGTTTCGTCAAGATCCCCTGGGACCGCTTGCTCGCCAAAGACTACGCCACCGAGCGGCGAAAGCTCATCGATCCGGCGCACGCGTCGCAGGAGTTGAGACAAGGCGACGCCGGAGCCAAGCACCCAGTGGACGTGAACTACGAACCCATCGCGCGATCCGATGGCGACACCAGCTACGTCACCGTGGTCGACAAGCAGCGCAACGTGGTGTCGTTCATTCCGAGCCTCCATTCGGGCTTCGGCACCGGCGTGGTGATGGGCAACCTCGGTTTCAGCTTCAACTGCCGCGGTGACTACTTTTCGCTCGTGCCCGGGCATCCCAACGCGCTCGCGCCCGGAAAACGGCCGCGCAGTACGCTGCAATCGACGCTGGTGCTGAAGGACGGCAAGCCCGCGATGGTGATGGGTAGTCCCGGCGGCGACGATCAGTGTCTCCGCACGATGCAGACGTTCCTCAATATGGTCGAGTTCGGGATGAACGTGCAGCAGGCGATCGAGGCGCCGCGTTGGTCCACGCGGAGCTTCCCGATGTCGTATTGGCCGCACACGATGTATCGTGGCGAGGCGACGGTGGAGGATCGGGTACCGGAGAAGGTCCGCGCCGAGTTGCGCACGCGCGGGCACAAATTGAAGGTTGGAGGCGGGTGGTCGCTGGGGCTGAATGCGGCGATCGTGATTGACCCGGTCACGGGGGTGTTGAGCGCGGGGGCTGATCCGCGCGCTGATGCCTACGCGCTGGCTTGGTAGATCTGCGGGAACATGGGCCGTCGATCCGCGGCCCCGCTCCTCCTAGGTGCCGACAGGCACGAGCCGATAGACAGTCGCGACCGCGCCAGCCGCCTCGAGATCACCTTTTCGAAGGACCCGACGGACGCGGTCCAGCTTGAGCGCGTCCTCCACGCGCAAGTAGGGAGCCCAACCAGACTCTGCTTCGATTCGTTCGACCTTCACGGAGGCGGCGTACTCACCCTCATGTACGAACTTGGTTACGGAACGGATCGCCATCATGGCTTCTCCTCAGTCAAGTAGATGCCATTCACCATGAGGAGTTCCTCTTCAGTCAGTCCTCCGAATGCAAACGCCATGCGCTTTGCGAAGTCTTCGGCCCGCTCCAGGGCCAACTTTTCGTCCACTCTTCGAGTACCTCGAGCGGGGTTACACGAGTGGTGTACTCGCTAGAGAAATCCACCATGGCCGCAGGATAGCATCAAGCGGCGTCACTCCTGCTTCATCTTGTACACCACATACTTCCCATTCTCATACGCGACCTCGCCCGCCACCCGATTCTTCGCCTGCAGCACCACATAATCGACCGGCAACTTCGAGAGCGACTCCCACTTCCCGGGATCGAACTTCCCCTGCCCCACCGCCTGCCACCGCTGCCACCACTCCACTGCGAAATCGCGCAGTAGGTTCACCTGCCCGCCGCCCTTCCAGTCGACATAGAGTCCGCGCAACGCATAGACGCGAAACAGTCCTGGATACAGCTCCTGTCCGGCATCGGGGAAGACGAACACCGCTTCCTTGGCCGTGTTGGCTCGCGCCCAATCGGCGAGTTGGTGCACTTCTGGGTGGTCGATCTCGCGATAGCTCACCACCTTGCCCGGACCCGGAATCAGCCAGAACGGAAGCACCATCACGGGTACAACCGCGATCCAACGCTTCTCCCATCGCGCGGCCACGGCGAGCAGCGCCGCCAGCGCCGCGATGCAAAGGAATCGCGCCCGCAAGACCTCATCGCGCCAATCCGGCAACAACAACGAAAGCGCATCGTTCTGCGCCGGAATCGCGAACGCAACAAGTCCCCAGAAAAATGATTCAAACAATTTCCCATCTTGCGCGGCTTTGATCGCACACAGCACGCTCCCCAACCACGCCGCCAGCACAACCCACAAAAGCGCCCGGGCCGGCTGGAACTGCGGCATGAACGCCCACTTCGCTCCTTCGAGCAACACTAGCGAAACCGGGATCATCAGCAATCCGTAGATCGCCATCCCACCGAGCATCACCTTCGCAGTCTGCGGCGCCTGATTGCGCAGCCGATACCAGATGCCCACCAGCAGCAGCGCTAGGAACTCCCAATGCCGCACGAACTGCGCTGGCCAAATACTGATCCAGTTGTACGCCCCCCGCATCCGCTGCAGCTTTTCGAGCTCCGCGTCAATGGTCCCCCAAAACCGCTGCGGCTCGGTGTGGCCCGCTTGCAACTTCGACAACACATACGAGAGCGCGACCGCCGCCCCGATCGGAAGCAGCGCCTTCCACTGCCGCGTACCCACAATCACCAACCCAAACACCACCAGGAACGGCACCGTCGTCGGCGGATGATACAGAATCGCGAGTCCCGCCGCGCATCCGGCCCACACCCACCGTTGATTCACCGCCAACCCGATCCCGAGCGTCAACAACGGAGCTGCGAACCCGCGCGGAACCGGCTCGTATTCGAGAACCAACACCGATGGTCCGCCTACCCAAGCCGTCAGCCCGTAGATCGAAGCCAGCACCACGGCCAGCGGAATCGACAACGAAAACGCGCGGCCAATCAGGAACACCCCCACCAAACCGCAGAATCGGTACAGAATCTGCTGCGCCTCGAGGATCGCCTGAAACCCCACGCCAGTCAACGCCCGTGCACCCAGCGCCACTTCGTCATAGATCGTGTACGCCACGTGTGGACGCAACGCCACCGGATCGCTGGGATACAGGCTCGGATCCCGCAGCCGTTCGAGAATCGGCAAGTAGATCTGAGTATCCGCGTACAGATAGGTGTGCCCGGGGAAAATGAAGAAGCCGCAAATCACCAGTGCAGCCAGTGCGCCGCCAACGGCCGCCATCTCCCCGCGACTCATTGCGCCGGCGTCTTCTCCAGTTGCTGTTTGGCCCAACGCCGTTCGGGATTCAACTCCACGGCCTTCGCCAGAGCCTTGCGTGCATCGCCGTTGCGGCCGGCCTTGCGCAACGCAATCCCGAGCCACAAGTGCGCCTCAGCAGCGTCGGGATTGATCGCGATCGCCTTCTCGAAATCCTGAATCGCCAGGTTCACACCGCCGCCGAATGCCGGAGGCAAGTAGTAGTTCCCTACCCCGCGGCTCACCCACACGAGCCACGATTTGGGATCCATCTGCATGGCCTTCTGCACTTCTTCCATGGCGCACTTGCCGTATTTGAGCCCCATCATCACGTTGGCCGGAATGATCTGCCCGCACAGCGTACCCAGGATGCGATGATTCTCCGCACTCGAATCTTTCAACTGCACCGCGCGCCGCGCGGCCTCCATGCCCGCCTCGGCGGCCTTGCGGCCCAGCGTCTTGTCGCCGACCTCGATCGCCAACTGCGCCAGCAACGAATGAAGCTGCGCCGAGCGGTACTGCGCGTCAAGATCCGTGCGCTGCATGTCCGCCGTCACCGCCGCTTCGCTCGCCAACTTCTCGAGCTTGGCACGATCCTGCGCATCCAGCGCCTTTTCCGCAACGGTGCGCGGCGCGGTCTTCGAAGCGGGCATCGCGAAAAGAAAAGCGATTATCAGAAGCGTCACAGGCTAGCCACCTTCTTCCTCGATACGAGGTAGTAAAGTCCCAGGACGCTCAACAGAACCCCGTTGCACGCCACCACCAGAGGCGCGCCGAGTCCTTCCACGAACTTGCCGCTGATCAGGCTTCCGAACGGCATGCCTCCGCGGAAAGCCATGTTGTAGATGCTCATCACCCGTCCTCGCATGTCCTCGGCCAGCATTTCCTGGACGAGAGAAGCGATCAGCGCGAACACCGAAATCAGCGTGGCGCTGCCTATGAACAGAATCACACAACTGAGCAGGAAGTTGCTCGACATCGCAAAAGCCACGATGGTCGCCCCCAGAAGTGCCAGGTTGATGAGAGCCAGGCGGCCCTTCTGGCGGCCCTGATGGAAGCCCGCAACAGCCATCGCCCCAACAATCGCCCCGCCGCCGGCCACTTCCAGCAGCAGCGTGTAGCCGCCCACTTCCCGGTGGAACACATCGCGCGCGAACACCGGCAGAAACGTCATCAGCGGCACCCCGAGCATCGTCATCAAGAACGCGATCACGATGAGCGACTTCAATGCCGGCTGTTCCTTGATGAACGCGAAACCCTGCGCCATGCTCTCGCGGACGGAACTCTTGCTCGCCTTCGGCGTAAACGTGGTCTTCACCACCAACAGCGTGAAAATCACCGCCAGATACGAGAAGCCGTTGATGTAGAAGCACCACGCCGCCCCGAACTTTGTCATCGCAATCAGCCCCAGCGCCGGACCGATCATGCGCGCCAGATTGAACTGGATCGAGTTCAAAGCGATCGCGTTCGGCATGTCTTCCTTCTTCACCAGCGTAGGAATCAGCGCCTGATACGCCGGTCCGCCAAACGCCTGCGCCGTGCCGACGATGAACGAAAGCGTCAGGATGTGGTAGATCTTCACCATGTCGAACAGAAACAGCGTGGCCAGCGTCACCGCACACGTCATCTGCACGATCTGCGAGCCGAGCAGCACATGGCGGCGATCTACGCGGTCGGCCACAACGCCGCCCACTAGCGTGAAGAGAAAGATCGGGATCTGTCCGAGAAACGCGTCGAGCCCTAGATAGAACGGGTTCTTCGAAATCTCGAGCACCAGCCAACTCTGGGCTTGCGTCTGCATCCACGTGCCGATCGTAGACAGGCACGCTCCGATCCACATGATGCGGAACTCGGGGTACTCGAATGCCTTGAAGACGCGGCGGAGAAGGCTGGGTATGGGATACAAAGCAGCCGGCGCCTTCGACTACGGCAGAGGTGCGGGCCGCTTGATCAAGTGGAGAATGTTGCCGTCTCCATCGGCAAAAAAGACCAGCCGGTTGCCCTGGGTCTCGAACGGCTCGCCGTAGAAGTGCACTCCCAGCCGCTTCAACTCCTCGTGCCCGGCGTCGAAATCGTCCACCTCGATCGCCAAGTGCCGGATCCCCGGAGTCTTCATCTTCTCCGGAAACTTCTCGCCTTCGCTCGGGATGATCTCGAGCATCGTGCCGTTGGCCGCGCGCACGAAGAAGTTCCCCGCATAAGAAAAGTTGATGCGGAAGCCGAGGTAGTCACGATACCATTCGGCCAGTTTCTCCGGGTTGGGCGAGGCGATCGCCGTGTGTTCCAGACCTTTGAACATAAGGGGCATTGTAGCATTCGGTCACCCTCGACAGAGCCGGAAATTGCCGCCCTTCAGACCCATGGAGCGTGCCCGCAAACAGGGGGAGTACAAGGTCACGGTGGGGTCCCAGTACTCCACCGCCCGAAGACCTACCCTTTCGTTTCGCCGAACTTGAAACCTCCGTTCCTTGCCGCCGCTGCTCGCCCGGCGCAATATGGAACCACGCTATGAGCAACATGCGGATCGGAATCGTCGGCGCAGGATCGGAAGCCGAGCAACACGTTCAAGCGTGGCGCTCGGTAGCGGCCGTCACCATCGTGCGGGCTACTTCCAGCTATTCGCAGGAACTCCGGTCCATGCTCGATGGCGAACCTCTGTCTGCCGTAAGCCTGTGCTCGCCTTCTCCCACGCGGCGTCTGCTCGCCGCCGATTGCCTGGAAGCCGGCTTACCCGTGCTCTCGGAGTTACCCCTCAGCGGCGACGTCGACTCGGCCCGTACCCTTCTCGAGTCGGCCAGCAGGAAGCCCAACGCACGCTTAGTGCCCGCAAACCGCTTCCGTTTTTCGTCCGACATGCAGATGGCGCGCGGAATCATCGGCGGCGGCAGCCTCGGCGACATGCAGTCATTCCGCATGAACCTGACTCCGCCCTTCGCGGTGGGCGAGCGCACCGGCTACCAGCCGTTGAGTGGACCGGGCATCCTCTTTGATCTCGGATGGCAAGCGGTCGACCTCGCTTCGTACATGTTCGGAATTCCGCATACCATCGAGGCAGCGCGCGTACGCCCCGGAACGCCAACTGCGTCTGACGCCGTTGCGTTGCGCCTCGAGTATGCAGGGGGCCTGACGGGCGAAGTCCGCCTGTGCCCATCGCAATTCCATGCCGAACCCAACCTTCTGCTGGCCACCGGATCCGACGGCCGCATCGAGGTGGGTTGGAATCAGTCTTTCTTCCGGCCGCAGCAAGGCGAAGTGTCCCGCCTCGGCGATGGCTTCAGTTTCCCTGAAGCCTACAACCGGATGATGAGCCTGTTCACCGGAGTGGTGCAGGGATTCATCCCGCCGTGGACCACCATCGCGGAGTGCCGCGAAATCCTCGGCGTCATCGTCGCTGCCCAAGTAGCGCTGGCCACCGATCGGCCGGTTCCCGTGGTCCCTACTTACCGTAGACCAATGGCCGCATAGTCTTTTGCGTTCGACTCTCTCTCTTTCTCCTTTCTCCGGTGGCCTCGCTCGTCGAGGCCACTTTTTTTGTGCCCCGGCCCTCCATTTGCTACCTTGGGGCAAGAGCAGTGACCAGTCCGAAGCCCCGCAACATTCAGGAACGGATCGCGGAATTGCGCGCCCGCACGCGGGACTCGGAAGCCCAGGAGTTGGCCGAATTGCTCGAAGCCGCCGAGCATCGCCACCAGCGCTCCATGGCCACCCAGACGCGGCTCGAAGAGCGGCTGATTCGCATTGAGAACAGCCTGCTGTTCCGCACCTTCCGCGCCGTTGGCGCCTACTACTGCGGCTATCGTGACCGTCTCGGCCAGGCGCTGCTGCGGTCGCCGCTGCATTCCGCCTACATGAAGTTGCGCCCTCCCCGGCCCGCCGCGAATCCGTACCACGTTTGGGTGGAACAGGAACGGGCCCTGCTTCCGGCGGCTCGCCGCTTCACCGTGCGCCCCTTGATTTCCGTAGTCATGGCCACGTGCGATTCACGTCCGGAATGGCTCCGAGAAGCCATCGCATCGGTACTCGACCAAACCTACCATCACTGGGAACTATGCATCTGCGATGACGCCTCGGCCGATCCCGCGGTCGTTTCCTGGCTCACTGAGGCCGCGGCGCGTGACGAGCGGATCCGCATGGCCAGCAACCCCCAGCGCTCCGGGATCTCGGCCGCCCTCAATCGCGCCGCCTCGCTCGCCAACGGCGACTACCTCGCTTTCCTCGATCACGATGATCGCCTTTCACCCGTCGCGCTCGATTACGTGGTGGAAGCACTCCAAGCCGGACCGGCAGACCTGCTTTATTCCGACGAAGATTGGATGACCGAGGAAGGCCGTCGAGAACGCCCCAACTTCAAACCCGGTTGGTCGCCGGACCTGCTGACATCCTGTATGTACATGGGCCACCTGCTTGTGGCGAGGCGGGCGGCATTCCAGTTCGTGGGAGGCTTTCGCGGCGAATTCGACGGTGCACAAGACTATGACCTCGCCCTGCGCTTGACCGAAGGCTCCGCCGAAGTTCGCCACGTGCCTGGAGTGCTCTACCACTGGCGTAAGCATCAGGGATCCACGGCCAGCCAGCCCGCGGCAAAACCGGAAGCAGCCGCGGCAGGCAAGCGCGCCTTGGCCGACGCCGCCCGGCGCCGCGGATGGCGAGCCGAAGTGAAGCCCGGCGGCGAGGCCCACAGCTATGCGCTGCGCCGAAAGCCCGGGTCAGAACCGCTGGTCAGCCTGGTAATCTGCTCCCGAAACATGAAGCTGCTCGGCCGCTGCCTGCGCGCGGTGGAGCGCAACACATCCTACCGCTGGCGAGAGGTGGTGCTGGTGCAGCACTTGGCCCACGGCCAACGGGGCGCACCACCGGATGACTGCGGTCCCCTCCGCGTAGTCCCCTACACCGGCCAATTCGATTTCGCCACGATGAACAATCTCGGCGTAGCGCGGGCGCGCGGCGAGATCCTCGTCTTTCTCAATGACGATGTGGAACCCCTCGAAGCCGATTGGCTTACGGCCATCGCCAGCCAACTCGAACGCCCCGAAATCGGCGTGGTCGGCGGCCGTCTGCTTTACCCCATCGGCAACGTGCAGCATGCGGGAATCGCCACGGGAATGATGGATGGCGCCGGACACCCCGGCCGCGGCTTGTTCACCAGCGACCTGTGGCGTTGGATGAACTTCACCCGGAACGTCACCGCCGTCACCGGAGCCTGCTTGGCCATACGACGCGATTTGTTCGAACAGTTGGGTGGATTCGACCCGCGCTTCCCCGTCAACTACAATGACCTCGACCTTTGCCTACGCGCACGCAAAGCCGGTTACGAGGTCCTGGTGGACTCGCAAGTGCGCATGCGTCACCGCGAGGGACAAAGCCGATCCTTGGGTACGCGCCTCTGGGAGCGCGAGCGCCTCTACGAAGTCTGGGGCGACCTCGCGCAGGCGCCCGACCCCTTCTACTCCCCCTTTCTCGACCCCTCTCAGGAACGGCCGGATCTTCGGTTTCCGCTCGCCCAGCCCGATTCCAGCGAAGGCGTGTAGATGCGGATCGGCCAAGCCGTGTAAAATATAGGGGATCTTTGTGTCTCCACGATCCTGGAATCCCTCTCTTCGCGTTTGTTTTTCCCGGAAGCTGTTCTGCCTCGTTGCGGCTCTCGTAACCGCAGCTTGCGAAAAGGCGACCCCGCCGGTAGCAGCCAAGCCGCCGGAGCCGCCCGCCGAAATCACGGTCCCTCGCTCTCGCGAGGCCGACGACCTCGCCCGTTTCTTCGCCGGCTTACCCGGCCGTTCGGGCTCTTCGTTCACCGAGTTCGAGCAGAGTGCGGCTTTCAAAGCCCATGCGCAGGAGTTCGACGCCTACTGGAAGGGATTCGAGCGAGCCCGTCTGCCGGAGATGACCGACTTCCGCACCGCCGAACTCGCCAAGGCGCCGTTCGAGACAGCGAAGGTGTTCTATCCATTCGGCGGTCCAGATGCGCTCACGGTGGTGACCTTCTACCCCAAGAGCCGCAGCTACATTCTAGTGGGCCAAGAGCCCCCGGGAACGCTTCCCGAACGCAAGCTGTTCAAAGCCGAGAAACTCGGCATGCTCCTGCCCCAGTTGCGCATCACCATGAAATCGCTGCTCGGCCTCAGCTTCTTCGTGACGCGCGAAATGGACCGCCAGTTCCGCGGCCAGGTCACCGACGGCTTGCTTCCTCCGATACTGTTGCAACTCGCCCGCACGGGCCACAGAATTCTGGGAGTCGAGTACATCGCCATCGATGACGACGGCGTGGTCGTCAAACGGCCTCCGATGGAGAAGACGCTCAACCGCGGCATCGTCATCGAGTTCGAGCCCGAATCGGGCGGCGAGGCGAAACGCCTCTACTACTACTCGCTCAATCTCGCCAATGAGAAATTCGGCGATAACAAGCCGTTCCTCGCCTACATGGAGAAGTCGAAGCCGGTGTTGACCTACTTCAAGGCGACATCGTACATGCCGCATGACGCCAACTTCACCATCATCTGCGAGAAGGTGCTGGCCAACAGTATCGCCGTGGTGCAAGACGATTCCGGCATTCCGTTCAAACAGTACGATCCGCAGATGTGGGCACTGAATCTCTACGGGTCCTACGACCGGCCCTTCCGGCCGTTCCACTTCCGGATTCAAGAGGATCTGCGCAAAGCCTTCAAAGCGGGCCAGAACGTGAAGCCGCTCAAGATGCGGATCGGTTACGGCTTCGGCAAGATCCCCTCGAACCTGCTGGTGGCAGTCAAGAAGCCCACCCAATCCTGACTCCCGCTTTCTCCGATCAGCCGCGATGTGGGGCAGGCTTTCAGCCTGCAGCGGGACTTGCAGTCCCGCTTCCGTCGCGGGCACATGTACTTCGGGATTGCGGATCAGCCCCGATGTGGGGCAGGCTTCAGCCTGCGGCGGACTTCAGTCCGCCCGTGCTTCTTGTCCAAATACTCGCCCAGCGCATCCAGCCTCCGGCCGAAGTACGCCGCGAACTCATCCACCCAACTCACCACATCACGCAGCGGCTCCGGCTCGAGCCGGTAGATCCGCTGCCGCCCCTCCCTCCGCGCCGAAACGAGCTCCGCCTCTTCGAGAATCCGCAGATGCTGAGAGATCGCCGGTTGCGACATCGCAAACGGCTCAGCCAACTCGGTGGCCGCGCGCTCACCATCGCGCAGCGTCACCAGAATCGCCCTCCGCGCCGGATGCGCGATCGCATGAAAGATGTCAGTCTCCTGCACCGGTCGCATGGCCGCTCCATTCCGTGTACTCCGCCCGCAGTTCCGCGAATCGCGCAAACCAATCCGGCAGCGCGAGCCCATCGAGCTGCGCCTCCAACCGGTCCAGCAGCGCGTGCAACCCCGGCAGGAATCCGCTCGCCGTCCGCCGCGTGATGCGCCGATACGTCACCACCAGATGCGTCGTGTCGCCCTCGGACGTCAACTCGTAGCGAAAGATCGCGCGCTCGCCTTGCGGCATCTCGGGCACCGGCGCGACATTCCATTCGTATTCGAGCACCCTCGGCGGATCCCACACGAGAATCTCGCCACTCGACCGGTATTGCGCCGGACCCGACACCATCTCGATCCGCCCGCCCGCGCGCCCCTCGATCGTCGCCTGCGTACACAGCAGCCACTCGCGCAAGCCTTCCGGCGTGGAGATCGCATCCCACACGTGCTCGATCCTGTGCCGGTAGTGACGCTGGAACGTGAGCGTGGCGAAATCGCCTTCCTCGATCAACGTGCCCCTACGTTGCATAGGTCACCACCACATTTCCGCAGCGAAATGCCCGATGCTCGATGAGCCTCAGCTTTGTCCCTCTCGTGAACACAGTGCGCCCGCCACCCAGCGCCACCGGGATGATCACGAACTGATACTCATCCACCAAACCCGCTTCGCCCAACTGCGCCGCCACGCTTCCGCTTCCGAGCAACGCGATGCCAGGGCCTGGCGACTGCTTCAACTCGCGAACCGCCGCGACGCCGTCGCCCTCGAGCAGGTGTGTGTTGTTCCAGTCGGGGCGAATCGTTCTCGACAGCACGTACTTCCGCGCCGCATTCATCCCCGCCGCCACCTCCGGCATCTGCTGCGCCGCCATTGGCGTGGGCCAGAACGCTTCCATCATCTGATAGGTCTTGCGCCCGAAAAGCAATTCCCCGCCCGAACTCGCGTTGCCGCTCACCCACGCGGCGAACTCCGCATCGTCGCTGCCGGCGTGCGCCCAACGCATGTCGCCGTAAGCGTCGCAGAAGTAGCCGTCGATCGAGATCGACTCGAAAACACGAAGCATTCGCATGCCCCGATTATGATTAAGTTATTGCTTAATTGTCAAGCGAAAACTCCGCGCTGCAAAAGCAAACGGCGCCGAAGGCGTACTGCCCCCTGCGCCGCTGAATTCCGGAACGCGACTACTTCTTCGCGTTGAACCGGTCCCCGACCACCTTCCAGTTCACCACGTTCCACCACGCGGCGATGTAATCCGCGCGGCGGTTCTGATAGTTCAAGTAGTAGGCGTGCTCCCAAACGTCGATGCCCATCACCGGGAACTTGCCCTCCATCGCCGGCGTGTCCTGATTCGGGGTCGACGCGATCGAGAGCCCCGACCCATCGAGCACCAACCACGCCCAGCCCGATCCAAAGCGGCCCATCGCGGCCGCGGCGAACTTCTCCTTGAAATTGTCGAAGCTGCCGAACGTGGATGCAATCGCGTCACCGAGCGCACCCGCCGGAGCGCCGCCCGCGTTCGGACCCATGATGTTCCAGAACATCGCATGGTTGGCGTGACCGCCGCCGTTGTTACGCACCGCCGTGCGGATCGCTTCCGGCACCGCAGCGCAGTTGTTCGCCAACAGTTCATCGAGCGACTTGCCGGCCAAGTCCGGCGCCGACTCGAGAGCTTTGTTCAGGTTCGTGACATACGCGGCATGGTGCTTGCCGTGGTGGATCTCCATCGTGCGCGTGTCGATCGACGGATTCAACGCATCAGCGGCGTAGGTGAGAGCGGGAAGTTCGAAAGGCATTGTGGTTTCTCCTGAAAGTCGTAGTGGATCAAGACCGCGCTTGCGCGGCCGCAAAGGCGGCGGCCAGACGGAACATGGCCGCTTCCTCGAAATGGTTCGTCAAGATCTGCATTCCAACGGGCAATCCGGCGGCTGTCTTGCCCGCCGGGACACTCATACAAGGGATGCCGGCCAAGTCGCCGGTGATCGTGTAAATATCCGAAAGATACATTTGCATCGGATCATCCAGCTTCTCCCCGAGCTTGAAAGCCGGAAAGGGCGAGACCGGCGTCACGATCGCGTCGACATCCGCGAACGCTCGCGCAAAATCGCGCGCGATCAGCGACCGCACGCGTTGCGCCTTGATGTAGTAGGCGTCATAGTAGCCGTGGCTCAGCACATACGTGCCGAGCATGATGCGCCGCTTGCACTCGGCGCCGAAGCCTTCGCCTCGCGTGTTGCGATACATTTCGCTGAGCGTGCCCGAGTTCTCGCTGCGCCACGTGTAGCGTACGCCGTCATAGCGAGCCAGGTTCGAACTCGCCTCGGCCGTGCAGATTACGTAGTAGGTGGAGATGGCGTACTCGGTGTGCGGAAGACTGATCTCGCGCACCTCGCATCCGAGTTTGCGCAGCGCCTCGATCGCCTGATGAATCAAGCCGCCGGTTTCGCTCTCGAGTCCGGCGAAGTACTCCTTCGGGAGCCCGATTTTCATCCCGCGCACGTTGCCGTCCAGCGCCGCGGCGTAATCCGCCACCGGTGCAAGAGCCGACGTGGCATCGCGCTCATCGCGACCCGCCACCGCGCCCAGCAACCGCGCCGCATCCTTCACGTTGCGTGCGAACGGTCCAATATGATCCAGCGAGCTGGCAAACGCCACCAGCCCGTAGCGCGATACGCGCCCGTAGGTCGGCGTGACGCCAACCACGCCGCAGAATGACGCTGGCTGGCGAATCGATCCGCCCGTATCGGACCCGAGCGAGACCACCGCCGTTCCTTGCGCCACCACCGCCGCCGAGCCACCGCTCGACCCGCCCGGCACGCGATCGAGCGCCACCGGGTTCCGCACGGGACCAAACGCCGAGTTCTCGTTTGACGATCCCATCGCGAACTCGTCGCAATTCGCCTTGCCGATGATCACGCCGCCCGCCGCTTCCAACCGTTCGGTCGCCGTGGCGTCATACGGCGCGATGAAGTTCGCGAGCAGACGCGATCCGCAGGTATTCTTCACACCTTTCACGAGGATCACGTCTTTCACTCCAATCGGAACGCCGCCGAGCGCGCCGATATCTTCGCCCGCGGCCAGCTTCGCATCCACACGGTCCGCCGCGGCGAGCGCGCGTTCGGGAGAAAAATGCAGGTAGGCGTTCGTCTTGGGATTCTCGGCCTCGGCGAAGTGCAGGGCCTGCTGCGCCAGCTCACGAGCGCTGAACGCACGAGCCCGCAGCCCCGCCTGGATTTCGTCGATCGTCAGAGCCGCGATGTTCACCGTTCGATCACCTTCGGCACTTTGAAGAATCCACCCGATTCGAGCGGCGCATTGGCCAAAGCCTCGGCGTTACTCAGAGACTGCCGTTCGGCATCGGCTCGCAGCGACGCTGTTTCATCGGCCTCATAGAGTACCTGCGCCATGGGCTCCACGCCGGTTGTGTCGAGCTCCGAAAGCTTGTCGATATGCGAGAGAATCGAGTCCATCTCCCGAGCCATGCGCTCCACTTCAGCCGCGCTCAGTCTCAGGTTGGCCAGATCGGCCACGTAGCGCACCTGTTCTTCCGTAATCTTCAACCGATTGCCCTCTTGCGATTGGCCTTGTAGATACGGCTCAGCGTGGGATCGGAAATTGCGTCTGCATCGTCCGTCGGACGAACCGCATGCTCCTCGCGCACAGGCATGCGCCTGGGAACGCCGACGCGGAAAAACAACTCGTCCACCACGCCCTCGCCCGCGGCCGCTTGGATTCGCGGCATGATCTGCTTCGAGAGCGCCGAGAGCTGCCGCCGCCAAGTCTCGTCTTCCACTTCCACAATCAGCCGCTTTCCGTTCATCGCCACCGCTTTGGTGTGCGCTGAGATGCGCTTCCCCACGGCTCCAGCCCACGCCGCCATCGCCAATTCCTGCGGCGTCACGCAACGCGCGGCGAGCTTCGACTTCCCCAGGAGTTTTGCGGCTCGTTCCATTTGATTCGGGTTCGGCAGGGCGGCTGCGAAAAGGTTATTCTAGCAAGCCACCCGCTAGCGGAAACGCTCTCAAGGATGCGCGATGTAGTCCATGCGGCCGCCATCCACCGTCAACACCTGCGCGGTGATGAAGCTCGAACTCTCGTGCGCCAGAAATGCCGCCGCATGCGCGATGTCCTCGGGCGTACCCGCCCGCCGCATCATCGTCACCGCCGTCACCGCGTCGAGGTTCATTCCCGACGAAGTAGCCATGTCAGTGAGGATGAACCCCGGCGCGATCGCGTTCACCGTGATCCCGTGCGGACCGAGGTCGAGCGCGAACCGCCGCGTCAGCGTGATCACCGCTGCCTTGGTGGCCGCATAGAACGTGGTGCCGGCCTTCGCCGTGCCGAGCGCCGCGATCGAAGTGAGATTAATGATGCGCCCGAAGCCACGCGCCTTCATGCCGTCGACTACCGAGCGCGTCACATGCACCAGTCCATCGACGTTGATGCGCCGCATTCCTTCCATTCGCGACAAGTCGAAATCGCCGATGTCGCCCTTGGCGAGCACCCCCGCGTTGTTGACCAGCACGTCCACCGGACCTAGCTCACGTTCCACCGTCGCCACCATCTCGCGCACCTGCCCAGCATCTCCCACGTCAGCCTGCACCGCCGTCGCTGTTGCTCCCAGCACGCGCGCGGCCGTGACCACCTCGGCTGCTTTGGCCGCCTCGGTCCGGAAATTCACCGCTACGGCATAACCGTCATGCGCCAGGCGTAGCGCGATTGCCCGGCCAATCCCACGTGAAGCTCCCGTGACGAGTACGACTCGGTTCGCCATGTTCAAATCTCGTACTCCGGCGACTTCGGCCGGCCAAAGGGGATGTGATTCCAGAGCCGCTCATGCAGGAAGTACAAGACAATCTTCACTATTGAGTCAAGTATCCCGGCGCTGATGGAAACCTTCCAGTTGCCGGTGAACAACAGCACGAGCGCCGCTGTGGACATGGATCCCAAAACCCTGTAACTAAATGCCTTAGCTAGACTTCGGGCGTGAGAGTCCATCATCACTCCCAGTATATCACGGTAATCTCGATCTAGAAATAGGAATTATCGCCGCCAAGCCTCACGCTATAATGAAGCGTGCCCAAGCTGACCGTTCTCCCCGCCGGCGTCACTGTGGAGTTCGACCCCGCCACCATGCCCTACTCCGAGCATGGCAAGCAGCACTCGGTGCTCGACATCTGCCTCAACCACGGCATCCACCTGGAGCACGCCTGCGGCGGAAGCTGCGCCTGCACCACGTGCCACGTGATCCTCCAAGCCGGCGAGAACAACGTCTCCGAAATGGACGACGACGAAGCCGACCGGCTCGACATGGCCGCCGGCTTGACCCTCCGCTCGCGCCTCGGTTGCCAATGCGTGGTCACGGGCGACGTGACCATCGAGATCCCCGGCTGGAACCGCAACTATGTGAGTGAAGGCGGCGGGTCAATGAACCTCGGCAGCGCGATCCCGCCCCCGAAGTCGTGACCGATGGCAACGGCATTTGACGTCGCCGCCTACATCCTAAGACAGCTCGGGCCCACACCGGCCATGAAGCTTCACAAGCTCGTGTACTATTCGCAGGCTTGGTCCCTGGTCTGGGACGAACGGCCACTCTTCGCAAATCGCGTCGAAGCCTGGGCCAACGGACCCGTCATTCGTGATCTCTACGAAGCCCACCGGGGGCAATTCGAGGTCGCCAAGCTGTCGAAGGGGAGCCCCACTAGGCTCACCGTTTCGCAGCGCGAGACTGTGGACGCGGTCTTGAAGTTCTATGGCAACCGGCCGGGCCAGTGGCTCAGCGACCTGACGCACCAAGAAGACCCGTGGAAGAACGCTCGGGTCGGACTTCAACCCGGCGACCACGGGTATCGCGAGATCACTCACGCCGCCATGGCCGAGTATTACGGAAGCCTCGATCGGTGAGCAAGGGCAAGGTCCCTGCTGCGAAGTTTTCTCCGGCACTACTCAAACAAGCCCGCGTCAGCGAAGGCAAATCCTATCACGACGAGCGTCCAGCGTGGCGCATCTCCCGGATGGACTTCGTCGATCCTTTCGGCTGGCATCGCGTCGACGCTGCGTTGTTTGCCGGCATTCGCGAGAAGCTCGGACAACTCGAATCGAGGACATGGGCGGAAATTCTAGTTCAATCCAGGAAACAGAACCATTCCGTCGCGATCGCCGATCAGTGCAAACACGCCCGCGATCGCCTGAGTCAAATCTTCAGGGGCAACATCGACATTGACGAACTTGTGTCGCTGCGTCTATCCGGCAGGGAGAGGGTCTGGGGAATTCTCGAACGCGGCGTCCTCACGATCTGTGGTGGGACCCCGAGCACTTGGTCTGCCCGTCGTTACCGAAGTAGCGTGCCGAACGCCGCTCCTCAGCTTCGCGGCTACACTGAGTTTGGATGAGCGAAGCCCGTTACGTCCCTGTCCCGCAGCGCTCGCGTGAGGACCTCATCGCCGCACTCAAATCCGAGGATCCCACAGCGATCCACGACGCACTGATCAGCGCGGCCTACTGGGATGAGTGGAAGTGGGCACAAGACCAGTGCCTCGCGTTCGCGGATCACCCCAGCGAGACAGTCAGAGCGGCGTCCGCGTACGGTCTGAACCTGATTGCCGTATTTCATGCCAAGCTGGACCTCGATATCGTGCTTCCAGTGCTTGAGAAGCTCCGGCAAGATCCAGCCGTTGCTTCGTACGCCGAGGAAGCGCTCGAAGACATCAACCACTTCTTCGTGACGCTGAAGGGAATGCATACCGCCGACCGCCTTCCACCAGCGTGAAGACCCTGCCACTACGGCAGCTTCGACTCTCCCATCAACCACTGATCCACCGACCTCGCCGCTTTCCGCCCCTCCGCAATCGCCCACACCACCAACGACTGCCCGCGCCGCATATCCCCCGCCGCGAACACGCCCGGCACTGAGCTCTGATAATCCTCGCCTGTCTCGATGTTCCCGCGACCGTCGAGCTTCACGCTCAACTGCTCGATCATCCCGCCCTTCACCGGACCCACGAATCCCATCGCCAGCAGCACCAGATCGGCCTCGTGCACTTCCTCTGACCCCGCCACCGGCTCGAACTTCGGCGGCGGGCCCACCTTCACCGTATGCAGCGCTTTCACGTTGCCCTTGCCGTCGCCGGTGAACTTCGCAGTCTGGATCGCCCAATGCCGGTCGCCGCCTTCTTCGTGCGAACTTTCCTGGCGCAACATCAACGGCCACAGCGGCCACGGCGTCGAACTCGCGCGATCGGGCGGAGGCTGCGGCATGATCTCGAATTGCTTGATCGCCGCCGCCTTGTGCCGGTGCGACGTGCCGAGGCAATCGGCGCCCGTGTCGCCGCCGCCAATGATGATTACTTTCTTACCGGTCGCCCAAATCTCATCGACGCCTTCGAGCACATCGCCCGCCACGCGCTTGTTCTGCTGCGGCAGGAAATCCATCGCGAAGTGGATGCCCTTCAACTCGCGCCCCGGAACGTTGATATCGCGCGGAGCCTCTGCCCCGCCCGTCAACAGCACCGCGTCGAACTCGGTCCGCAGTTGGTCGATCGCGACATTCACACCCACATGCGCGTTCACTCGGAATGACACGCCCTCGTCCTGCATCTGCTGCACCCGCCGGTCAATGTGGTGCTTCTCCATCTTGAAATCCGGAATGCCGTAGCGGAGCAACCCGCCGATGCGATCGGCCTTCTCGAACACCGTCACCCAGTGCCCGGCGCGATTCAACTGCTGCGCCGCCGCCATCCCCGCCGGACCCGAACCCACCACCGCCACCTTCCGGCCCGTCCGCTTCTCTGGCGGCTCCGGCACGATCCACCCGGCTTCGAACGCGTGGTCGATGATCGTGCGCTCGATGAGCTTGATCGCCACCGGAGGCTCGTTGATCCCGAGCACGCAAGCCGCTTCGCACGGCGCCGGGCAGATGCGCCCGGTGAACTCGGGGAAGTTGTTGGTCGCGTGCAGCACGCGCACCGCATCGCGCCAACGCCCGCGGAAAACGAAGTCATTCCAGTCGGGAATGATGTTGTTCAGCGGACAACCGGTGTGGCAGAAAGGAACGCCGCAGTCCATACACCGCGCGCCCTGTTCTTGCACCTTCGCTTCGGCGAACGGCTGGTAGATCTCGAAGTAGTCATTGACGCGCTCCACCACCGGACGCCTCGTCGGCAGCTCGCGCGTGTATTCCAGAAAGCCCGTGTCTTTACCCATTCGAGTTCCTCAATAGACCCATTCGATTCCTCAGTCGCCGTGGACCATCGGCCGCTCACCCGCCTTGGCCGGAGGCGCAGCTTTCGGAGCATCCGCCGCTTTGGCCGGAATCCCCAGCACGCGCTTGTACTCGCGCGGGAACACCTTCACGAACTTGGCCACCATGCGGGACCAGTTGTCGAGGATCCATTCTCCACGCGGCGATCGCGTGTACTTCACGTGGTTCTGCACCAGCCGCTTGATCAGGTCGATGTCGGCCGTGTCCATCACCGGTTCGAGATCCACGCCAGCGGGATTCACTTGCGTCTTCACGAACGAGCCCGTCTCATCGAGCACGTAGGCGATACCGCCCGACATGCCCGCCGCGAAATTGCGTCCCGTAGGACCCAACACCACCACCAGCCCTTTGGTCATGTACTCGCAGCCGTGGTCGCCCACGCTTTCCACCACCGCCGTGGCGCCGGAGTTGCGAACCGCGAACCGCTCGCCGCCCATTCCGTTGAAGTAGGCTTCGCCGCCCGTGGCCCCGTAGAGAGCCACGTTGCCGACGATGATGTTTTCCTCGGCCACGAAGTTCGAGCCCTGCGGCGGATAGACGATCACCTTTCCGCCGGAGAGTCCCTTGCCCGCGTAATCGTTGGCGTCGCCTTCGAGTTCGAGCGTCACGCCCGGAGCCAAGAAGGCCCCGAAGCTCTGGCCCGCCGAGCCCGTGAGGTGGAACCGGATCGTATCTTCCGGCAGCCCCGCCGAGCCGTACTTCTTCGCGATCTCGCCGCTGAGCATGGTGCCCACGGTTCGATGCACGTTACGCACCGGCAGCTTGAACTCCACCTTGGTGCCGTTGTCGATCGCGTCTTTCGCCAGATCCATCAGCTTGTGATCGAGCGCCTGTTCGAGCCCGTGATCCTGCGCGATCATGCAGCGCCGGCCCACGCGCTTGGGAACTTGCGGATTCTCGAACAGATCGGTGAAATCGAGCCCCTTGGCCTTCCAGTGATCCTTCACCTGCCGCATTTCGAGCTTGTCCACGCGGCCCACCATGTCTTCCAGCTTCCGGAAGCCGAGCTTGGCCATGATCTGCCGCACTTCTTCAGCGATGTAGAAGAAGAAGTTGATCGCGTGCTCGGGCGTGCCATCGAACTTGGCGCGGAGCCGCGGATCCTGCGTCGCGATTCCCACCGGGCACGTGTTCAAGTGGCATTTGCGCATCATGATGCAGCCGAGCGTAATCAGCGGCGCAGTCGAGAAGCCGAACTCCTCGGCGCCGAGCAGCGCGGCAATCGCCACGTCTCGGCCCGTGCACAGCTTGCCGTCGGTCTGCACGATAATGCGGCTGCGCAGATCGTTCATCACCAGCACTTGCTGTGTCTCGGCCAAGCCGAGTTCCCACGGTACGCCGGCATGTTTGATCGAAGTGATCGGCGAAGCGCCCGTACCGCCGGAGTCGCCCGAGATCAGCACGACGTCGGCATGCGCCTTGGCAACGCCCGCGGCCACGATGCCGACGCCAACCTCGGAGACCAGCTTTACGGAAATGCGCGCCCGCGGATTCGCGTTCTTGAGATCGAAGATCAACTGCGCCAGATCTTCGATCGAGTAGATGTCATGGTGCGGCGGAGGCGAAATCAAGCCTACGCCCGGAATCGAATGCCGCACCCGCGCGATCGTTTCGTCCACCTTGTGGCCCGGCAACTGGCCGCCCTCACCGGGCTTAGCCCCTTGCGCCACCTTGATCTGCAGCTCGTCGGAGTTCACCAGGTAGTTGATGGTGACGCCGAACCTTCCCGAAGCCACCTGTTTGATCGAGCTCCGGCGCCAATCGCCGTTGGGGTCTCGCTGGAACCGCTCCTCGTCTTCCCCGCCCTCGCCTGTGTTCGAGCGTGCACCGATGCGGTTCATCGCGATCGCCAGGGTCTCGTGCGTCTCTTTCGAGATCGAGCCGAACGACATCGCGCCCGTGGCGAAGCGCCGCACGATCTCCTTGGCCGGCTCCACGTCATCGATCGGAATCGGACTCTTGGCGAACTTGAAGTCCATCAGTCCGCGCAGCGTGCTCATCTGCTTTGACTGGTCGTCAATCGCCCGCGTGTACTCCTGGAACGTCTTGAAACCCTGATCGCTCGGTTCCGTCGAGGACCGCACCGCATGCTGCAGCTTCGAGATCGTCAGCGGATTGAGCAGGTGGTGCTCGCCCCGGATCCGGTATTGATAGTTGCCGCCAACCGGAAGCACCGTGTCGGCCTCGGTCACGCGCTGGAACGCGAGTTCGTGCTTGCGCCGTGCCTCTTCGGCCAGCACATCGAGCCCCACGCCTTCGATGCGCGTGGAAGTGCCCGTGAAATACTTGTCGACCAGCTTCCGGTTGATGCCGATCGTTTCGAACACCTGCGCGCCGCGATAGCTCTGCAGCGTCGAGATGCCCATCTTCGAAAACACCTTCAGCAGCCCCTTCTGCAGGCCCTTCTTGAAGTTCTTCAGCGCCGTATCGAAGGTCATGTCCTTCGGCAGCAGCCCTTGCCGGTGCATGTCTTCCAGCGTTTCGATGGCGAGATACGGATTCACCGCGCTCGCCCCGTAGCCGATCAGCAGGGAGAAGTGATGCACTTCGCGCGGCTCGCCGGATTCGACGATGAGAGCCACCTGCGTCCGCGTACCTTCGCGGATCAAATGATGATGTACTGCTGAAAGCGCCAGCAAGCTCGGAATGGGAGCGTAGTCCTCGTCCACACCGCGATCGGAGAGGATCAGCACGGTGTAACCCGACTTGATGGCCCACGAGGCGCGCCGGCACAGCGCGTCGATCGAGCGCTCCAACTCCTTCTCGCCGCCATCGGCGCGGAACATCGTGTTGAGCGTGGTGGCCAGGAAGTCGCCCTGCGACATGCGCCGCAGCTTTTCGAGATCGTAGTTGGTGAGAATCGGATGCGGCAGCTTGAGCGTGTGGCAGTGCTCGGGCGTCTCTTCCAGAATGTTGCGCTCAGTTCCGATGTAGGAACAAAGCGACATCACCAGTTCCTCGCGAATCGGGTCAATCGCCGGATTCGTCACCTGCGCGAACAACTGCTTGAAGTAGTGGAACAACGGCTGCGGGCGTTCTGACAGACAAGCCAGCGGCGTGTCGGTGCCCATCGAACCGATCGGCTCTTCTCCCTTCACGCACATCGGCAGCAGGATCGTCTTCAGATCCTCGTCGGTGTATCCGAACGCGCGCTGCCGCTGCAGCACCGTCTCGAAGTCAGTGGGATGCCACCGTGGCGGCTCGGGCAAATGGTCGAGCGTGATCTGCTGCTGCTTCAACCACTGCGCATACGGCTGCCGCGACCACAGCCGTTCCTTGATCTCTTCGTCGGGAACGATGCGCTTCTCACGCAGGTCGCACAGCAGCATCTTGCCGGGCTGCAGCCGCCCCTTGAAACGAACATTCTCGGGCGTCACTGGCAGAACGCCGGTTTCTGACGCCATGATCAACAGATCGTCATGCGTCACCATCCACCGCGCCGGGCGGAGCCCGTTGCGGTCCAGCGTGGCGCCGATCACACGGCCGTCAGTGAACGCGATCGCCGCCGGACCATCCCAAGGCTCCATCAACGAAGCGTGATATTCGTAGAACGCCTTCTTGTCCGGATGCATCGTCACGTCGTGATCCCACGCTTCCGGAATCATCATCGCCATCACGTGCGGCAACTCGCGCCCGCCGAGCGTGAGCATCTCCACGGCGTTGTCGAAATTCGATGAGTCGCTGCCGCCCGGCACTTCCACCGGCATGCACTTGGCCAGATCGTCACCGAACAGCGTCGACTTGAGAATCTTCTCACGCGCGTTCATCCAGTTGACGTTGCCCTTGATGGTGTTGATCTCACCGTTGTGGCAGATGTAGCGGAACGGGTGCGCCAACTGCCATGTGGGGAACGTGTTGGTGGAGAAACGCTGGTGCACCAGGCACATCGCGCTCACCACTTCCGGATCGGCCAACTCGCGGTAGAACTTGTCGATCTGGTGCGAGAGCAGCAATCCTTTGTAGACCAGCGTCCGCGTCGAGAGCGAAGGAACGTAGAAGAACTCTTTGTCCTTGATGTCTGACGCCGCGATTTCCCGTTCGGCTCGCTTGCGCATCACGTACAGCTTGCGCTCGAGCTGATCCTGCTCCATCGGTTCTTTCGCCGCCACGAACACCTGTTGGATGTAGGGCTGCGAAGCGCGCGCCACACGGCCAATCGCGTCCACATCCACCGGCGTGTCCCGCCACCCGATCACTTCCAATCCTTCTTCGCTCGCGATCCGTTCCAGCACGCCTTCCACTGCCAACCGCGGTTGCCGCTCCACCGGGAAGAAAACGATGCCCATGCCGTATTGGCCCGGTTCGGGCAGCGAGAACTTCTCCTTCTTGCACTCGCGCACGAAGAACGCGTGCGGAATCTGAATCAGGATGCCCGCGCCGTCGCCCGTGTCCGGATCGCAGCCGCATGCGCCGCGATGCGTCAGATTGATCAGAATCTGGATGCCCTTGGTAATGATGTCGTGCGAGGCTTCGCCCTTGATGCTCGCCACAAAGCCGATTCCGCAGGCGTCACGCTCGAGCCGCGGATCATACAGACCTTGCGCCGGGGGCAGCCCGATCGGGTTTTCGAAGTCGTATTTCGGTTGCGACACGGGATCTCCTTGAACGTCACCGCTCCTCGTCGAGGGACACCCTTGGCGGGAGCCTCGAACGGGGAGTGATGCAGGCTAGTATAGCACCTCCATTAGAAAACTCAAACTTAATTTGATTTGAACATTCGCATTTCTTATAGTATAGTGGAGGAAGTGACCATCGAGCACCTCCAACTCTTCCGGGATGTAGCCACTTCCCGTAGTATTAGCAAGGGGGCGGAGCTCAATGGATTGAGCCAGTCAGCCGTCAGCCAACACCTCCAGGAAGTGGAGCGCCAGTTGGGAGTGCAGTTGGTCGATCGTAGTACGCGCCCGCTCACATTGACGCATTCCGGTAGGCTGTACCAGGACTTCTGCCGCGAGGCCGTCCGGCTCTACCAGCAGTTTCAGACCGAGCTCGAAAACGTCAAGGGCAAGGTGGAAGGCGTGTGCCGGGTGGCTTCGATTTACTCGGTGGGCCTGTCCGAGCTCGACGAGCTCGAGAAGCAGTTCTCGGTGCGCTTCCCCGGCGCCGAGCTCGAGATCGAGCATCTGCGCCCGGAGCGAGTCTACGAAGCCGTGCTCGACGACCGTGCCGACCTCGGCCTCGTCAGCTATCCGGAATCGCGCCGCGGCCTCAACGTCATCCCCTGGCGCAAGGAGCACATGGTGCTCGCGGTAGCGCCCGAGCATCCCTTGGCATCGCGCACCGAGGTTGGTCCAGAGGACCTCGATGGCGTCGATTATGTCGGCTTCGATGACGATCTACCGGTCAGCCGCGATGTGAAGCGTTACTTGAAGGAAGCCGGCGTCGAAGTAAATCAAGTCAGGCACTTCGACAATATCCACAGCATGAAGGAAGCGGTCTCGATCGGAGCCGGAGTCAGCATCCTGCCAGAGCCGATTCTTCGGCCCGATGTCGCCAGCGGCCGCCTGCGAACGGTAGCGTTACGGGCTCCCGGGCTGTCGCGCCCACTCGGGATCTTGCACGCCAAGCGCAAGGGACTGAATCGCGCCACGCGATCCTTCCTGGCGATGCTGCAGGAATCGTAGGGACTACCGGTAGGCCGTCCGCGCCAACACGCGTCCGCGATACGCCGCCAGCATCCCCGGAGCTTCCATCATGTGCGTTACCACCACCATCGCCAGCGCGAGCGGCAGCTCCCACAGCTTTACGCCGTACTGGCCGAAACAGCGCAGGCAATCGCGCACGCTGTCGATCGTCTTCCCCGCCACGATGAACGGGATCGCGACGGGACCCAGCCGAATCAGGCCCGCGTAAGGCAGCCGCGCATCGCGCAAGCGCGTGATCACCGTGCAGAATCCATGATTGCGGCGGATGTCGCGCTCCATGGCCCACCCCTCGAAGTCGTGAATCACCAGCAATTCCGGATCGAACAGGAACGTCTCCCCTTCCCGCAAGAACGCCTCCGATTGGATCCGTGACGCAAACGCGCCGAGACCTTCCGGCAGCGGATGCCGCAAGTAAACCTCGCGCCGAAAACACGCCGCGTTGCCGGAGATGAAGCGCGTGGACCCGCGCCGGCCGGGGTCGAGATAGCTGCGCGAAAGCAGTCCCGAGATGCGCTCCAGCCATGATCGTCCCGCGTACATCGTCCGCGAACTAACGGCCGCCGCCTCCGGATTCGCCGCCAAGTCGGCGCGCAGCACGCGCAGCCAGGAAGGCCCTGGAATGCAGTCGGCATCCACGATCGCCACCCAGTCTCCGGTGGCGGCTTCCACCGCCGATTCTTCAACTCATATGAGGACTCGGCGTCCACGTAGAGCACCTTCATGCCGGGCACGAGTGCCAGCACGTCAGCCGGAACCTTGCCCCGAATCTCGCCGACTCCACGAACAGGAACTCATCCGCGGGGCCGCCTTCCTGGTCCGCCCAAGCTCGGAAGGCGCGCCGCAGGTCGTCCCACGACTTGTCCTCGCCCGCCGCGTAGTCGGACACGACAATCACCGACAGTTTGGCCCCCTCACGAGTCATTTCGTTGCTCCAGTGCAATCGGTGGAGACAGCCAGCGAGGCTTGCCTCCGATCAGTGGATGCACCATGGCGAACACGCTCACGGCGACGTCGGCGGCAACCATCAGCGGGAGCGTCGTCAGCAACATCGCTACCAGGCGAAACCCCGGGCGCGCCTTTGCCAAAGCGGTAGCCACGGCAGCCACCGCCGGAACGGCGTAAACGGCGAGCCACAGCGCGCTCGCATGGCCCGCTATCACGCATGCGAGTAGCACAAGCAACACCGCGCGATCCAAGTAGCCCGCAGCCACAAAGGCAGCTTCCAATCCGCGCACGTGCCGGGCCGACGCCATCAGTCCCCTGCTCCACCGCAGCCGCTGATTGACGTAATGCTCGAACGAGTCCGCCACCACATGATCGGCCACGGCGTGCATGGCGAATCGTGTCTTGCCTCCGCTCGCGGATAGTTGCAGCGATGCTTCAATGTCTTCGCTGAATGCCCCCGGCGGAAAACCGCCAATGCGGTCGAGAGCGGTCCGCCGGTAGGCGCAGTTGCCGCCCATGGTGGGCGGATCGAGCCCCAAAGCATCCTTGGCCGCCAGGTTGACCAGTTGGTAGGTCCACGCCTCGAGGCTTGCATAGGCCGCAACCGGAGTGAGCTTCGCGATCACGGGCCGCCTGTAGCCGCAGACCGCTTCGATACGCGGATCGGAGAACGGCCCCACGAGCCGCTCGAGCGAATCCGGCGCAGGCGCCTGATCGGCGTCATAGACCACCACCACTTCGCACGGCGCCGCCGCCCGCAGGGCTCGATTGAGAGCCTCTGCCTTGCCCACGTTTTCCTGAAGCACGAGGAGCCGCACATGATTCCGGCCTACGGCCCACTGCTCGACGAGTTGGCGGCCGCCGTCAGTCGACGCATCGTCCACCAGACAGATCTCGACACGCTCCCGGTCATAGCGCAACGCATCGAGACTCGCCAGCAGCCTGGGCAGCAGGGTCCGTTCATTGCGAAACGCCACGGCGATCAACGAGGCAGGGCTTTTGCCCGTTTCCTGGCAATGCCTCTGAGGCAGCCAGGAAGCCAACACCCACAACAGCCGCCGCAGCGAGAATAGCGCTGCCAGCGCGACCGCAACGTCTACAGCAAGACTCAACAATCCTCCGGTCGTCAATACGGTGTGTGCACCCACAGAGTATCACCAAAACTCTTCGAAACACAATGAAAAAACGGCAGTTATGGACACAACGGCACCACCGTACTACACTGCCCGTCCCATCCCCGCCGCGACCAAGCTACCATGTACTTCACCCCCGTGCGCCTCTGGCAACTCCTCCTCATTGTCCTCGCGGTAATCCTCGTCCCGTTCTTCATTTGGGAACACTCGATCGAAGATCTTGCCACCCGCCTCTTCGCCTCCGGCGTATCGAAACCACTGCTCGGCGTGGCGATCGCAGCCTTGCTCGCCTCGGACCTCCTCCTGCCCGTGCCCTCGAGCATCGCTAGCACCGCCGCCGCCGCGCTGCTGGGGTTTTGGGGCGGGCTGGCTTCGTCTTTCTTCGGCATGACCGCGGGCTGCCTGCTCGGATACTGGCTCGGCACTCGACTCCCCGCCGAGCGATTCCTCACCCCGAACGACTTCGCGCGTCTGGAAAAAGGGCAAGCCCGGTTCGGAGATTGGATGGTGGTCGTCTTCCGCGCCGTCCCGGTGCTCGCCGAAGCCTCTGTCTTCTTCGCCGGACTCGGCAAGCGTCCATTCGCGCGCTTCTTCACGCTCACCGCGCTTTCGAATCTCGGGATCTCGGCAGTCTACGCCGCGGCCGGAGCCTTCTCGGCCCAACGCGAGACTTTCCTGTTCGCGTTCTTCGGCGCCATCGCGCTACCCGGACTCGCCATGCTCCTGCTCGGACGCAAATGATTGGAACCGCATTCCTCTCGAGTGGCATCCTAAGGGTATGCGCCTGGCGATTGCCTTGCTCACCCTATCGGTCGTCAACATGAATGCCACAGCCGCCTCTCTACACGACTTCACGATGAATGGAATCGACGCCAAGCCAGTCGCTCTGTCCTCGTTCAAGGGCAAGACCGTGCTAGTGGTCAACGTAGCCAGTAAGTGCGGATTCACGCCTCAGTACGAAGCGCTCGAAGCGCTCTACCGCAAATACAAAGATCGCGGCTTCGTGGTGCTGGGATTCCCCTCGAACGATTTTCTTTGGCAGGAGCCCGGCTCCGATGGCGAGATCGCCGCGTTCTGCAAGCGGACTTATGGCGTCACCTTCCCGATGTTCGCCAAGGTCCGGGTCCGCGGCTCCGATCAGGCTCCGCTCTACGGCTACCTCACCGGCAAGAAAGACAATGCCCACGGCGGCATGATCATGTGGAACTTCACCAAGTTCCTGATCGATGGCGACGGTCGGGTAATTGACCGCTTCGGTCCATCCACCAAGCCGGACTCGCCCGAAGTGGTAGCCGCCATTGAGAAGGCTCTGCCGCGGTGACCACTGCTCTCCGGATACTGCTCGCCGTCTTCGCCATCGCATCGGCTGCGTGGGACCTTCACTCGCGCCGGATCCCGAACTGGCTCACGGTGGGAGCGTTCGCGGCCGGGCTGGTTCTGCAGGCGATTGGGTTCGGATGGTCCGGAGTCAGCACGGGTCTCATGGGTGTTGGCGTTGCGCTTGCGATCACGGTGCCGTTGTTCGCGCTGCGCGCGCTCGGCGGCGGAGATGTAAAGCTCATGGCTGCCACTGCGGCCATGACGGGAGCGATGCCCTTCATCACGGTTTTCGTGATCAATGCGGTAGTGGGAGGCGTGGCGGCGATCGCGCTGGCGCTCTACAAAGGGCGACTCAAGCAAACACTCTCGAACACCGGAGCGATTGTCTCGTCGATCGCCAGCGGCCGCGCGCCGCACGAGGATCGGCCGGAACTCGACATCTCGAGGCCGCAGGCCATCACACTTCCTCGCGGGGCTATCTTCGGAGTTTGCGCGCTGTTGGTGGCATTCTGGGGCTGAGCGTAGCGGCAACGGGACTTCCCTCCCGGTGACATGGCCGCATCGCCCGGCTTCCCACCGGCCCGTCTCGTCCCCGCTCTTCGACCGTACGTTCTGCGGCCCCTTGGCCCGCGACGTTGACTACCGCCTCCGCCGGTTCAGCCGCAGCCACCTCGTTTCTAGAGCCGCGTCCCCATCCCCGGAATCCGCCGTACGTTCTCAGGGCCCCTTCGCCCGCGACGTTGATTACCGCCTCAGCCGGTTCAGCCGCAGCCACCTCGTTTCTAGAGCCGCGTCCCCATCCCCGGAATCCGCCGTACGTTCTCAGGGCCCCTTCGCCCGCGACGTTGATTACCGCCTCAGCCGGTTCAGCCGCAGCCACCGCGTTTCTAGAGCCGCGTCCCCATCCCCGGAATCCGCCGCACGTTCTCAGGGCCCCTTCGCCCGCGACGTTGACTACCGCCTCAGCCGGTTCAGCAACAGCCACCGCGTTTCTAGAGCCGCGTCCCCATCCCCGGAGTCCGCCGTACGTTCTCAGGGCCCCTTCGCCCGCGACGTTGACTACCTCCTCAGCCGGTTCAGCCGCAGCCACCTCGTCCCAGTAGCCACGCCGCAACCGTCAATAAATGTTTTGAACATTTGCTCAAGAACTCTCCCTCCATCCTCGCCTGCCAGTCTCCGTCCCCTTCGCCCGCAACGTTGACTACCGCCTCCGCCGGTTCAGCCGCAGCCACCTCGTCCCAGTAGCCACGCCGCAACCGTCGAGAAATGTTTTAAACATTGGCTAAAGAAATGTCGCGGCTCCGCCGATCTATGCAATGTGACGCCACTCGCTGCTCTCCTCCTTCTCGCCGCCGCGCAGAGCCTCCTCGCCCAGCCCTCCCGCTTCGGGCTCCCCGCCTGCGATTCGCCTTCCTCGGAATTCGCCGACCACCACTACTTCGTCCTCTGCCATGACTCCGCTCTTCGCCTGCCCTCATGGACCGCCTACGAACTACTTCCTTCCGCCCTCGGCGGCCACGCCAAGCGCCCTCATTCCTTCCACGCGGACCCAACGCTCTCCGGACCCGTGGCCCGCAACGCTGACTACCGCCTCAGCGGCTTCAACCGCGGCCACCTCGTCCCAGCCGAGGACTTCGCCTTCTCCCCCGGCGCCATCGCAGCAACGTTCGTGCTTTCGAACACTGCGCCTCAACTGCCCTCGGTCAACCAACGAATCTGGCGTCGCATTGAGAACTCCGTGCGCGCCGTAGCGGCCAATTCCGATGCGGTCTACGTTTTCACCGGGCCGATCCTCGCCGGCTCACCCACCGAATTCGCCGGCGAAGTCGCCGTCCCCACTCACTTCTTCAAGGTCTGGCTCGCCATCCAAGGCGAACAAAAGCGAATGTACGCTGCCATCGTCCCGAACGCAGAGATCTCCGTTCAATCACTCGACGATTTCGCCGTGTCTGTTGACGAAGTCGAACGGCTCACCGGCCTCGACTTCTTCTCGAACCTAAGCCAGGCCGAACAACAATCCCTCGAAGCCGCAGCCGAGCACCTTCCTTCCCGCTCCCGCTGATGGGCCCCTGAACAGTCACGCGTATGGGACAATTCCCGACTCCAACAATCGCATTCACTTGCCAGAATCGAATGTGTAGAGGATTCGACCGCCAGCGGTATCCCTGGACCATGACTACGGGCCGCAAAACCGGGACCAATCGCGCCGGCGCGCGGCACTCCACCGGTGCTCGCACCCGAACAGGATAAGGCGGCCTCGTCGAAGAACGCCGTCACCCACGGGATCTTCACCGCAACCTTCGCCGCTCTCCGAAGACCGCCACGAACGCCGCCCCAAGGCTTCAACGAAGAACTCGTCTTCGCGAACCTCATCCAGGCCGCGTGAAAGGGAGAGACGTGCCGCCGAGAGAATAGAGAAGTATTCGCGTTATGAGGGCTCGAGCGCGCCTGCCGCGCCTTGGCCGAACTCTGCAAACTCCAAGCCGAGCGCTTTCTCCGCAATGCCGCTGCCGGACCTCGCGAACGAAGCCTTCTGCCGCCGCCTCGAAGCCGAGTCCCGCTGGGGCCATGGCCAAGCTCCGCGCGCTCAAAGCTGGCATCCCAAGCGCCGATCCCGGACTTCCGAAAGCCGCCTGAATCAGTTGCCTTCCGCTTCAGCCTGCGCGGGACTTCACTCCTTCCGCCGCATCCTCGTGGGGACCTGATAGTCCCGGCCCGCATAGTGGAACTCCTCCGCCTGCTTGAACTGCGAGTCCTTGGCGGCGATCTCGGCGAGCTTCCGCACGTTGATCGCGGTCAACTCCGCCACCGGCGAGGCACTCACATCGTCGAGTAGCGGCAAGCGGCGTCCAGTCGATTCGAGTCGCTGCTTGATCCGCATCGCAGTCGCATAGTTGATAGTGGCGAACGCCTGAGCCGCGCGCAGCTTCTTGTCGAACGTCGACGCAATGTCTCTCACCACCGGCTGCGGCGCAAACGTCGCAGTCGACTCCGCCTCGCGCCGCCGCGGATCGAACGGCTGCGCGTAATAGTAGAGCTCCGGCGTCACATGCGGCGCGATGCCAGCAGTCGCGTGCGGTGGCTGGTGATTGGGGAGCGCCGCAATGCGGCGAGCCTCCTCGGCCGCCATACCTGTATAGTGCCGGTCGAGCACTTCCACATACTCGGCGTAGGGGTTCGGGATGAACATCACGTCCGGCTTGTGCAGCCGCACGTAGAGCATGATGCGGTCGCGAATCTCCGTGGGCGAAATGCCGCCGAGCTCGCCCGCGCGGTATCCGAGATGGATCACCTTGCCCACGCCGAGAATCTTCGCCGCCTGCTCACTCTCACTTCGCACGCGAGAGGCGGTCTCTTCGGGCGAGAGATTCCATGAGTCCTTGTCGTCATTCGTAACGCGGATCAGAATCGCGTTCGCGCCTTTGTCGATCATCGACGCGATCGTGCCTCCTGCGGCGAGCACCCAGTCCGTAGCATCGGCCGTAACAATCAGCAGCGTGGTGGCGAGCAGTAGAGTCATTTCTTGGCTTCGTTTTCGCGGATGTAGTCTTTGAGTCCAGGCAAGTGGTCGAACTCATCGCGGAACCAATAGGGCTCGGCATACCGGACTCCGTACTCGCGCCCGCGCTTGCGCGAGACCCAGTCCATGTGCCACTCGTCGATCAGCACTGCGGCGTCGAGGTCTGACTTGCCTTGCAACTCGTCCACCACCAACCCATCGGCTTCGAGTTGCTTCCGAACCGAAGCGGCCATGCCGGGACTCGCATACACGTTCCGATGCGCCACGTATGCCTTCCGCTTGCGCATCACTTGCTTCTCGTCCAGCTCCACGAATGCATTGGCCTCGTGTCCACGGCCGTAGTCGACGCGCGCCTTCAAGAACAGGTACGGCACGCGATGCGTCGCGAGCCCGGCGTCGATGTGTTCCGGATGAACGTTCGCGAGCCCGGCCATCCACACGGCTTCGGCAGCCGCACGCGCCACCTTGCGGTGATCGGGATTCCGGTCATAGTGCGCCCACGGATCATGCCCGAGCACGACATCCGGGCGATGCTTGCGAATGAGAAAGATGAGTTGCTCGCGAAGCTGCTGGAGCGGCGTCGGGTCCATGTAGTCGTTCCGCCAGTTGAGCGAGTAAACGCCCTTCATCCCGAGGATGCGCCCGGCGGCTTCTGACTCCTCGAGGTTGATCATGTCATTGTGCGGATACCCCGAAGCTCCGTCTTTCTCATCGTTCGACGCACGCACGTACCAAATGTCGTAGCCGCGATCCACCATCTTGGCGATGAGTCCGCCCATGCCGTAGTCGGTGGTGTGGTCATCATGATGCGGCTCAATCACGAGCGCCGTCTTGCCCGGCGGAATGTCCACCGCGCGGGGCGCGAGCAACAGCATCAACCAGGGAATCATTTCCCCCGAACCTCGCTTGCGAGGTAGTCTTTGAGTCCAGGCAAGTGGTCCCACTCGTCGCGAAAATAGGCTTTCTCAGCAAACGGAACCCCGGCGAGTTTGCCCACTTCGCGCGAACCCCACTCCATCTCCCACCGGTTTAGCAACTCCGTGGCCTTCTCGTCAGAGACGCCATCGAGCTCCGGTATCGTCATTCCGCGATCGGCCAACTGCTTCTTGATGTTCTGCGCCTGCCCCGCACCGCCACGTACATTTTGGTGCGCCCACCACGCAGCGGCTTTGCGCGACACCTGCGCCGCATTGATCTCGATGGCAACGTTCGGCGTGTGGCCTCGACCGTAGTCGGCGCGCTGGAAGTAGTAGACGTAAGGCACGCGGTGCGGTTGCAGCCCCGCGTCGAGATGCTCGGGATGGACGTTCGCGAGTCCGGCCATCCACGTCGCTTCACCCGCGGCGCGCGCCACTTTGCGATGATCCGGGTTGCGATCATAGTGCCCCCATGGATCGAACGTCATGACGATATCGGGGCGAAGCTTGCGGATCAGCAGAATGTAGTTGGCGCGGACCTCGCGCAGCGGCACGGAGTCCATGTGATCGTTGCGCCAGTTGAGGCTAATCACGTCTTTGAGACCGAGGTGTCTCGCCGCGTCGTGCGATTCCTTGTTGTTGATCTGGTCATTGCGACCCCACGTCGGCGGACCGTCTTTTTCGTCATTCGTGGTGCGGACGAAATATCCGGTGAAGCCTTCGTCGACGAGGCGCGCAGCCATGCCGCCGAACGCGGCTTCCCACGTGTGGTCATCGTGATGGGCTTGGATGATGAGGAACGTCTTGCCAGGCGGAATGCGGCCGAGGGGAAGCTTCTGCGCATGCGCGAAACCGCCAAAGATCAGAAGGGCAAGCGCCGCGTGATAGACTTGACCCCGAATGCGATTCGCATGGGCATTGCTGCTTCCATTGCTCGGATTGTCGCAAGAGCGGAGCATCTTGGTGGTCACGGCTTCCTCGGGTGATTATATCTTCGGAGCCGGGGGCACGCTCGCCCGTTATGCCCGCGAAGGATGGCGGATCACGGTGGCGCAGTTCGGCAATGACGACAAGATGTCGCTGGGCCGCGCACCTGCTTGGACGCGGCTCACCAACGTGACTGAAGGCGAGGCGGCAGGAAAGTACGTGGGTACGAGTGAAGTGGTCCGAATGGGGCATCTCAGCGGACAGTTGGGAGAACTCTCTTCCACCGAGATGCGCAATCAGCTTTTCGGGATGATCCGCGGGAAACGTCCGCGCATCATTTTCCTGCCTGATCCGTACGTGCACTATCAAGATGATTCGGATGCGTATTGGCTCGGCCGAACCGCGGAAGAAGCGTGGGGCTACAGCGGCGGCGGCACGTTCGCGAACGAGCTGACACGGATGGGATTCAAGCCATACGGAGCGCCAGAGGTCTTCTACTATTCGGCTTGGCGCCCCTATCGTGCAGGAGAGGGTGGCGAAGAAGCGAAGGCGGCGTTTCGCGCGGTGGACGTGACGGACTTCATCGGACGCAAGCTGCTGGCGGCTCAGACGATGTACAACCGCAACCGCACCTGGGCCCGGATCCGATTTGGCATCATTGAGGATGCGCGCGTGGACGAGTACGTGCGCGAGTTCGTTCAGCAGATGGCCCAGACGATCGGAAAGAAACATGGCTTTGCGTACGGCGAAGAGTTCAATCACGTGGGTGCCGCAGGCGGCGTTCCGCCTTGGGCTCTGGAGCGCGCTCGCGGCCGCTAGCGCCCGGGCGCAGCCAGGACCGGTGCTCGTGATCACGCCCTCCATGCGCGACTGCGTGTTCGGCGCAGGCGGAACGCTCGCCAAGTTCGCGAGCGAGGGTCGGGCTGTGTACGTCGCTGTGCTCGGCAATGAAGAGAAGCTGTCGGCCGGCCTCGGTCCGGCGGAGACTCGCATCGCCAACAACGAAGAAGGCGAACGAGCAGCCAAGCGGCTGGGCGTGAAGGAAGTGATCAATCTCGGGCACAAGAGCGGCGAGCTAGGTTACATTTCGTCGAGCGAGATTCGCAATCAAGTGATGGCGTTGACGCGCCTCTACAAGCCCGAGATCCTGTTCTTCCCCGATTGGTATGTCCACTATCAGGACGACAATGACCTCTACCGCGCGGGCCGCGCGACTGAGGAGTCGCCGTACGGAGGGTCGAGCTTGTTCCTCCAGGAGATGTCGGCCCAAGGCTTTCCGGGGTTCGCGGCTCGCGAGTATTACTTCTTCGTGCCATATCGTCCGTACCGGGCGCGCGAAGGCGGAGAGGGTAACGCGACGATGAAGCAGGTGGATATCTGCGGCATGATGGACCGCAAAGTCAGTGCGGCGCTCGAGATGACGACCGCGAATCGGGCCTTTGCGCAGGTGCGGAGCCCTGGGGCGGATGGACAGGCGTTTGCGCGTACGTTCGTCGAGGAACTGGCATCGGCCGTGGGCCAGAGGCACGGGATGAGGTGCGCCGAGGAGTTCAATCACTTGCGTCCGGTGCCGGGGTTGCCGGAGCATGTTCGGGAGAAGGCCAGAAAGAAATGATCGCTGTCGGCGCCACTCACGGGAATGCTTCTACTACTGTCCTTCAGTTTCTTCGCCACCCGCGAAGATTCAGCCCCAGCTTGTGGGGCAGGCTTCAGCCTGCGCGGGACTTCAGTCCCGCTTCCGAGCGGCGCAGCGAGTTTGATGCCTGAATCAGCGGCCCGCCGAAAACGAAGCCGGGCTCAGACCCCGACTTGGCTGAAGCCCGACCTGCAAAGGAGCTTTCGATGAATTATCGAGAAATTCAATACACCACTGACAACGGCGTTGCCACAATCACCCTCAATCGACCCGACAAGCTCAACGCCTGGACCGCAGTGATGGAAGTCGAGTTCACCGCCGCCATCCGAGCCGCGGCGCTCGATGACGCAGTTCGCGCGATCGTTGTGACGGGCGCCGGTCGCGGCTTCTGCGCCGGTGCGGACTTGAGCCTGCTCAACTCGGCCGCGCAAGCCGGAGCGCCAGTCGCAGGACATCAGAAGCGCGAAGTCGACTGGCCCGAGCTCACCGAAGACCAGCGCCGCCGCTACGCCTGGATGCTCGCCGTAAACAAGCCGATCATCGCCGCCATCAATGGACCGGCGGTCGGCCTCGGCTTCATCATCGCGCTCTACTGCGACATCCGCATCGCCTCCGCCACGGCGAAGTTCAACACCATCTTCGCCCGCCGCGGGTTGATCGCCGAATACGGCATGGCATGGCTGCTCCCGCGCATCGTAGGCCTGACCCGCGCGCTCGAATTGACGCTCACCGCGCGCATGCTCGACGCTGAGGAGGCCCTTCGCATTGGCCTCGTCAATCAGGTGCTGCCCGAAGCCGATTTCGCCGCCGCAGTTCAGGCTTACGCCGCCGAACTTGCCGCCACGGTCTCCCCACGGTCTACCATGGTGATGAAGCGACAAATTTACGCAGGGCTGAGCTCGACGCTGGGACAGTCGCTCGAGCTCGCTTTCACGGAGATGAAAGAGAGCCTGCAGTCGGAAGATTTCAAGGAGGGCGTGGCCCACTTCCTCGAGAAGCGGCCGCCACGGTTCAAAGGCAGGTAGATTGGGTTTTCTGAGGGACGCGGTTGCCCTGTCGCCGGACAAGGTGCTTGACCGCGAAAAGGTTTCACTCTACGGAGGGATTTCGCCGGATACGCCGGTTCTGGTGATTCTGGCGGCAGGTAAGGGAACGCGCTTCGGGCAGAGCCCCAAGTGCATCCAGCCGGTTTCGGGCGTGCCGTTGGCGCGGCACTCCATCGATTCGTTCCGGCGCTTCAGTCCTTCACCGGTGATCTGCCTTGTCGGCTATCGGCACGAAGAAGTGTCGGCCGCGCTCGGCAATGACAACGTTTACGTGCGCTCGGACAATCCCGCTGGCGGAACGGCGTTCGCGAGCTTCGAGGCCTTCTCGGTTCCGGGGCTGGTAGAGGCGAATCCGCTGCTCGTAGTAACGATGGGCGACCGCATCGTGCCGCCGTCGATCTTTCTCCGATTGCACGAGACCCATCGCGCCGGGCGCGAAGCGGACCTCACGTTCCTCTCCGCCGTCTACGAGCCGCCGCGCAATCGAGGAAAGGGTCGCGTGCTGCGCGACGACTCCTATCGCGTAGTGCGGATCATCGAAGAGCGCGACATCCTGGCCGAGCCCGATGAGATGGCGCGTCAGGCTCTGCTCAATCTCACCGAGGGAAATTGTCCGCTCTATGCGGTCCGTGCGGCAACGCTGTTCCGCCATCTGCGCGAGGTATCGAACGACAACGCGCAACAGCAGTTCTACCTGACAGACGTCATCGAAGCGATCGCGGCCGAAGGTGGCGAGATTCGCACCATCACCACGCGGCCCGCCGATCCCGAGTACGATCTGCTCTGCTCCGACGTGACACAGCCCGCCGATCTTGCCGCGGTGGAGATGAGCTTAGCGGCGGCACGCGGTGTGTTGTTCCCCGCACTCGAAGTTGACGAGGCAGCACAGGCAGTGATGGCGGGCAGGCCGAGCGCGCAGGTGGCATCGATCGCCAGGCAGTTGGCCGACGTGCTCTCGGCGATTTCGCTAGAGAAGCTCGGCTTCGATCCGCAGCGGCCCATCGGCATCGGAATCTCCGGCGGGCGCTTGCGGATCGCATTCATGCACCCCGACATGGCGAGATTCTTCGGTCCGGCGTGGCAGATGCCGATCGGCGCCGGATCGCCCGCGGGGGACGAGCAGGTTGTGGTGCTGGTGCAAGGCGCGGAGGACCGGCGCGTCCACTTGTTCCCCACGAATCCCAAGTATCGCGAGAGCATCAACTCGCTGCCCGACAGTGACGTGATGTATCCGGGCGAGAACATTTTCGACCTGAATTCGTACGAGCAGTTCGGCACCAAGCTGAGCGAGAATCTGCTGCTCTCACTCGGCTACTTCAGTGACGAAGAACTCGAGCGGCGGCGCTCGAAAGGCGTACCGATTCCGCCCGCGTCGCTTTGGGTGAGCAGCAACATGCGGCGGCCGTTTGCGCTGGTGAAGAATGCGATCGCGTCGATGCGCACTATGCAGAATGGCGACGGAGGCGCGAAAGTGCAGCGCTATCTGGGCCGCGACACGTTCCGGGGCTTGCGCCTCGTCTCCACCGGCAACATTCCACAAGGCGGCTTCTCGAGCTCATCAGCGGTGACGCTCGCGACCGAGAACGCGATTAACGCGTTGTGGCATCTCGGTCTCGCGCCCGATACGTTGGTGCATCTCGCGTGCCAGGCCGAGTACGGGACCGGCGTGCGCGCTGGCTCGCTCGACCAAGCCACGGAACAGATGGGCCAAGCGGGCAAGGGCACGCTGATCTCATCAAACCCGCGCGAGAACTACCGCGTAATCGGGACCTATCCGGTCCCGACCGATCGCTTCCAGATCCTGTTCCCCTACACCGTGGATCGTGATCGCGCGGCGTGGCGATGGTCGTGGGGAATGTACGCCGAGACTCCGGGCAAGGCGCTCACCACCGGCGAGACGCGCAAGATGACCGGCAAGGCGGCGGAGTTGGCGGCGCTCCTCGTTCTGCAGCCCCTCGATGTCGATTTCTTCCAGCGCATCGAACACGACTTGGTTTCCGACGGCCGCCTGGATCGCGACAATCGTGCCTGGATCGCCTCCGTGTTGCGCAAGCTGCCGTTGCTCGCCAAGCAGGCCGAGCTTCGGGAGCGAGCCCTGGCGAATCGCGATTGGTACGTCGAGCAACTGGGCCGGGCCGACGCCGCACAGCGCGCCGATGCCGCGATCGAGGCACTGTTTGCCGGCTGGCGCGATGCGGTGCTGCGCCGTACGCTGGCTTCCGGCACGGTAGTGGAGGAAGAGGGCGTGCCGCTGCGAGCGATGGTGGCGTATCTTTTCGGCGAGGTGGCGAAGAACTTCTACCTGATCCACAACCCTGAGGACTGGATCGCCTGCGTGCGCGACTCGCAGCGCGGGGACCGCTGCGTCGAAATCGATCCAGCCCGGCTGCCTTCGCGCGACGAGATGGAAGGCGAGTTGAAATGGGAGCTTGGCGTGACCGGCGCCGACCGGATGAACCGTTGGCTCGAGGCGGTGGGCGCGAATCCGTTCGATTTCAACCGCGGTCTCGACGATGGGGCGCTCGATGCCGCCGAGCCGCCGGAGTTCCACGAGTTGGCGGGCTCGAACTTCTTTCGCGGACTGGCGCTGATCGATCTAGCGGAGGCGATGCTCGAACGAGCGTTCGGTCGCGATGCCGTGGCCGTTCGTGTGAACGCGGCCGGGCAGGGAGACTATTTCCAGGTCCACGTGGATACCCGCGAGGCGAGCCCCAAGGACGTGAAGCGCTTCATCGCAGCGGCGTTGTACCGGCGCTTCGGACTCGCGCCGTCGCCCGAGTTCGTAGAGATTCATCCGGGTGGGGGAGCGGTGGGAGTGCGGTTGAGTCGATTCGATGCCGTGGGGCAGCTAATCCAGCGGTTGCTCGAGAATGGGCGATCCGGCTAGCATCTCTGCAGCCGATTTTCTACTAACATGCTTCTGTTTCTTCGCCGGCCTCCGTGTAGGGCGGGCTTCAGCCAGCGCGGGACTTGAGTCCCGCTTTCCCTTGTGGGCACAATCACTCGAGGATTGCAGCCCCGGCGGGCTGTGGGGCAGGCTTTCAGCCTGCGGCGGGACTTCCAGTCCCGCTGCCGAACCGCGCACTACGACCGGGTCGTGCCAAAGACAGCATCAGGAGTGAAGCGGACCCCGCATTCAGTCAGTTCGAATGCAGAGACGCGACGGAACCCCGCAGCGTCCTGGACAAACAGTTGCCGGTCGAACGGATCAACCAACCAAACATGCGGGACGCCCCAGTCGACGAACTTCTCGAGCTTGCGTTTCACATCGAGCAGGCGGTCGTCTGGGGAGAGCACCTCGAGTACGATGAATGGGGGATCCTCGGGAACGTCGCTAGCTGGCTCCACGTGGAAGACGCTCACGTCCGGTACGAGGAACCTGCTCTGTCCGAGCCGCAGGCGCAGGTCGGGAAAGGCAAATAACGAAGGCGGATTGGCTTCGACGAGATAGAGGAATCGCTTGACTGCCGAAGAGTGGGATTTGCCAGATGCACCGCGCTCGATGACCGAGCCATCCCAGTATTCAGGCTCGATGCCTTCGTAGCGAGCGTTGAGGAATTCCTCGACGGAGACAAGCGCCCTGGATGCCATGATTCCGATATTCCGCTTCAGTCGAACTTCGCCGCCATCCAATAACCATCCCGCGTGCGAGCCTTCGTGTGCGGACGGTTCACCTGCACCTTGATCGAGTGCCATCCGCCGGCAGCGCGCACATCCTGGCTCGGACGGTAGCTAAGCAAATACTGGCTGTGGAGTTCCTCGCCGATCTGCGACACCACCTGTTCGAGCGTCCGCTGATTGAGGAACGAGAACTCTCGGCCGCCAGTGTACTTGGTGAACACCTCGAGCGGGTTCTTCACCAACACGTACTTGACCTGCGTAAAGATCTCCTGGAAAACCGGAATCACGTTACCGTAGCCCGTCAATTGATCGACAGAGGTTTGAGTGATCGGCGCGCCTGGAGGCAGCGGACGCGCCCCTGGCGGGATGTTGCTCTGGCGGGGGATATCCGGCTTCTTGAGCAGGGTCGTGATTGCGCGGTTGATATTGATCGAGTAGATGATGACGTTATTGACTTCGGCCGAAAGCATGGCCTCGCGAATGCGCCCCTCGCTGCCCTTGTCCTGCGTTTCAGAGATCAACAGCAGGATCCGGCGATGATTCTTCGGCCGATTGCGCAGCATGCGCGTAGCCTGGAATACCGTATCGATCATGGCGCTGGTGGAGCTGCCAGGATTGATCGAATTCAGCGCCTTGGTGAAGAGCTTCCCGTCATTGGTGAAGCTTTGGATTTCCTGAATGCGGTGGTCAAACTTGAGGATCGCAGCCTCGCCCTGCTCTCCGATCACGAGGTTCTCGAGCAGAGGTCCGATTTTCTTGATGGCGGGCAGCATCGGCTCTACTACCGAGTTGGCCTGAACAGCCACCACCATTGAAATCGGGATGAACGAAACGTCGACCTTGATCTCCTGCAGCTTCCCATTGTCGAGCAGTGTGAAGTCCCTGGATTCGAGGCCGTTGACGTAATTGTTGTCGCGGTCAATCACGGTCACTGGCGCGATGACGTTGAACGTGGTGTCCTTAAAATCAGCCTTATCGGATTGTTCTTGCCCGAACAGCGGCAGACCCGCCGACAGCCCCGAAATCAACATCTTGCGCCGTGTGAGCATACCCTTACCTATTCTTCCAGATGCCATCCGACTCCGCCTGGTTACATCAGGATTCAATGACTCGTCTCACCGTGAAGCAGCTTCACAATGTGTGGTATCAAGTCGACAATCGCGTCCAGCGACTCCACCGCGCCCTTCGGCGACCCCGGCAGATTCACCACCAGCACCTTCCCCCGCAGCCCCGCCGTAGCCCGGGAAAGCGACGCGAGCGGCGTATGCTTCAGTCCCTCGGCGCGCATGCGCTCACCGAGCCCCGGCATCTCGCGCTCGATCACATCCTTCGTCGCCTCGGGCGTCACGTCACGTAGCGCCGCACCCGTTCCTCCAGTGGTGAACACCGCGTCCACACCGCCCCCGTCAGCCAATTCGCGCAGCCTCGCCGCGATCATGGCGCGCTCATCGGGCAGCACTTCCACCGGGAGCACCTCCCACCCGCGGCTTTCGAGACGCTGCTTCACCGCCGGTCCTGACTCATCGCGACGCATCTTCATGTACGAAGAGTCGCTGATGGTCAGAACGGCAATCTTCATCGCCGAAAATCTCCGCTCTTGCCCCCGGTCTTTTCGAGCAGGTACACGTCGGTGATCTCGATCCCCTTATCGAGCGCCTTGGTCATGTCATAAACCGTAAGCGCCGCGATCGCCACCGCCGTCATGGCCTCCATCTCGACCCCCGTCTGCGCCGTAGTAGTGGCGAGCGACGTGATCCGGACCCCGCCAGCTTCCACCGACACTTCCACATCGATGTGCTGCAGCGGCAACGGGTGGCACAGCGGAATCAGCCCCGCCGTCCGTTTGGCCGCCATGATTCCAGCGATCCGCGCGATCTCGAGCGGATTCCCCTTCGGGTTCGAAGGCAATTGCTCGAGCACATCCGCGCGGATCTTCACGAAGGCGTGCGCCTTGGCCGTGCGCTTGGTGGCGTCTTTGGCTGACACATCCACCATGCGCGGAGCGCCCGCATCATCGTAGTGAGACAATTCGCTCATTGAAACAACACCCCGATCTGTTCCCCCGCTTGCCACTGCTCGCGGTCCGCATCCACCACCAGCCACGCATTGGCCCGCGCCAACGCAGGAACATCGCTGGAACCTTGCCAGCGCAACGGCGTCACTTCCGTACCCTCTTCGTTGACCCGCGCGGGGAGGAAACGCGTCAACCCGGTCTTGTGCCGGAAATCGGAAGTCAGCCGCAGCCGCGGCAAGCGCAACTCGCTTGACGCGCGACCCGAAAGCAATTCTACCGCAGCGCGACCGAAAGCCTCGAAGGTCACCATCGCCGAAGCGGGATTGCCGGGAAGCCCGAAGAAGAACTGGCCTGCGGCGCGGCCGAACACGAGCGGCTGCCCGGGTTGAATCAGCACGCGATCAAAGTAGAACTCGGCGCCGTACTCGGCAAGCACGGGCTCGACGAAGTCATACTTGCCCGCGGACACGCCTCCGGTGAGAAGCAACATGTCGCGCTCGAGCCCCTTGCCAATGAGACTCCGCGTTTCGTCGACATCGTCGCGCGCCACCGGCAACACCACCGGAATTCCACCGCAGCGCGCCACCTGAGCAGCCACCGTCCAGGCGTTGCAGTTGCGGACCTGGTTGTCTCTCGGCGTCGCATCCACGGGGACCACTTCGTCCCCCGTCGCCAGGATCGCCACCTGCGGCTGGCGATAAACCTCGACCATGCTCTTACCAACAGTAGCCAGCAGCCCAATCTGCGCGAAACCGAGAAGCGTGCCAGCTTCCAGGATCGTCTCGCCATGTCGCGCTTCGGCGCCGGCCGGATTGATGAACTCGCCCGCCGCGGGAGCGCGATCGGTGGTCATACGGCCAGCCTCGCTACGAGTGTGCTCCACCATCACCACGGCATCCGCGCCACGAGGCATCGGCGCGCCCGTCATGATTTCGACGCATTGCCCCGGCCCAACCACTCCATCAAAACGATCGCCCGCCCGCACTTCTCCAATCACATCCACCGTTCCCGGAAGGTCTCTCGCCCTCACCGCGAACCCGTCGCGGATCGATCGCGCCACCGGTGGATAGTCGCGGTCGGCTTGGACCGGCTGCGCCGAGACACGCCCGGCGGCTTCGCCGAGGCGAACGGACTCTGTCTCCAACTTTCGAAGAGCGAGCACCCTCTCGACGACTACATTGCGCGCGTCTCGAAACGAGTACGTGGGCACAGAGTCTCATTTTATCCGACAGAGCGTGCGCTAGAATCGGGAGATCCCCGCCCTTCTATGCAAGATCTTACCCATGGATCGATCCCCAAGCATCTGGTGCGGCTGTCGTCGTTCCTGGCGGTCAGCATGCTGCTCCAGACCCTGTATTTCCTGGTGGATCTGTACTTCGTTTCGAACATAGGCGGCGCGGCCATCGCGGGCGTCGGCTTGGCCGGCAACCTCATGATGATCGTGCTGGCGCTGACGCAGATGGTAGGAGTAGGCACTACCAGCCTCATCGCGCAAGCCGCGGGACGCAAGGACCAAGCCGACGCGCAGTCGGTGTTCGATCAGTCCTGCCAGCTCTCCATCGTGATCGGGTTGGCGATGCTCGCCGTGGGCATGTTGCTGCGGGTGCCGTATTGCCGTTGGCTCAGTGCGGACCAGGCCACCTCAGAGGCAGCCGCAGGCTACCTGCTGTGGCTCATCCCGTCATTCGCTCTGCAGTTCGGTTTCGTCGCGATGGGTTCGGCGCTGCGAGCCACCGGAATCGTGAAGCCGGGCATGATCGTGCAAGCGCTCACGGTAGGGTTGAATGCGATTCTGGCGCCGGTCCTGATTGCAGGCTGGGGAACAGGCAAGCCACTCGGCACCGTGGGCGCCGGCCTCGCCACCTTCATCGCCATCTGCGCCGGCGTGGTGGCGCTGGCTACGTTCTTCGTAGGAATGGAGCGCTTCGTCAAGATCGACATCTCGGCGTGGACCAAGCCCCGGTTCGACGTGTGGAAGCGTATGCTCGCCATCGGCCTGCCAGCGGGCGGCGAGTTCGTGATGATGTCGGTCTACACGGCGTTCGTCTATTGGTTGATCCGCCACAAGGGGTCCGACGCGCAGGCCGGGTTCGGCGTCGGTGTTCGCCTCATGCAATCGTTATTCCTGCCGGTGATGGCCATCAGCTTCGGCGCATCGCCACTGGCGGGCCAGAACTTCGGCGCTCGCAAGCCCGACCGGGTACGGCAGACATTCCGCGTGGCCGCGATCATGGCCGCCGCAGTAATGGCGATCATGACCGTGTTCTGTCACGTCTCGCCGGAGTCGCTCGTGCGCGTGTTCGCGCATGAGGCGCCCGTGATCGCCAACGGCACCGAATACCTTCGCATCCTTTCTTGGGGCTTCATCGCTTACGGAGTCAACGCCACCAGTTCGTCGATGTTCCAGGCAATCGGGAACACGTGGCCATCGCTAGCGGCTTCGGTGATTCGCGTGTCGATGTTCGCGGTGGGCGCGCTCTGGTTGGCTCGCGATCCGGCGTTCGCTCTGGGCGATGTGTGGGTTGTGGCCGTAGTGGTGGGCTTCTTCCAGTGCGCGCTCAGCCTGACCTTGCTGCAGCGGGAATTCGGGAAGAAACTGGGTCCGGCATGAGGGGCGGTTGCGGCAAACACCCCTTTTCCGATATAGTTTAGGGAGTATCCAATGAAGGCATCGAATCCCCTCTGGAAACAGCGGCTTGCCGGGAACATCGCACCCGCGCTAGCCCAGGAACTCGACGTGTACGAGAGCGAAGTCCTGATGAAGAAGCAGGGCAAGATGGAGGACAAAGTCTTCGCCGAAACCCGGCTCCGCCGGGGCGCCTACGGACAGCGTTACGACAACGGCCAGCGGCATGACGGCGTAGCGGCGCAGAAGCTCGCGTTTCCGTCTGACGGAACCAAAGGTCCGAACACTCTGTGGGACGCGCCCGGGATGCAGCGCATCAAGATCCCGTTCGGGGGCCTGAATGCCGAGCAACTCGAAGTGCTGGCCGAGCTCGCCGAAGAATACTCTGACGGCATCGCGCACATCACCACCCGGCAAGACGTGCAGCTCCACTTCGTGCATATCGAAGACACGCCCGCGCTGATGCGAAGGCTGGCGGCGGTGGGCATCACCACCCGCGAGGCCTGCGGCAACAGTGTTCGCAACGTGACCGGTTGCCCGATCGCCGGTGTGTGCCGCACCGAGACCTTTGACGTGACGCCCTACGCCAAGGCGCTCACCTACTTCCTGTTGGGACATCCCGATTGCCAGGATTTTGGGCGCAAGTTCAAGATCGCTTTCTCTGGGTGCCGCACCGAAGCTTGCGCACTGGTGCGGATGCATGACCTCGGCGCGATCGCGGTGGTGAAAGACGGTCAGCGCGGCTTCGAAATCTACGTCGGCGGCGGCCTTGGCACGGTACCCCAGCAGGCGCGCCTTTTTGAAGAGTTCGTACCCGAAGGCGAGTTGCTTCCCTTGGCGCAAGCCGTGTGCCGCGTGTTCGGCAGGCTGGGCGAGAAGAAGAATCGCAACACGGCGCGCGTGAAGTTTCTTGTGTCGAAGCTCGGGCTCGACGAGTTCAAACGCCTGGTGAAGGAAGAGCGCGCCATCCTGAAGCCAGATCCTCGCTGGACCGACTTCATCCCCGATGTTGCCAAGGCCGAAGAGCAGCCGCTCAAGCCTTCGGGGTTGCTCGAGATTCAGCCCACGCGGCCAGCCGGTTTCGACGCGTGGTACAAGACCAACGTCTATCATCAGCGCCAAGCCGGCTACACCACGGTCACCATTTCCCTGCCCCTGGGAGACCTTACCGCGGATCAGCTCCGTGTCGTGGCAGACTTGGCGCGAAAGTACGTGAAGGAGACCGTGCGCTCCACCGTGGAGCAGAACATCGTGCTGCGCTGGGTGAGCATGGCCGATCTGCCGGCGCTCTATGCGGAATTGGCCGCCGTGGAGTTGGCGACGTCCGGCGCCGGCACCGTAGTCGATCTGACCGCTTGCCCCGGCACCGACACCTGCAAGCTCGGCATTTCGTCAAGCCGCGGCTTGGCGGGCGAACTCCGGCGGCGGCTGACTGAGAAAGAGTTCGTGCTCGACGAAGCGATCCGGAAGCTGCATATCAAGGTGAGCGGATGCTTCAACTCATGCGGCCAGCACCATGCGGCCGACCTGGGATTCTACGGCGTGAGCCGCAACAAGGGCGGATACACGGTGCCGCATTTCCAGGTGGTGCTCGGCGGGCAGTGGGAGAACAACGCTGGCTCGTACGGGCTTGCCATCGGAGCCGTGCCTTCCAAGCGCATCCCCGATACGGTGGATCGCATCACGGGCCGATACTTGGCGGAGCGCCAGGGCGGCGAAACGTTCCAGGCTTATGTGAAGCGGATCGGCAAGGCTGCCTGCAAGACGATGATCGAGGACTTGATGGCTGTGCCGGCGCACGACGTGGACGCGAGCTACTACACCGATTGGGCCGACGCGCGTGAGTACACGATCGGCGACATCGGCGTAGGCGAGTGCGCGGGCGAGGTGGTGAATCCGATCGACTTCGCGCTGACGGCGTGCGAGCGCGAGGCGTTCGAGGCCCAACTGGCGCTCGAGGCGGGCGACGCCGGACGAGCGGCGCGACTGGCGTACGAGGCGATGTCGCATGGCGCACACGCGCTGCTGAAGCAGCGGCTGCCGATGCTGGCGGACGATCCCGACGTGATCGCCGATCATTTCCGGATCCATTTGGTGGACACGCAACTGTTCCACGACCCCTTCACGGGCGCGAAGTTCGCGCAGTATTACCTGAAGGCGCACGAGCGGCGGGCGCAGGCGGTCAGCGCCGAACGCGCCCATCAGTTGATCGAAGAAGCGCAATTGTTCATCGAAGCGTCGCACGCGTGCTATGCGCGCATGCGGGCGCAGCCGCAGCCGGTGTTGGCGTAGGAGGATTTCGCAGTGCAACATTTTCGAGTCAAATTGTTCGCCGAGACTGCAGCGGGGTTCGACCTCGGCAACTTCATTCCCGTCTTCCATCGCTGGATTCAGTCGAAGGCGCTGCCTGGGCTTCTGATGGACGTGGCCGACTATCGACATGTGCCGTCGGGCCCCGGGGTGGTGCTGATTGGGCATGACGCGCATTACAGCATGGACCAAGGAAAGCGCCGGTTGGGTCTGCTCTACTCGCGGCGAACGGCCGCGGAGGGTTCGGCAGCGGAGCTGATCCGCGAGGCGTATGGCGCGGCGCGCGAAGCGGCGCGGAAGATCGAGCAGGAGCCCGAGTTCGCCGGGAAGATTCGTTTTCCGGGCGAGTTCGAAGTGAGCGTGAATGACCGGATGCTGGCGCCGAACAGCGAGGAGTCGTGGAAAGCGCTGGAACCGGCGCTCACCGCGGCGCTCAACGCAGAGTTGGGAGCGGGCAGGTTCCGGGTGGAGCGGACTGGCGAGCGGCGGGAGTTGTTGACGGCGCGGGTGAACGCGGTCTGATCTGTCTCCGAGAATCAGTGCCCGGAACTCATCGGTGAGTTGGTCCCGTTTTGTCAGCGTCGTCTGGCTTGGGCGAGTTCTTCGTGGTTCTAGCGCAGCGCTGCCTGCGTCCCACTATCCATCAGTAGCGATCTTGATGGCGAAGTGAAGCTCCGGATGCTCACCTGCGTCACGGATCCACGCTTGGTAGACGAAGGACCTCGAGGATCTCGTAGGGATCTGCGCTCCGTAATCAGAACTCGAACCGCACGCCCAACTGCACGCTCCGGTTCCCCTTCACCCGCGTGATCGACCCGCCGCTGATGATGTCCACACGATTCTCCGGCAGATTGAAGTTCGGATGATTCGGCAGATTGAACGCTTCGCCGCGGATCTGCAACCACCGGCCTTCGCCGAACGGGAATCGCCTCGACAGCCCCGCATTGATCGCCACCGTTCCAGGACCATCGAGAATATTCCGCCCCGAACTCCCGAACCGATACGCGCCCAGCGGCACCACCGGGAACACAGACCTGTCGAACCACCGGTCGATTGACGGCGCATCCACGTCGCCCTTCCCGATGCGGTCCGGCCGGCTCGCCTCACCGTTGGTGTAGTTGAAGTTCGCCACCTTCGGCGTGAAGGGCGGTCCCGTGTACAGATTCCCGGAGCCCGACAATTGCCAATCGCGCAAGGCGAAATGCCGCGTGATCTTCGGAGTCCAAATCAGACTCATCGCCAGCGAGTGTCCGATGTCGAAGTCAGACCGGCCGCGCTCCCCCTTCAGGTTCCTCGAGTCCTGCGCCGTTGGGAAATTGTACTGGATCACGCCGCCCGTGTTCGAGCTCTCGTCGATCGATTTGGCATACGTGTACGAAGCGCGGGCGAACAACTGCCGGCTGAACCGGCGCCGCAACGTCACCGAGCCCGAGTCATAGATCGAGTTCGACGAGTCCGCCGTGATGTTGATCGTCGAGAATCCCGCGTACGGCCGCGTGGATCGCAGCGCCTGGTCGCGGCCCGGTTGATTGATGTCGTACCGCCGCTGCAGATGCGTGCCTTTCGATCCCGCAAAGCCCACTTCGAGTACGGTCCCAGCGCCGAACTCGCGCTCCACTGTGAAGTTGTACGACTGCAGATACTGCGCCTTCGGATTCTGCGGACCGCCCGTGGTGCTGGTGATGCCACTCACGCTCAGGCGCGACGACGGAAACGCATTCGACACGGTGACCGCGTTCGGATTGTTCGTCACCGCCGAGTACGATTCGCTGATGGCGAACGGGAACGTAGCGCTGTACTCATCCAGCCGGTAGAGCGAACTCGTACCGAAGAAGATCCCGTATCCGCCGCGGAGCACAGTCTTGTTCCCGAACGGCCGAATGGCGAATCCGAAGCGTGGCGCGAAGTTGTTGTAACGCGCCTTCACGATCGTCTTCGGGAGCCCGACGTCAGAAGCGAGCCGGATGTACTGTTGCAGCCCTGTCGACGCAATGCGCTGGTCGAAATCGTTGAGGATTCCGTTGCCGGCGATCACCTGCTTCCCAAGGTCCGGAATGAACATTGACCATGCGTCGAACTTCTCGTGCGGCGGCAGCATCAGCTCGTATCGCACGCCCATGTTCAAAGTCACACGGTTCGACACTTTGAAATCGTCTTGCACGAACGACGAGTAGTTCGAAACCAAGTGGTACGGTCCGGCGCCATCCAACTGCCGTGCGGCCGTGCTCGGCCACCCGAGCAAAGTATCGGCGAACGGCTCGCGCGTATTGCGGCCAAGAAACGTCAGCCGCCCGCGCGTGCTGCCGAACTGCTTGGAGAAATATTGATAGCGCAGAAAATCCCCGCCCATCTTCAGGCTGTGCCGCGAACGGATCCACGTCAACGCGCCCGTGTAGTGATAGTTGTTGTAGACCCAGATCTTCGGCAGATCGTACGCCGGGCCGAGAATCATGTAGCCGCTCGGATTGAACTCGGGCAGGCCGCGTGCCACCGGATTGGTGATGCCCCCCACGAAGCCGATCTCGGCAGCCCAGTCTTTGTCGCCACTGTAGGGCCAGCGCTGATTGTTGGTCTTGCGGGAGAAGTTCGCCGCCGCCTCCAGGTAGAGGTTCGGACGCAACGCGCGCATGTACTTCACATACGAGAGAATGTCGAGCACGTCGTTCACGCTGCCGAACAGCGGAAACGGCGAGCGGCTATCGGCCACTGGATCCCAGTTGTTGCTCGGCTTCCAGAAGACGCCAAAGGTGAGCTTGTCCGCTTCCGTCAACTGGTGGTCCACTTTGACGCCGAAGTTGTTGTTGTTGCTCGTGGCGTTGCCTTGCGAGATGAAGTTGTTCAGTCCCGCCAGGTTCGGTGACGGATAGTACTGGGCCATCTTGAGCGCCACCGGATCGAACCGGCTCACCGGGATCTGGTTCCGCGCAAACGGCCCATTGCTCGCCAGCGGATCGATCAACTGCAGCGGTCTGCTATTGGCATCGAGTGCTTTGGAGAAGTCACCGCGGAAGTACTCGGGCAGAGGCACGATGCCGCGCTGCGTCTTTCCGTTGATGTTCCGCAGCGTATCCCAAGTGAACATGAAAAACGTGCGATTGCGCCCATCGTAGAGCTTGGGGATGTACGCCGGGCCCGAGAGCGTGGCGCCGAATTGGTTTCTGCGCAGTTTCGATTTCGAGACGTCGAAGTAGCCGCGCGCATCGAAGGCGTCATTGCGCAGGAACTCGTAGAACGCGCCATGGAGCTTGTTGGTTCCGCTCTTGGTCACTACCGTCAACATGCCGCCCGCGTAGCGCCCGTACTCGGCCGAAAAGCCCGACGAGATCAGCTTGAATTCCTGAACGCTCTCGAGCGACGGCGTGATCATCGCGCCCGTGTTGCGCCGCTGCGTATTGTTCATGCCGTCGAGCATGAAGCCGAAATTGTCCGCGCGAGCGCCATTGGTTGCGTAAGCGCCATCGCCGCCGTCGCCTTTGGGCAGCACGCCTCCGGTCAGGTAGGCGAGGTCGGAAAAGTTGCGGCCGTCGAGCGGCAACTCGCTGATTTCTCGAGCGCTGGTGACTTCGCCGCGAGAGCCGTTCTCCGTATTCAGCGCTGGCAGCGATTCGGTAACCGTGACGGTCTCCGCTGCCGACGCCAGCTGCAGTACGATGTCGAGCCGAAGCGACTGGTCCACTTCGAGCGGAATCTCGGCCACGCGGTGCGTGCGGAAGCCGTCCATCGAGGCCTCGAGGGAATAGCTGCCCGGGTTGAGCAACGGCACCGTGTAGTCGCCCAGGCCATTCGACTTCGCCTCACGCGCGATGTTGGTGGCGCGATGCACTACTTTCACAGTCACACCGGGAACCACCGCTCCCGTTGCGTCGCTGATTCGTCCCGTGACACTTGCGGACGGAGCTTGCGCCCACGCGCACACCACCGCCAATAGGATTACCGTTCGAAGCACGATAGCCCTCCCATTCCTCATTGATTTTGGAAGTCTATCACGCGAGCTACCATGAAGGCATGCGCAAACTCATCCTGGCAACCATCTGTACGCTTCCACTGGCGGCCGCGGAGTTCAAGGGCTGGATCAGCGACTCCTCCTGCGGCGTGGGCAACGCCTCCGGCAAGGCCGAGAATCGCGATTGCACCGAGAGCTGCCTCAAGAACGGCGCCAAGGCGGTGCTGGTGACTGACGGCGATCAGAAGGTGCTCAAGCTCGATGGGGGCGACGTCAACAGCCACACCCGCCACAAGGTGAAGATCACTGGCGAGCTCAAAGGAGACACGCTCAAGGTCGCGAAAATCGAGAAGGCTGACTGATCTCCTGCGCCTTCTTGCGTCGCGATTTGTCTAGGAGGAACGCCTGATGCCGATCTCGGTAAAGCCGGATAACGCCAGTTCCCTGTCATGGAGCAACTTCACGCCTGTGGACTCGCTCACCGAGGACGAAGACGCCCACATTGATTTCACCTACGACCTCTCGAACAAGCCTTTCAAGAAGGTGGATGGCAAGTGGGCTCTCGACGACACCGCCGTGCTCACCGTGAAGCCGGTCGCTAAGGTGAAGAAGTCGGCGACTCAGACCGACACTCTGCTCAGCCATGAGAAGGGCCACTTCAATCTCGCGATCCTCGTGGGCCGGGCGTTGGCGCGCGACCTCGATGGCCTGCTCGAGGCGAACCCGGCTACGCTCAAGACCAAAGCCACCACCGCGTTCGATCTGCACCGCCTCACCCGTGGCAAGGCCGTGCAGAAGAAGTACGACGACGATACCAACCATAGCCTGAATACCGCGCAGCAGTTGACCTGGGACACCGAAATCGCCAAGTGCCTCAAGACGCCGAGTGACAAGATCCTGAATCAACCGCTGTAGGGCGGACCTGTGGTCCGCTGAGGGGCCTGTGGCCCCTCGGCTCGCTGGCCAGTGCTATTTCGTCCTCCGCTGAAAGTTCAAATCCACATCCGGCGCCGTCTTCATCTCCCGAAACAACCGCGCGAACCGGACCAAATTCTCGATCGAGCACTCACTGAACTCGCGACCCTTCTCTGGCGTCGCCAGCATCGGATCGCCCTCCACACCCGTCTTCGTAACGCGGCTCCACCGGTTCACCATGTGCACCGGACCCGAGCCGAACAAATCATCGAAAAGATACTCGTTGATCTTCGAAGGCGTCTCGCGCAGGACCATCTTCTCCGCCTCCACCAACTCCGGCCGGATGTGCATGTACATCGCCGTCTCGAATTCGCACGCATGAGCCATGCCGCCCGGATACTCGGATTCACGCAGCCGGTCCACAGCGGACTTGGCCAGCGACCAATGCGCCACTGACGCGCACAGCGCCTGCGTTGTATTCACGATCCGCCGCGCGGCCAAGTTGCACAGCATCTGGTTGCTACCATGGCCGTTCACGTAGACGATGCGGTCATAGCCTTGCCGCACGAACGAATGCGCTACGTCATAGATGAAATCGATGAACACCGTCTCGCGCACCGTGATCGTTCCCGGGAATCCCATATTGTGCTCGTTGAACCCGTAGTGGATCATCGGCGCCGTGAGAATCAACCCCTCCGATCGCCGCGCGGCTTCCTCCGTGACATGCTCCACCAACACATTGTCGGTATCGATCGGCAGATGGAACCCGTGCTGCTCGATCGCCGCCACGGGGATCACGATCACCGCGCCGGCTTCGGCGCGCTGCTTGGCTTCGGGCCAGGTGAGAGTTCGGTAGAGATGCTTCATATCAAACCTTGGTTGCCACTACGTTGTCGATCGCGCGAACGCAGAACTCCATTTTGCGCTTCTGCTTGACGTCCGGCACGAGCTTGCGCAGCGTCGTGCCTACTCGCGTCAAGTCGTCGAAATACTGCCGGCGCTGATCGGCGTTCAATCGCTTGGTCAGGTACACCGGCTCGCCGGCGTGATCTGACACCAGCGGCTCCATCGAAATCGTTCCGCAGAGAGGCGGAATGTGGCGGAAATACGCGTCCTCGGCCGCAAGCAGTGCTTCACTCAGCGCATCCCGCGTGGAAGTCTTCGAAGCTCCGAACACCCGCTCCACCGAATCGGTCAGATGCTTTCGCCATGGCGTCGCCGGATCGCGCAGCATCTTCGCCGCGAGCCATGTCGACACTTCATCGCCCGGATTCGCCAGGATGTGATAGAACCACTCGCACGCCCTTCCGCCATCCGCGTGCAGCGCTCCGAGATGCTCGCCCACGCGCCGCAGTGTCGGCAGGAACCATCGGTCGCGCGCGTAGTGTTGCGGCGGCTCCACCTGTGGACCGCCGAGCGTGCCGAAATCGCACTGCAACGACTCAATCACTCGCTTGCGATGCTCAGGGTTCCGGCGGCGGCTCGAATCCCGCACGTCGATCAAATAGTCGATCCGCGAGCTGAGCCGCGTGAGCGACGGAAGACTCGCTGGATCTTCGAATCGCATCCCCCACCCGCTGACGCCGATCGTCTTCTTCGGCCACTTCGACCGGACGTAATCCGCGCACCGGATGTTCAGTTCGGCGTGATACTCGATCTCGGGAATGCGCTTGCAGCGGTCGCATGGGCAACGGCCTTGATCGGCTGACTGCATGCTCACACCGTCAATCGGGAACCGCTCGAACACGAAGTCGATCACGCGCCGCATCCATTCCCATGACTCGGGTTCCGTGCCGCACATCGCGTTCGCATTCCCTCGGCTCAGCTTAGGATTCGCCTTCAGGATTTGATCGAAGCCCCAACTATAGATGCCGAGGCCCGAGAGCACTCGGATCCCACGCCGGTGCGCATCGGCGATCAGCCGCTCCACCAGCTTGCCGCGATCGCGCGGAACCGCACTCGCAATGTCAACGGGCCAGGATCGTGAAACGTAGAGCCCCCACACGCAGAGTTCGTCGAGCCCGAGCTCTTTCATCATGTCGAAGCCCCGCCGATAATCCGCCAGAAGATCAGCGTCGAGGCGCATCGAAGGCCACGCGACGTGCGCCTCTTCACGCGTTGCCAGATCGGTGATCCAGCCGAGGTATCCGCGATGACGGAACGGTTCCTGTTTTGCTTGCGCCGCAACCGCACTCACTGCGAGGAACTGGCGCCGGTTCATGCGGCCCTCTTGCGCCACACGTAGTAGATCGGTACGCCCGCGGCAAGAATCAGCGCCCCCATCAGTGACGACCACGGCTTCGCCACCCACGTGTTCACCAACAGCCAAAGCGCGAACGCGCAGAACAGCGCCGGCACGATCGGGTATCCCCAGACTTTGTACGGCCGCGGAATGTCGGGCCGCCGGTAGCGCAACAGAATCAACCCAAGCATCGTGGCCGCATGTACGGCCCACGCGATGAACATCGTGTATGAGAACAACGTCTCGTAGGATCCGCTGAGCGCCAGCAAAGAGGCCCATACTCCCTGCACCACGATCGAAACGTGCGGCGTCAGGAACCGCGGATGAATGTCGCCCATGCGCCGGAAAAACAGGCCGTCGCGCGCCTGAGCGAAGTAGATCCGTGGCGCGGTGAGCACGGATCCGTTCGCCGCGCCGATCACCGACATCACGATGGTGAGCGTGATGAGCGTGGCGCCGCCCGGGCCGAACACGCGACTCATTGACTCGGCCGCTGGCTGCTGCGTCGCAGTCAAGTCCGCGAGCCCCAGGATTCTGAGGTAAGCGACGTTCGCCAAGACGTACACCGCCATCACCACCGCCACGCCGATCGCCAGCGATCGCGGCAGAATCCGCTCGGGATCCTTCACTTCTCCGGCGACGAACGCGATCACGTGCCAGCCGTCATACGCGACGAATGCCCCCAGAAACCCCGCCGCGGTTGCCGACATCGTCGGATTCCAGTTCGCGGACGTTGCAGTGAGCGGCTGGCTTCCAGAGAAAGCGGAAACGATGATGAGCGCCAGCCCCGAGAGCTTGAGCACTGTAAACACCAACTGAACGCGCGCACTGGCGCGCACGCCGATGTAGTTCACCCAAGACAGCACGCCGATGATTACCAGCGGAGCCCACCATGTGATGTACGGCACGCCCGGCAGCAATCGCGAAAGGTACATGCTGCCTCCCACGCACACCGTTGCCAGCGCGCCAGACTGAATCACCAGAAAGAACGCCCAGCCCGCCAGGAACCCGGCCAGCGGACCGTACGCTTCGCGCAAGTAGACGTACTGTCCTCCCGAGGCCGGGAACATCGCGCCCAACTCGGCGTACGCAAGCGCACCGAAGAACGAGACCAGCCCGGCGGCGATCCACAGCGCGAGTATTGCCGTTCCATCGGGGACCGAGCGCGCCACTGGAGCCGGTACCAAAAACACACCCACCCCGATCATCGTGCCGATGACAATGACGGTGGCGTCGAGCAGGCCGAGTTGGCGCGGGAGATCTTTGGTCAGAGTTACAACTTTAGTCCAATTCGCCCGATCCTGGGGGACCGGGCGGCAGAGGAGCGTTACGCGATGATCTCGCGAATCGGCTGGCCGTAGTCGATATCGAGCCGCTGTTGACCGGGCACATCGAGCTTTCGCGGATCGAGGCCCAGCAAATGAAGAACGGTGGCGTGAATGTCGGTGACGTAGTGGCGATTCTCCACGGCGTGGAATCCGAGTTCGTCGGTTGCGCCGTGGACGATGCCGCGCTTCAAGCCCCCGCCGGCCATCCACACGGTGAAGCCGTAGGGGTGATGATCACGGCCGCCCTTCATGCCTTCCACGCCCGGGGTGCGGCCAAATTCCGTACCCCAGACGACGATGGTCTCGTCGAGCAATCCGCGTTGATCCAAATCCTTGATCAGACCGGCAATCGGCAGATCCACTTGCGCGCAAAGCCGGCTGTGGTTCTTTTGCAACTCCGAGTGCGCGTCCCACTCGCTCGCTTGGCCGCCACCGTGATACACCTGCACGAAGCGGACGCCGCGCTCCACCAGCCGGCGCGCAGCCATGCAGCGCTCGCCGAAGCTACGCGTCTCCTCGCGATCCATCCCGTACATTCGATGCACGTGCTCAGGCTCTTCCTTGAATCGGAACACCTCGGGCACCGTGGTCTGCATGCGATAGGCGAGCTCGTATGACTTGATGCGTGCCTCGAGCGCCGGATCGCTCGGGTACCGCAGCGAAGTGAGGCGGTTCATTCGATTGATGAAGTCGAACTCGTTCTTCTGCTCTTCCCGGAACACCTCGCCCGAAGGCGCCGCGAAAGGCAGCGGATTCTGCGGATCGAGCGACAATTCCACTCCGGCATGTTCCGGACCGAGCCACGCCGCTCCCGTGCTCGCGTTGCCTCCGCAACACGGGCCCACCTGCTCGCCGAGTACCACGAACTGCGGTAGATTCTCGTTCAGCGTGCCCAGTCCGTAGTGCGTGTAGGCGCCCACTGACGGAAACAATCCATCCAGGAAATGTCTTCCCGTGTGGAACTGGTATTGCGCGCCATGGTCGTTGTCTGTGGTCCAAACCGAGCGCACGAACGCGAGCCGATCAGCCACCGAGCCCACTTGCGGCCACCAGTCGGTCATCTCCACGCCCAGTTGGCCGTACTTCTTGTAGGTCATCTGGAGCGGAAGCAAATTGAGCATCAGCTTCCGCGTTTCCGGAACTGGCTGCCTCACGCCCTTGGCCACCAGCGGCGAATCGAGCACACCTTTGAACGGTGTCTCGCCGATCGTTTTGCCCGCATACTGATTCAGCACCGGCTTGGGATCGAATGATTCCAAGTGACTCGTTCCGCCTTGCATGAACAGCCAGATCACGCTCTTGGCTTTGGGCGTGAAGTGCGGCTTGCCGGTGGGCTTCCAAGATGGCGCGTCGGCACGGAGCATCGAGCCCATCGCGAGTCCGGCGAAGCCCATGCCGCAGTCGGCGAGAAAGTTGCGCCGCGGCAGGCGGCCACAAGGGGGAAGAAAGCGTTTCATCATCTCACCGTGAGGAATTCGTTGTGGTTGAGCAGCGCGTGAATGAAGCCCTCACGCGCGCGGGTTTTCGGATCGGCCGATGGCGCAACTGAGGCCTCTTGCTTCTCCGCGAATTTGGTCAGCCGCGCCGGTTCTCGCAACAGAGCGGTCTGCTCAGCCAGGAACTTGCGGCTCTCGGCGATCTCTTCCTTTGAAGGCGGCTGGCCGGTCAGCAGTTCGAACGAGTTGCGAATGAACTCGTCATCGGCGAGCCAACGGTCCGCCAGCTTGCGGCCAAGCGTTCGCGCCGCCTCGAGGCTCAGCGTGCTGTTCGATGCCGCCAGCGCCTGCTGTGGAATGATGCTCTCGGTGCGCATGTAGCATTCGGTCGGGTTCGGCTGATCGAACAGGCGCAGGAACTCGACCTGATTCTCGGGACTGTGCCGCATGTACAGGCTCCGCCGCCGTGACTTCAGCCCTTCCACTTCCTCCACGTCTGCGCCACCGATTCTCTCATCGAGCAGTCCGGACATGTAGAGCACGGAATCGCGCACGGCCTCGGCCTCCATGCGATGCGAGTTCATGCGCCACAGATACTTGTTGTCCGGGTCGATCTTCGTGTTGGCGTCACTGATCTCCGCGCCAGAGGAGATCATGCGATAGGCCTTGCTCGTCACCAGCAGGCGATGCAGCTTCTTTGTACTCCAGTCGTACTTCATCAACTCCACGGCCAGCCAATCGAGCAGCGGCTGATTCAGCGGCGGAACGCCATTGCGACCGAAGTTCGCCGGCGTGGGAACAATCGGCTTGCCAAAGTGACGGAGCCACATGTGATTCACCGCCACACGCGCGGTGAGCGGATTCTCTTTCGAAGTGATCCACTGGGCGAACGCAGTCCGGCGTCCGGTGCTGATCTCGGGATTGACTTCGAAAAGTGGCGTGTACTTTTCGAGACCCTGGTCAAGCGCTTTGGCTGCTTGCTCGAGCTTCCTCTTGGCCGCGGCGGACTTGCCATTCTGCGCCAGCATTTGCTGCGCTTCGAGCATCGCCTCCTGCGCCTGCGCGGTCGCGTAGCGGCGCTCGGCCTCCGCGGCCTTCTTCTCGAGTTCGGAAAGGTTCGCCGCCGCGGGCTTCGCGTACTTCGCTGCTTCCGCGTCGAGCCGTGCTTGAAGCGAAGGCAGAGCAGCTTTCACCGTCTCGAGGTGCTTGGTTGCGAGCGCCAGCCGGTCTTCGGCTTGGCGCAGCACTTCCTTGGGATCTTGTGCGGCCATCTCAGCGATCCAGCGTTCGAGCTTGTCGATGTCTTCGCGCGCTAGGGGATCTCCTCCCTGCGGCATCCTCGGCGTCAGTTCGCCCTTTACGTACTGGATCAGCGGTGACTCGGCAGGTTTGCCCGGAATGATCGCCGGTCCGTGTTTCCATCCGCCGCGCAGCGCCGTGTCCACGCTGGCCAGCGAGAGTCCGCTCTTGGCTACCGTGGCTCCGAACCCGCCATGGCAAGCCCTGCATCGCAAGGTGAAGATCTTCGAAATATCGTTGACGTAGGAAACCGTCTCCTTCGGTTTCTCGCCCGCTTTCCATTCAGGCGATGCATCGGCGCGGGCTTGTTCGGCAATGCGGCGAGCGGTAGCCAGCGCGGTTTCCGCGTTCTTCACCGCGCCTTCCGCCGTACGGATCAAATCCGTGCGGACGTGCGGCTTGAGGTCAGGGATGTAGGCTTCCGTGCCGAGCCGCACCGGTTTGATCTCTGGCACCGTGCCGCCGATCGTCGACGGCACACCCGGCGTCAGCGGCGTCTTGTCCGGATTCGTCTCGTCGCCGCGGATCAGCCGGAACGTGTCTTTGTAGATTGGGGGAAAGTACGGCTCAATGCCGCCCTTGCGCGGATTCGCATCGAACACGCGCGCCAAGCCATTGTCATGTGTATCCGGATCCCCCGGCATGCGATCGAGCCGAACGTCATAGGGCTCGAAGAATGCGCGCAGGCGGTAGTATTCTTCCTGCGCCAACGGATCGTACTTGTGGTCATGGCAGCGCGCACACTTCACCGTGACTCCCAACATTCCAGCCCCGATATGTTCTATGGTGTCTTGCAGCCAGACGTTGCGATTGAAACGGTGGAAGCTGCGCACCAGGTACCCAGTGGCCCGCAGAACGTTCGGATCATTCGGCGCGATCTCGTCTCCAGCGAGCATCTCGCGCAGCATTTGATCGTACGGCTTGTCCTGGTTCATTGCCTCCACGATCCAATCGCGCCAGCGCCAAACGTGCCGGTGGCTGAAGCGCTGATCGTCGAGAATGCGGCGGCCGTACCAATCGCTGTAGCGCCAAACGTCCATCCAGTGGCGGCCCCAGCGTTCGCCGTAGCGCTTGCTCTCGAGCAACTGATCCACCACGCGCTCGTACGCGCCCGGTGAGTTGTCCGCCACGAAAGCGCGCGACTCTTCGAGCGTGGGCGGAAGCCCGGTGAGATCCAGATAGAGGCGCCGTAGCAGGGTTCGCTTATCGGCTTGGGGTGAAGGCTTCAGTCCGCGCTTGCTCCATTCGAGCGCGAGCAACGCATCCACGGGATGCTGCCCGGCGGGAATCGGCGATTGCACCGGCTTCTTCCACGCCCAGTGCTCGATGCGTTTCTGGACCTTCGAAAGATCCGGTTGCCGAAGCGCGCTCGCGAACGGAGCTCCGAGCCGTACCCATTCGGCTACTGACGCAATGACGGCGGGCTCGAGCTGCGGACCGTCGAAAGGCATCCCCGGCTTCTTCTCGTGCCGCAACCGCCGAATCAGCAGGCTCGCGTCCGGATCACCCGGTACAATCCCCGCGCCGTGGTCGCCACCCTGTAGCAGTGCCTCGCGAGACGTGAGGTCAAGGCCGGACTTTCGTCCTGAGCCCTTGAAGTGACAACCCGTGCACTTCTCTTCGAGCAGTGGCTTCACCACCTTCGTGAACACCGCGTCGCCGGACTCGCCGGACCATGCCGCACCCGCATCGATCCAATCCGCGAGCGACTGCAGCGCTGCCGGCGACAATCGCTCGCCACCCATTGGCATCGCGGGCTCCAGTTGGTGGCTGGCAAGTTGGTACAGCAAGCTCTGCGCCGATTTTCCTGGCACCAGTGCCGGTCCGCGCACACCGCCGCGCAACGCCGCTTCGCGCGTAGTCAGATCGAGCTTGCCGAGCGCGTTCTTCGGATTGTGGCAGGACTCACACTTCGATTTGACAATGGCTAAAGCATCGCTCGGAGCGCCGAAACACGGGGCGGCGATGAGGAGCGCGAAAAGAGAAAAACGCACGAAACCACCTCATCCGCTGGAATTGTCACCTCTGATTCCATTACAGCGGCGGCGAAAAGTCAAACCGCGTTGCAATTGGAAACTCTGCATCCGGTTCGGGGTTCCGGGTGCGGCTGCGAGTCATGCCTGCCGCCGAGGCGGTAAGCTGGAATGACAGCATGTTCACTTGGATCTGCCCGCAATGTGGCGCCGAGGTGCCGCCGTCCTACGCCGATTGTCCCCGCTGCGCCGACCGTTTGAAGGCCACCCAACACCCCGCAGCGGCTCCACCGCCGCCACAGCCTCCGCCCCCCCCGCAGGGCCACCCACAGTATCCGCCGGTGGCCGCGCCTCCGCCTCCGCAAGCTCCGCCGCCTCCGCTGCAGATGGCCCCGCAGCAGGCTCCACCGCCAGGGCCTCCACCGCAGTACGCACAGGCTCCGTATCCGCCGCAACAATATCCGCCGCCGTATCCGCATGAGCAGTACGCGCAACAGCCCTATCCACCGCAGCCCTATCCGCCTCAGTACGCGCAGCCGCAGTATCCACCGCCGCCGCAGCAGTATCCTCCGCAGTATGCGCCTCCTCCCGTTCGCACTGGTCCTCCCGGTTGGCTCGTTACGCTCGGAGTGATGGTCGTGGTGCTTGGCCTCGGTTGGCTCCTGTACGGATTCCTCGGTAAGCGCGATGCCGCCCGAGTGGCGACGCCGGCCGCGCCGGCCCCTGCCGCCGAAACCTCCGAGCCTGCCGTGAAAGGCGCCGAAGGCCGCGAGCAAGTGAACATTGCCAAGAGCCTCGAGCTCACCGGCGTCCGCATCGTGGAAGAGAAGAAGAAGGCGTGGGTGCGGGTGATGGTGATCAATCATTCGGCTTCCGATATCGCGGAAGTGAAGGGCACCATCACGGTCCTGACCAAAGATGGCCAGAAGACGGTAGGCTCCATTCCGGTCACGATCCCCGATCTGCTCTCGTTCGAAGCGAAGGAAGTCACCGGACCACTGAACACCAGCATGCGCGCCTACGAAGTGCCTGACTGGCAATTCCTCCGCGCCGAGATCGACCTCAAGAAGCGCTGAGCCGTGAGTCCGGCCGCGCTGTCTCTGGCCGCGTTGGTCGCGGCCATCGTGCTGAGTTGTTTCGCGCCGGTGCACGTCGGCGTGTTGTCGATTGCTTCGGCATTCGTGATCGGGCATTGGGCCGCCGGCATGAAGCCCGCGGCGCTCGCGGCGGGATTTCCCACCAGTCTCTTTCTGACGCTCACCGGCGTGATGCTGCTGTTCAGCATGGCCGCCGAAAACGGGACCCTCGAGAAGCTCGCCAAACGCAGCCTGTGGCTGGCGCGCGGCAATCGCGGGATGATCCCGGTGGTGTTCTTCTTCCTGGCGCTGGTGCTGGGCGCGATCGGTCCTGGTGGCATCGCGGCGTCGGCATTGCTGGCTCCGGTGGCGATGCCCGTCGCCGCTGAAGCCGGTATCGGCGCGTTCCTCATGACGCTGATGGTGGCCAATGGAGCCAACGCCGGAACCTTTTCGCCCATTGCGCCCACGGGCGTGATCGCGCGCGAGCTCATGGAGCGCATCGGCCTTCACGGCGCCGAGTGGCAGAACTTCTGGAACACGCTGCTCGCGCAATCGCTGGTAGCCTTCGCGGGCTACTTCGCCTTGGGTGGATTGCGATTGTTCCGTGAGCCCGCCATTGAATCGGGCGCAATGGCTACGGAGCCGCTCGACCGGCGGCAAAGGCTCACGCTCGCCATGATCGCGGCGCTGGTGGTTTGCGTGGTGGCGTTACGCACCGATGTGGGATTCACCGCGTTCACTGCCGCGGCAGCGCTCAGTCTGCTTCGCGCTTCTGACGAGGAAGCCGCGGTGAGGAAGATCCCCTGGAGCGTCATTCTGCTCGTGTGCGGAGTCACCATGCTCATCTTCGTGATGGAGAAAACCGGCGGCATGGACCTGTTCACCGGCATGCTCGCCAAGGTAAGCTCGCCCGGCTACATCCCGGCGGTGATGGCGCTGATCTGCGGGATCATCTCCGTCTACTCGAGTTCGTCGGGCGTGGTGATGCCCGCGTTCCTGCCCACCATTCCCGGGCTCGTGGCGAAGCTCGGCGGCGGCAATCCGTTGATGATTGCCTACTCGGTCAACGTGGGCGCGCATCTGGTGGACGTGTCGCCTCTCTCCACCATCGGAGCCATCTGCATTGCCTGCGCTCCTGTCACCGAAAACCGCCCCGCGCTATTTCGCAAACTGCTCGTATGGGGCTGGTCGATGGCCTTGGTGGGGGCCGTAGTTTGCCAGATCCTCTTTGGATATCGCTGAGCCTGGGATGATCTCGGGCTCGCTCAACTCCCGCGTTCCTCCGAACATTTCTCCCAATTTGCGTTGCCGGTAACGGAAGATGCCCAGCAGTTGATACCGAACCATCGCGGTATGCGCCAAGCGCCCCAGTGCGCCCATCGGCAGGACGTAGCGTACCTCGTCTGACACGATCGTGCCGCCGGCTACTTCTTCGAACCCATGCGTATGGTGCCACAGCGTGTACGGACCGCGAGCTTGCCAATCGACGAAGCGGTAGGGCGGCGAGTACTCGGTGATGATGGTGCGCCATCGCATCGGGAGGCCGAGCCAGCCGATCTTGTAGTCGATCACGGTTCCCACGCGCATTTCCACGCCGGGCGTTTCGATGCGAAAGTTCAGCCATGGCGGCGTGATGCGCGCCAGGTTGTTCGGATTCTCGAACACACGAAACGCGTCTTCGATTCCGAGCGCCGCCTTCATCCGGCAACGGAGCACGTAGCTATGCATCAGTTACGCTCCTTCCACTGGCGAGCCTGTTCCACCGTCAGCCGGCACTCGGGCGGCATCGCGGTGCGCTCGCCGGCTTTGTCGAGATTGAGCCGTGCGTCGAACAGGCACGGCCGGATCTCGAGCGCCCGGCGGAAATCGGCTTTTGCGAAGTCCACCATGCCCAACATCAGAAGAGCCACGCCGCGGTTGTTCAATGCGAGCGCATCGTTCGGAGCCGCCGCAACCGCTTGACCGAACTCCTTCAGCGCCTCGCCCGGCTTGTTTTCCCTGAGGTACATCGTCCCTAATTCGGATGCCACCACTGGATCGTCGGGTTGGTTTTTTTTGAGCTCGATCAAAATCTGATACGCCTGCGCCGGAGGCACCACGCGCGCCAACTGCACCCTCGGACGTGTCTTGTCGGGCGCCCAACGCATCGCGTCTTCCCATAGCGATGCCTCGCTGAGCCAGACGGAGGTTCGCGCCACGCTCAGCACCGCCAGCACAGCCGCGCCAGCCGCTAGCATCCAGCGCATGCTCGTCTTTTCCAGCAGCATCGCCGCGGTGGCGGCGAAGCCGAGCATCGGGAGATACACACGCCGGTCAGCCGCAAGATCCGCTGCCGGAAAAATCGACGACGTGGGCGCCAGCAACACCAGCCCCGCCAGGAACCAGAACCCCGAGCGCGCCCGATCGAAAGCCTGGATCGCAGCCACGCACATCGCCACCAACGTCGCCCAGCACAACAAGCCCACCCAATTGTCGAGCACCGGCAAATCGGGGTCTACCGTCATGCCGATCGGAATCGTCAGCATCTGCAAGTAGCGCAGAATCGCGCCGCCTTGCGTCAGCAAGTAGGCGAACGGCGTGATGCCCGCCTGCGGACCAGCGCCCGATCCCGGTATCGCCGCCGTCAGGAAAGCAACTCGCCCCACAGCCGCCAACGCCAGCGCGAGCATCGCCGCGATCGGCGCCCATTCCTTCCGGTTGCGCGAAATCGAAATGTGCAGCATCGCCAGGAACACCGGAAATGCCGCGCACTCTTCTTTCGCGAGCAGGGCCAGCCCGAACCATGCGGCGGCGATCCAGTGCTGGCCGCGCAACCAGAACCACAGCGACACGAGGCAAAGCGCCGTCATCAGCAGCGTGCTCCGAGCAAAAACATAAACCACTGCTTCTGTTTGAATCGGATGCATGGCGAAGATCCCCGCCGCGATCCAGGCGCACTGAAACGGGATCACCCGCCGCAGGCAAGCGAGCACCAGCATCGAACTCATCGCATGCAGCGCCAGGTTCACCGCATGGAACCCGGCTGGCCACGGGCCATGGGCCCAGTAGTTCGCCCAGAAGCTGAACCACGTCAGCGGCCGCGATTGCTCCCAACGCCACACTCCGCGCCAACCCTCGGGTGACGTGATCGCCGGATCCACCAGCAGGGCCTTGTCATCGAAGTGGAACGGCGCACGCACGGCCGCGCCGAAGCACACCAGTGCCGCCAACGCGACAGCAAGGTAGATGGACCAGGTGGGAAAGCGAGCCAATGTTATCATGTTAGGTCATTCCTGGCATGGCTCGCCCGAAAACGGCTCGTCCGAAAACAGCCGGCGAACGCGCCGCTCGCATCCAACAGATCCTCGCGCACCTCGACGCGATGTACCCGAACGTCACGTGCGAGCTAAACCACTCCAACGCCTGGCAACTGTTGGTGGCCACCATCCTCTCGGCGCAATGTACCGACAAGCGCGTGAACATGGTCACACCGGGTCTGTTCGCGAAGTACCCCGAGATCGAGGATTTCGCGAACGTGAGTCCGGAAGAACTGGGCCAAGACATCAAGTCCACGGGGTTCTTCAATAACAAAGCGAAGTCGATCATCGGCGCGGCCAAGCGTGTGCTCGGCGAATTCCACGGCGAGATTCCCCGCACCATGGAGGAGATGCTCACCATTCCCGGCGCTGCGCGCAAGACCGCGAACGTGGTGCTCGGCACCGCCTACGGGATCGCCAGCGGCGTCGTGGTCGACACGCACGTGCAGCGCATCGCTGCCCGGCTCGACCTGACCCAGGAAACCGATCCCGGCAAGATCGAGAAAGACCTGATGAAGATCGTTCCACAAGACCGGTGGATTCTGTTTTCGCATCAGATCATCCATCATGGCCGCCGGATCTGCGCCGCGCGCAGTCCCAAGTGCGCCGAGTGCCCCATCGAGCCGATCTGCTACGCCAAGGACAAGTCGCAATGAAGCGCGCGTGCGCGGTTGCGTTGCTCGTCCTGTGCGGATGCGTGTCGCAGCCCCAGTCCTACGCTCCGCCCATGCAGCGCAACGCCTACAGCGGACCCGACACGCGTTTCCTCAAGCACTTCATCGCCATGAATGACCCTCACGCAATGGAGCATGTGCTCCGCGACGTGGGCGATTCCCTGCAATCGGAGTCATGGCGCTGGACGGGCAAACGTCCCCTGTTCCGTTTCCTGGTCCCCGCCACCTCGAAGCTCCGCCTAGTCTGGGACTTCAACCTTCCTGACGAAGTGATGGGCCAAGTGAAGCCGCTGACCATTCGCTACACCGTGAACGGTCACGAACTCGACAAGGTGGTTTACCCGGCCGCCGGAATGCAGCATTTCGAAAAGGCGGTGCCCGCCGAGTGGTTGGTGGCCGGCGAAGATACGATGGCCGGCGCAGAGCTCGACAAGATCTTCATCGCGCCGGAAGACAAGGTGCAACTCGGGCTGGCTTTGGCGCGCGTGGGCTTCCGCGATTGAATGCCGCAGGCTGTCTACATCCTCTTCGGCGCGGCATTCACGGCAGCCACTTCTTTCAGCTTCGGTAAGCTCCTGCTGAGGCGCCTACGCTTGCCACTGTTTCGCCAGGAAGAGTACGCATTCGCATTCCTGCTTGGATCGGCCTGTCTGAGCTGGATCATCTTTGCGCTCGCTTCGGTGCACCTGCTCTATAAGGGAATGTTCGTCGCCATCGGAGCGGTGGCGATCGCCGCGGCTTGGCGCTCGCCGTTCGAAGGCGAATCGCTGCCCCCGCTTCCCAAGAGCTTGGTCTGGATGAGCGCTCCGCTGTTTGCGGCCTTCGGCGTGCTGTGCTTCGCGCACGCCATGGCGCCGGAGATGAGCCCGGATGGCACCGCGTATCACCTGGGCCTTGTCGGCCGCTACTATCGCGAGCGTGGATTCTCTCACATCACCACCAACATGTACGCGAATCTCTCGCAGGGCGTAGAGATGCTGTTCGTTTTCGCGTGGGCCTTCGGCAAGGGCTCCGCTGCGGCTCTGACGCACCTCTCTTTCCTGTTCGCGCTCGCCTGGAGTGTGCTCTGTTACGGCCGCCGCTTCGGATTTCCTCACGCAGGCATGGCAGCCGCGCTCATTGTGTTCGTCACCCCCGTCATCGGCATTGACGCAGCCAGCGCCTACATAGATCTCGGAGTAGCCGCAGTCATCTTCGGCCTGTTCTACCTGGTCCACATCTGGGACGAGAAGCGCACCACAGCGCTCGTCACAGCCATCGGCGTCCTGGCCGGATTCGCGTTCGCCATCAAGTACACCGCGTTCCTCGCGCTTCCTTACGCCATGGCCGCCTTCGTGCGCCGGCGGGCTTGGAGCGCGCTCCCGCGCGTCGCGCTTGCTGCTTCGCTGTGGATCGCGCCGTGGATGATCAAGAACGCCATCGTCGTCGACAATCCAGTCTCGCCCTTCGCCAATCGCATCTTTCGGAACCCCTACATCCACGTCTCGTTCGAAGAAGAGTACCGCGTTCATATGCGCAATTACGACAACTTGCGCAGCTATTGGGACATTCCTCTCGAGCTCACCGTGCGCGGACACGTTCTATGCGGGTTGCTCGGCCCTCTATTTCTACTGACGCCGCTGGCGCTGGTTGCGTTGCGAAAACCCCACGGCGCGCGGCTCGTTCTCGCCGCTGCAGTGTTCGGCTCCGTCTACGCCACCAACATCGGAACACGGTTTCTGATCCCCGCTGTGCCATTTATCGCCTTGGCCCTTGCGCTGACACTCGAGCGCTGGCGCACGCTGCTGGCCGCGGTCACGCTCGCGCACGCCGTGCTCTCGTGGCCCGACATCCTCAAAACATATTGCGCCACTTATGCGTGGAGGCTCGACCGCATCTGGTACAAGCAAGCCCTCCGCATCGAATCGGAAGAAGGCTTTCTCACTCGCATGTGGCCCAACTACGTCACCGCGCGGATGATCGAGCAGTACACTCCAGCCAACGCGCGTGTGCTCTCTTGGAACCAGGTAGCCGAAGCCTACTCGACGCGCGACATCGTAGTGCCTTACCAATCGGCCGAAGGCGCCGTGCTCGGCGGCATCTTCTGGACTCCGATGATTCCCGAGTACCAACCCACTGACGCCAACACCTTCGCTTTGCCCGGCCAACCTGTGCGCCGCATTCGCGTTCGCCAGACGGCAACTGGCGAGAATCACTTCACGGTCTGTGAAATGCGACTGCTCCGCCGAGGCCGCGAGATTCCGAGGGCGCCCACCTGGCGTCTCCGCGCCTGGACGCAACCCTGGGACGTGCAGTTGGCCTTCGACAACAGTCCTGTCACGCGTTGGAGCAGTTGGGAACGCATCCATCCCGGCATGTATGTTGAAATGGACCTCGATCCACCGGTGGCGGTGGACACCGTGTCGCTCGAAATGTCCAATGACCAATCGGAAGTGCGGCTCGCGCTTGACTGGGAAGATGCTTCCGGGCGCAAGACGACCATTGACAAACCAGTGAAGATCGAGATCCCGGCGCCGCTCGCTCTGAGGCGCGAAGCCACCGCAGTGCTGAAGTCGCGCGGCATCACTCACCTCTCGATTGCCGACTACGACTTCGGCGCCAAAGACGTTGCGGCGCGCCAACAGGACTGGGGTGTATCGCTCGTGGGCCGCCGCAATGATGTGAGCTTGTATGCCATCGACTGAGGCAAAACTGTTTCTCGGTGTCGATGGGGGGCAATCCTCTACCACCGCATTGATCGGCGACGCTGCGGGCCGTGTGCTCGGCATGGGTCGCGGAGGACCTTGCAATCACATCAGCGGTCCTGAAGCGATCACCCGATTCCACGGTGCGATCGGAGGCGCGGTCGCCGCGGCGTGCAGTGCAGCCGGACTTGCGCCGGAACATCGCTCGTTTCATGCAGGATGCTTCGGATTCAGTGGCGGAGCGGAAGACAAGCAGAAATGGGTCGAGCAGATGTTCTCATTCGAACATCTGTTCGTCACGCACGACGGGCTGATCGCGCTCGCCGGCGCCACCGGCGGACGTCCCGGTATCATCGCCATCTCCGGTACCGGATCGTTCACCTTCGGCCGCAACAGAGCGGGGACGACCGCGCGTGCCGGTGGCTGGGGTTACGTCTTCGGCGATGAAGGCAGCGGCTTCGACATCGTACGCCAAGCGTTGCGTGCGGCATTACGAATGGAGGAAGGCTGGGGTCCAGCGACACAACTGCATCACCGGTTGCTCGAAGCCACCAGCGCCGAGAGTGCCAACGACCTGCTGCACCGCTTCTACACGCCTGACTGGCCTCGCTCGAAAGCGGCGCGGCTCGCTCCGATCGTTTCCGACGCGGCGCTCGAGGGCGACGGGGCCGCTCGAGAGATCATCCACGGAGCGGCGCAGCACTTGGCTACTTTCGTGGGATCGGTCCGGCGGCAATTGTTTCAAACAGGAGAGCCCGTTCGCGTGGCCTGGATCGGCGGCGTTTTCCGCGGCGACATGCTGCGGGAGCGGTTCCGGATGCTGGTCGAGATGGACGAGGCCACTACTTGCGCGGCGCCGGAGTACGGTCCCGCGGCGGGCGCTCTGCTCGAAGCCTATCGGATCGCCGGTGTCACGGCGACCCTCTCGAATCTACCGGAGATGGAGAAATGAAGCTCGCCCTGCTCGCCCTCACGGCGACCGCATTCGGCGCTACCGAGCCTGATTGGACCAAAGCCGAAGACGAAGCGCTCGGCCTGTTGCAACAGTATCTGCGCATCCAATCGGTGAATCCGCCCGCCGACACGCGCCAAGCCGCCATGTTCTTCGAGCGACAATTGAAGGCCGCCGGACTCGAGCCGAAGCTCCTCTCGGGTCAACCGGAAGCCGGGAAGACGAATCTTGTCGTCAGGCTCCCCGGGCGCGACCGATCGAAGCGTCCCGTGCTGCTCCTCAACCATTTCGACGTCGGTCCCGTGGACGCCAAGATGTGGAGCGTCGACCCATTTGCCGGTATCGTCAAAGACGGCTTCATCTGGGGCCGCGGGGCGCTCGACATGAAGGGTATCGGGATCATGCACTTGATGTCGATGATCCTGATGAAGCGCCACGGTGTGGCGCCTCCTCGTGACATCGTGATGCTCACCACGTGCGACGAGGAAACGAACGGGACATGGGGCATCGAATGGATGGCCGACCATCACTGGCGCGAGATCGATGCCGAGTACGTTCTCGACGAGGGCGGCTTCGGCACTCGCGAGATCCTCGCTCCCGGCAAGCTCGTCTTCGGCGTCGCTGCCGCGGAGAAGGTGGTGGTGTGGCTGCGCATCCGCGCCACAGGAACCGCCGCGCATGGCTCGCAACCGATCCCGGACAATGCCAACGAACGGCTGATCCAGGCGCTGGGCCGTGCGCTTGCCTCAGATGGCAAGGGTAAGCCGAACCCGCTGGTGGAGACGATGCGCCGCAATGTGGGCGGCGAGATGGCCGTGAACAAGTACACCAACGCGATCCAGAAGAACACCATGTCGCTCACGACGCTTCGTGCCGGCGTCGGCGATCCTCCCAAGACCAACGTGATTCCCTCGGTGGCCGAGGCGACGATCGACTGCCGCCTGCTTCCGGGCACGAACGTGGAGGAGTTCATTTCGGAGATGCGGGCGCGGATCAACGATCCCAAGGTGACCATTGAACTCATCAGCCGTCCGGCCGATCCGGGCGTGAGCCGATATGACACGCCGATGTTCGCCGCCATCGAGCGCGCCATCAAGAGGTTTCATCCGGAGGCGATTGTGACACCGATCCTGGTGCCGCACGGGACCGACTCCGTCAAACTGCGCAAGCGCGGACTGCTCGGCTACGGATTGACTCCGATGATCCTCGACCTGGCAACGGCTGGCACCATGCACAGCGATCAGGAGCGAATCCCTGTGGACGAGTTCAAGAAGGGCCTCCGCATCTTCTTCGATCTGCTCCGGTCAGACTACTGATCAGTCACTCGAAACGAATCACGGCGCCAGCCGCCGGAAGGCATCGCTCCTGACGTTCTGGAGCGGCGCTCGCGAACCCGGAAGTTCCATAGGCGCCGATGCGCGCGAAATTCGCAAAAACATAAGGCACCGGATCTGTTTGCGCCGTCATGACGTCTTCCGGGCTGCCGGCCTTCGACAAATGAAAGTGGAGATGAGGAGCGCCGGAACTTCCCGTGTTTCCCACGCGCCCGATCGCTTGGCCCGCTTCCACGCGATCGCCCGCCTTCACCAGCAACGATCCAGGCTTCAGATGCGCATAGAGCGCCCAGTGTCCGCCGCCGATGTCGAGGATCACGTGATTCCCCATCAGCGTCTGCTTGTCCAACTTCACGGCCAGCGAGCCGGGTGAATTTTCCGGCACGCCGTCATGCGTCGAGACCACTTGTCCGGCCGCGACCGCCAGCACCTTGCTGCCCCACCCGCAATAGTCGGAATTCGCTTTGCCTTTGTTCTGGAACCATCGCCCATCGCAGATAAGTCCGAAATCGATCGCGTAACGCTGCGCGAACGGAGCGTTCAGGTCACCGTCTTTGCGCACCTGCGCGCGGCGATGATCCGAGGTGTTAGATGGTCCGTTGGCGATCCACCAATCTCCTGGGTCGAGCGGCGTACCGAGGACTCGCGCCGATTCGGATGCAACCGTCGAAACGACAGTCAAGGGTGATTCCACTCCGGATACGAAGACCTGATTCGTCAACCAGTGGACCGGGCCGCCGGCTTCGACCCAAACGAAGACCACGGCGCGGGAGCCCGGGTTGAGGCGATCGAGTTTTCCCCGCTTCGGCGCGATGAGCAATGCATTCTTTGCGAGCGCCGCGCGGTCGTAGGTGAGCAACGCGGCGCCTGCCTCGCCAGTGATTTGGACCTTGCGCAACTCGACGGGAGAAGTGCCTTTGTTGGCAATGTCCAATTCATAGGCGATTACCGCGTGGCCCGCGAAGTTGACGGCTGCGACTGGCTCACGGACGTGGAGGCTCAGGCTCTGGCTGAATCCCAGTGCGGATGCGAGGAGTGCCGGGCCTGCCAGCTTCATAGGATCCAGCATAGTACCGATTGGCGATACGCCCTGGTTTCGGGACCAGAAATTCGAGAAATGGCGGGACTGAGGTCCCGCGCAGGCTGAAGCTGCCCCACATGCGGGCTGAAACCTTCGCGGCTGGCGAAGAAACTGAAGGATAGTAGTCCAATCGACAGCCGAGATCAAGCGGCATTGGGGAGTTCCGTATCCGGCAACACGATGCCGGCTTTGAGCGCGCTGAGCTTGGCCATGGTCCAGCGGGACTCGGCGGTGAGGCGGCGGCAGAAGGCGTCGTTGGCGAGGTCGGGCAGAGGTTGGGTTTGTTTTCGCAGAGTGGCGAGGTCGGCGACGGGGGGTTGCGTTTCGGCGGTTTTGGTGGCGGATTCCCGGAGGGCGCGTTCGGTCTGGAGCTTGCGGAGTTCGGCCAGGGCGCGATAGTAGGCGCGCTCGAATTGGGCGGTGTAGCGGGTGTAGCGGTCGAGCTTGGCTTCGTTTTGTTCGAGCAGAGCTTCCGCCTCCAGGCGGCGGGTTTTCTCGGTTTTCCAGGCGGCCTGGACAAGGTTGGAGAAGACGAGTTCATCGTTGATGCCCTGGGGCCGGAGTTCGTCGCGCTGGAGTTCGAGGAGGATGTCAAACTCGTCGCGGTCCTCTGGGGCGACGGCGAAAGTGGCGGAGAAGAGCCCGTGGGTGACTGCGTTTCTCGACGAGACGGATTTGCCTTCGGCGGTTTTCGGTCCGGTTGATTTTTGTGCATTGGCGCGATTGGCTTCGTTTTGCGCGGCGGTGGCGGACATGGTGGTGTTCTCCTCTGGGTCGAAAAATGCGAAAGGCGGCACTGGACGCGAGGGTCCGTGCCGCCTTACGATTTCAGTGTCCCATGCGGTGTCAAGAAGATTGGATTGCTTCCGGGAGGGCCGCATTGATACGGAAGGAGAAATTTCGTTGGTTTGGTTGTGACCGGCTAGCCGGGTTCGGAGCGGAATGAGGTCCTGACAGATCCTTAGCGGCCCGTGGCTAAAGTCGCGTGGGCCGCGTTGCAAGCGCCATGGGGCCAGATGCGCGGCGAGGCGAAGCAGGCAATGCGGCCATTTCGAAGGAGCCGCAACGAAGCAGATGGCCCCATGCCGGCGCAACCTCTGGGCGGCCGGGGTTTGTGCCCGCATGCTTCGTTGCTCGTCGCTCGAGATGGGCAGGCATCGCTTCCTTCTCGCGCCTCGCCTTCGGGCACAGATCCCGCGCCGCGCGATCCACGGGACTTTCGCCACCGGCTGCTAGTTATCTAGGCCTCGCGATTGGCGCGATCGCGTAGGGCCTTCATGTAGCCGAGCGTGTACGCGTTGTTCGCCTGTGGATATCCGCCAGTGCCGGGCACGTGATCGGGAATCACGATTCCATCGAAGTTCACTTTCTTGAGCGCGCGCATCACCTCGTACATATCCATGTAGCCGTTGTCGACGAAGGTCTCGCGGAACTTCGGCAGCGGAGAGCTCACATTCCGGAAGTGTACTTTGAAGAGCTTCTTGCGGCGTCCAAACTCGGTTGCGGCTTCCACCGGGGTCTTGCCCATTCCCTTCCCGCCTTCGCCCCAAGTGCCGACGCACAGACACACGCCGAAGTTCGGGCTCTTGGCGATGTCGAAGGCGCGCTCGTAGGCGGCGAAGTTGGTGAACAAACGCGCCACGCCACCGAGAGGCGACACCGGCGGATCGTCGGGATGCAAGCCGATCTTGACTCCAGCCTTCTCGGCCACTGGAACAACGGCCTGGATGAAGTTGGTGAAGGTCTTCCAGACATGATCGGCCGAGTATTCGCGATCGAACGAGTTCTTCAACGTGCGCGCCACCGCCACATCGAACTCGCGCGTCTGCGCCTGCCCGCGCGTGGTGCCCGCCGAAGTGGCGTAGAAGCCCGGCGTCGGTTGGTCCTTGATGTTCGACATGTGGGCGTAGGTGGTGTAGTGAATGCCCGCCTTGCCGAGGTTCGTGAGGTACTCTTTGTACTGCTCGATCTTCTTGTCGACGCCCGGCAGCCCGAGCACGATGGTGGGATCGCAGTGCAGGTCCATGATGCCGATGTTGTAGATCGCGACGCCGTTGGCTTCCAGCCGCTTCTTCGTCGACGTCATCCAATCGAGCCGGTTGTTGGCAATCGAAGTCCAGATCGAGACCGCTTCGACGCCGGCATGGCGAAGCAGCGTGAGGTCCTCTTCATTCGGCTTGTCAGTGAAGAAGGTGGCGAGTTTGATTCCCGCAGGTGGCTGCGACTGTGCAGCGGCATAGCCGAGCAGCCCCGTGGCCGTGCCAGCAGCGCCGAGGCGGAGAAAGTTTCGACGGTCAATCCTCATAGAGGAAGACTTTATCACTTCCTTGCGTGTTACGCTAATTCTCTTCGCACTTCGATATGACACGTTTCATTCTGGTTGTCGTTTCCGCCGCGATGATGATTGGATGTGGGGGCACGCAGGAGCCGGCGGCTGCTCCTGCTGCTGCAAGTGGACCTCCCACGATTAGCAAGCTGGTGCCACCGGGCACCGTCGAGAAGACGCCGTTTCAAATGCAGGCCGGCGGCAAGTCGGCGATTTCGGTGGAAGGCTCGGGATTCGCGCCTGGCTCGGCGGTCTACGCCAACGGTCAGAAGCTGACCACGGCCTTCGGCAATGCGGGTTGGGTGACCGCGGAACTTCCACCGGAACTGTTCGCGAAAGCCGGCGGAGTGGCGATCAAGGTGATGAACTCCGACGGCAAGGAGTCAAACGCGGTGGAGTTCCGCGTCTCGCCACCGCAGTAGACGCGCGGTCACGTCCGGCTGGCGAACCGCAAAAGCCAAATCACGGCGATCACGACGCCGGTGATTGCAGTGAAGATGAGGCTGCCCCCAGCTTGGCTCTCGAGCGAGTAGACCATGGCGAGCGTCGTGGCGCCAAACGCGGCCGAGATCCAATTCCCGTGGAGGAGCGTTGCCCATGTGCGCCCGGTTTCGCCGTTGGTGCGCCCGCGGACCAGCGCTACCGCGAGAGTCCCGATCAGGATGGACGCCATCGCCAAAGACGCGAGTGTCTGGACACGGCCGGAACTCATTGCACCTCGGCTCGAGTGTAACTTGGAGCCGCTGCCAAGGCAATCGGGCATCCACCGGAGATCGGTTCAGGTATGATACCCGACACGGCATGCGTTGCGTGACTTTGCTGCTTTCGACTTTGGCCTTGGATCTCTTGGCGGATGACAACGCCATTGGTAAGCGCCTGTTCGATGCGCACTGCGCTCCATGTCACGGTATTGGGGGCGCTGGCGGGAGTGGTCCGGCACTGTCGAAGCTGCGGCGCGCGCCGACACCGGACGCTTTGCTGGCGGTGATCCGCGACGGACTTCCGGGAACGGCAATGCCGCGCGGCTGGATGTTCAGCGAACGCGAACTCGGGCAGGTGGCTGGCTACGTTCGGGGGATCGGAACGGTGGCGCCGGAGCCCGTACCTGGCGACGCGGTTCGCGGAACTGCCGTCTTTGCTTCGCGCGGCTGCGGCGGGTGCCATATCGTGCGGGGGAAGGGCGATGCGTTTGGTCCGGAGCTGACGGAGATTGGCGCGCAGCGGTCGCCCAGGCACTTGCGCGAGTCGCTGTTGAAGCCGGCGGCGAGTTTTCCTGACGGGTTCTTGATGGTGCGCGCCGTCGCGGGCGGACGAACGGTGGAAGGCATTCGCATCACCGAGGACACGTTCACGATCCAGATTCTCGACCGGACGCGCCGCATTCACTCGTTCCGCAAAGCTGCGTTGGCGAAGTTGGAACGTTTAGCTGGGCAGAGTCCGATGCCTGGATACGCCGATTTACCGACAGAGGAATTGCAGAACTTGGTAGCCTATCTGGTTTCACTCCGGGGTGGGCAGTGAGAGCCGGTAAAAACGGCGGGACTGAAGTCCCGCGCAGGCTAAAGCCTGCCCCACACGGAGAGGCAATTACTAGATTGATGATTTGGCTGGCGCTGGCCTCGTTGCCGCTGATGGCGCAGGTGAGCTTCGAGCAGTTGAGAACCGGCGATCTCGAACGCGGCAACTGGCTCACGTACTCCGGCAACTTCGCAGCGCACCGCTATTCTCCGCTGCGTGAGATCACGCCGGCCAATGCCGCCCAACTGAAAGTCATCTGGACCTACCAGACCAAGAATCCAGGCTTGGTGCAGATGACGCCGATCGCGGCCGACGGGATCCTTTACGTCACCGAACCTCCGAGCACCGTGGCCGCGCTCGACGCGCGCACGGGACGACGGTTGTGGCGCTGGGAGCGTCCGCTACCGGCAGACCTCAAGACCATCGGCTTCTATCGGGTGAATCGCGGCGTAGCGATTCTCGGCGACAAGGTGTACGTTGGCACGCTCGACAATCACTTGGTGGCGCTCGATACGAAGTCCGGTGCGATTCGCTGGGACAGCGTAGTGGCCGACTACAAAGAAGGCTACTCGATCACAGCCGCGCCGCTCGCCATCCGCGACAAGATCATGGTGGGCATCGCGGGAGGCGAAGCGGGGATTCGCGGATTCGTCGACGCGTTCGACGCCAAGACCGGCCAACACTCCTGGCGCCTCTGGACCGTTCCCGCCAAGGGCGAGCCCGGCAGCGAAACGTGGGCGGGGGAATCGTGGAAGTACGGCGCCGCCACCACGTGGGTCACGGGCTCGTACGATCCTGACCTGAACTTGATCTACTGGGGCACGGGTAATCCCGGTCCTGATTTCAACGGCGACGCCCGAGCCGGAGACAACCTCTACGCGTGTTCGCTCCTGGCCATTGACGCCGATACCGGAAAGCTCCGTTGGTATTTCCAGTTCACGCCGCATGACACGCACGATTGGGATGCCACGCAGATTCCCGTGTTGGTAGACGTGACGGTGAGAGGGCGCTTGCGCAAAGCGGTGCTGGTGGCCAATCGCAACGGCTTCTACTACGTGCTTGACCGTGCAACCGGCGAGTTCCTCCACGGCGTGCCCTATGTGAAGCAGACCTGGGCGAAAGGGCTGGATGATCGCGGACGGCCGATTGTGATTCCGGGTACGGATCCAACGGAAGAAGGCGTGCTCGTTTGGCCCAGCCTCCACGGTGGAACGAATTGGTTCAGCCCATCGTACAGTCCGGCCACGAAGCTGTTTTATGTGGCGGCGCGCGAGATGGCGTCGCACTATTTCAAGGGCGAGGCGGAGTTCAAGCCGCTGACGTTCTTCGGGGGCGGAGGTGAGCGCGCGCTGCCGCCGGATCAGGCTTGGGGCGCGATTCGCGCGCTCGATCCGGCCACGGGAAAGATGGCGTGGGAATTTCGGTTGCAGACGCCACCGTGGTCCGGCGTGATGGCCACGGGCGGAGGATTGGTGTTCAGCGGCGCAGTGGAAGGCAACTTCTTCGCGCTCGACGCACGCACAGGAAAGCCGCTCTGGGACTTTCAATCGGGCGGCGACATGCGAACCAACCCGATGTCGTTCCTGGTAGACGGCCGCCAACGAGTCGCGATGAGCGCTGGGGCTACGCTCTTCGTGTTCGGGCTGCCGTGAACTACTCCTTGGTATCGACGAAGTTCACGAGCGGCTTCTTCTCTTCGAGCAGCATTTGTTCCCACGAGCCGTAGCTCGGGTTGGGAAGGATGATCCACTTGGTGCCCCAGTTGGCGGCGAAGGGCCGCGCGAGTTCGAGCCGGCGCGTGTAAGAAACGCGTATGCCCGGCATGAAGTCTCCGAGATCGTCGCCGACGAGCATCAGGATTCGATACTTCGTTGCGATCTCGGCGCGGCGCGTGCCTTTGTCCGAGGTCCAGTTCGGCTTCTCGCCGCGGCAGAGCACAGTGTCTTCGTCATCAGCGAGCGGGAAGCCATGGCGCTTGAGGTTCCCGCGCGTGGCAGTTTCCTGCGAGGCTTCGCGGTTGGTGACGAAGAAGACGCGTACTTTCTTCGAAGCCGCGTATTGGCAGAATTGCACGGCGCCCGGGATCGGTTCCGCTTTCGCTTCCATCACCCACTTGTTGAAAGTGTCGAGCACGAAGCCGGTTCCGTTGCGAACTTGCCGCGCCTGACCGGGGATGTTGTCGAGCACGGTCTCATCGATATCGAGCACGATCGCCGGCGGAAGCTTCGAGAAGTTGCCCTTCTGTTCGAGCGCGGCGGTGGATCGCTTGTCTTTCAGCGCGCGGTCGAAGGCGCCGCGGGCGACATGGTAGGCCTGTTCACAGAGGCCTCGCCACTCGGGAGCAGTCTGCGTCCAGAGCGTGGGAATGAGCTTCAGGTTGCCGTTGGCCGCATCCTGCGCGAAGGCAGCAGCAGCGAGCAAAAAGAGCGCTAGGAATCTCATGCACTGACAGGCTAGCAAACACCTTCATGCCGCAGTAGCCACTCTTTCACGGCAAGTCCGCCTGCGTATCCGGTGAGCTTGCCGTTGGCGCCCACCACGCGATGGCAGGGTTGGATGATCGCAATTGGGTTGAGCGAATTAGCAAGCCCCACGGCACGCGCCGCGTTCGGCCGGCCGAGGTGCACGGCGAGAGCTCCGTAGGTCGCCGTCTGGCCCGGCGGGATCTGGCGGAGTGCGTTCCAAACAAGTCTCTGGAAGTCTGTTCCGGGCGCGTCGACAGGAACTCGATCCACGGCGCGAGTGTCACCAGCGAGGTAAGCCACGATGGCCGCTCGGAACGGGCTCTTGCCAGGAGCGAGTTCGTGTGGTCCGAACCCAGAGTCGAGGAGACGGTGCATGCGCGCTTCGAAGCCTTCATAGTCGAGCGCGCAGACGGCTTGTGGCGTCGATACCAGCAGGATCGTGCCGGCCTCGAACGGAATGCGATCGAGAGTGAAGCGGGTCATGCGAGTTTCTCCCAAAGCGCCATGGCGGCGTAGGCTCGCCAAGGCCGCCACTGTTCCGCGCGCTTGGCGACATCGTTACCGCCCGCCTTGCGTAGTGCGAGATCCGTTGCGGGAAACGCATCCGGTTCACGGAGGGCACGCATGGCGATGTAGTGGGCGGTCCACGGGCCGATGCCGTCGAGTTCGCACAGAGCGGCGATGGCATCCTCGAGGCTCGCATAGCCTTCGAAGCGAAGCTTGCCACTCTCGGCTGCGCGTGCGAGCGACTGGAGAAATTCCGCGCGAGCCGAGGTGAGCCCGATTTGGCGGAGGTCCACGGTGGCGAGCTTTGCTGCGGTGGGGAATAGCCGCGCCGCCCCGGCGTCTGGCAACGGATCTCCGAAGCGCTCGGCAATGCGGCCGGCGAAGGTGGTGGCTGCGGCCACCGAGATCTGCTGTCCCAATACGGCGCGCACCGTGAGCTCGAACGGATCCCAAGCGCCGGGCACGCGAATCCCGGGCGTAGGGTCGAGTTCGGCGAGCACTTCGCCAATCGGGCCCGTGGCCGCATTCACATCGAAGATGCGGCCTACGCGCTCGATGGTTTCGCGGAGGCCCGCGAGATCAGAGAGCTCCACGGACACGGGCAACTGCGCGCCCACCGGTGGCCGCACTTCGACGGAGCCGGTGATGTCGCCAAGCCGCACGGTTCGGCGATATCGCTCGGGCGTCACGGACTCCACACCGGGGATCGCCCGCGCCGAGAGAAAGCGAATGATGCCGGACCAATGGTAGGGAGTGGTGACCGGAATTGCGAGATCAATGCGCCCTCGCGTGGCGGTGCGCGTGCGGCGGAGTTCGCGAGGGCTCATTCGATAGGCTTGCCGCATGGAGGCATGAAAGCGCCGGGTGCTCGCGAAGCCCGAGGCGAAGGCGACTTCTTCGAGCGGCAGATCGGTCTCTTGGATGAGGCGCTTGGCGAAGAGCACGCGGCGGGTCTGCGCTACAGCCAGGGGCGATGCGCCGAGGTGTTCCTGAAACAGGCGGCGCAGGTGCCGCTCACCGACTCCGACGCGCTCGGCAAGGCGTTCCACCGATCCCTCATCGAGCGCACCCTCGTGAATCAGCCGAAGGGCGCGATGGACCGTGGCAGGGGCACCGAGCCATGCGGGACTGTCGGGCGCGACTTCGGGGCGGCAACGCAGGCAGGGGCGGAATCCGGCGTCAAGCGCGGCGGCCGCGGAAGGAAAGAAACAGCAGTTCTTCCGGAGCGGAGGACGCGCGGGACATACGGGGCGGCAGAAGATTCGGGTGGTCTTGACGGCGACGAAAAAGACACCGTCGAATCGAGGGTCTCGCGATGCGAGCGCTCGGAAGCAAGCCTCAGGGTCGCGCCACATGAGCCTAGTATGACCGAAACCGTGCAGCGGACCTGCCATTTTCGGACGCGACCTTTTCGCGGTCCGCTGCATCCTATCGGGAGAATGATTACGATACGGCCTTCCAATGAACGGGGCCACTCCAACCTGGGATGGCTCGATTCGCGCTTCAGCTTCTCTTTCGCCGACTACTACGATCCGCGGCACATGGGCTTTCGGAGCCTGCGCGTGATCAACGACGATCTGGTGGCCGCGGGCGCGGGATTCCCCATGCATCCGCATCGCGACATGGAGATCATTACTTACATGGTGTATGGCGCGCTGGTGCACAAAGACTCGATGGGGAATGGAGCGACCATCAACGAGGGCGAGGTGCAGCGGATGACGGCGGGAACGGGGATCCTGCACAGCGAGTTCAATCCGCTGGACAAGGGAACCACGCGGTTGCTGCAGATCTGGATCGTGCCGCGCGAGCGCGGGCTGACGCCAAGCTATGACCAGAAGCTATTCGCTGCGGAGCGAAAGCAAGGCAAGCTGCTCATGATCGCGTCACCGGATGGGCGCGACGGGTCCATGCGGATCGAGCAGGATGTGACGTTGTTCGCCTCGCGTCTCGCGGCTGGCGAGGCGGTGCGGTATGTGCTCGCGCCGGGGCGTCATGCTTGGGTGCAGGTAGTCCGCGGTGGCGTCAGCGTGAACGGGAACGAACTGGCTGAGGGAGATGGAGCCGCGGTAAGCGACGAGTCGAGCCTCGAGTTCCGCGCGGCTACTGAGGCGGAGTTTCTGCTGTTCGACCTGAATTGAGAGGCACGCCCGCGTAGATCTCTGCGAGGGGAATCGAGATGCCGAGGGACTCGAAGGTTACAGTGGCGTTGAGGTCTTCGACCGTGGTGATGGTCCACATCTTGCCACGGTCCCTACGGGTGACCTCTATCCAGGGCTCGTCTTTCGAAACGATCGCGCATTCCTGGACCGACGGTACGTTGCGGTACAACCATCCTTTCAAACCGTAGTCGCCCTGTACGGCAAACGGCGAGACGACATCGGCAACGATTCTGGGATTGGTGAACGCACCAGGGTCTTCGGCGGAGTACTGCACCTGTCCAGAGATTACGAACAGGTCAGGGTAGGCAAAGCCCGCGGCTGGAGCCCGGAGACGAGCCGAACCGATCCCGACGCGACAGTCTCTTCCCTTCAGGCGGGCCGAGAGAGCAGCACCGAAGTTCGCAGTGATCATCGAGCGCGGTAGAGAACTAATGATTTCAGGAGAAGCATTCACCACGATACGCCCATCTTATCGTCGCCAACTCCGCGACCGTGTCAGAGTGTTCTCATAAAATCGCTCAGGCTTCTCGCCACGGCCTCGCTCACATGGCCAGATGACCGATCCGCTCACCATGAAGGGCCTCGAGACCGCGCCTGGACTAGTCGCAGAGCGCGGTGGACCGTGGTGGTGGCTCCGAGCCAGGCCGGTGAGTCGCGCGGCTTCCGGACGGCAGGGTCCATGCGGATCGAGCAGGATGCAGTATGCGCTCGCGCCGGGGCGGCATGGTTGGGTGCAGGTGGTCCGCGGTGGCGTCAGCGTGAACGGGAACCGAACTGGCGGAGGGAGATGGCGCAGCAGTCAGCGGCGAGTCGAACCTCGAGTTCTGCGCGGCGACCGGGGCCGAGTTTCTTCTGTTCGATCTGAATTGAGAGTTACCCCCGCGTAGATCTCCGAGAGGGGAATCGAGATGCCGAGAGATGCGAAGGTCATGGTGGCGTCAAGACCTTCGACCGTGATGAGCTTCCACGACCCGTCAGCATCGCGGCGCAGGAGTTCCACGCGAGGCGTGTCCTGCCAAACCATCGCGTACTCTTCGAGAGAAGGGAGGCTACGATACATGAGAGACTTCATGATGTAGTCGTTCCCTTGGGTGGAGGGGTAAAGCACCTCGACAATCACTTTCGGATTCGTGACTGATTGGGGATCTTCTACCGAGTAAGACACTTTACCGCAGACTACTAACAGATCTGGGTATACGAAGCGGGAGGCCGTGCCCCGAACCCTGGCCGTACTCGCTCCTACCGCGCAGTCCCGGCCATCCAAGTGCGAAGCCAAGCGTCTCCCGAGGTTAACCGTCACGACGGAATGAGAAAAGGAGTTGACGATGAGCGGAAAGACTTCGCCATCCCAGTATTCGCTTCGAAACTCGGCCACGTCTTCCGCAGCCAAATAGTCAGCGAGCGAAACTCTGGCAACGGCGAGTGCACCCATGCGTCCTATTGTACATTTGCCATCTCCCGGTCGTGTCAGAATGTTCTCATGAAATCGCTCGGGCTTCTCGCCACGGCCTCGCTCGCCATGGCCCAGATGACTGCTCCGCTTACCGTGAAGGGCCTCAAAACCGCGCCCGGACTCGAGGTCACGCTCTGGGCTTCAGAGCCGATGGTCACCAACCCCACTGACATCGACATCGATGAAAAAGGCCGCATCTGGTACCTTGAAGCCGTCAACTACCGCCGCAAGCTGAAGGGCCTGCCGGACCTCCGAAAGAGCGACCGCATCATCATCCTCGAAGACACCGATGGCGATGGCAAGGCGGACACGCGCAAGATCTTCGCCGAAGACGTCTCGCTCCGTGCTCCGATCGGCATCGCCGTGCTCGGCAACAAGGTCTACGTGTCGCAATCACCGGACCTCGTCGTCTACACCAAGGACGACCAGGATCGCGTGGTCAGCCGCGAGGTGTTGCTCACGGGCTGGGGCGGCATCGACCACGATCACGGGCTCCACGCCGTCACCTTCGGTCACGACGGCCGCCTCTACTTCAATTCGGGCGACCAGGGTTTCGACGTCACCGACAAGAGCGGCAACCGGTTCGTGAGCAGCCAGAAGGGTCCGTACTACGCCGGCTGCGCGCTGCGGATGAACCCCGACGGCACCGGATTCAAGGTGCTGGCTCACAATTTTCGCAACCCCTACGAACTCGCGATGGACTCGTTCGGGAGCATCTGGCAATCGGACAACGACGACGACGGCAACGCCTGGACCCGGTTCAACTACGTGATGGAGGGCGGCAACTACGGATATTGGGGTCCGGGTGGACGCCGCTGGCGCGAGGATCGCGGCACGCACTTCCATCAAGAGAATCCGGGCGTGGTGCCGAACATCGCACGACTGGGCGCGGGCTCGCCCTGCGGATTGATCATCTACGAAGGCTCGCTGTTGCCGGAGAAATATCGCCATCAGCCGATCCACGCCGAAGCGGGAAAGCGCGCCGTCAACACCTATCTCATCGAGCGCGCGGGCGCTGGCTATGGGCTCACCACGGAGCCGACAACCGCCGCAGCGGATACGTGGTTTCGGCCATCGGATGTGGCGATGGGTCCCGACGGCGCAGTCTACATTGCCGACTGGTATGACCCGGGCGTTGGCGGACACAACATGGGCGACACTGCGCGCGGCCGCATTTATCGCCTGGCACCCACCGGGTACAAGACGCGCAAGGTGCCCGTAAATCTCGATACGGAAGAAGGCTTGGCGGCGGCTCTTGGTTCGCCCACGCAGTCGATTCGCTACTTGGCGTTCATGCGCCTTCGCGAACAAGGCTCCGCCGCGTTGCCCACGCTCCTGAAGATGTGGCAGAGCAGCGATCCGATCGCGCGCGCCCGTTCGCTCTGGCTCATCGGAGCATCTGGCGCCGAGGGTCGGGCGACAGTTGAGGGAGCACTGCGCGAATCCGACGAGCGGTTCCGCATGCTCGGCTTGCGCGTGATGCATCTCAACTTTCCGAAGTCGTTTCTGGCGGCGAGCGAGCCGCTGTGGACCGATCCTTCGCCCGCGGTCCGCCGCGAAGTCGCAGTTCTGATGCAGCACTACCAGGGTCCGGAAGCAGCGAAAGCTCTGGTGGCGTTGGCTCGAGGCTACGACGGCAAGGACCGTTGGTATCTCGAAGCGCTGGGCATCGGCATGGAAGGCAAAGAGCAGGAGATGGTCTCGCGCCTCGAACGTGCGTTTCCCGGACCATGGGACAGCCGGCTGGCGGCCTTCTTCTGGCGCATGCGTGCACCCGAAACGCTCCCCGGATTGGTGGCCGCCGCCGGGAACGAGCAACTCGCCACGGCCCAGCGGATCGAGGCTATGGAAGCGGTGGCGGTGCAGAAAGAAGAGGCCGCAATGACAGCAGTGGCTGGCATGGTGTCGAGGGATTCCGCTCCCGCTGAGTTGCGCCGCGTGGCGCTCGAGCGCCTGACCAAGCGTTTGTTCAGCGAGTGGACGCCGTATCGGACGTCCCAGAAAGCCACCGAAGCGGTGGAGAAGGCGCTGGCGACGCCTGCGCTCCGCAAGGCCGCGCTCGATTTCGTGGAGGATCTCGAGGATCCCCGGTTTGGTCCCGCGGTGGCCAAGCTCGCCCAAGACGGGTCGCTCGGCGAACCGGAGCGCGTTGTGGCGATCCAAGCTGTGGGAAAAACAAAATCGCAGGAGTTTGTTCCAATGCTGACCCGGCTCTCGCAGAACGGTCCGTTGCCGATCCGGCTTGCAGCCGTGCGAGCGATTGGATCGGCGCAGCCACCCGATCTCGAAGCACGCTTCCGCCGCCTCATCCTCAGCAAGGAGCCGAACGAACTTCGCAGTGAGGCGCTGCGGTCGCTGGTGCGCTCCACGGCCGGCGCCAACCTGGTGCTCGACCTCGAGCAAAAGCAGGAACTACCGGCCGAGTTGCGCAACTTGGCGTCGTCACAGATCGCGTTCAATCGCGACCCGGCTGTGCGCACGCGCGCCGCCAAGATACTTCCGCCACCGGTCAGCCGCGCCAAGACGAAGCTGCCTCCGCCGCGAAGCTTGGCCGCCCAACAGGGTGATGCGGCTTCGGGAAAGCGAGTGTTCTTCTCGAAGACGGGCCCGAACTGCGCCTCCTGTCATGCGGTGGAAGAAGGCAAGCCGACCATCGGACCCAACCTCGCCGATATCGGGACGAAGCTTGGCAAAGAGGCGATGGTCGATTCGATCCTGAACCCGAGCGCCGGCATCGCGCATGAGTACGTGAGTTGGATCCTCGATACCAAGACGCAGGGCCAAGTGATCGGGATTCTGGCCGAGGACACTCCGCAGCGCGTGGTGGTGAAGACTGAAACCGGCGAGGCGATCCGCGTGCGCCCAGCCGACATTACGGCGCGGCGCAAGAGCAACCTATCGATGATGCCAGAGGACCTGGTAACCAAGATGACCGAGCACGAGTTCGTGAACCTGCTCGAGTATCTGACTACACTGCGTAGCGCTCTCCAGTCCCAACGCTAGCGGCGGCGGTGGCGTAGTCGGGCGCGGCTTTGAGGAGCTTGCGGACCACATCCTCCTTCGGGATGGCGGCCTCGAGAATATCCATGCCTTCGACGGTGATCATCAGGCTCGACTTGTCGTCGGAGGAAATGAGCCGGCGCTGCTTGAGGTACCAGACGGTGAAGGTCAGGTGCTCGCGCGGCAGGCACATCATGTTCTCGAGCTGCAAAACCGAGAGCGATGGGGCGCCCACGTGCTGCTTGCGCTGGTTATAGAGCAGGCAAAGCACGCCGAGGCGGCGATTGCTTTCGCCGTGGACGTCGTCAGAGAACTGGCGCGTCATGAACAGCGGAATCGGCTCGTCTTTCTGGTGCGCCTTGCGCTCGGCGTCGAAGTTCTTCCTCTTCTGCGGGTCTCCGAGCACCTCATAGGCGGCCTTTACCGCGAGAAACCGTTCGATGTTCCCGCTCTCCGAGTTGTCCGGGTGAAATCGCGTGGCCAGAATGCGATAGACACGATGGACGACCTCCATGTCGGCTTCCGGCTCCACTCCCAGGATGTCGTAAAAATCGACGTACGGGGCTTCGTTCGATGTGAACATTTGGAGGATCTATCGGCCACGGTCCGGCCGGCATTGCTAGGTGGTTCGCCTCGAAACCGCTTCGGGAGTTCACCGAGTACGCACCGAACGCAGCGCTAGGCGAACAGGGCGCTTGCAACTCTGTCTAGAATTTTGTAGAATCCTATACAGGAACAAATATGACCACTCAAATCTCGGCTCCGGTCTCTGGCTCCACTCGCGATCTTCTCGAACGATACTGCCGCGAGTCAGGAGTGAAGAAAGGGCATCTGATAGAACAGGCGCTACTGTATCACCTCCAGGCGCTGCAGACCTTGCCAGACGACGTCATTATCCGTCCCAGAATCGTCGTCTCCAAACAGTCCGGCCTCGAGATCCTGAAGCGCCTCGAAGAGCCGCCTCAGCCTACTCCGGCCTTGCGCAAGCTCATGAAGCCCAGTGGAGATTAGGACGCTTCGGACGGAGGACGACCGGACGAGTTTTCGCTCCGGCGACGCCGATCTCGATCGCTTTCTCGAGAAATACGCAGGGCAGAATCAGTTCCGGCACCATCTCGGAGTGACCTATGTTGCCGCCGATGGATCCCGGGTTGCCGGGTACGCGACAGTCTCGGCTGGCGATATCGAGATCGAACGCCTGCCAGCGGCAGTCACCAAGAAACTACCGCGCTATCCCCTTCCCGTGCTTCGGCTCGCGAGACTCGCCGTAGATGTAGAGTATCGAGGGCTTGGCTTAGGCCAACAGTTGCTGAAGTGCGTATTTCAGTTGGCCGTCCGAATGTCCGGGAAAGTCGGATGCATCGGGGTCGTTGTTGACGCGAAAGCGGGAGCTGTAGCCTTTTATGAGCGCTTCGGATTCATGCGGCTGCAAGTGCTCGAAGGCGCGGCAGCGCCCTATGCAAGTACCGTGTCGATGTTTCTTCCGCTCGCAGACATCGCGGAGGCACTGAGATGAGTTACCGCTTCACTCGAAAACTGATCGCCTCCACGCGCTGATCCACGGCCCCGTACGCGTTATCGCCGCCCACGTGATACACGCACAACACCCGCCCATCCGGAAGCTGCACGCTGCGCGGATAGTAGCCACTCTTCGGACGCCCGTCGAGGTACTGCCACGTCTTGCCTTCATCCGCCGTGTACGCGATCCCATCGGTAGCCAGGTGCAGCACCGGACCTTCCCGCGTCGCCAGCAACTCCGGGTGCCCGCTATGCGGGATCCACAGCTTCCGCACCGGCTCGGGCCGCCACGTCGCGCCTGACTTGCGCAGTCTCGTCTGGTAACGGCTCTTCGCGGCGTCCACGCGAATTACCGCGAGCAGATCGCCGTTCGGCAACTCGGCCACATCGAGTTCTTCTGACGGTCGCACTGTCTTGTCATCCCAAACCAGGATCGGGTCGGACCACGTCTTGCCCAGATCCGCCGAGACCCACACTGCCGGCTCGAGCAGCTTCGCCCAATCGTTGCGCGTCACCAAGCCCGGGCGGTGCGGAATCACGCCGCCCGCAACCACCAACCGGCCGTCGCGCAGCAACCGCATGCGTTTGGGGAGCGAGTCCCAACGCTGGCGATCAAAGAACACCGCGGGCTCGCTCCATGTCTTGGCGCCGTCGGTGGAGCGCTGCCAGTATCCGGTCTGCGGGACGTCGTAGAAAGGTAGGTACTGGCCCCAGACCGCGCGATAGATGGTTCCGCCGGCCGCGGCCACTTCGGGCTCGCAGGTCCATCCGTTCATCGGCGTGGAGGCGTGCTCGGAGTGCACGTGCCGCCAAGTCGCCCCGGCGTCACCGGACTCGAGATGAATCACCTCGAGATCGAGTCCGGTCATGTCGTAGCCGGCATGTTCTGGTTTTGCGGTCGGCGGCCACGAGAGCAGATGGCGGATTTCTTTCGACGCGCGATAGCGGCCTTGCGCAGGTCCGGTGGCCTGGTGGAAGCTGACCATGGGATTGCCGCTGGGCATGAGCCAGAGTCCCACCCAACTGGTGAATCCGGGTGTTTCGGGGGAGTGGTAGACGGTGCGGGTGGTGAGGTCCGTGACGCCGAATTGTTGGGCTTGGCAAGCGAGCGCGGTGGAGAGCAGCAGAATGCGAAACGTGGTGGCCATTGCGGTATTGTAGTCGTCGTGCGGGCGCTTCTCGTAGTAGCCAGTCTCATCGCACTCACGTACGCCGCGTGCCCCGGCTACATCCGGTGGCGCACCGTCTACTCGGTCCCGTCGCCAGATGGCAAAGCAGAACTGGTGGTCCAAGAAGCCGGATGCTTCGCGGAGGAGTGCAACGTACGCGCGGCTGTCAACTACAAGTGGCGAACCAAGGTTCTCGGAGTTGAGGGAGACTGTGCGTTCGTCTTCGCACATGCCGCATGGAGGGGCCCTCAGGTTTCCGTGTTGGTCAACAACATCTGGTGCCGCAACATTTTCGCAGCCTTTGATACGGCAACTGGCGAGGCTGTCGACTTTGCATCCACCGAAGAGTGGTTGAAACAGTCCCTCATTGACACGTATTCAATCACGTTCGGTGAGTTGGAAGCCTACAATGACGATCCGATTCAGTGGGCAGCGCATGCCGGTGACGGCCGTCCGCGGCGGAGTGTCGAGGAGTTCGACCGCCGCTTCCTCCGGCGCTGACTCGGCTGTCATAAGATACTAGTCGAAAGCCAATGCGGACCACCTGGGTGATGCTCCTCGCCGCGCCTCTCGCCGCCGCGCCAAACACCGAGTTTTTCGAATCGCAAGTACGCCCGATCTTCGCGAACCACTGCTACGCCTGCCACTCCTCCAAAACAAAAACGCCATTTGCCGGGCTCCGGCTCGACTCGAAATCCGCGGCGTTCAAAGGCAGCGATGCTGGTCCCGTGATCGTTCCCGGGCGCGGCACCGAGAGCCGTCTGATCCTCGCGCTTCGAGGGAAACTCGCGCAGCCCATGCCTCCCGCAGGCCGTCTCAAAGACGACCAAATCGACGCCATCGAAAAATGGATCAACGACGGCGCGGCTTGGCCCGGCGACGCTTCACTCGCACCCGCCGCCCCCACTGCATTCAATCTGCGCCAGCGCCGCGACGAGCACTGGGCATGGAGGCTCGTGCACAAGCCGCACGCCTCGGGAATCGACCATTTCGTCGCAGCGCGACTCAGCGCGGCGAAGCTCTCCCCTGCCCCTCCTGCCGCCCGCGCCGTTCTCATCCGCCGCCTCACCTTCGACCTCACTGGACTCCCGCCCTCGCCCTCCGACGTCCAGGCCTTCGAGCAAGACCGCTCGCCCGAGGCCAACGCGAAGCTCATCGATCGCCTGCTCGAGTCACCCCGTTTCGGTGAGCACTGGGCGCGCCATTGGATGGACCTCGTCCGCTACTCCGAATCCCACGGCAGCGAAGGCGATCCGGACACCCGCGAAGCCTGGCGCTACCGCGATTACCTCATTCGCGCGTTCAATCAAGACGTGCCCTATCGCCAACTGCTCCGTGAGCACCTCGCCGGTGATCTGCTGCCGAATCCGCGCATCGACAAGGCGGCGGGCGTGAACGAGTCCGTCATCGGCACCGCGCATTTCCGCATGGTGGAGCACGGCTTCCAACCCGTGGACCCGTGGGAAGACCGCATCAAATGGACCGACAACCAGATCGACGTCTTCTCGAAAGCGTTCCAGGGCCTCACCCTCTCCTGCGCCCGCTGCCACGATCACAAGTTCGACGCGATCAGCCAGCGCGACTTCTACGCCGTCTTCAGCATCATCGGCGGAGCCCGGCCCACACAGCGCTCGTGCGAAGCGCCGGAGCGCCTCGACCGGAACACGAACGAACTCGCGCGTTTGAAACAGGAAATCCGGAAAGCGTTGGCCGAGGCGTGGCTCGCGGCTCTTCTCTCGCAGGCGGTGACGGTCGCGGCCGTTGACGGTACCCGCTTCGCCAACCGCTGGGACCTCGCTGGAGACGAGTACTTGCGCTGGGTCCGCCACGGCAAGGGCGCGCCCGCGAAGCCTTCGCCGCCGGGCGAGTTCTCGATCGAACCGTCGGGAGACCGGATCGTCACCGCCATCTATCCCGCCGGGGTCTACAGCCACCTGCGCAGCCGCCGCGATGCGGCCGTCATCCAGTCGCCGCGCTTCAAAGTGGATACCGACGCCATCAGCCTGCGCGTGGCCGGTGGGAACTTCAGTTCCGCGCAGTTGATCATCGAGAACTACGCCGTACCCCGCGGCGGTATCTATAAACAGCGCTATGCACCAAAGCGCGACAAGATGGGCTGGTTCACGTGGGACACCACGTTCTGGCGCGGCTTCACAGCCTACATCGAGCTCTCCACGCTCGACACCGAAACGCAATTCTCGCTCGACGAAGAACAGGCGCGCATGAGGCCGCAGCCGAAGCCCGTGCGCGATGGCCGTTCGTGGTTCGGCATCAGCGCCGTGGCCTTCCACGATGGCAAAGACTTCACGCCTCGAGACTCGGTGGCGCCCGCTCCGGTGACGCTGCGGGAAGCCGTGGAAGCCTGGCGCGATGGCCGCATGTCGGGCGAGCAGGCCGCGGTGCTCGACGAAGCCGTGCGCAACAATCTGCTGCCCACCTCCATGGAATCGCTGCCTTCGGTGGCTCCGCTTGTCGAGCAGTGGCGCAAACTCGACAACGCGATCCCGGTTTCGCGCATGGTTCCGTCAGTGCTCGACGAAGCCGGCGAACCGGCCCGTTTGCTCGTCCGCGGCAATCACAAGATGTTCGGACCGCCCGTTCCGCACCGGTATCTCGAAGCGCTCGACAGCCAGGACTATCCCGCCGCCAGTGCGCGACTGCTGCTTGCCGATGCAGTGGCGAGCGCGAACAATCCGCTCACCGCGCGCGTGTTCGTGAACCGCCTCTGGCGATACATGATGGGTCGCGGCATCGTGCGCAGCGTCGACAATTTCGGAAAGCTCGGCGACAAGCCCACGCATCCGGAGCTGCTCGATTGGCTGGCGGCGCAATTGGTGGAAGATGGCTGGTCCGTCAAGAAGACGCTGCGCCGCATCGCGCTTTCTGCCGCATATCAGCGCGGTGGGGACACGCCCGCAGCCACACGCGAGGCCGATCCGGCGAACGATCTCTTCCACTCGATGCCGCCGCGCCGCCTGGAAGCCGAAGCCCTACGCGATTCGATTCTCGCCGTGGCCGGCCAACTCGACCTCACCATGGGCGGCCCTTCGGTAGACGTCTACTACGCGCACGACACGGGCAAAACCAAGGGCGACAAACCGAAGGGTCCGCTCGATGGCAACGGACGCCGCAGCGTCTACCTCGAAATCCGCCGCAACGTGACGAACCCGTTCCTCGACGTGTTCGATTTTCCCAAGCCCTCGTCCACCCGTGGACAGCGCGACGTGACCACGGTCCCGGCGCAATCGCTCGCGATGATGAACAGCCCGTTCGTGATCGATCAGGCGGAGAAGTGGGCTCGCTCCGCGCTCGAAGACGGCGCAACCGCACCCGCACAGCGCGCGGGAGCCATGTTCCAACGGGCGCTGGGCCGCGCACCGTCGCCACGCGAACTCGACCGGTCCCTCACCTTCCTCGCGGACCTCGCTACCGAACACGGTGCGACGCCCGCTCTCATGACGGACTTCCGCGTGTGGCGCGACTTCGCGCAATCCATCTTCAACCTCGAGGAGTTCCTCTATGTCCGCTAGGCTCTCTCGCCGCGAAGTGTTGAGCCGCGTCTCCACCGGCTTCGGATCGCTTGCGCTCAACGGGCTGCTCGCCGCCGATACCCACATCTCGCACTTCAAGCCGCGCGTGAAGGCTGTCATCTTCTGCTACATGTCGGGCGGCGTTTCTCATATCGATTCGTTCGACCCCAAGCCGCAACTCGCCAAAGACGCCGGCAAGCCCGCTCCCTTCAAAGTGGAGCGGACCATGTTCAACGACAACGGCTTCATCATGCCTAGCCCATGGGAGTTCCGGCGCTATGGGAAGAGCGGCCTCGAAGTCAGCGATATCTTCCACCACATGGGCGGCATCGCCGACGATATCTGCGTCATTCGATCGATGACCGTGAAGTTCATGGAGCACGCCCAAGCGAACTTCTACTATCACGCAGGGCAACCATTCACGGGCTTTCCGAGTCTCGGCGCTTGGACCACGTACGGTCTCGGTAGTCCATCCAAGAATCTACCTGGCTTCGTGGTCCTGGGCAGTGGCGAGATCCCGCTCGGCGGCATCAATGTCTTCGGCAACGGATTCCTGCCGGCCGTGCATCAAGCTTCGTTCGTCTATCCGGAGCGCAAGGAGCCGCTACAGGACATCACGCCAAAGGAGCCCGACAAGCTGCAGCGGCGCAAGATGGCGTGGCTCGAGTCGATGGATCGCGAGTTCCTCTCGTCGATGCCGCCGAACCCGCAGATCGAATCGGCGATACGCAACTACGAAACGGCCTATCGCATGCAGTCCTCGGTGCCCGAACTCGTGGATCTCTCCGGCGAGACCGAGGCCACCAAGAAACTCTACGGGCTCGATTCGCCCAATGAAGGCAAGGCCGCGTACGCGCGCCAGTGCCTACTCGCGCGGCGCTTGGTGGAGCGCGGAGTCCGGTTCGTGGAGCTGACCATCGTGCCCCCGAAAGGCTGGGGCGGCGGCAATTCCTGGGACCAGCACGGCAAGCTCAGGGAGGGCCACGAAGCCAACGCTTTCCATGTGGACCAGCCGATCGCCGCGTTGGTGCGAGATCTGAAGGCTCGCGGAATGCTCGATGAGACGCTCGTGGTGTGGTCCGGCGAGTTCGGGCGTGCACCGTTCGTGCAAGGCAAAGACGGTCGCGATCACAACCCGTTCGGGTTCAGCTTGTGGCTGGCCGGCGGCGGCGTCAAAGGCGGCACGGTTTACGGAGCCACCGATGAATATGGATACCGCGCCGTGGAGAACGTGCTGACCATTCACGATCTGCACGCAACCATCCTGCACATGCTCGGTATCGACCACGAGCGGCTCACTTTCCGCTTCGGCGGCCGCGACTTCCGCCTCACCGATGTGCACGGCGCCGTGATCCGCGACATTCTCGGATGATCCTGTTTTTGCTCGCTCTGGCGCAGCCGGTCAGCTACTACCGCGACATCCAGCCGGTGCTTACGTTCCAGTGCAATCGCTGCCATGGAGACGAAGGCGCGGCGGGTGGGCTCGACACGCGCACCTACGCTTCGTTCCACGGGGTGAACTCCACGCTCCTGCTGGACCTACTGGAAGGCAAGCGCGGCGAGTCGCGCCGGATGCCGCGCGAAGCACCGCCGCTCGGCGCGGCGATGGTCGCCAAGTTCCGCCAATGGATCGCTGAAGGCGCTCGCGAAGATCGCGACGACACGCCGCGCCGCACGTGGACAGCCGCATTTCCCGGTGCAGCCACGTCGGTCGCGTGCGAAACAAAAGACCGGGCTTACGTTTCGGTCCAGGTGGTGGACGCCGCAGGCCGCGAGTTCTACGGAACAGCCGAAGCCTTCACCGGCCGGCGCGTGTGGACCATCCGCCGCGCCGCGCACTGGCCCGCCGCGCTCCGCATTCAAGTGACTGTCTCGTACTCCCCCGAAAGCGCCATCGTCAACATCTCGAAAAAATAGTTGCTGCTCGTGAGCCGATTCGCGTTTGCGATGCGCCTGCACCGGTCGAACGGGAACGAGGCAAGTCGCCGACGGCCCGCTGAAACCCAAAAGGGAGGTATTTACCCATGCTCACGAATCTCATGTCCCGGCGCGCCTCGGCCGCCGTTTTCGCTGCGACCTTGTTCGCGCTGCCCGCTGCGATGCAGGCCCAGACGGCCCGAACCCGCGCCACAGGCGCCTGGATGATGTTCATCAACCAGGACACCACTCCACCCGACAAGTGCGCCCACGCGCTGTATCTCTACGCCGACGGATCGGCCGACGGTCCGGCCACGTCGCTTCCGAGCAAGGACAACCCGTTTGCCGAAGGCGGTCTGAAAGGCGAATGGAACTTCGACGGCACCACGGTGAAGTTCGGCTTCACCCGGATCGTGATCACCGGCGACGGCAAGGAACTCGGCCTCGAGCGTGTTCAGTTCACGATGCGCTGGAACGGCGATCAGATGATCGGCTCGGGAACCGGCGAACTGTTCGACATCGACGGAAACTCGCTCGGAACAGTGCCTCTGCGCGTCCGCTTGATCCGTGTGTTGACGCAGTAGGGGTTTCACCTTCCGACCCACGACCTGTAAAGGAGCGGCGCCGGCGCTACACCGCTCCCTCACGGTCGCGGCTCGGAATACGGCTCCTACCGAGGGACCCGTGTCAAGCGGCCGCAAGCCGCCGTTCCGCGTCGTCAAAGGCTTTGGCGATGCGCGGGTCCCGTTTTCTCGCCGCCACCACAGGCTTGATCCTGGAAATCGCGTAGAAGATCCCGCTCCTTTGTGCGAGTGCAGCTTCGATCCATCGTAAGGCATGGGTGTCTTCGCCGAGCATCATGTACGCGATCGACACGCCCACCGGCGCGACGCTTTCAGGTCCGCTGGCTCGTTCCGCCAATCCGAGCAACCGCCGCGTCTCCATCAGGTCTCCAGCCATCGCGGCGGAGGCAGCCCTGTTGGGCGCCATAACAAAATCGGGTTGGCCCGCAAGGGACTCGCGTAGACGGCGGTAGGCCTCGCGGACGCCCGCATCGTTCCCGTTCTCGTACTCGATGCACGATCGCAGGAACCACGTCATCGGAGCGCCGGGATGCAGTTGCTCGGACCGGTCTGACGCCGCGAGCGCTTCGCCGATCCGGCCGGCCTTCAGCGCCAGGTTCGAGATGTCCCACATCAGATAGAGGGCCACCGGATCCTTGTCGCGCAGCACCGAGCTCATTTCCCCGAGCGCTTCCACGTTTCTTCCCTGCGCCTCGAGTGCATGGGCGTGCCAATGTTGGATGAACGCCGAGCCCGGATTCAGCCGCATGGCCAGCGCCAATTCCTTCTCGGCCGTTTTTGCGCGCCAATCCCCCTGCAGCACCGAAACCGCATGAGACATGTGGGCCTCCGCCGAATCCGGATCGATCGCAAGCGCCCTCTCTGAGAGTTCCTTGGCCTTACCGTAGGCTCGCACGGGAAGCATCGTTTCGAAGTCGCCGAGGTAGATGTAGCAATCGGCCATCGTCGTGTAGGCCAGCACGAAGCGCGGATCTCGTTGGGCAGCCTGCTCGAGAATCGGGATCGCCTTCTCGAACAACGGCGGCATCGAGAACCCTTGATTGAATAGATGGAGCCCTTCGCTATAGAGACGGTGCGCTTCCATGTCGGTGGTCAGCACGCGCCCGGGCACATCGTCCCGACCACCCAGCCGCTGCGCCACCGCCTGCGAAATTTCGCGTTGCACGGAGAACACGTCTTGCACCGGCCGATCGAACGTCTGAGACCACAAGTGCATCCCGTCAACCGCGCGCACGTGCTGCACCGTGATCCGCATTTGTTCGCCTTGCTTGCGGACGCTGCCTTCCAGCACCGTGTCCACATTGAGCTGTGACGCGATGCGGCGCACGTCGCGCGGTTTGCCCTTGAACTCGAAGACCGAGGTCCGCGCCACCACGCGAAGCTCTGGCTGCCGCGAAAGGGAGTCGATGATCTCTTCGGTGATGCCATCGCAGAAAGGCTCCTGATCGCGCTTCTCGCTGAAGTCGGCGAATGGCAGCACCGCCACAGACTTGCCATGCACCGTGCGGCGCGTGAACCAGGCGACACCTCCAACCGCAGCGCCTCCCATCGCAGCGGCAATCCACGTCCGGCGGCCGATGCCCGCTCGCGGATTCATCGCAGTCTCGATGGCAGCGGCGAACTCACCCGCGGAGGCGAAACGCGCTTCGGGATCCGGCTGCATCGCCCGCGCCGTAATTGCCCGCAGTTCCGTGGGCGCGTTGTCTCCGGCGACCTCGTTCAGCACCGAGCCCAGCGAGTAGATGTCCGATCGCCGGGTCAGTGCTTTGCCCGCCAACTGTTCCGGACTCGCGTACCGCGGGGTGGCCACCAAGAGGTTCGATGCCGTGGCGGTGGACTCGTGCGACGCCACTTTGGCGATCCCGAAGTCGAGCAGCTTCGGGACACCGGCGGCGTTCACCATGATGTTGCCGGGCTTCAGGTCCCGGTGGAGGATCTCCTTCGAGTGCAGGTAGTCCACAGCCGCACAGATCGGGACCAGGAGCATCGCGCGTTCGAGCGGCGAAAGTCCGCGCTCGCGGCAGTAGACGTCGAGCGTCTGCCCGTCGATATAGTCGAGAACGAAATACGGCTGCCCATCTTCAGTCGCACCGCCATCGAGCAGCCGGCAGATATTCGGATGATCGATGCCCGCGAGAATCTGCCTTTCGGCCTGGAAGCGCGCGAGGAGGTCGCGCGATTGGGAGCCTTGGCGGATGAGCTTGATTGCCACGCGCTGTTCGAAGCCGCCTTCCACCCGGCGCCCTTCGTAGACGGTGCCCATGCCGCCCTCGCCAATCTTGCGCACGATCTGATACGAACCGAATCGGCGCATCTCCATCGCGGGCGTCGCGAGGAAGTCGCCGCTTTCCTTGCCCGCCGCGAAGAGCGACTCGACCTCCTCACGAATGTCCGCATCCTGGCCCGCGAGCGCTTTGGCGCGCGCTTCCGTGTTCATGCCGAGACACGTTTCGAACACGTTCTTGGCGATGGCGTAGCGCTCTGGCGTCACTGCCTGGTTCCTCCGCGCTGCATCTCGCGATAGATCCAATTCCGCGCCATGGTCCAATCACGTTTCACAGTAGCCGGCGAGACCCCGATCAACGCCGCCGTCTCGTCGATCCCGAGCCCGCCGAAGAAGCGCAACTCGATGATGCGCGCCTGTTGCGGATCGAGCTTGGCGAGCGCCTGCAATGCATCATCTAGCATGACGAGACTCATGTCTTTGGCTCCGGGAAAATCGATCGCGGTGTCGAGAGAGAGCCGCACCTGCCCGCCGCCTCGTTTGTCTGCCGCATGCTTGCGCGCGTGACTCACCAAGATGTTCCGGATGATCTGAGAAGCGAGCCCGAAGAAATGCGCTCGGTTCTCGAGCTTCACCTGATCGAGCCCGGCCAGCGCGAGATAAGCTTCATTCACGAGAGCCGTGCTCTGGAGCGTGTGGCCAGCGCGCTCTGACCGAAGATACCGGCGGGCGATGGAACGAAGCTCCTCGTACACCACGGGCATCAACTTGTCGAGCGCGGACTCGTCTCCCTCTCGCCAAGCGGCAAGTAATCCCGTAATCTCAGCTTTCGGCTGCGCCATCAGCGCGGGCTTCCGTCACAGTATTGTACGGCATCCCCGCCCAGCCGGATTCCTACTTCTCCTCGATAGTCAGGGGCTTGTTTACCGGTACATTCGTCAGGCGGGACTTTGCTCCCGACGGCCACGAGACTTCCACGGCGGTTACTGTTGGATCCTTGCCCAGGCCGAACGTTGCTGCAAGTTGATTCGCGGAGCAATAGCTCGATCCGCTGCGCACCATCTGCGACTGGGTCCCACCGGCCGACGTGATGCGCACCACAGCGCCGATCCCGTTCCGATTTGATTTGCTCCCCTCGAGCGACACCGTGATCCAGTTGTTCTTGTTGCCGCCATCATTGCGATACAGATAGGCGGGACCGCCGTTGGTCGAGACGAGCAAATCGAGGTCGCCATCGTTGTCGAAATCGCCATACGCCGCGCCGCGAGCCACCACCGCGCGGCTCAACTGCGCGCCCACGCTCTTGGTGGCGTCTTCGAACTTGCCTTTGCCCACATTGCGGAAGAGCAGCGGCGACTGCTTGTAGCTGACCTTCGGCTGGACGCGACCGATCTCTTCATCGATGTGCCCATTGGCCGCGAAGATGTCGAGTTGTCCATCGAGGTCATAGTCGTAGAAGAACACGCCGAATGCCAAGCTGAGCAGCGACGCGCGGCCCACCGTGGATCGTGGCGCCTCGTCGACGAACAGCCCCTTGCCCTCGTTGTGATAGAGCCCGAGCATCTGGTTCGAGAAGTTGCCGACAAGGAGATGCATGCGACCCGAGCGATCGTAGTCCGCCGCGTCCACGCCCATTGCTCCGCGCGCCACGCCGTCTTCGCCGAACGCCACGCCAGCGCCGAGCCCTTCTTCCTTGAAAGTCCCGTTGCCGAGGTTGCGATACAGCTTGTTTGGTTGCGTGTCGTTGGCCAGGAAGATGTCAGGGAATCCGTCGCCGTTGAAGTCGAGCACGGCCACGCCGAGCGACTTCGAATTGGGATCGCCTACGCCGGCCTTCTGCGTCACGTCTTCGAACTTGCCCGCGCCCAGATTGCGGAACAAGCGGCTCGCGGTGCCTTTGTACGATTCCGGCGTGCAGTATGATTTGGTGGCGCCATCGAGCGAGCACCACAGGTCGCCCTTCACGGTCCACTGGACGTAGTTGGCGACGAACAGATCGAGCTTGCCGTCTTTGTCGTAGTCGAGCCAGGCCGCGCTCGTTCCGAAGTTTGCGTTGCGGATCCCGGAAGCCGCAGTCACGTCGCGAAACTTGCCGGCGCCTTCGTTGTGGTAGAGGCGGTCGCCATCGAGGAAGGTGATGTAGAGGTCGTCGCGACCGTCATTGTCGTAGTCGCCCACGGCGACGCCCATGCCGAAGCCCTCGGTGTCGAGTCCGCTGCCGGCGGTGATGTCGGTGAACGTGCCGTTCTTGTTATTGCGATAGAGCGCGGGGAGCGAGCGCCGGCCGCGCGGGGTCCAGTCTTTGCTGTTGACGAAGAAGAGGTCGAGCCAGCCGTCGCCATCGGCGTCGATGAACGCGCACCCGGAACCCATCGTCTCTGGTAGATACTTCTTGCCGGCCTTGCCCGCGTTGTGAACGAACTTGATCCCGGCAGTGGCGGTGACGTCGGTGAACGTGACTTGCGCCGAGCAGACGACCGCGGCAATCAGGAACATCGAAACTCGTGCTGCATCCTTTGCTCGTGAAGCAGGCTTTCGCCTGCGCTGGACTTCAGTCCCGCCATGCGACGAATCACAGACCGGATGAGGCGGGACTGAAGTCCCGCGCAGGCTGAAGCCTACCCCACATCGCGGCGGAGCCGCAATCCCGAAACACGCAGCGTTCTGCGAGCACACGTGCCCAGGCCTGAAGCGGGACTGAAAGTCCCGCCGCAGGCTGAAAGCCTGCCCCACGCACCGCGTCCAAAATCTTCGCGGCCGGCGAAGCAACTGAAGGATAGTAGTACATCGCGGCTGAGCCACAATCGCGGATCGGCTCGTTTCCACGGGCGCATGCGGCCACATCGGAAGCGGGACCGAAGTCCCGCGCTGGCTAAAGCCCGCCCTACACGGAGACTGAAAGCTTCGAGGCCGGCGAAGAAACTGAAGGAAGTTCATTTCGAGCCACCTCCCACCGGAACCGACTCATGATCGTGGATCGGCTGGCGCTCGTTGTTGTCCTCGCGAGACAGCAGCCGCGGCTTGGCCGTAATCGTCTGTGATGACTCGTCAGCCTTGAATCTGCGGAACAACTTCTCTTCCCTCTCAGCGCGTGCCGTATCGCCAAGTCCGCGGCAGACGAGCATCAGGTTATAGTGCGCCTGCACGTCTTCCGGATCCACCGCCAGCACCCGTTCCAGCGCCTCGGCCGCGGCCTTGTAGTCGCGCCTCAAGAACAGAACCCTTCCGATTTGATTCAGCACCACGCGATCGCGCGGATACTGCGCCGTCACCTCGCGCAACGAAGCCAGCGCGCCGTCGTAGTCGCCATCCGCCTTCTGCGCCATGGCCTTGAAGAAGTGGATGCGCCCGAGCTTTGCGTTCCGCTTCATCGCGTTTTCGATGTACCGCTTGGCCGCTTCGATCTGCCCTTCTTGAATCAGCGCCCGCCCCACGTTCAGCCAGCCATCGGCGTATTCAGGCTCGGCTTCGGTCACGCGTTGAAAGGCGAACTCGGCCGCTTTCAGATCTCCCTGCAAGAGCAAGCCGATGCCCCAGTCGTTCCAGCGTTCGCGGTCCCGCTTGTCGACAACGGGCTTCCATTCCGGCGCGGCGTCTCCCACATCGATCTCCGCTTTGGACGAGGCGAGAGTGATGATCGGCAGATCAGGGATCTCGCCCTTGATCGCCCCCGAAACATTTGCCGGGATATTTGCTTTATCGAACGAGTACTGCCGGCTGTCGTGAGTGGTGCTTGCCTCGCCGCCCACGGGCTTGCCGGCGTAGACGTATTGCGTGTAGTAGTGCGAGAACTTTCGATAGTGCAGCTTGGCGCTTACCTGGATCGGCCCCTTGGCGTCTTTGGGGACATTCAGCCGGTAATGGGCCACGTCCGCGGCTCCGGGTGGGATCATCCGCACATACAACACGCTGCGCCCCTGCCATGCATTGCGCTTGTTGATCGGATTGCCTTCGCCATCGAGCATGTACGAACGATAGAAATGCGCGCCGCGCTCCACCGGTCCTTTGCCGCCATCCTCCACCGCGCCGCTGTGAAAGATCATCTTGCCGCTGGCGTCGTGCGCTTCCACCTCGAGCCAGATGTCGAAGGAATCCACGGTGCCGCCCGGGAAGAAATGTCCGATCTTACGTGTGCGCACCACCACGTCGAGCCGCAGCGGTTGACCGCGTTTGAACTTCGTCTGCACGCGTCCGAGCGGCGCAGCCAGCTTGCCTACTTCGCGCAGGAAAACCTCGCCGCCCTGTTCTGCCTCTTCGCCAACGGCAAACGTCGACATCAACTGTGGACCCTCCGCCGCGCGGCGCTGCATCTGCAGCTCACGCGGATTGTCTCCGATCGGCGACGCGCCGAAAATGTCCACCGTGATGAAACCCGACTGCAGGAATTTCTTCGTCTCATCGAGCTGCGTGGCGTCACGGTTGGCGTGCGCCACCGCCGTATTCGCAACGGCGAAGCGATGCGAATGTACTTTGCCCGCGCGATTCCCAGGGTCCTGCGAAGCAACCATCGGCATGTGGCAATCGGAACACGTCGACGAACTTTGCGGATAGTAGAACGATCGCGCGCCTTGGCCCGAAACACCGCTCGCCTGCCAGTTGTCATAGTCATTGAATCCGCGCAGCCAGCGGTAGTTGTTCACCGGCACATCGAGATGGACTTTGTGGCACGTCGAGCAATACTCGGCCGAATCCATGCGCATGAATGGCTTCAAGAATGTGCGCCGATGCGGCTCTGGCTCGAGGTAGGTGAGGTAGTAGTCGATGTTGCGAATGATCGGATTCCGGCTCGACATGAGGTCATGCAGAGGTGGGTATTCGATAGTGAATCCGCCGTTGCCCATGGAGCCATCCACATGAGTGATCGAGTGGCACGACACGCAACCAAGCCCGTTCTGCGCCTCCGGCGTGTCGATCTGATCCTTGATCGGCTTGTCGAACCGCCCGTTGAAGAACACCGCGTGGTCATGGCATCCGGCGCACCATTTGCTGCCCTTCTGCCCGCCGAGTTCCTGCATCTGCTCAATCGACTTGCGGTAGAACTGATTGTTGAACGAGGCGAAGTGATGCACCGAGCTATTCCACTGCTCGTAGATGTCCTTGTGGCATTCGCCGCACAGCTTCGAGTCCATGAAGAAGTTCGAGGGGATGGTGCCGTTCACGTTCGTGTTGGCCGAAGATGGCCAGAACGGTGACTTCGGTCCCGCGCCTTCCTCCTCCATCGATACCGGCACGATCTTGGGATTTCGGATGCGGTCGTGCGGATCGGGGAAGATGCGGTTGTATGCATAGACTCCGCCGAAGTAGGCGAGGCCGAGCGCCATCACGGTGGCGAGCGAACGACGCCAAGCGGGGTCGGCGATGCGGGTGAATGCGAGTAGGCCGAGCACGCCAGCGGCGATGTGCGCCATCAGGATCCAGTAGTTCTTCGTCACCGCGCCGCTGATGGTGAGGTAGATTCCACTGACCGTGGCGGCCGCCATCAGCGCAGCCGCGATTCCGCGCAGGCGTTGGCGGAGCATGGCAGTGACGGCGAATCCGAGCGCCACATGCATCACGACGTTGAGCATGTAGAAAATACTGGCGGTCGCGTGTGCGGCGATGTAGGCGGTGTTGGCGATGAAGAGCAGAGTGAGAAGTCGCACCATCGCTACCGGACTCCTTGTGTGGCGGGCTTTCGCCTGCGCGGGACTCGAGTCCCGCGATGCGGCGTAGGCACTGCGATTCGGGAGCGGGACTGAAGTCCCGCGCTGGCTAAAGCCCGCCCAACACGGAGAATCGTTGCGCTGGCAGGGCGGCGATACGCAAATCGAATGGCGGGACTAAAGTCCCGCGCAGGCTGAAGCCTGCCCCACATTGCCGCGGAGCTGCAATCCCGAGAGACCAAGCGTCCTTCGAGTGCTGGTACCCGCATCGGAAGCAGGACTGAAAGTCCCGCCGCAGGCTGAAAGCCTGCCCCACACACCGAGTCCAAAATCTTCGCAACCGGCGAAGGAACAGAGGAATAGTAGTACATCGCGACTGAACCGCAATCCCCGAAGCACATGTGCCCGCGCCGGGACTCGAGTCCCGCCCTGCCAAAAGGCTGCCCCACACGGCAGCGGAAAGCTTCGAGGCCGGCGACGAAACTGAAGGGTAGTAGTGCATCTGGCATCGTCTACCTTACTCCACTCAGCCGCCGGATCAGTTGCAATGCCGGCCGCGTGTTGTACTCGCGCATCCAAGCTCGATGCGCCTCGCTCTCGGGGAACGCCTCGCCAGCACCGTACGGATACTGCGACATCCCGTGAAACGGCAATGGCACCACCGTCTGCGAGAAGGCCGTGTTCGGGTCGCGATCCTTTGCCCAGCCATCGATCCCGAGCACGAAACTCCGCCGCATCCCAGGCCCAAGAGGCAGCAGCCCGCGGGCATCGAACCGCAGCGCCAACTCATCGCCCGATCCCATGATCACGAATCGATCATCGGCGCTCCCGAGCAGCGCCGCAGTGTCGCCATAGCGTGTGTACATCCCCGGGGTCGGATTCCACATCGACACCGGAGACGCCCCCGCATAGAAAAACATTTCTGGCCGTTTCCGTTCCGGATCGAGCCGCACCCGCGAGAAGCCCCGGAATCGCAGATCCGCCGACGAAGCCCGCAACGTCACCGCGCGAGGCGCCGAGGCATCCGCTTGCGTCAGAAAAGCCTCGTCCCAGTGCAACGCCAAATTGCTCTTGATCCGCAACCGTCGTGCGGGCTCCGGCAGTTCCACTGCGATCCACTTGGGCTTTCCCGCCGGCATTCCCATGTCCGCCAAGAGCGTCCGCCAGCGCCCATCGGAGCCCATCGCCTCGAGCGAAGGCATCGCCAATTCCCTGCCCTTCTCCTGCGACCGCCCGCGGAACACGCTGCCATCGGCCCAATCGACCCACCCATGAATCACAAGCAGAGGCTTCTCTGGCATGGAAGCAAACTCGAGCTCCGTTGCCCGCCAGCCGTTTCCTAACGAAACCTCGCGACGCGCAGCCGGCGCCCGCCGCTCGCCGGTCTGATAGATCCGCAGATCCGGATATGGCGGCGACTGGAACTTCTCATTGAGGAAGATCTCGCTCGACGCGGGATGATCCACCACCAGCAACTCCGCCTGATCGATGTAGGCCACCTCGCTCAACTCTTCCGTCAGCCGCACTTCGTATGCTCCGTTGCGAAGCTGCATCGCGGGCAATTGAACGTACTCGCGATGATCCACCGGGAAGTAGGTTCCGTCACCAGCGCTAGCCCCCAACGGCGCCACACCCAAAACGTCTGTGACGTACTCGAAGTCGACGCCATTCCAAGTCCACACCTGCGGGCACGACCCCGACAGCCGTTGCGCTTCCTTGAACACCAGCGGTCGCAGCGCGAGTTGATTCGCCTCGTTCTGGATCAGCCCGTTGGGCCAAGTGATGCGCACCGCGTCAGCCTGCTTCACCGCGCGCATGCCGAACGTGAGTGGATAGCCGCGATAGATCTGCTTGCGATAGCGCGAGCCCGCCTTCACCTCAACTTCCGATCCATACGCGAGCTTCAGATTCTTGACGCCCGCAACGCCCGCGCGCAGCCACGCGTTCGGCGACACCGTCTGATTGGTGAGTAACTGAACTGCGCCGTCGGAACCGAGCACCGCCAGATCCGCCCTGCCGTCGCCGTTGAAATCCTCCACCGCGTATGCACGAGCCGCCGGCAATCCTTGTACCGGCTTGGTCTCACTCCAACGCCGCTCGGATTCTTGCCGCAGCCGCTTGCCGCCGACCACCGCATCGGAAACACCGCGATTCTCCCAGTCCCCGAACACCACCGGACCATCGCCAACCCGCGCGCTCTCGAACTTCAGATTCCGTCCATCGTTGAACGCGCCGAGGTTGTACGCAACCCAGGCCCCGCCGCCCGCCTCATATACGAGATCCATCGATCCGCTATGATCCACGTCTACCGCATCCATCAACTTCGCTCCAGCGGGAATCTGCACGAGATCGCGCGCCTTGTACACACCCGCTAGATTGTCCTGATAGAGCACCGTGGCGCGATCGCGATAGCTCACCGCGAAATCGAAGCCCTTGCTATCGGCCACCAGCCGGAACGCCACCGCGCCCGTCGCGTCTCCTTTGACGAAAGGAAAATCCGCGCTGCGATCCACGAAGCCCGACTCGCCCTGATTGCGCAAGAGCACGTTGCGGTCGCCGAGGAGCAACAAGTCGAGATCGTAGTCGTGATCGTAGTCAAGCCAAGCGGCCACGCGATAGTGTCCCGGCGGCGCGGGCAGCGGCTTGCGAGTGAAGCGTCCGCGCGTGTTCATCAACAATGCCGGCCCCTCTGCCGTGATCACCGCCAAGTCCGCGAACCCGTCGTTGTTCGCGTCGCCAACCGCGGCGAACTCCACACCCTGCGCGATGGTCTCGGGCGCGGCGCCGGCCAGCGCTTGCAGCGCGCCGCCACTCCAGAACACGAGATCCGGCCGGCCATCGCCTTGCACGTCCATCACTAGCAATCCGCCGCCCTCGCCCTTTGCGGCTCCCGCCACTCGGCGCGGCGCGAACTTCCAATCACGAGGTGGCGTGGGATCCGCAACGCCCGTTTGCGCCTCCACGGGATCGAGCACTTCCGAGTAGAAGCTCCACTCCATGTCCTCGGGCACGGCAGCGTTGGCGTTTTGATCCTTGGCCTTCTGGAAAAGCTGCAACTGCTTGGCCGCATCGTCGCGACGGCCCGCCTGGCGATAGAGATTGTAGAGCTGGAAATGGGGCGCTGCGAGGTTCGGATCGAGGGCCATGGCCCGCTCAAACGATGCGATCGCTTCGGGAGTCCGGTTCGCAAGCTTGTGCAGAGTGCCGAGGTTGTAGTGCGCCACCGGCTCCTGCGGCACCATTTCCAGGAACTTTTCAAACTGCTTTTGGCTGCGCTCGTACTCACCCGCGCGCTTGTACTGGACGCCGAGATTGAACCACGTGTGCGGGATCGAAGGATCCTGCTTCTGTACCTTTTCGATCTCGGCGATGCCCTCGGGCGTCTGCCCGTTGGCCAGCAGCGCGAGCCCAACATTGAGCCGCTCACGAGCCGAGCCGGGCGCCAACGCCAGAGCCTTTTTGAACTCGGCAACTGCCTGGGGATGAGTGGTGGGGTTTTCGAAAAAGGCTTTGCCAAGATTGCGGCGGCGGCCAAGTTCCTCCGGATCCACAGCGGGACCGGCGGCCACAAGAGCGATCAACAACGCTCGCAACAGCATCGGAGAGTCCCGACCTAGATGCTCCAGCGCCAGAGGTTCGAGCCCGAGGTGAAGCCCGCGCCCACGGCTGCGAAAAGCACCAGATCGCCTTTCTTCAGTTTACCTTCGGCAATCGCGTCGGCCGTCGCGAGCGGAATTGTCGCGGCGGTTGTGTTCCCGAACTTGCCGATGTTGATCATCACGTGACGCTGGTCAAGGCCGAGCTTTTCCACCGTCGCGTCGATAATGCGGCGGTTGGCTTGATGCGGAATGAGAATGATGTCTTTCGACGACACGCCGTTTCGATCGAGGATAGTGCCGCACATATCCTCCATCTTGCGCACTGCGTACTTGAAGACCTGTTGGCCTTCCTGATGCACGTAGTGGAGCTCCTGGTCGATGGTGGCGTGTGAAGAGGGCATGCGGCTCCCTCCGGCGGGCATCTTCAAATAGTCGCCGCCGGAACCGTCGATCTCGTTGAGAAAATCAATGAATCCGCCTTCGCCATCTTCGGCCGGTTCCACCAGCATCGCCCCGGCGCCATCGCCGAACAGCACGCACGTGGCGCGATCTTTGTAGTTGATGATCCGCGACATCGTGTCTGATCCGATCACCAACACCTTTTTGTGCGTACCGGCCTTGACGAAATGCGCCGCCGTAGTCAACCCATAGACGAACCCGGAACAAGCGGCAATCAGGTCAAAGCCCCAGGCCTTCTTTGCACCGATGCGATCTTGCACCAGGCATGCCGTCGATGGGAAGAACATGTCGGGCGTCACCGTGCATAGAATGATCGCGTCCAGTTCAGACGCGGCGATTCCGCGCCGCTCGAGCGCCTGCTTGGCGGCTTCCACGGCCAAGTCAGAAGTAGCCACGTCTGGAGCGGCAATGTGGCGGGTGGAAATGCCGGTGCGCCCCAGAATCCAGTCGTTCGACGTGTCGACCATCTTTTCGAGGTCCGCGTTGGTGAGCAGACCGGGCGGTGCGTAAGTACCGAGAGCCGTGATTTTCGCGCCTGGCAAGAAGCCTCCTGAATGACCGCGGGCTCGGGCGGCATCACTCCGCCGGCCCGGCACCCGAACTTGTTATGGTAAATTCTCGAAGGGATACAAGTCCAGGGCGTGGCCGCGATCCAAAGCAATCTTCTGTTCGAAAGCACCGAGGACATCTATCGCCGCGTCTTCCGGGAACTGCGCCCGCGGACGCCAGAACCCGAGATCCGCTTGGTCTATCGCCAGTTCGCCAACGCCAACAGCTTCATCCGGCTCGAAGGCGGCATTCTCGAAATCAAGGTTTCAGACGTGCTGGAGGGCGCTCCGGCGCCGATTCAGGAAGCGCTGGCCTACATTCTGCTCACCAAGCTCTACCGGCGGCACACGCCCGCGGAATTTTCCGATCGCTACCGCCGTTGGATCAATAGCGCCTCCGTGCGCCGGCAACTCCTGGTGGTTCGGCAGGTGCGCGGCCGGAAATTCGTCACGGGCGGCGCGGGAAACGTCTACGATCTTAACCAGATTTTCGAAGAGCTGAATCAGCGCTTTTTCAACGGGCTGATGGGGCGGCCGCAGCTGGGTTGGAGCCGCCGGGCTTCGCGGAGCATGCTCGGCCACTATGACCCTTCGCACAACGCGATCGTACTGAGCCGGATTCTCGACCGGGCCGACGTTCCACAACTCGCGGTCGAGTACGTGCTCTATCACGAGATGCTGCACTTGCGCTTTCCCGTCGAGCACAAAGGAGCCCGGCGTTGTGTCCACACCGCGGAATTCAAGGCGGCCGAGAAGCTGTTTCCGGCTCTCGCCGAAGCGCGCGCGGCGCTCAAGAGGCTATAGGCGATGGGCTTCGCGCTTTGGATCGACGGCGACACGGCTTGGTGCGCGGGTGCACACGAGTACCGCCCGATGGGGGTAGCGGTCGCGGCCTCCACGGCTTTGTTCGCTGCGCGCGACTTCGATCCGCGCCGCCGCCCACCGTCTCGCCGCGCCCGTAATTTCCATGGCTTGTTCGCCTCGCTTCCCGACGTAAATGCATACTTGCGAAAAAGGCGTTCACGGCCAAATGAAAAAAATCTATCGAGCCAGAAAGCGCGAATACTAGCAATCACTTGATGGTGGATTGTTCACCTGGATCTCGAAGTTTTTGGCCCTGAGATTTGCAGGCGCCGGTGTATGCTGGGGACGCCTATGGAGCCGACGCAGACTACCCACCCCCAGTTCGAACACCGCCGCACGCTCGACTCGCGCCACGCCCGCTTCTTTCTCGGGCCACTCCTTGAAACCCACGAGTTGGCGTTGCCCCAACTCGCAGCCGGCTCCCTCGAATTCCGGTTCGACATCAACCTGCTCGACGGCCCACTGGATGTTTGGGCGAAGCTACCGCGGCGCGCCGCTCCCGAGCATTTCGATCAGATGAAGCGCGTTGTGTGGGCCGTGCAGCGCGCCTTACGTATTTGGGAGCCTTACCTCTACTTCCAGAACGCAGAAAACTACGCGGACAAAAGCACCTCATGGCCGATGCTGGTCTATGCCGCCATGCGTCCCATCGAAAGCCGCTCACCCACCTGCTATGGGTACGATGTGCTCGAGCCCAAGCGGATCACGTCTTCGTTTTCGTGGGCTAGCAAGCCGCTTCGGGTCGAACTCCACCGCCTTCACGATCAACTTCCCACCATCGGCCGGGCGGGTCTGCTCGCGGCGTTCCCGTCGAGGAACCCGGAACGAATGCTCGGGATCATGGAGGCGATTCCGCGCTATTTCGGGCGGCTGGTAAGGATGGAAGCGGCCGTGCTTCGCGAGTTCTCGCGGTTGGCAGACACGGCTCCGAACGACCGGCTGCGGCGGTACCCGGAAATCGAGTCTGACATCGGCTGGCTGATGCAGCGGACGTTCCGCGGCTTCTCCTTCTCTTCGCTCACCCCGTTGGTAATGATGTCGGCGAACTGGGCCCTGGCTCGCGCTCAGGGCCTCGATCCCCAGCTCGAAGCCCGGGTCTCGTTTCAGGTGGAAGGCAATGGACACGGAATTCGGAAGTCGACCGAAATTTCGTATGCGAATTCCCGGCTCCAGCGGCCACTAAGATAGTATGCGAACCAAAATCGGAATGGGGCTGGCATGGCTGCTGCTGCTACCGGCTCTTCTGTGGGCGGCGCCGGCCGCCAAAGCCACAGCGGCCAAAGGGGCGGCGGCTCCGGCGATGACAGACGCGCAACTCGAGCAGGCCATTCGCGCCCGCTTCGCACGTTCGAAGATCCAGGAAGAGAAGTTCCAGGTGCACGTGCAAAACGGGACGGCGATCCTCGAGGGCAAAACCAAAATCATCCAGCGCAAGGCGACGGCCACGCGGCTGGCGAGGCTGGCTGGAGCGCGTTCCGTGAAGAACAAGATCGAGATCGACGAGGCCGCGCGCCAAGCGGCGCTCGACAATCTGCAGCAAGGCAGGCGCAGGGTCCAGGTCAAGCGGTCTGACGCGCGGAGCGAAAAATCCGAACGCTGACGCGCGCGTGGCGCGCGCTCGAACGTGCTGGCGGGCACTTCAAGTGCCCGCTCCCGAGCCGGGCGTGAACTAGACTACGTCGACACCCATGCTACGGCAGGCGCCCTTCACCTGCTCCACGGCGCCTTCGAGCGAGAAGCTGTTGAGATCGGGCATCTTCAGTTTGGCGATCTCTTCCACCTGCTTCATCGTGATCTTGCCCACCTTGTTCCGGTTGGGCTCGGCCGAACCCTTGGCCAGATTCACGGCGCGCTTCACCAGCACGGCCACCGGCGGCGTCTTGGTGATGAAGGTGAACGTGCGGTCAGAGTAGATGGTGATCACCACGGGGATGATCAGCCCTTCGTTGTCTTTGCTCGACGTCTTGGCGTTGAAGGCCTTGCAGAACTCCATGATGTTGACGCCCTGGGGTCCGAGCGCGGTACCCACCGGCGGCGCCGGCGTGGCCTTGCCGGCCGGAATCTGAAGCTTCACCATCCCCGTAACTTTCTTCGCCATGATCTACCTCTTGAAAACTTTCTCCGTTGGGATATCTACTGTACTTTTTCCACCTGCAGGAAGTCGAGCTCCACGGGCGTGGCGCGGCCGAAGATGGTCACCAGCACGCGCAGCGTGTCGCGTTCGGTGTTGACCTCGTCCACTTTTCCAGTGAAGTTGGTGAACGGCCCGTCGGTGATGCGCACCTGCTCGCCCTTCTCGAAACTGAGCTTGGGGCGCGGCCGTTCGGTCGACTTGGCTTGCCGGTAGAGAATCGAATTGACCTCGTCGGCGCTGAGCGGCACGGGAGTGTTCCCGCCGCCGACGAATCCGGTGACGCGCGGCGTTTCGTTGACGTAGTGCCACAGCGTCTCGTCCATTTCCATTTGCACCAGCACGTAGCCGGGATACAGCAGGCGCTTGCTGGTTACCTTCTTACCCGCCCGCATCTCCACCACTTCTTCCTGCGGAATCAGGATCTCTCCTACCCGGCCGGCAAAGCCGAAGGCTTCGGCGCGGGTACGCAGCGAATCGCGCACCTTTTGCTCGAACCCGGAGTAGGTGTGGATGATGTACCAGCGCATGTTCGGCCGGTCTGGCACGGCGGATTCGCCAGCCGCCGCAACGGCCGTTTCCGCGTCGTTTCTGATGGGCTCTTCCTGCATTGTGATGTTGCCCTTTCCGGCTTCGAATCCCTACTTGGCGAACGTGTCGAACAGGCGCTTGATCAACCGGCCCATCACGATGTCCACGGCGGCGAAATAAAACGCAAACGCAAAGATGGTGATCAGAACCACTGCTGTAGTCGCCTGCACCTGTTTGCGGCTGGGCCAAGTAACGCGAGTCATCTCGGCGCGGAGGTCTTTGGCATACTCCCGAAAGCGCTCCACCCAGGAGCCTACTGCGCCGAGAGGCTTGTCTTGCGGCTGTTCCGCGTTTGCTACGGTCGCCATGTGTTGATCCTTGTCAGTGGTTTCCCGCTCGGGGTCTGGCAGGGGCGGAGGGATTCGAACCCCCACTCGCGGTTTTGGAGACCGCTGGTCTAACCGTTAAACCTACGCCCCTTCGTTTGAGCTAACTCGATTCCGGCCTACTTGGTTTCGCGATGCGCCACGTGCTTGCGGCAGAACGCACAGAACTTCTTGATTTCCAGGCGCTCGGTCATCGTTTTCTTGTTCTTGGTGGTGCTGTAGTTGCGGCGCTTGCAATCTTGGCAAGCCAGCGTAATGATCTCGCGAGGCATTGTGATCCTACTCCTTCCAGTCTACTCCATGATCTCCGACACGGTACCGGCGCCCACCGTGCGGCCGCCTTCGCGAATCGCGAAACGCAACCCTTTCTGCATGGCCACCGGCGTGATCAACTCTACCGTGATCGCTACGTTGTCGCCCGGCATCACCATCTCGGTGCCCTCGGGCAGCTTCGCAACACCGGTCACGTCCGTCGTCCGGAAGTAGAACTGGTACGGTATCCCTTGAAGAACGGCGCATGACGACCGCCTTCTTCCTTCGACAACACGTACACCTCGGCCTTGAACTTCTTGTGTCCCTTGATCGAGCCCGGCTTGGCGATCACCTGCCCGCGCTCCACGGCTTCCTTGTCGATGCCGCGCAGCAGCAAGCCCACGTTGTCGCCAGCCTGACCTTCGTCAAGCAGCTTTTTGAACATTTCCACGCCGGTGACAACGGTCTTGCGAGTATCCGTGAAGCCCACGATCTCGCACTCTTCGCCCACCTTCACGATGCCCGACTCGATACGGCCAGTGACAACCGTGCCTCGGCCTTGAATCGAGAAGATGTCTTCGATCGGCATCAGGAACGGCTTGTCCACGTCGCGCTTGGGCAGCGGGATGTACTCGTCCACCTTCGCCATCAACTCGTCCACCGTCTTTTCCCACTGCGGCTCGCCGTTCAACGCGCCCAGCGCGCTTACGCGTACCACAGGCAGGTCATTGCCGGGGAAGCCGTAGCTCGAAAGCAGCTCGCGCACTTCGAGCTCCACCAGTTCCAGCAATTCGGGATCTTCGACGGCGTCCACTTTGTTCAGCGCCACCACGATGAACGGAACGCCCACCTGCCGGGCGAGCAGGATGTGCTCGCGCGTTTGCGGCATGGGACCATCGGTCGCCGCCACCACCAGAATCGCGCCGTCCATCTGCGCAGCGCCCGTGATCATGTTCTTGATGTAGTCGGCGTGGCCGGGGCAATCCACGTGGGCGTAGTGCCGGTTCGGCGTCTCGTACTCCACGTGCGCCACCGCGATCGTGATCCCGCGAGCCTTCTCTTCCGGCGCGTTGTCGATCGAGTCGAAGCTCCGGAACTTCACCTTCGGATTGTGCTTGGCCAGCGTCTTGGTAATCGCGTCGTCAGCGTCGTCTTGCCGTGGTCGATGTGTCCGATCGTGCCCACGTTCACGTGCGGTTTTGTGCGGTCGAATTTCTCTTTCGCCATGCCTACCTCTGTCTAATCAAACCAACCCTTACCCGTCCCGACCGTGTCGAGCAGGTTCGTTCAGCACCGGATCCTAAGGGGATTTTTCAGGACGGAGCGGAATCGACTGGAGCCGATGACCAGGATTGAACTGGTGACCTCGTCCTTACCAAGGACGCGCTCTACCAACTGAGCTACATCGGCCCGAAGATCTCATATTAGCAGGGCCAATGGTGGGAAAACAACATCGGCCGTCTCGGGGGAACGCCCCATGCCGCTAGGGTCCCCAAAAGGCCGATGGATTCGCAGATGAAACGAATTGCCGGTTTGCTCGTTGCGGGTGTGCTCGGCGCCTCTCTGGCTGGGTTCGCGCTACCCGGAGTCGCCGTTACGGGTTGGGCTGTCATGAAGAAGTTGAGCGGGCAAGCTGAGTACTGCCCCTGGAGCGGAACCTTCCGCTTCGTCTCCACCGCGGACGAGTTGAGCCAACTGGTGGATGACTCACGGGCGGCCGAGCACGTCATCGAGAAGGACGACGAGCGTGGCCTCAAGAAGGTTGCCACGGCCTGGGGACGAGCCTTCTGGGTGCAGCAACTGGACTCCAATGCACACAGTGTCGGATTCGCTTGGCTGATCGGCGAGCACCGCTGGGAAGAACTCCACAACGCCGCCGACCAGGTCAAGCGCGGCGACGTGGTGCTCGATTGCGGAGCGCACGTGGGGGTGTTCACGTTTCGCGCTCTGCGCCGCGGCGCGAGCAAGGTGGTTGCCATCGAACCCGATCCGAGCAACGTCGAATGCATCCGCCGCAACTTCAAACTCGAGATCGATGAGGGGCGCGTGGTGGTGATGCCGGTGGGCGTGTGGAGCAAAGAAGGCACCATGCAGCTATCGCTCGGCCAGGGACACAACACCGGGCTCAACAGCCTGGTGATGCAGCAAGGCGGATCTTCTATCGAGGTCCCCGTCAAGACGGTGGACCAACTGGTGGCCGAACTCGGCCTGAAGCGCGTCGACTACATCAAGATGGATATCGAAGGAGCCGAACGCGAAGCGCTTCGCGGCGCCGCGGCCACGATCCGAAGCCACGGCCCCACCATCATGCTTGACCTCAATCACCGTCCCGACGATGGCAAAGTACTACCCGAAGTGATCCGCGCCGCGCGGGCGGACTATGGTTTCGAATGCGGTCCGTGCCAGTTGGCCGACAACAAAACGAACCTGATCCCGCACCTGGTCTACTTCCGCAGCGGACGGTGACCCGGCCACCTGGACCACCGGTGAATTAGCATCGCAGCCTCGGTGTCCGCGCCTGACACGTCGATACAATCGGACTGGATGCAGTGTCCCACCTGCGGCCTCGACACCGGACAGCATGAGCGGCATTGTCCGAACTGCCTCTCGGATCTCGGCTTCCCCAATGTGCGAGCGGCACGGTTGCCCGATGAGGTCTCGGCGCTCGACGCCCGATTCATGGAGGCGCTCGCGAATGCGGACGCGGAAGCAACTCGCTCCATCGTTGACGACTTCGCCGTAGCACTGGAGAGCTCAGCCGTTGTCGTGTGCCGCCAGTACGGAGATGTGTACGACTTCTTGAAAAGCGACAACGAACTGTACGCATCGTTCGCGCTCCTCGTCGAGGGAAAGAAACGAAGGCCGAGCGCCGCCCCGATCGATCTCGCCAGACGGCAGACCGACGCGATATTCTTCCCGTACTTCGAGAAGGAGATTCGCTTCGCCGCACTCAGCCTCGACGGACTCGGCGCGGCTCACTACGGGCCAGTCAGCATCGTCCTCGCCCCTTCGGCGATCCGCCTGCGGACATCGTTCTTCGAGAAGAACACTGTGGAATTCGCTATTGAACGTAAGTTGGGTCCAGGCCGCCCCGTCCCGCCCGGCTTCCGGTCCGACTGGGACCGCCGGCACAAACTCGCCGTCGCGAAAGGTCATGGGCGCATCCGGCCTTCCACCGCAGCCTCCGATTTCCCTCGAATCGTGCTGGACGGTGACGAGTTCATAGAAGCCCACATCTACGGTCCGCTCCACCGCCGGGCAATCCAGCGTTTGGTCGCGAGATACCCTCGCGGCTCGGACGAAATGGCGTACCTCTTGGCGATTCAAGATCTCCTCGCAAAGGAGTCCCTTCCCATCAAGCTCGATATCGTCTAATCTGGGAATGTCGATGGAATACGTGTTCGCACCTTCGGCAGGCATCGGCCGGGTCCTGGAACCGGGCTCCGACTGGCACAGCCTCAACCACGAACCAAAGTCTGCAGCTTGGGCTGCGCGCTTCACGGTCGATCCAGACAAATGGGAAGTCACGGATGTGCTCGACGAGGAAGACGCGCGGAAGATTCTCGCCCTCGAGCGTGATCGAGCCGATGCGCTTCAGCTCTTGTTAATCGCGTTGGACCCCGAGTTCAGTGACCGGGTATTCGAGCTCTCTTGCAACGCCGCAGCACCCCTTTTGCAGCGAGCCGAGGTCCTGTCCGAAGTGTCCAAGCTGATCCTGGCCCTACCGCTGATTCCCAAGAACGCCCTAACGGAGTTCGACGAGGGAAGCGGTGTCTATTTCCTGGACCGCACGCTACCTCAGCTTGCAGCCGCGCGGCCAGGCCCCTTGACAGATCTGTTCCGGCAGCTCGACGAAGCACAGCCTTTCGTCGTTGCCCTTCGAAAGTGGTGGGATGCGATCCCGGATGAGTTGTTCCATCCCGGCGGACGAGACGCTTGTTACAGTGCGATAGTCGCCGCCGGCGTTCACGGCCAACTCCTCTCGGCCTACATGGCGGGGCAGGATCTCCGGGACCAGGTAGACGCTCTCACGCAGCGGGAGGACCTGAGTCTCGGCGAGAAGTGGCCGCAATATGCGGATATCCTGCGCCAATGGGTGCTCGCGATCGGCAGGCAGCCCGGCGATATCGTAACTCTTGCTCTCCCAGACGGAGTTTTGTTTTCGAAGGTGAGGATCCAGCCAAGCCCGCTCCCCTCTGATTCGCAAGAGCCGGGACCCAGCGCCGCCCAGATGGCTCAACTCCTGCACTGAACCCTATCTCGACTTCCGCCCCGGCCACCTGGACCACTCGAGCCCCGGGCGGTCTACCCGGAACTCCACCAGCCGCCCCTTCTCCATCTCCGTCACGTACACCGTCCGCCCGTCCGGACCGCCAAAGCAAAGATTGCTCGGCTTTGACCCGAGCACCGGGATCTCCCGCAGTAGCTTCCCCTCCGGCGACACCTTCGCCACCGTCCCCTTCCCGTGCCGAGTGATGTAGAGGTTCCCATCCACATCCACACGCATCCCATCGAACCCGTGATCGGGAAACTCGATCAACAGCCGCTTGTTCGTGAGTGACCCATCGCGCTCGATCCGGAACGCCCACACCTTGCGCTGCACGGACTCGTTCACATAAAGCGTCTTCCCGTCCGGACTCGCGTCGATCCCGTTCGTGGTCCCCATGCCCGACGCCACGCGCCGCACCGCACCCTTGCGGTCGATCCGCCAGATCTGCCCCGTGCCTTCCTTCCAATTCGGATCGCTCGCATAGAGCGTCCCATCGCGCAACATGCAGATGTCGTTCGGCTGGTTCATCTCGTTCGAATGCGCGAACGCGCGGACCTTCTTCGTCGCCACATCGATCAGCAGCACGTTGTGATTCGTGTAGTCGGCAACAAACATCCGGCCCTTGCGATCGAACCGGATCCCGTTGCCCAGGCTCCCGTTCGGCATCTCGAGCCAGACTTCGCCCTTGCCGTCCGGCGTCACGCGGCCAATCGTCGGCTTGCGAGCGAAGCTCACCGCGAAGATGTTGCCCTCCCGGTCCACCGCGGGACCTTCGATCTCGCCAGTGAAGCTGTTCGGCTCGGTCAGGCCGCGCGCCACCCAAAGATCCTCGGCGCTTGCGGCCAAGGCGCATACTAGAAACAACGAAGCTCTGCTCACGTCCGCATATCGTATCAAAGGGAGCGGCATCGTCATGAGGCCCCTGTTGCTTGTCCTCTCGCTTCTCGCCCCGCCTGATCCCTTCGCCGCCGAGCGCGACGCCATGGTGCGAGACACGATCGAGAAACGCGGCGTCCGCGACAAGGCCGTACTGCGAGCCATGCGCGAGGTCCCGCGACACGAGTTCGTACCGCCAGAGCTTTGGGGCAGGGCCTATGCAGATTCGGCACTTCCCATCGGCCACGGCCAGACCATCTCCCAGCCCTACATCGTCGCGCGCATGACTGAGTTGCTCGGCCCCGACCCCGCGGCTCGGGTGCTCGAGATCGGAACCGGCTGCGGGTACCAGTCCGCTGTACTCGCGCGCGTCTTCGCCGAGGTCTTCACCATCGAGATTGTTCCCCAACTTGCCGAGCAAGCACGCGCCACCTTTGACCGGCTCGGGGTGGCGAATGCCCACGGCAAGACTGGAGACGGCTATCTCGGCTGGCCGGACAAAGCTCCGTTCCAGCGCATTCTCCTCACCGCAGCCCCATCCACCATCCCGCAGGTTCTGATCGACCAACTCGTGCCCGGAGGCCGCCTGGTCGGCCCTGAGGGAGCCTCCCCGGACGACCAGGTGATCGTGATCCTCGACAAGAGCCGTGACGGAAAGATCACCCGGCGCACAGCCGAGGCGGTCCGCTTCGTCCCCATGGTTCGCCGCTAGATCCTCAAGCACCCCTCGACACACCCCTTGACCAGAGAGAACTTTGGCCGTATACTGAACAGTGTTCAGAAACAATTTTTCGGTTTTTTTACGCGTGAGGATTTAGATGGCGAACCTAGCTTACAAGAACCTGTTCCATGATCGGATCCGGCTGGCAGTCACGCTCTCCGGTATCGTCTTCGCCTTGGTCTTGATCATCATCCAGTTCGGACTATTTCTCGGATTTATGGACACCACGGCAAACATTATCGAGCACTCCCGCGCCGATCTATGGGTCGCCGCCCCGGGCACGCCGCACGTCAACGGCGGCACGCCGATCCCGGAGCGCCGCCGCTACCAGATCCTCGCCCAACCCGGTGTTGCCCAGGCCGAGAAGTACCTGGTTTGGTTTGTGAACTGGAAGCTGCCCTCGGGCGCCACGGAATCGGCGCAAGTGGTTGGCTTCGATGTCGACTCGGGCATCGGCGGTCCGTGGAATCTGGTGGCGGGTTCCGTTGACGGCCTGCGCGGACAAGACACCGTCATCCTCGACGAGCTCTTCCTGGGCAAGCTCGGCGTGAAGGGCATCGGCGACACGGTGGAGATCAACGGCCGGCGCGCCCGTGTGGTGGGGCTCACACGTGGCATCCGTTCGTTCACCACCGCGCCCTGGATCTTCACGTCGTTCAAGAACGCGCAGAACTACGCGCAGGTTCGGGAAGAAGACACGCTGTTCTTCCTTGTCAAGCTGGCGCCCGGCGCCGATCCCACGCGCACCAAGGCAGCCATCGAGGCCAATGTTCCGTGGGTGGAAGTGAAAACCAATCCGGAGATGCGCTGGAAGACGCAATACTACTGGCTGTTCAGCACCGGCGCTGGCATCACCACTCTGATGGGCGCGGCGCTCGGACTGCTGGTGGGCGTCGTGGTAGTGGCGCAGACCATCTACGCCACCACCATGGACCATATCCGCGAGTACGGCACGCTCAAAGCCATGGGCGCGGCGAACAGCTATCTCTACAAGGTCATCATCCAACAGGCGCTCATCGCCGCCGCGATCGGATACGCGCTCGCACTCGCCACGGGAGCGCTGGTGGTCCGTAGCAGCGCCACGTCCGATGCGGCGATTCTCCTGCCGCCGGAGATGGTGGCGGGCACGCTGCTCATCGCTATTTTCATGTGCGTGACAGCGTCGCTGATCTCCATTCGCAAAGCCACCGGCATCGATCCGGCGCTCGTCTTCAAGGGGTAATTCGCCATGCCTGCCATCGAGATTCGCAACCTGTACAAGACCTACGGCGAAGGCGCCTCGGCCGTGAAAGCGCTCGACGACATCTCGCTCGACGTTCACTCCGGCGAAGTGCTGATCCTGGCCGGACCATCGGGCAGCGGCAAGACCACGCTGCTCTCGATCATGGGCGCCATCCTCGCGCCGTCGTCGGGAAGCGTGCGCGTCCAGGGAGTGGAGATCTCCGGCTTGGCCGAAAAGCGCCTGCCCTCGGTGCGCCTCGCCAACATCGGATTCATCTTCCAGGGCTTCAATCTCTTCCCTGCCCTGACGGTTCTCGAAAACGTGGAGTTGGCTCTCACGCTTCGCGGCGTCAGCGGATCCCGCGCTCACCATCGCGCCGCCGATTTGCTCGACCAGATGGGGCTCTCGGCCAAGCTGCGCGAACATCCAGCGAATCTCAGCGGCGGACAAAAGCAACGCGTTGCCATCGCCCGCGCCCTCGCCGGAGATCCACCCATCATCCTCGCCGACGAGCCCACCGCCGCTCTCGATTCCACCAGCGGTCGCGTCGTCATCGATTTGCTGCGTGGCCTGGCTGTCGACAATGGCCGCGCCGTCGTCATCGTCACTCACGATCCGCGCGTGCTCGCGCACGCCGATCGAACCATTCACATTGCAGACGGGCGGCTGGAAGCTGCCCAGTCTCAGCCCCATTCTCAGCCGGAGGTCGCCTTCGCATGAACCGCAAGACCGTTCTCATCAGCCTGCTGGCCGTCGCTGCCTCGGGCGCACTCTATTTCGCCCGAGCCAAAGTCACCACGCCGGCCAACCCGGATCGAAGCCGCCCGTTGCGCGGCCAGTAGTTGCCGCGGGCCGCACCGAACCCGCCTCCGAGGAACTCGAAATCGGCACCGAACTCGACGGTACCGCCTGCGCCGCGTGCCGGTGGACGAAGGACAACCCGTGCGCCGAGGCCAAGTGATCGCCGAACTCGAAAACGCCGACTTCGCCGCACGCCTCGAGCGCTCCGCGGCAAGATCGCCGATCGCGAAGCAGCCCTCGCCCGCGCCCGCGCCGGATCGCGCCCCATGCAGCGCCGCGAAACCAGCGCCGCCATCCGCGAAGCCGAAGCCGTGCTCGACAACGCCGCGAGCGAGCGCCAACGCCGCTCCGTGCTGCTCGAACGCGGAGCGATCTCGCGCAGCGAATACGACACCGCCGACCGCGAGTTTCGCGTCGCGCAAGCCCGGCTCGACGCTGTTCGCGAACGCCATGCACTCGTAGAGGACGAGGTGAGGCCGGAGGACATCCGCCGCGCCGAAGCTGAACTCGACCGTGCTCGCGCCATGCGCGCCGAAGCCCAGGCGATGCTCGCCAAGACCGTGGTCCGCTCACCGATCGACGGCATCGTTTTGCGCCGCCACAAGAAGTCCGGCGAAAGCGTCTCCACCCAGGATCGCCAGCCAATCCTGACACTCGGAGACATCTCGCATCTGCGCGTGCGAGCCGAGGTAGACGAAACCGACGTTTCGCGCGTCCACGAAGGCCAATCGGTCTACGTGACTGCGCCGGCCTACGGCGGCCGCCGGTTCGCCGGCCGTGTCATTCGCGTCGGGCGTATCCTCGGGCGCAAGAAGATCTTCTCCGACGCTCCCAACGAACGCGTCGACACCAAAGTGCTCGAGACCCTCATCGAACTCGATTCGGGGCACACGCTCCCCGCTGGCCTCCGGGTCGACACCTTTATCGAAGCCGCCGCTCCCAGGAACTGACCATGCGCGCCATATTGGCAATTCTCACCGTTGGCCTCGCCAGCGGACAGCCGGTGCTGTCTCTGCGCGAAGCCCTGGACCGCGCCGCGAAACAGAATCCGGCCATCCAGATAGCTCAATTGAAAACGCTCGAAGCCGAGTTCGCCGTCACGCGGACCCGCTCGGCCTATCAGCCGCAGATGAACGTGGTGGTGGGCTCGGCCTATCAGACGAGCAATCTCCAAGGGATCGGCCTCGTCTTCCCCGGTTTCCCGAGCCGGATCGGCCCCTACCGGACCTTCAACGCCCGCCCCGTACTCACGCAGACCGTGCTCGACCTGAGCCTGCTCACCGAGGTAAGAGCCGCGCAAGAACGCACACGCCAGTTCCGCCACGAGGCGGACGCAGCTCGCGAGGCAATCTTGTACGCGACGCTCGAAGTTTATCTCCGCGCCCTGGAAGCCGACTCGCGCCTGGCCGCCGCCGAAGCCCGCGTCAAAACCGCCGAGGCCGTTCGCAAACAAGCTGCGGACCGCCAAAGCGCCGGAGCCGCCTCCATGCTTGACCTCGAGCGCTCCAACCAACAACTCGAAGACGAACGCGTCGGCGCCGAGAACGCGCGCCGGGATGCGGAAGTGCTGCGGGCCGTACTCGTGCGCACCATCGGCGCGGAAGGCACAGTCACCGCGCTCGAGCCGCTCGAGCCTCGCCCTACTCTCCTCGACTACGACGCAGCCGTCGCCTCCGCGCAGCAGAATCGCCCCGAAGTGAAGGCTCTCGAAAGCGCCATCCGAGCCGCGTCGCTTGACCGCCTGGCTGCCGAACGCCAGCGCTTGCCCCGCATCTCCGCCTCGGCCGACTACGGCTTGCTCGGCGCAGGTCCTGACCGCTCGATCGGAACCTACGCCGTGGGCGCCTCGCTCACCATCCCCGTGTGGACCAGCAAGCGCATCGAATCCGAGGCCGCCATGGCCGCCGTCAAAGCGAAACAACTGCACCAGCAGCTTCGCGATATGCAGCTCGAAATCGCGCGGGAAGTGCGTCAAGCCCATATCGAAGCCCAATCGGCCGAGCGTGCCCGGAAGGCGTCGGCGGAGTCGGTCCGGGCCGCCCGCGAGGTGCTCGAACTGGCACGGCTGCGCTTTTCGTCGGGGCTGGCCACCACGCTCGACACGGTTGTGGCGCAAGGCAATCTCGCCCAATCGGAAGACCAGCAGATACGCGCCCGCTATGACCAACTGCTGGCTCGCGCTCGCCTAGCACATGCGCGGGGCGACGTTTTCACGTTCTTCGAATGAGGCAGCGTGGTACCAAATTCGGTCCAGACCTAAGTGCGAATCCCTCAGGCCATCGTAAGACTTTCGCCATTCAGAACGGAAATCCTCGCATCGTCTTACGGCCGCTTCTCCGGCATCATGGGGACACCAGAGGGCGAAAGACATGATCACGAAATCCAGACGAAACCTAATCCCCGCCATTGCCGCCGTGCTGCTGACCGGCGTCTCGCAGGCGCAACCACCGCAGCAGCGCCAAAGCCTTTCCAGTGACTGGACCGATCAGCAAGTGGTCTTCACCGAATCCACGGACGTATGGAAGGCCATCCGCAATCAACAGGACCCGCGATACGTTCGCAAGGTGCTGCGCGATCTGCTCCGGCAGAAGTCGCAGGAGCGTGAGAGGGACAAAGAGAAAGAGAAGGACAAAGACAAGGACAAAGAAGGCAAGGGCAATACCCCGCCGAGCGTCCGCGATTGGAATACGACTCTCACTGGATCCGGTGGCACGGCCAGCTTTAGCGTCGGCCACATTCCCGCCAAATTCGTGTTCGACGTGAATCAGCCACCCAGTTGCACGAACGACTTTGTCGTCACCGGCACAGGCCTCGCCGGTAGCGCCACTCAGGCCAGCGTGGTCGCCTACAACAACCTCTACAGCAACCCGTCGGGGACCGGCTTTTGTTCGGGAACCGGCCCCAAGGTGATGTGGGCGTACAATCTAGCCACCAATCAGATCCGTCACGCGGCGGTATTGTCGCTCGACGGGACGAGGGCGATCTTCGTCGATGCGGCAGGCGGATTCCACGTAGTGAGGTGGTCGTCGGCGACGGGCAACGGTACCGCGGTCGGCGCCCCCGCTACTCTAGCCGCTACTACACCAGGTGCCACCGACCCCGGCGGAGTAATCGACTGGCGTATCGCAGCCGGCTTGGGCGTCACCTCGCCTTTCGTCGACTATACGGCCGATGTGGCCTACGTGACCACAGGAACCGGGGTGGTCCGCAAGATCGCCAACGTGTTCAAGGGAATTCCGAGCGAGGTGACTACCGGTGGCTGGCCCGTGACCCTGCCCGGGGGCGTGACCAATCTGTCCACACCGGTTTATGACTTCAACTCGAAACGCGTCTACGTGACGGTGAACGGCACAATCTACTTCATCGACACGACCCAGGCCACTGTGAGCGCGTCGGCGACAACGTGGGCCTTTGCGACCGCGGCAGCCTCGTACCCGGTCATCGTCGACAGCACGAATCAGAAGGTGTACGCATGGAGTCCTTCCAACGGATCCAATGCCGTGGTCGCTCAAGCTGACACAGCGCTGTCGGCAGGCAGCAGAGTAACGGCGAGCGTAGGGGGCACGGCCTCGCAGTCGCCCCTCGGCGGCGATTTCAACAACGCTTACTACAGCGGCAATGCGACAAGCGCGCGACTGTACGTAGTGGGTAACGACGCAACCGGCACCAGCACCACTCGCGTGCCGGCGTTCTACATGTTCTCGTTCGACTCGGCGTGGAAGCTGCTGACAACCGCCACGGGTGGTCCGTTGCGGCTTGCCACCGCCGCCGCCGAGGCCTCCTACGTGACCGGATTCTTCAACTCGACTCAGAACAAAGACTATATGTTCGTCGGCGTCACCACAGCTTGCAGCACCGCGGTCACCGGCGGCTGCATCCGATCGATCGACGTCTCGGGCAGCACGTTCCCCACGGCCGCGAACGTCAACAACGTGATCCTCGCGGCAAACGGAGGAACGTACGGAATCGCTGTCGACAACAACAGCAGTGCTGCCGAGGCATCGAGCGTCTACTATGTCATGCGTTCGACCAACTCGCTGGTCAAGGCGACCCAGTCGGCGCTGCAGTAGCCAGGATCGAACGCGGCCCAGCGCTAAAGCCGGGCCGCGTTTCCGCCGATCCTCGCTCATACAGCGTTCCATCAAAGGGCAGATCATGCAACAAAAAGACGACCCGTCTCCCCAACCCAAGAAGCCATACGAGAAACCGGACTTCGTTACCGAGTCCGCCTTCGAGACCATGGCTCTCGCCTGCGGCAAGATCAACGACACGCAGCTCCAGTGCCGGTTGAACCGGAAGACCTCATAACCTCGCCCCAATGATCGATCAGGCAACAGGAGGCGAACTCGCCGCGCAATCGCTACGCCTCAACGGCGTAATGACGCTCCGCGCGCACGGCACCAGCATGCTTCCTTCCATCCGGCCGGGCGCGCTGCTCCGCATCGAGCGGATCGACGGCCGCCAGGCGCAACGGGGCGACGTGGTGCTGGTGCGCGACGCCGGCCAGTTCCGGCTCCATCGCGTTCGCCGCACGGCGTCAGACCACCTTGTCACCCGCGGAGATCGCCACCTGCAAGACGACCCGCCCACGGCGCTCGAACATGTGCTGGGCCGGGTGGCCGGCGCCGGTCCGGATCGCAGTTGTTCGGCCTTGGCTCGGCTATTGCGCCGCTCGGATGCACTCGCTCGCATCGTGGGGCGGCTGTGGGAGGTCCGCCGGCCGTGGGAGGTGAAATGATAGCCGCGTCCACGATTACCCCGGTCACGGTGGGCGGCATGACCGTACGCATCCACTGCGATTCGGAAGAGTTCGCCGCCATGGCTCGCCAACGCTACGCGGGCTTCGTGGCCGACACTGCCGCCGATCCAGCCGCGGAGATCGAGGTGGAACTCATCGAGCGGACCGGGCTCGACCCGGACCAAGATCTCGAAGTCGCACTCGACGGCGCCGAGTGGAACCTCGTCCGTGGCGACTTCATCGCCCGCTGGAATCCCTCCACGCGCCGCGCCACGGTCCGGCAGAATCTCAATCCCTACTCGCTTGACTCGGTGTTGCGCGTGATCCACTCGCTCGAAGTGGTTGCGGCGGGCGGATTCCTGCTGCACTCGGCCAGCGCCGTTCGCAATGGGCGCGCGTGGCTGTTCAGCGGAAAATCCGGCGCCGGAAAGACGACCATCTCGCGGCTGGCGCCGCCTGACGCCTCCCTGCTCACCGACGAAATTTCTTACGCCCGCCCGGACTCTTCCGGTGTTTGGATCGCCTATGGGACGCCGTTCTACGGCGAACTGGCGCGCCCGGGCGACAACATCTCCGCGCCTCTGGCGATGGCGTGCTTCCTCGAAAAGGGTCCGGAGAACCATCTCGATCCCCTTTCCGTCACCGAGGCGACGGGCCGTATCCTCGCCAACGTGCTCTTCTTTGCCAAAGATCCGGCGCTGGCCGCGCGCGTGCTCGACAACGCCTGCGCCTTCGCCGCTAACGTGCCGGCCAGTCGCCTGACCTTCCGGCCCGACCCTTCCGTTTGGGAGCTCATCCGATGAAAGACCTATACGTCTTCCGCAACCCTCTGGCCGCGGCCCGCGCGCTGGGCACTGAAACGATCGTGATGAATCCGGAGGATTCCACCTTCTTCACGCTCAACGCCGTGGGATCGATCATCTGGCGCAATGCCGATGGCCGCTCCACTCTCGGCCAGATCGTGGACCACGCCGTCTGCGCCGAGTTCGACGTGACGCCGGCGCGCGCGCTCGCCGACGCCGAACTGTTCGCCGCCGCATTGTGCCGCGGCGGAGTTCTTCGAAGCTCCCCTTCACCGGTGGTGTAACGCCGTGAGCCTCGTTCAACGCGCCAACCAGCGTGCCGCCGATCTCGGGATTCCGTTGAGCGCCCAGGTGGACCTCACCTGGCGCTGTAACGAGCGCTGCGTTCACTGCTACCTGGATCACGACGGCTTCAACGAGATGTCGACGGAGGAAGTGTTCTCCGTGCTCGACCAATTGGCCGAAGCCGGAGTCTTCTTCCTCTCCCTGAGCGGCGGCGAAATCTTCCTGCGCAAGGATCTGTTCGAAATTATCGCCCGCGCCCGGCGTCTCGGTTTCGATATCAAGCTCCGCACCAACGGCATGCTCATTGGCGAAGAGGAAGCTCGGCGGATTCGCGAGTTCGGCGTACGGCAGGTGCAGATCAGCGTGTACTCGCACCGCCCCGAGGTACATGACGCCATCACGAAGGTGCGCGGCTCGCTCGACCGCACCATCGCGGCCATCCGCCGCCTGCGCGGCTTCGGGCTCGAAGTGATCGTCGCCTGCGTCCTGATGCGTTCGAATCGCGCTGACTATCCGGGAGTCCAGGCCCTGGCTGCCGAACTCGGGGCGAAGTTCACCATCGACCCGACTATTACGCCGCACATCGGCGGCGACCGATCCCTGCTGAACCTGAACATCGGCCGCGACGACCTGTTCCGCGTCTTCCACGATCCTTCGATCGCGGGCGCAGGCGCGGAGGAGATGCAGACGCCGGGTCCCGTAGACGAGGAAGCGCTCGACGCGTCCCCGTGCAGCGCCGGAAACACGGCCTGCTACGTCTCTCCCACGGGCGATGTGTTTCCGTGCGTGCAGTTCCCGCTGCCCTGTGGCAACATTCGCAGCCAGCGCTTTGCCGACATCTGGTATCGCTCCCAGGCAATGCAAGAGGTCCGCTCCATCCGCGTTCGCGATCTTCCCTCATGTTCGCGCTGTGTCCACGGCGGGAGTTGCTCGCGCTGCCCCGGGCTCGCCTACATGGAGGGCAACATGCGTGGACCTTCAACCGCCGATTGCGAGAAATCCTTGGCAAGAACCGGCGTTGCCTCGCGAAACCTGCAGAGTCATTTCGTCCAGATTCAGGCGGCTTGCTGACCGGGCGGCCTACTTCGCCAGCACTCGCGTCTCACCCGCAAGCGCACCGAACGCCGCTTCGTCGAGCTTGCCGTGATACTTCCAGCGGACCACTCCTTGTGGATCGATGAGGAACAGATAGGCGTCGTCGGGAGCCTGGAACCCGGCTTCCTTCTTCCAGGAATCTACGTTCGAATAGACCGTGATCACGTTCTCGTGGTTTTCCTTGGGAGTGTTCCGCCGCATGCCGCCTTCGATGAACCACTTTCCCAGCCGCCCCGCGCCACCGAGCATGGGGACCTCGAAGAACGTCACGCGTGGCTGCCCAGAAAATTCCTTGCGGAATCGCTTGGTCCAGGACTCCACCGCATGCCGGGAGTCGTAGGTGAACCCCAATGCCACCAAAGCCACCCTGCCTTGCGCCGCCGTGGGGAGCACGGCCTTGCGTCCGGAGAGGAAGTTGCCCTCGAGGGGCGGCATCGCCTGACCGGGATCGAGCATCAGTAAAAGAGCGAGCAGCATGTCCATTCAGACGCCGCCCGCGCCCAGAAGTTTCCGAATCACCAGCATGCCGTCGGGTGTACACTGGTCCGCCGCGGCAAGAACCTCGCCGGGCGTCATCAGGATCGCCTCGGCCACCTCTTCCGGCTGCGGACGCACCGGCCCATCCCAGGTGCAGCGAAATGCCCTGCCCCACACCCGAGAAGAGCCATCTTCGAACCAGAAATCGAACTGTGGCTCGAGCGGAACCCCTGAGATCCCCATCTCTTCGAACAGCTCCCGCTCGGCGCTCTGCTCATAGGTCTCGCCCGCCAGCACCACGCCGCCGGACACCGGATCCAGGTATCCGGGATAGACGTCTTTGGTCAGGGTCCGGCGCTGCACCCAGATCATGCCTTCGGAATTGAATACGGCAATGTAGGTGCTGCGATGCGGCAGGCCTTGGCGGCGCATCTCACCGCGAGTGGCCGAGCCTACAGGGTTGTTGTCGCGGTCGACGACGAGGACGATTTCCTCGCTCGGATTGCCCATGGGACCATTATGCCGTCCGCGGGATTGGCTCTGGTACAACGGCGGCTGTTTCACATGCCGGTTTTGCAATGAGGATCTGCGGTCGCGGCGCCGCCGCGACATGACACGCTCCAGCGCCCCGTGATCGAGATTCAGTCCGCCGCCACCGGGATGCTCGACGGACCCACCCATTGCTCCACCGCCACCTCGAGCTCACGGAAGTGGACCGGCTTGGCGAGGAAACCATCCATCCCCGCGGCCAGGCAGCGCTCCCGGTCACCGGGTTGGGAATCGGCGGTCAAGGCCACAATCGGAGTTCGCCGCCGTCCGCCTTCGATCTCGCGAATCTTACCCGTGGTCTCGATCCCGTCCATCACGGGCATTTGGCAATCCATCAGCACGAGCGCATAGCTCTTGCTCTGGAATACCTCGAGAGCCGCCATTCCGTTCGAAGCCAAGTCGCACCGGTAGCCCATCCGGCGGACGAAGTTGCGCGCCACGCGCTGGTTGACGAGATTGTCTTCCACCACCAGAATCGCCGGAGCTTCCACGTTCGGCCGCGTATCGAGTTCGATCGCCTTGGCCAGCCGCGCCAGATCGGAGTTCGGCGAGATCCGCTCGAAACAGTTGAGCAGAGCCGCCATCAGTTCCGACCCTCGCACCGGCTTGCTCAACGCCGCGTGGACACCCGCCATGATCGGCTCATCGAGCCACTGGCGCTGGCTGTGCGGCACGGTCAGGATCAAGCACACTCCGGACAATCCCGGATCGTCGAGAATCGCGGCGGCCAATTGGATGCCGCTCGTCTCCGGCATCTCCTGGTCGAGAATCGCGATCTCGATCGGCGAATCCGTGCCGGCGTGTTCGCGCAGGATCGCCATCGCTTCGGCCGCGCCGGAGGCTGCCAGCGGCCGCATCCCCCAGCTTCCCAACAACTCGGCCAATGCTCCGCGGCTGCTGGCCACATCGTCCACCAGCAACACCTTGCGCCCAGCCAAAGGATAGCTCGGCTGTTCGAGCGGAGCAGGCTGCTTTTCGAGCCGCACCAGAAACCAGATCAAGGTGCCTTGCGCGGGTTCGCTCTCTACGCCGATCTGCCCGCCCATTCGCTGCACCAGTTGGCGAGCCGTGGCGAGACTCAAGCGATTGACGCGATCCGACGGGTCAGCCCCTTGCGGCGGCTGATATTGGGGATCGAACAACCCGGCTGCGCCTTCCTTCGAAACACCTTGTCCGCTGTCTTCCACCTGGAAGCGGAGATGCGCTTCTTCCGTAGTCTCGTGAACGGCGGACACCGAGACCATGACTTCGCCCGAGTCCGTGGCGTGGACCGCATTTTCGATGAGCGCCGAGAGCACTTCGCCCAGCCGCTCTGGATCGCCGCACAAAGCCTCGGGAACGTCTTTGCGCAGCAGGCAAGACATCTCGAGGCCCTTTTCCTCGGCCTTCTCTGCCCACCGGTCAATCACTTCTTCCACAACCTGGCGGAGCGCGAACGATTTCTTCGCCAGTTCCGTTTGCCCCGTCTCCACGGCCGCATAGTCACTGATCCCGGCGAGCGAAGCCGCCAGTTCGCGAAGCTGGCGCGATGCCCGCTCGAGTGCTTCTCGCTGCCCCGGCGAGAGTGCTCCAGCACCCACCCGATTCACATCTTGGAGCGCGCTTTCCACCGGCTCGAGCAGGTCGGCGGTGATGTCGGCTACCAATTGTGCTCTCGCCTCGGCCTCACGCACCGCGCGATGCTTGACTTCGGCCATCTCGAGCGACTGTTCCACCAGCAGTTGCGCCTGTTCGGCAAGCTGTGTCCGAGCCGTTTCGGAAGCTGCGAGTTTCGCCGCCAGTTCCTCGCGAGCCTTGCCCATGGCCGTGATGTCGGCGAGAGCGCCCACCACCGACAGCGTCTGGTTCGGACCGCCATCGGTCAGCCGCGCATACTCGAGAAACGCGAACTCCTGGCCTTTGCGCCCCTTCAGCCGTAGCTCTTCGCCGTTGCGGAATCCCTTACTCGCCAGGCGCGCGCGGCTCATCTGCCACTGGTCCCGGTCGAGCACGTGGAACTCCATCCCGTCTTGCTGAAGCTTGGCCACTGACTCCGCTCCCAGCACTTTGAGCAGGGCCTTGTTGGCATCCAGAATCGATCCGTCAGGCGTCGCGCGAAAGATTGGAATCTCGAGCGCTTCGAACATTGCCCGCACCCGCGCGGCGTCTTCCAGCTTCTCTTGCAGCCGGCTCTCGCGCTCTGCAATCTCGACCATTCCGCAGCGCTGCAAGTCGAGCATCAGCACCGCTGCTGACACGCCGAGCAGCGACAACAACATCGAAGGCACGGTTTCCGGACCCGCCCACATGGCGTAGGCGCCTAGTCCGAGACTGGCCGCAAGGAGCCCTGCCCCGATCCAGGTCCACAATTGGGATCTGAAGTTTTGCACCTGCTGGAGTTTCCCACCCTGACTATCGGAAGGACTGGTCCCAAAGTTCAGGGGGGAACGAGATGCCCCTCAATGCGTGGCCACGTACGGGCGGATGGAGCGTGCGCGTCCGCTGGCTTCGTCCACGTCCACGATGACGGCGTGAAGCTCTACCCTGCCCCGCGCGGCTTCCATCTTGGAAGGAAGCGAGGTCAGGAACTTCTTCAAGATCAGTTCGGTTTCCACACCGATCACCGAATCATACGGACCGGTCATCCCCGCGTCGGTCTGGTAGGCGGTCCCCTTGGGCAGCACGCGAGCGTCGGCCGTGGGAACGTGGGTGTGGGTTCCCACCACGGCGGAGACTCTGCCATCCAGGTACCATCCCATGGCGATCTTCTCGCTGGTCACCTCGGCATGGAAATCGACGAAGCGCACGCGCACGGAAGGATTCAGCCCGGCCAGGATCCGGTCGGCGGCGCGGAACGGGCAATCCACCGGCGGCATGTAGGTGCGGCCTTGCAAGTTGATCACGGCGCACTCCACTCCGTTGCGGGCTCGTACCACTTTCACGCCGGAGCCCGGTGCGCCCTCAGGATAGTTCGCCGGCCGCAGCAGGAGCGGCTGCCGTTCGAGGTAGTCGTAGATCTCCCGCTTGTCCCAGATGTGGTTCCCTGACGTCATGACGTCCACGCCGAGCCCCAGGATCTCGTCGGCGATCGTGGGCGTCACGCCGAAGCCCCCGGCGGCGTTTTCCACGTTGGCGATGGCGAGGTCGATTCGCTCGGTTTCGGCGATGCGTGCGAAGCGCTCGTACACCACGCCCCTACCGGCTGAGGCGAAGATATCGCCAATGAAGAGAATGTTCACGGAAGCATCAATCCTCGGCCGGCGGCGGTTGCAGGCACTTGGCGATCTCCCTCTCTTCGATCACTCCTTGCTTGATCACCTTCCACCACGGCTCGGTGATGTCCACAGTGGTAGCGCCTGCTCCGATGCAGGATCCGCCATCGAGCACCAAGTCGATGCGCCCGTCCATCGTGGCGAACGCCTCGATGCCGCTGCGGCAAGTGGGCTGTCCGCTAATGTTGGCGCTGGTGGCGATGAGCGGTTGCCCCAGCCACTCGAGCAGCGCCGCCGGAACCGCCGCCTTCGGCTGCCGCATCGCCAGGCGGCCGGTATTTCCCGTAACCTTGAGCGGCACTTTCGAAGACGCGGGCACGATGAGGGGGAGCGGACCCGGCCAGAACCGCCGCGTCAGCAAGAAGAATCTGGTCGAGAGCTCGGCGGCCATGTCTTCCGCCATCAACGTGTCACTCACGAACAGGGGAAGCGAGCGCTGACTCTCGCGGCCCTTGGCGTTGAACACGCGGCCCGCGGCGTGGAGATTGAATGGGTCAGCCACCAGCACATACAAGGCGTCGGTCGGAATCGCCACCACACCACCGCGCCGGATGATGGAGCCGGCGCGTGCCAGCGCATCGGCCGCGGGCTTCGCGGCATCCACTTCGATTAGGTCAGTCGCCACTGCTCGTTGGTGCTTTCGTTTTGGTGCTCCACCCAGTCACCGCTGGCAACTCGGGCAGTAGTAGGTAGACCGCCCGCCTTGCCGGATCCGCCGGACCGTGCGGCCGCAGACATCGCAAGCTTCGCCTTCCCGATCGTAAACTGCCAGGGGAAAACTCTCGGCTTCGCCGAACTCTCCGGGACCGGAGTAGGCTCTCTCCGCTGATTGTACCGCATCGCCCAGAACCTCGAGTATTGCCCCGAAGAGACTCTCCAGCTTGGGCTTACCGATACGGCACATGGAGCGCTTCGGGTTCACTTTGGCGCGGAACAGCGCCTCGGCAGCATAGATGTTGCCGAGCCCGGCCACCTTGGTCTGGTCCATGAGGAAGAGCTTCGCGGGCTGCCGCGACGCTCGCGCGGTCTCGTGAAAGCGCGCCCAAGTGAACTCGGGCGTTAGCGGCTCCGGCCCGATTTCCCCGAGCCCCTCGTCCACTTCGTCGCTTGGCGCAGCGTGGAGCTTGCCCAACGCACGCGGATCTTCGTAGATGACGCCGCTGAGATCCGAAAGTTCGAATACTACGCGTGCCCGCGCGGTGTGAAAGCGATGATCGGGCACCCAAAACAAATTCCCCGTCATGCGGAGGTGCACGTGCACGGTGATCGAGCCGCTCAACCGTATCAGAATGTGCTTGCCCTTGCGGTCAACGGCTTTGATGCTCTTTCCCGCCGCTAATTCCGCCACGGCTGGCGTCGCGCAACGCGAGATCTTCACTGCGCGGATGCGTCGACCCACTGCCTCGGCGCGCAGCTTTCGGCACACCGCTTCCACTTCGGGCATTTCCGGCATGTCAGTAGATGGTCAGCTCCATGGGCGCACCAGCGCCGCAGCCGAGCAACTTTGCCGCCGAACCTTGATTCACGGCCACCTCGAGATATCCCGAACTGCCGACGATGAGCACTGGATCGCCAAAGCTCCCCTGCGCGAAGTTGTCCACGCGCTTGTCTATCTCGCGCACACCTGCCAGCAGCGCGATCGGCCGCGTGGCAATCTCAGGCAGCTCGCTCACATGGAAGTTGGTGATCAGGTTCCCGAAGCGATCCACCTTCAGCACGGAGCCGCTCCATTTGTGCTTCGCCGTGCGTTCGAGTTTGGCGAGGTCCACGTGCAGGTAGTCGTCAATCACCGGACCCATCTGCGCCGACTTCACTCCCTTGGACAAGTGCGCCGCCACCGGAGCGAAAATGTCGCGGCCGTGAAAGGTGTTGCTGAGGTCGCGCAGCCAGTAGCGCTTGTTGCGGATCTCGCGCACCTTGCACTTCTCGCGGCCGTAGATCATGCTCAGCACGCCGTTATCAGGGCCGACGAAGAACTGTCCGGCGGCTTCGACGAGGATCGGCCGCCGCGCGGTGCCCACGCCCGGATCCACTACGGCCACGTGCACGGTCTTCTTCGGAAAGTAGCGCCAAGCCTGGGCCACCGTGAATGCGCCCTCCACGATTTCGTAGGGAGAAACCTGGTGCGTGATGTCGACGATCGAGGCCCGAGGCGCGATCCCGAGGATCACCCCCTTCATCACGCCTACGAAATGGTCAGTGTCGCCGAAGTCTGTTGTGAGGGTTATGACGGACATGCTTGCTAAAATCGATGCAGAGTCCCCCGCCGTGACCCGCTATTACTTCGATCATAACGCGACCGGTCCGGTGCACCCGGAAGTCGCGGAAGTGTTCGCCTCGGCGATGCGGGAGACGTTCGGAAATGCTTCGAGCGTCCATCGCGAGGGCCAGGCCGCGCGGCAGCGGATCGAGCGCGCCCGCGAGCAGGTGGCGGCCTTCCTCGGTTGCAGCGTCAAGGAAGTGGTGTTCACGAGCGGCGGCACCGAGTCAGACAACCTGGCCATTTTCGGCGTGGCTCGGCGAACGGCCGAGCGCCGGCACGTGATCACCACGGCTATCGAACATCCGGCGGTGCTCAATACGTGTGCGCAGCTCGAGCGCGAAGGCGTCGAGGTGACGTACGTGCAGCCGTTGCGTTCTGGCGTCGTCGATCCGGAGGCCGTGCGGCGGCAATTGCGTCCGCATACGGTGCTCGTCTCCGTGATGCATGCCAATAACGAAACCGGCGTCATGCAGCCAGTGAACGAGATCGGCGCGATCGCACGGAATGCCGGGATTTTGTTTCATTCCGACGGCGTGCAAGCGGCTGGCAAGGTTCCCCTGCGACTGGCTGATGCTCCGATCGACCTCTACTCGATCAGCGGCCACAAGTTCGGAGCACCCAAGGGCGTGGGCGCACTGTTCGTGCGCTCCGGCGTCGAGTTGCAGCCCACGCAGTTCGGAGGCAAGCACGAGCGCAGCCGGCGCGCCGGCACGGAGAATGTTCCCGGCATCATCGCGCTCGGGGCCGCTTGTACAGTTCCACACGAGCAGGATGTGTCCGCGTTGCGCGATCGCCTCGAGCAAGGGATCCTCTCGCGTGTTCGCGACGCCACCGTCAGCGGAGCCGGGGCCGATCGCCTGCCGAACACGTCGAACATCCGCTTCGATGGCATCGAAGGCGAAGCCGTCGTGATTTCGCTCGACCTCAAGGGCTTCGCGGTCTCCTCTGGTTCGGCTTGTTCGAGCGGCGCCGTGGAACCTTCGCATGTGTTGCTCGCGATGGGCCTCACACCCGAGCAGGCCAAGTCGAGCGTGCGATTCTCGCTCGGCCCCGGCAACACCGTCGAGCAGGTGGATCGTCTCGTCGAAGCAGTGGAGCAGAGCGTGACGCACCTGAGGCGCATCTCCCCCGTCTATGCCTAGTTCGGAACTCATCGCCGTGGCCATGTCCGGCGGAGTGGATAGCTCCACCGTCGCGGGCTTGCTGCGCCAGCAGGGACACGCGCTCGTGGGCATGACGATGCAGTTGTGGAATCAAAGGCGGCTGCCGGAGCTGACACCCGAGGGTCCCACGGGACGCTGTTGCTCGCTCGACGATGCCTATGACGCGCGCCACGTGGCACAGCAACTCGGGATCCCGTTCTACGTGGTGAACTTCGAGGATCGCTTCGAAGAGCAAGTGGTGAAGCCGTTCATCGAGCAGTATCTCGAAGGCCGCACGCCCATTCCTTGCACCCTGTGCAACAACTTCGTGAAGTTCGATCGGTTCATTGACCTCGCGCGCGGCGTGGGCGCATCGAAGGTGGCCACCGGACACTACGCACGCATCCGCTTCGACGAACCGACCGGCCGCTACCAACTGCTTCGCGCCGTGGATGCTTCCAAGGACCAGACGTACTTCCTTTTCGGCCTGACCCAAGAACAACTCGCCGCGACCATGTTTCCGCTGGGCGAGTTCCCGAAGTCGCGGGTCCGCGAGATGGCGCGCGAGTTGGGCATCGCCGTCGCCGACAAGCAGGACTCCCAGGAAATCTGCTTCGTCCCCAATGGCGACTACGCCGCCTTCATTGACGCCTATCATCGCGAGAAGGGAGTGCCGCGCGAGGCCATCCGCGGCGAGATCGTCGACACCGCGGGCCGCCGGCTCGGCGAACATGAGGGCGTGCACCGCTACACGATCGGACAGCGCAAGGGGCTCGGCATTGCCGCCGCGGAGCCGCTCTACGTGATCGCCACCAAGCCCGCCGAGCAACAAGTGGTGGTGGGCCGCAATGACGATCTGCAGCGCGGCGAGTTCTTCGCGCGCGAGATGAACTGGATCTCCATCGCGCCGCCGGCTGCGCCAAGTCGCGCCTGCGTGCGGATCCGCAACAAGCACGTGCCAGCCGAGGCAACCGTGTTCCCCATCGGCGCCGATCGCATCCGCGTGCTGTTCGACGAGCCGCAGCGCGCGGTGACGCCGGGGCAAGGCGCGGTCCTCTATGATGGCGATGTCGTGCTCGGCGGCGGCTGGATAGAATAAGCCATTGCGCAGGCGAAACTGGTTCCGCACCGCAGTGGAATACGCTGCCGCCCGCGCGGTTTTGTTCACGCTCGCGCGCGGCTCGCGGCAACGGGCGGAGAAGCGCGCACGCCGCTACGTGGCCCTGCTCGGCCGTTTCATCCCGCGGCTCCGCCGCACCGCCTTCCGCAATCTGGAGCTCGCGATGCCTGGGCTTTCGCGCACCGAGCAAGAGCGCATCGTAGAAGGCAGTTTTCTTTCGATCGCACGCATCCTGGTGGCGATGTCGCGATTTTCCACAATCGGGCCCAAAAACATTTCAGAGTGGATCCGTTATGAGGGCTTCGAACACTTCGAACAATCGATAGCCCGCGGCAAAGGCGTGCTCTTCGCCACCGCGCACCTCGGCAACTGGGAACTGAGCGCCTTCGCGCACGCCATCATGGCACGACCCATGAGCTTCGTGGTGCGCGCGCTCGATAACCCGAAGATCGACGCTGAAGTCACTGGGCTCCGCTCGCTCTCGGGCAATCAGGTGATCGAGAAGCGCGACTTCGCCCGCGGCATCCTGCGGGCGCTCCACCGCAATGAAGCCGTCGGCATTCTCATTGATCAGAACGTGGGACTCAACGACGGCGTCTTCGTCGACTTTTTCGGCATGAGAGCCTGCGTCGACAAAGGATTCGCCCGTGTGGCCGCGCATTCAGGCGCAGCGATCATCCCCGGATTCGCGCTCTGGAATGAGCAGGAGCAGCGCTACGTGCTCACCTTCTACGAGCCCATCTTCGCCACCGGAGAGGTACAAACCGACACACAGCGCATCCACTCCAAGCTCGAAGAAGTGATCCGCCAACATCCGGACCAGTGGCTGTGGATGCATCGCCGGTGGAAGACCCGCCCGCCAGGCGAGCCTCCTCTGTATGATTGAGGGCAGCACTCGTGCCAATGCAACGACGAACCTTTCTCCGAACCGCTTTCCAATCCGGGGCCCTTGCCGCGGCCAACGCCGCCGGGCAGCCCCTTGCGGGCGCCACGGCTGAAGACGCCGCCCGGAACGAAGACTACTGGCGCCAGATCCGCCGCGCATTTTCGCTCGACCCCAACATCATCAATCTCAACGCCGGAACCATCTCGCCAGCGCCGCGCCACGTGCAGGAGACCATGTATCGCTACATGGAACTCGCAAGTCTCCAGCCGGCTTACTACACCGACGAGATCCTGATCCCGCAAGTGGACCGCGTGCGCAAGCGCCTGGCTCAGACATTCGGTTGCGATTCCGAGGAAATCGCCGTCACGCGCAACGCCACCGAAGCCCTGCAGGCGGTGCAACTGGGGCTCGACCTCAAAGCCGGCGACGAAGTGATCACCACCACGCAGGACTATCCGAGCGTGCTCACGGCTTGGCGTCAACGCGCTGCTCGTGACGGCGTGGTGCTGAAGACCATCTCATACCCCACACCACCGCCGAGTCCCTCCGATCTCGTCGAGCGCTTCGCCCGCGCCATCACGCCGCGCACGCGCGTCATAGGCTTCTGCCAAGTCACCTACACCACCGGACAGATGTTCCCGGTGAAGCAGATCTGTCAACTGGCGCGGTCCAAGGGGATTCTCAGCCTCGTGGATGGCGCCCACGGATTCGCGCAGTTCCCCTTCCGCTACGCCGACCTCGAATGCGACTTCTTCGGATCGAGCCTGCACAAGTGGCTGATGGCGCCGGCGGGAACCGGCATGCTGTTCGTGCGCCGCGACAAGATCCCCGCCGTCTGGCCGCTCAACGCGGCTCCTCTCGAACAGCGCGACAATATCCGCAAGTTCGAGGCAACCGGGGTCTCGCCATTCGCCATTCGGTCGGCGATCACCGATGCCATTGACTTCCATGAGTCCGTAACTGTGGAGCGCAAGGGTGCGCGGCTCGACTATCTGCGCCGCTACTGGACCCAACGCGTTGCGTCCATCAAGGGTGTGAAGCTGCTCAACTCCGATCAGCCCGGCATGTCGTGCGGGCTCGGCGCCATGTCGCTCGAAGGCTGGGATTCCAATGCACTGGTGGGGTATCTGATCAAGCAGCACCGCATTCACGTTCGTTCCCGCTACGTGCCAAGCGAGTTCCACTGCATCCGAGTCACGCCGAACATCTATTCCACGCTCGAGGAGCTCGACACGTTCTGCGCGGCGATCGAAGCCGCCTCGAAGCAGAAGGCTTGATCTCCGCAGCCGAGTGGAAATGGGTGGCAAGTCCAGCAGTATCGCTTCCAGGTTCGCTCGCGCTACGTGCCCGGCGAGTTCCACTGCATCCGCGTGACCCCGAACATCTATTCCACGCTCGAGGAGCTCGACACGTTTTGCGCGGCGATCGAAGCCGCCTCGAAGCAGAAGGCCTGATCTCCGCAGCCCGAGTGGAACGGGTGGCCAGTCCAGCGGTTTTCTCCACGATCGATGGGCTCGACACGTTGTGCGCGGCGGCCGAAATGGCCTCGAAAGTACCCTCGAAACAGAGGCTTGACATCCGCCGCAAGAGTGGAAACAATAGCCACCATGCAGAGGTTACTTCCCGCTCTCATCCTCCTTTGTAGTCTCGAAGCGCAAACGTTTCTGGGTGGCCTTCGCGGCCGAGTCGGCGACTCCGCCGGCGGCGCAGTCGCCAGTGCCAAGGTCACTCTCACCAACCAAAGTTCCAATGCGGTGCTCGAAACCGTCACCAACGCGCAAGGCGAGTACGCCTTCCCGGCGCTCAATCCCGCCACTTACGTGTTGGCCATCGAACAGTCCGGGTTCAAGAAGTTCCAGCGCGGCGGCATCGTGGTGGCTACTCAGGGCTTCTACACCGTTGACGTGATGCTCGAGGTCGGCGAACTCTCGCAGAGCATTCAGG
>JAXLQL010000014.1:0-200311 GCA_046331625.1 Bryobacteraceae bacterium
GCCCAGCGTGCGACTTCTCCGCCTTGGCCAGAGTCTCGAACCAATCGGCAATCTCGGCGAAGCCTTCCTCGCGCGCCGTCTTTGCCATGCCCGGGTACATATCGGTGTACTCGTGCGTCTCGCCCGCGATTGCGGCTTTCAGATTCGCGGACGTGTCGCCGATCGGCAGTCCCGTGGCCGGATCGCCGACTTTCTTCAAGTAGTCGAGATGGCCATGAGCGTGGCCCGTCTCGCCTTCCGCCGTGTCGCGGAACAAGCCTGCGACATCGGGAAATCCTTCCACGTCAGCTTGCTTGGCGAAGTACAGATAGCGCCGGTTGGCCTGCGATTCGCCGGCAAAGGCTGCTTTCAAGTTGTCTTGCGTCTTGCTCCCTTTGAGTTCGGGCATTGGGGTTCTCCTTTTCTAGTGGATGAAGCGGAATCGGACTTGCAACGAGCGCACAGTCCATGAAATTCGATCGTAACGCGATCGCTGTTGAAATCGGACGGAAGCTTCCGCCGCAGCCGTACTGGCTCCACGGCCTCGGCCGGAAGGTCGGCCACGCGCTTGCAGCGAACGCAGATGAGGTGATGATGCGGATCGAGGTTGGCGTCGAGCCGGAGCGACTCGTGCAACACATTCACTTCGCGCAGGAGCCCGTGGTCCGCAAATGTCCGCACCGACTTGTACACCGTGGCCAGTGACATCGACGGGATCCGCTTCTTCACCCGCTCGTACACCGCTTCGGGCGTGGGATGCTCCATCGACGACGCCAAGGCTTCGTAGATGATCAGCCGCTGATGCGTCAACGCCAGCCCAGCCGCCGCGCAACGCTCACGGAAGGCCCGCATCCTTTCGGCTATCGTCTCCTGCATGCGAAATTCTATTAGACGATAATTATTATCCAACTGTCAAGCGCACACTTCCTTCACCGCCGCGAGCTTCGCGTCGCTCAGGTAGCCGTACCGGTTGATCCACACGCCGTGCTCCGATGCTTGCCACGCCACCGCGAGCCGCCTGCGGAAATCGCCGAGCGGCCCGTAGCCGTGCGCGAGCGCGTAGACGGGAGTCGCGCCGGCCTCGCGTTGCGCCGTCCGGATCTTGCGCGCCATCGCACGGTCGCCGGCCGGATGCGCTTCCTCGGGTTCCGGATACCGGTAGTCCGCGAGCGACGGCAGTCCCTCATGGTCCGCGATATCGAGCAGCGCCACCAACGCGCGCGTCAGAGCACGATCGCTCAGTCCCGGGTTCGCCGCGCGAATTGCGTCGCCATAGAAGCGCAGCATCACCGGCCAGTGCATGGTGTAGAGCTTCGCGCTGATCGCCGACACGTGCCGGCCCACCCGTGCAAAGTCGAGCCCCGATACCAGTGACCACGGCGGCGGAAACGCGTTCGGCGCCAGTTGCATCCGGCCGCCGCCCGCTTCGTTCATCGCACGCCGCGCCGCCGCCAGCAACTCTTCCGCGAGAATGGCCTTGAACCGCAGCCAGTCTCCGAGCCCCGGTTCATCGGACATCGTGCGCATCAGCAGATGCCGTCCGCCATCGCGATCGGACCAGGGCTCGAGATCGGCATCGCGCAATCCGCCATGAATCTTCCGGTACAACCGCAACGCCGCCTGGCGCATCCGCTCGAAATCGAAGCCGAGCCGCTTCGCCGCCGTGGCTGCATGCGGACCGAAGTCGAGAAACACGTCATCGAGGAAATACGGCGGATACTCGGGCCAATCGAGCCTGATGCCGTCGATATCCGGATATGCGGCTACGAGATCGCGTAGCAACGCTTGCGTGTAGCCCACGATGTGCGGACTCGCCAAGCTCCCGTTGTTGGCCAGCCGCTTCTCTGGCACACGGCCATCGGGCAACTGCGGACGATCGTCTCCCACCGGACCGCCGAACTGCACGCGATACCCTGGCGGAATCGCCGCCTGCACCTGCAGGAACACCTTCACGTGCCGCGATTGCGCTGCGCGAATGAAGCTTCGGATCGCGGCTCCGTGCTGCCGCGTCAATTCCGTGGGCGCCGCGGGCTGATAGCGAAGGCCGCGATAGAGCGAAACGTTCGGAGCGAAACTCGGCGCGGTCCGCACGAACAACTCGCGCTTGCCCCACAATGGCCGGTCAAGCAGGCGCACGCTTCCCGCGCCCGCGTCCACGGGTGGCTCACGCGATCCCGTCTTCTCATCGGCCGGCTCCATTACATAAGGAGAGGTCGTCACCGCGTTCACGCCCGCTCGGTGCACCAGATTGTCGAGCACCCGATCGATACCTTCGTTCTGAATGAACTCGGGCATCACCGTGATACCTAAGACGCGATTCGCCATCGATTGAGGTTACTGCATGAGTGCGCGCGGCGCGGCGGGAGCCGATGGAAGAGGATGAGCTTCACCACGGCTTGGCTGATCCCGCGCGTGGGTTTCTGGTTGCTGTGGACGGTGTGGCTCTTTCTTGCCCGGCAGTGGGAGATTACGGGAGCCGCGCTCTTTCTGCCGCCGCTGGCGGTAGTTGCGATCGGATCGCGTTGGGCGCCCAACCCGCTCGACACTCCGAATGCCCTGCTGTGCAAAGGCGCAGCCGCATCATGCCTCATTGCGGGCTTCGTAGATGTGCTGTCTCTCCAGCCGGGCACACCGATTTTCCTGCTCGTCCCGGTGGGCTTGATTTCCATTGCGATTCTCACGCTGCGCGGCTTCGGCAACCGTAGAGTGCAGGTCACCGGTGGCGATCTCTTCCAGGCCGTGGGTCGCATCGCTTCGCATGCCGGGATCAAACAACCTCGGCTGATCGTGTTTTCTTCGCCGAGGCCCGCCGCCTTCGCCGCTCGAAGTGGCGCGGTGCTTCTCAGTGAGCCCCTGCTCCACTTGCTCTCCCGCCGCGAGACGGAAGCCGTCATGGCGCACGAGGTGTCGCATTTGCGCCCGGCCAACTTCCGCGCCATGGTCGCGCTCCCGCTCGTACCCGCGGCGATCGTCGTGCTGAATGGCTTCTCCGGTGGCGCGCTGTGGTGCGCGCCACTGATTCCGGCCGCCGCCGCGCTGCTCTGGACCTTCCTGCGCCGCCGCCAGGAATTCGAGGCGGACGCCGCGGCCGTAGCCAACACCGGTGACGCCGAAGCGCTGATCACCGCGCTCACCCGGATCGCGAGCGCGAGCGGGCTCCCGCTCGAATGGAATCCACTCGCCGCATTGTGCATCGGCCATCCGCCGATTCTGGCCCGCTTTCGCCGCATCGCGCGGCAGGCGAACATTGCCCAGGAGCGGCTCCGCGCCATCATCGCCTCGGCTGGCGCCTGCAACGAGGAAGGCTATGCATCGCCGCTCGTGCGTGAAGACTCCGCTGGCCTCTATCAGGAGTACGCACGCCGCGTTGGCCTGCAGCTTCTCGCGTGGCAGATCGCGGAACCCGCGGCAGCCGGAATCGCCGCCGGGGCCGTGGCGATTCTCTACCAACCACCCTTCGTGTCTTTGCTGGTCGTGGCGATCGCAGCCGGAATGGCGATTCGCGTCGCCGGGCACGATCTCATTTCCGGCATCGAGCGTCAACGCCTGCGCAATCGCCTGGGAATCCCGCCTCGGGACGCGCGGTTCGCCGCGCTGGCACTGGCCGAAGAACCGCGCCTCTATGACGGCGGCTATCACTACGACCTCGGATTCGTGTCCACCGCCGCGAACCTCGAGTTCCAGGGGAGCCGCTGCGCATTCGCCATTTCGCCGGCGCAGGTTCGGCGTATCTGGCTTGCACCCGGACCGCGTCACTTTCTCCCGCGTTACGTCGTGTGCGTCGAGTACGTGGACCGCGAGGGCTCGGCGGTGATCTCGTTACAGCCGCTCGATCGCTGGTTTTGGCCAGCGACAACCAACGCCGCAACCCGTCTGCTGAGCTCGCTGCAACAGTGGGCCGGACACCACGGCGACTTCCCTGCGCCCGCGGACAGCCCGCCTCGCGTTCAGGGGACTGCGGTCGATCCGCTTCCCACGGCGATGGTTTGGAAATCGGTGTACTATTCGGCGAGCGTCGCGCTCGCCGCCGCTTGGGTCTTCCAACTCTCCGTGCTGCGCGACCCAAGCGCACTCTATCAAGCATTCATCGCCCCCGTCGTCGCAGGCGCACTCGCGCTCTTCGGTTTCCTTCCGCACCTGCGGCTCACTCGTGCCGCTTCGCCACACAACGGTGCGCCGAGCCAAGCCGCGCCAGAACCCGAGTAGCAGCGGCGGAACCTGGAGCTATCCCGGATAGCGCCCCGACAACGCAAGCAATCTGCGTTCCGCGACACGATCAGGGTCATTCAAGCGTAATAGCCGCGCGGTAGTTGTTCCGGCGTCCGTAAGACCGAGTATCTCGCCTTCCTCGAGGCGAAAATGGACCCTCCGAGAGTCCTGCCGCGGATGGAATAGTCTCGTCAGTGCTCCACCTTGGCTTACGCTCGCGACGTCGCTACCTTTGCGTGCGTTACACCTTATGCAAGCAAGAGCGAGGTTCGCTGCCTGCGTCCGGCCTCCATGCTTGCGGCTGATGATGTGATCAATGTGGTGGGATGTCGCGGCATCATCTTCGTGCAGAAGGCAATACTCGCAACGATGCCGTGCCCGTTCGGCCACGAGCCGCCGCAGCGCGGCCGGAACGTCACTCGCCACGAAGCTCCTTCAATCGAAGCCGGGCCCGCGCCTTCGCCATGATCATGAAGTGTTCCAAACGCAGATACTCTTCGAGTTCTTCAGCATCCTCGGAAGAGATGCTCCCATCGCGCTGGCGGTCGATCAAGTACTCCACCCGCCGCTGCGTTCCTTCCGAAGAACGGAACGATGCCAAGCTCGCGGGAGTCGTTCCGCTGGCAAGGAAATCCAGAATCTCGTCATAGACTGCGGCCTTCATTTACCTAACAGGATACCGCCTCCCAAGCCGCCGGCACGGCCTGGGTGACACGCCAGGGGCTCGCAAACCCTTACCCTCATCCAGCTCCCCGACTACAATCTAAGGATGCTTCGCATCGTCGCCTCGTTGCTTCTCGCATCCGCGCTCTTCGCGCAGTCCCCCGCTGCGCGCATCAAAATCGATACCGATCGCGTCATCGGCGAGGTCCACCCGCATATCTTCGGCAACTTCGCCGAACATCTCGGCCGATGCATCTACGGCGGAATCTACGAGCCCGGCTCCGCGCTCTCTGATTCGAACGGCTATCGCAAGGACGTGATGGAAGCCATCAAGGGCCTCGGCGTGACGCTGCTGCGCTGGCCGGGCGGCAACTTCGTCTCGGGCTACAACTGGAAAGACGGCATCGGACCACGCAACCTCCGCCCGGTCCGCCCCGAAGGCGCGTGGGGAGCCCTCGAGCCCAACACGTTCGGCACTGACGAGTTCCTGCAGTATTCGGAGAAGATCGGCGTCGAGCCCTACGTCTGCATCAACGCCGGACTCGGCACCGTGGAAGAAGCGCGCCAGTGGATCGAGTACACCAACGAATCGCGCGACACCTACTGGGCCCAGCAGCGCCGTAAGAACGGCCGCGACAAGCCCTACAACGTAAAGTACTGGGGCCTCGGCAACGAGATTGACGGACCGTGGCAGCTCGGACACAAGAACGCCGAAGACTATGTGAAGTTCGCGCTCGAAGCCGCCAAGGCGATGCGCCGCGTGGACCCCGGCATCAAACTCATCGCCAGCGGCTCGAGCAATTTCCGCGCGGGCTCGGATTGGATCGGCTGGAATCGCAAGGTGCTCGATGGCTTGGCCGGTGAGATCGACTATATCTCGCTCCACACCTACATCGGCAACCGCGCGAACGACTTCGAGCAGTTTCTCTCCGTCTCTCAGGACATCGATCATCGCATCGAAGTGGTGGAAGGGCTCATCCGCGCCACGCAGTCCGGGCGTCAGAATCCGCGGCCCATCGCCATCGCTTATGACGAATGGAACGTCTGGTATCGCGCCCGCGGAACCAGCGAACACGCCACCGGCGCCACGCGCCTCGAGGAGATCTACAACTATGAAGACGCGCTCGCCATGGGCATGTTCTTCAACTCGTTCCTGCGCCACGCCAACATCGTCAAGATGGCCAACCTGGCGCAGATCGTCAACGTGATCGCGCCGATCTTCACCAACGAGAAGGGCCTTTTCCTGCAGCCGATCTACTTTCCCATTGCCGAGTATGCAAAGCAGCGCGGCAACCACTCGCTCGATGTCTGGGTTTCTTCGCCAACTTATCAACCCGCCAATCGCGCACCGCTCCAGTATCTCGACACGTCGGCCACCTACGACAAAGCATCGGGAACCGTGTTCCTCAACGTGCTCAACCGGAGCCCGAAGTCCGATATCACCGCGCGGATCGAAAACGCATCCGGCCAACTCGACGCCAAGGCCGATGTTTGGGAGATGAACCATCCGGATCTCAAGGCCGTTCACACGTTCGGCGACGACCGCAAGGTAAGGCCGGCGATGCGTACGGCGAGTCTGGCGCTCAACGCGAACTCGGCCACTTATACGTTCCCGAAACAGTCGTTGACGATACTGAAGCTCCGCGTGAAGTAACGGCCTTTCTCGCCCGCGCCGGCAGGTTCTGGCAGCGGGTGGCAAAGAATCCCGCTTCAGGGACGAGCAACGAAGTATGCGGACACAAACCCCAGCCGGCCGGACGTTGCGGCGGCATGGGGCCATCTGCTTCGTTGTGACTCCTTCGAGATGGCCCGCATTGCGCCACATCCTAAACATGGGCGCTCGCAACCTGGTCCACGCGAGTTTAACCACGGCCGCCGGGACCAGGGCTATGATGGAAGCGTGAACGGTGGCGAGCCCGAGGGCGTGGACTCGATGGATCTCGTGATCGAGGCCTACAAAAAACACGTGGACCAGAGTCTGCTCGACGAATGTTTGAAGCGCACGGTGGAAGAGCGGATACGCGCGCTCGAAGAGTTCGATGCGTTTCGAGAAGAGTTGCAGGCCGGAGTGAAGAGGACCGTTGACCAAATTCGGTGAGCTCGTGCGCACGCTCGCCAGCGGAAGCGTCGACTTCATCATCGTCGGCGGCGTTGCCGCGGCGGCGCACGGATCCGCACGCGCGACTCAGGACCTGGACGTCGTCTATCGGCGCGGAATAGACAATCTGGCTGCGCTGGCCGCGGCGTTGGCTCCGCTCGATCCCTGTCTGAGAGGCGCGCCACCTGGTTTGCCTTTCCACCTGGACGTGGCAACGCTTCGGGCGGGTTTGAACTTCACGCTCACTACCAACCTGGGATGGCTGGATCTTCTGGGAGAGATCGCTGGCGGTGGCGGATACGAGGACTTGTTGCCGCATTCCATCGAAGTCGAGGCGTTCGGGGTCACCTGTCGCGTGCTGGACGTGGATGCCCTGATCCGCGCGAAACGGGCCGCTGGGCGGCCCAAGGATCTCGAGGTGATCGCCGAACTCGAGAGCTTGCGGCAGCGGAGAGCAGCGCGAGCGTAGACTGGTCAGGCTCGACGCGGCCCGCCGCATGATTGCGGGAACCCCCCGCCATGGCGTAGCGTATCTTGATTAGGGAATGCCATTCTGTACCCAATGCGGCGCCGAGGTAAGAGACACGGCGAAGTTCTGCGGCGCCTGTGGAGCCAGCCAGCCCGCCGGCGCGCAATCGCAGTTCCCGGGTCCGGAGATGAGCCCCAGGACCTCCGCGATGCTCTGCTACGTTCCCGTGCTCGGCTGGATCGCCAGCGTCATCGTGCTCGCCTCACACCGCTTCCGCGGCGATAACGCGGTCCGCTTCCACGCCTTCCAAGGGCTCTACCTGTTCATCTGCTGGCTCCTGCTCAACGGCAACTGGGGACTGTTCGACATCATCCGTTGGCACGGGCTCCGATTCCACTTCAACCTCGGCGGCGTCATCACCGCCGTGTTCTGGGGCATCTCCATCTTCATGATGGTCAAGACCAGCCAGAACGAGCGCTTCCATCTGCCGCTGCTTGGCGAATGGGCCGAGCGGTCGCTTGCCCGCTAGGCCCGGCCCATCCTCCTCACGCGTCAGTCTCCGTGCGCCATCACGCCTTCCGGAGCAGCCTCTGTTTCCCTGCGCCCCGGCCGGATCGTGAACACGAACAGCACCAGCACGAACTCGCCAATCGCGAAGATCGTGTCGCCCGGCACGCGCATCCAACGCAGCTTCTGCATCAGCGGAGTGCCCAGGAACTCCGAACTCCGCGCATACCAGTAGCCCGTATCCACGCTCGCCCATGTCTGCAGCAGACCCACCGGCAGCAGGCTACCCACGCACATCGCGAACAGGCCGAGGTTCATCATCCAGAAGGCGAACCGGAGCCAGCTCTCTTTCCACTGAATGTCCGGAACCAGCGCCCGCAGGCAAACGAGCATCAGCCCGATGCCGAGCATCCCGTACACTCCGAACAGCGCCGCGTGCCCGTGCACCGGAGTGGTGTTCAAGCCCTGCATGAAGTAGAGCGCGATGGGCGGGTTGATCATGAATCCGAACAAGCCCGCGCCCACCATGTTCCAGAACGCCACGGCCACGAAGAAGTAGATCGGCCATTGGTAGCGGCTGGCCCACGCGGTGAGCCGCCCGCGCCGCAAATCGTCAACAGCGCCGAACGCCACCATCGTCAGCGGCACCACTTCCAGCGCGCTGAACACCGATCCCCAGGCTAGAGCCACCGTGGGAGTGCCGGTCCAATAGAGGTGATGGCAAGTACCGATAATGCCGCCGCCGAGATAGATCGCCGCCGAAAGCAGCGCCGACTTCGCGGCCAGCCCCGGCTGGATCAAGCCGATCCGCGCGAAGAAGAACGCGATCACCGTGGTGGCGAATACTTCGAAGAAGCCTTCCACCCAGAGATGCACCACCCACCAGCGCCAGTATTCCACCATCGACAGGTGCGTGTGCTGGCCCCACGTGAGTCCGGCGCCGTAGAAGAGTCCGATGGCGCCCGCCGAGATCAGGAACAACCACAGCAACTGCCGCGATTCACCGGGCTGCTTCAACGCCGGCCGCGCCGCGCGCAACACCAGGAACAGCCAGATGAACAGGCCCACCAATAGGAGCACTTGCCAGCCGCGGCCGAGGTCCACGTATTCGTAGCCTTGATGTCCCCAATAGAATGACTGCGCGTCAGTCAGCTTGTTGTTCACGCTCATCCATTCGCCTGAGAGCGACCCCACCACGATCAGCAGCAGCGCCACGAACAGCACGTTCACGCCGAGACGCTGCGCCTTCGGCTCCACGCCGCTCACCAGTGGACCGATGAACAGCCCCGACGCCAACCACGCCGTCGCGATCCAGAAGATGCCGAGTTGCACGTGCCACGTGCGCGTCACTACATACGGGATCCACTGCGCGAGCGGGATTCCGTAGAAGCCGTCTCCCTCCACGCCGTAGTGCGCGGTCACCACGCCCATCAGCATCTGCACCAGGATCAACGCCGCCACCACCCAGAAGTACTTGAGCGTGGCCAACTGCGAAGCCGTCGACCGCCAGTTGCCCAGAGGATCGCGCGCCGGCAACTGCGCGGGCGGCTCTTCGGCTTTCTGCGACGCGAACCACCACACCATGGCGCAAATGCCCGCCAGCAGCATGATGATGCTCACGCCGGTCCAGAGCACGGTCTCTCCGACGGGTCGATTGCCCACGAGCGGTTCGTGCGGCCAGTTGCTCGTGTACGAGATCTTCTGACCCGGCCGGTTCGTGGAAGCCGACCACGCCGTCCACCAGAAGAACGCCGCCAACTGCTTCAGCCGCTCTTCATTGGCGATGGTGCCGCGCGGAATCGCATAGCCCGCGTTCCCGTTGCGAAACACCTCCGAGTAGTGCGCCACCAAAGACTGAAAGGCTCGGGCGCGCTCGGGAGGGACGGTGATGACGGTGTTCGAGGCATCGAGCGTGTTGGCTCGGATCACCGTTTGCAGGCGGCCTTGCATGCGCGACTGATCCTCGGGCGTCAAGTCGCCATACGCGCGCCCGAGGTCTTTGCGCGACCACTCATCGAGCAGAAACATCGACTCGCGATGGAGCCAATCCGCCGTCCAATCCGGAGCCACGTAGCTGCCGTGTCCCCACACCGAGCCCAATTCCATGCCGCCCATCGACTGCCAGACGTTCTGGCCCTTGGCGATGTCGCCACTCGGGATGACCACCGATCCATCGGAGGCCACCACGCGATCGGCGATCGGCGGCATTTCCTGATAGATTCTCGTGCCGATCCATCCGAGGATGGAAAAAGAAGTCACAAGCACGAGCACAAACGCGATCCATAATTTCTTCACAGTTGAACTCTCCCTGGTAGTTCCGCTTCGCGGGGAGCGAAGCGGGGAAACAAGACGTCGTTTTCGAGCCATACGTGCGTGTGCAGGTCTTGCTCGAACTCTTCTAATCCGCGGTACAGCGATGCGAGCTCCGGCGCGCCATCGCCCTCGATGCGATAGCCGCCCGTCAACTCGCGGAGACGCGCCAGTAATGCAAAGGCGTCGTCGTGGTCCTCCGTCATGCGGCGAATAGGCGCCGCCAGTGAACTCCCGAGAGCCGGTGGCGGCGCCTCGCCCAGGCTTTCGAGAAGGGGAAACAGAACGTTCTCCTCGCGCACCATGTGCGCCGCAAGTTCCCTTGTCAGAGCTTCGAAGATCTCGGCGGCTTCGAGGAGTTCAGGGTGCTCCCGGCTCTGCCGCGCCGCCGCCACGGCCAGCAGCGCTGCCAGACGGGGTCCCGCGGACCGCGCGTAGGCGTGGTGGCGCGTGACGATGTGACGAACCAGATCTTGCGAAGCTGCGTGGACCCAATCGCCGGGCATCTGCCGAATCTCCCTGGATCCACCCTACCGGGGAGTGCGTCTAAGGTCAGTGACCTAAGTCACCGGGCCGGAAATTTCCGACTCGAGACCCGCCCGGTCGAGTACCTGGATCTCCCGTCCCTGCACCCGGATCAACCCCTGCGCCTGCAGCCGCGCCATGTTGCGCGAGACCAACTCGCGCACGGTCCCGATGCGCGCCGCCAAGTCCTGATGCGTGATGGCCATGCTGAACGCGGTGCCGCCGGCAGCTTCGGCCTCGCGCAGGATCCACGAGATGAGCCGCGCGCGCACCGTGCTGAATGACAGCTCTTCGATGATGCCCACCAGCCTGCGCAGTCGCGACCCCACCACTTGCAGCACCTGCAGCGCGATCTGCGGACGCTCGAGACAGAGCGCGTGGAAATCCTGACGCGAGACGAAGAGCAGTTCCGAGGGCTCGAGCGCGTCCGCCGAAGCTGGGTACGGACCGCCGTCGAACACCGGCAGCTCCGCCACCGAACTTCCCGGACCCTCCACTGTCAATACCTGCTCGCGGCCGTTGGGCGAGGTCTTGAAGATCCGCACCCGGCCGCTGACCACGAAGTAGAGGCCGGCGCACGGGTCGCCTTCGCCAAAGAGGCGCTGGCCCGGCGCGTAGGTGCGGACGCTGACGCGCGCGGCCAGTGAATCGATCTCCGGTTCGGTCAGTCCCGCAAACAGGGCGGTTTCGCGAAGCGTGTGAGCGGCACGGGCGTGGGGCACGCTCTCCAGTGTATCCCCGAGTCGAAAACGCCCGCGATCGTAGGGGTTCATACCCCATATCTGGGCGAGTACATATGCTACATACCACTTGACGGACCGCTACTGGTTGGGGCATCCTAGGGTTGGCCCCCGTTTCCGACATTTTTCGACACCTATTTGGACCTCATGGCTTGGACTGACTGGCAACTCCTGGCGGATCGCAACCACTGGCACGACGTGACGCTCGCTGAGGGTCCCGCGTGCTATCAACTCGGACTGGCAGCGCCCACCGGCATTATCGATGCAATCGTGTACGCCGGCTGGAGCGACAATGTGCGCGAGCGCTTGGCCGAACACGGGCGGCGCGAGACGGAACTGAACGACCTCATCGACACCTACGTCGCGCTCGGCTGGCACGTCTACTATCGCGCTTGGAACTGCGACTCGACGCAGGCGGCGCGCGACCTCTCGACGACGCTTCGCCGCAACTTCGAATTCCTGTGGTCGCGGCCGGCGCCCGCTCTGCGCAACTATGAGTTGGCGGCGGGCCAATTGGCGATGTGATCCCGCTTCAGGCGGACCCCACAGACGCGCGCAAGCGCCTCGACCATTTCCTGCAAGAGAAGCTCCCCGCGTACAGCCGCTCTCGGATCCAAGCTTGGATCACGGCGGGTCGCGTACTGGTGGACGGCAAGTCCGCGAAGGCATCGGCCCCACTCCGCGGCGGCGAGCGCATCGAAGTGGAACCGGCCGAGCCGCCGCTCGACACGGCGGGCAACGTACCGGAGGACGGCAATGTTGCGGCGGCGCTTAGAGGCGATGTGAACCCGCTTCACGCGGACCCCACAGACGCGCGTAAGCGCCTCGACCATTACCTGCAAGAGAAGCTCCCCGCATACAGCCGCTCGCGGATCCAATCGTGGATCACGGCAGGTCGCGTACTGGTGGATGGTAAGCCCGCGAAGGCATCGGCCCCACTCCGCGGCGGCGAGCGCATCGAAGTAGAACCGGCCGAGCCGCCGCCACTGCATGCATTCGCGGAAGACCTGCCGTTGCGTGTGCTCTACGAAGACGCCGCGGTGTTGGCCGTGGACAAGCCGGCGGGAATGGTGGTCCACGTCGGCGCGGGTGCGCATTCGGGGACTCTCGTGAACGCCTTGCTGCACCGGTTTCGCCAACTCTCGACAGCGGGCGGCGCGGAGCGGCCGGGCATCGTGCATCGGCTCGATCGCGATACCAGCGGCGTGATCCTGATCGCGCGCACCGACGCCGCGCATCGCGCATTGGCCGAGCAGTTCGCTTCGCGCGAAGTGGAGAAGGAATACCTGGCGCTGGTGCAAGGCCGGGTCCGGCTGGACCATGGCCGCGTGGATGCGCCGATCGAACGCGACTCGGTGCGCCGTACGAGGATGACGTGCCGCACGGGCCGCGGCCGCAGCGCGCTCACCGAATACTGGGTGCTGGGCCGGTCGCCGGAAGACGCTGCGCGCAAGTGGAGCTACTTGCGCGTGCGGATCCACACGGGGCGCACGCATCAGATCCGCGTGCATCTGGCCTCGCTCGGGCATCCGGTGGCGGGCGACACTCTATATGGGGCGACGCGCGATCCCGAATTGCCGCGCTTCTTTTTGCACGCGCATCGGATCGCGTTCACGAGTCCAGTGGGGGGGCGGGTGGAAGTGGTGAGTCCGCTGCCGGAGGATCTGGCGCGCGTTCTCGCGGCGCGGGTTCCCCTACAATGAATCGATAGGAAGTCGTCGCCATGAAAAGCGGTATCCTTTACGCCTCCATTCCCTTTCTGGTGCTCGCGGGCACGCTGACGCTGATCGCTCAGGCTCCCAACGCCAAACCCGCCGCCCCGGCCAAACAGACGCAGGTGACGCCGAGCAGCGAAGAAAGCCGCATCATTCTCGACGTGACGCGCGTGAACGTGCTGTTTTCGGTGACCGACAAGCGCGGCCGCTTCATCACCAACCTGGGCAAAGACGACTTCTCGGTTTTCGAAGGCAAGAAGCAGCAGAACATCATCGAATTCGTCGCCGAAAGCGACCTGCCGCTGCGGCTGGCGATCCTCATCGACACGAGCAACAGCATTCGAGACCGGTTCAAGTTCCAGCAGGAAGCGGCGATCGAATTCGTGAAAAGCGTGATGCGGTCCGGCAGGGACAAGGCCGTGGCGGTGAGCTTCGACACGGAAGCCTCGCTGATCGCCGACCTCACCGAGGACGTGGGCAAGATCGAAGAAGGGATTCGCGCGCTGCGGCCCGGTGGTGGCACGTCGCTGTATGACGCTATCTTTTTCGCCTGCCGCGACAAGCTGAGCAAAGACCAGCCGCGGCACAAGTTCCGCCGCGCGATGATCATCCTCAGCGACGGGGACGACAACCAGAGCCGCTACTCGCGCGACCAGGCGCTCGAAATGGCGCACAAAGCCGATGTGGTGGTCTACTCGATCTCGACCAACATCTCGCGCGTGCAGACCGATGGCGACAAGGTGCTGCGCTACTTCGCGGTGGAGACGGGCGGGTTGGTGTTCTTCCCGTTCAAGGTGGAAGACCTGGCGCAGTCGTTCGAGAACATCGCGAATGAGTTGCGGCATCAGTACAGCATTCTGTACAGTCCGGAACCGTTGAAGGCGGATGGGTTGTATCACACGGTGGAAGTGAAGGCGCCGAAGAAGGATATGGTGGTCCGGGCGCGCAAGGGATATTACGCGCCGAAGTTGTAGCTGGTTCCCCGCCTCTCGAATACGCAATCAGCCCGCTTAGGACCTTGAGGTGTCCGCAGCCTTGCGCGCCGAGGTGTCTTGGTGGCCCGCAATGGCTATGCGTACTAGTATAAAATCGCGGTAAGGGTAGGCTCCTTTTTTGCAGCCGACCTTGACGGAGGATGCGAATGCCAGCTTCAGAGACCCTCGATGTGATTCGATGGTACGACCGCGAAATCCAAAGCTTCTTCGACAGGCATCTGGATGCAGAGAAATCGCGCGCATTCAGCAAGGAGCGCGACACGCTCGCAAAACTTGCCGAAACGGCCGATGCCGAGTTGGCGGTCTGTTTTCTTGGAAATTCTGGCGTTGGGAAAAGCACCCTGATCAACGCTGTCGTGGGGTCGGGCAAAGCGGTGGTTCCTTCGGGAGGAATTGGCCCATTGACAGCCCATGCCATTGTCGTGCGTTACGGGTCTGAAACTCGCTTGCGCGTGGAGTATCAAGCTGGCGTGCAACTGCTCCGTACTGTCTTCGGTCTCGAGCAGATGTTCAGACTGGAGCTTGGCGTACCGGCCGGAGTCGGCGATGACCTCGAAGCATCGGAGGGACTTGAGGAACAAGACCTCGTTCAACAAGAGGCCGCTGATGAAGATGCAGCGGGTGAAACCACGCCCAGCGCGCATTTGTCCAAGCGTGACAGCCTCCGGCGTCGCGCCCAACTGATGGTGACGGGCAACCAAGACGAGCATCGAGGACTCCAGTACCTCCTCGATTCGCTACGCGAAGCGGCCGGCGGCGCACGCCGGTGGGGCACTTCACCGGAAGAATGTGATGCGGAACGAGTCCGTGGCATCAAGCTTGCGCTCATGTTCGCGAAGACGAAGCAGCCATTTCAAGCGACTGACGCCTCAGACGGGGACTTCGAGAAGCGGTTGCAGGATCATGCCACAGGGTACCTTGCTCCTCTGATTAAGGAGCTCGATCTGGAATGCGATGCCGACGTGCTGCGCTCCGGCGTCACCCTGGTCGACTTGCCCGGTGTCGGCGTTACACGCGATGTACATCGCGAGGAAACGCGCCGTTGGATTCGAGAGAGGGCCAAGGCCGTAGTCCTGATCGTGGATCATAGGGGCATGAATGACTCGGTCGCGGAAGTCCTGAGGCAGTGTGAACTGCTGAACAGCTTGCTTTATTCGGTGGACGAACCGGACGAAGACCCGGTGGTGATGGTCGCGGTTACACGTATCGACGACGTCGCGAACGAGCGATACAAGCAGAACAGATCCAAGAAGAAAGCAGAGCACTATGACGATGTCGTTCGTGAGGCTCAGACCAGACTATGCCAACAATTGCGCGATTCCCTGGAAGCACTCTGGTTGACCGGCGACGAACTGGACTCGTCAAAACGGCAAGTTGTAAGGACTCTGCTAAAAAAGTTGGAAGTGCATCCCATCTCGGCGCCTGAGTATGCACGCGCCCTCGCCGGCGACGAAGAGGACAGGACCTTCCTCCGTGACACCGAGCAGTCCGGCATTCCCGGCTTCCGGAGGAGTCTGGCGTCCATGGCTCAGGAGCAGAAACTTCGGGCGGCTGATCGATTGGAGCATGAAACATCCTTGTTTCGAGAGAGGGTTGAATCCACACTCCGTCTGATTCAGAGTCAATGCGAGTCTGACACGCGAACATCGGACGAAGTGCGGAAGCTCAAAGAGGAACTCGACGTTTTTCTTGCCCCCCTCCGCAAGGAACTCCACACGCGGCAGGGGGCTTATCGGACGTTCCTCAAGAAGACGATCCCCCAACGGATCGAAGACTTGGTGGAGTCCGGGAGTCTCAGGGCGACGAACCAGATCAGTCGCTACCTGAACAAGCTGGGAAACAAGCATTGGGCCACGCTTCGAGCATCCGTCCGGCGTGGCGGCAGATACTCGGGGTCTTCAGAGATAGATCTACCGTCCGAATTCGCGTTGCGGTTCGAGGAGCCAATCGCGGACGCCTGGGGAAAAGAGATCTTGGCGAGCCTTCGGATGGAGACTCGTGACTACGCGCGAGACTGCGTCGCGATTGTGGAACAGATATCGGCTTGGGCTCAGGAACGAGAAACGCGAATTCCTGTCAAAGCCATGGCGGCCCAAAGAGACACAATCAAGGCGGACGCAAAGAAACTGGAGAGCGTGGGCCGGGAAATGGTAAAGGAGATTCGCGACGACGCACGGGCCCAACTCATCACTCAGGTCGAAGGCCCGATCAAGAACCGGTGTGAGGAGTTTGTTCGCAAGAACCACCACGTCGGTACCGGAGTGAAGGCACGAATCCTCGACCTATACGCTCGCATGGCGGATGAGGTGACTGATGTGGCCAAGGATCCCGCGAAAAGGATCCTCCAGAAACTGTTTCGCGAGGTCGAAAAGGAGATCCTTGACGCATTTCGAGACCACCAGGATCCGGTGGAAGCGCTGGCCAACGCAATTGTAACTTCGCAAGAGTCTCACTTGAAGCGCAGCGATGCCCAGAAGCGCCGTAAGGTTCTGGAGGAAGTCGAAAACGCACTCTCGCGGGCCCCGGGCACGAACCTGTTGACAAGCGCGGCGGGAGCGGGACGGCATGTCTGACCGCCTTCTCTTTTTCAAGTCCGACAGCTCCATACCGTTCTCCCTGCTGCGCAGGCAGGAAGAATGGGGGCTCGAGACCCTGGACCTCGTGGCACCACCTCGCCGGTTCTGGGGAGATCAGGAGGCCCTCGAAGGCTTGGTCGAACTCGGGCTAGACGCCCGAAGGCTCCGCCAAGTCCGTCACCCATCCGAACTGCTTGCCAGCCCGCTGGGCGACGACAATTGGCAAGCAATGTCGCGCCGCTCGGTCGGGCGTTTGCATGCATACTTTCTCGCCCTCGAAGATCCAGAGCGCCGCCTCGACATTCGCAGCGTTGAGACGCTAGCTCACCAGGTCAGCCTCGTTCGTCACATTTTGGAGAACGGCGCCCTGAAGCGGGTGCTGATCGCGGACGAGGTCGGACTCGGCAAGACCGTAGAGGCAGGCCTGATTCTGAAGGAGCTGCTGACACAGCGGCCCTCCCTTAGAGTGCTGTACTTGACACCTGCGCGCCTCGTCACCAACGTTCGCAGAGAATTTGACCGCCTGAAACTGCCGTTTCGCCAGTGGACAGCCCTGGACAGCGACGCCAGGCTCAGCGATCCCAGGATCGTCGCCAGCATTCACAAGGCCGTACTCGGAAGCAACTTCGAAAGACTGACGCAAGCCCAGGGTTGGGACGTACTGGTTATCGACGAGTGCCATCACATATCGGCATGGTCGCCCGAAGGGACCGATGTGCGCCTAGCGTACAGGCTTGTCAAGAAGCTTATTGAAAACCAGCCACCGGATTCGAGAATCATTCTGATGAGCGGCACGCCTCACCAGGGCCATGCGACACGGTTCGAGAACCTTCTTCGGCTACTTCAAGCAAAACAGGAATCACAGGCTAATCTCGCCGGCCGCGTGATCTATCGCACCAAGGACGACATTCAAGACTGGGAGGGAAACCCCGTCTTTCCGCCCCGCCAAGTCAACGAACCGCTCATAGTCGACCTCGGGCCAGACCATCGTAAATGGCTCAAAAATATTTACGAGTTCTACTGCCCGCCAAAATTGGTCTCTGGCCAAGATGAAAACTGGCACCGGGCGGCCGGGTGGCGCTGCGCTCAGGCGATGCAATGGGCCACTTCGAGCCCCCTCGCAGGCCTCGGCTACCTAGTACGCCAGGCGATCCGTGCCCGCTGGGGTACGGACAACGTCGTTCTGCGTTCGGCACTCGCCGCGCTTAGGCCCTATCGTCTCGGACCCGAGGACGAGGCGATCGACGTGCTTCATGCCCGTATCGCAAGAGAGGTTGACCGGCAAGAGAGGTCTGGAGACTTGGAGGATATAGAGAACTCTCTCCCAGGCCACACTTTCGGCTCGGAATCTCGTCGGGGCCTCGAGCGCCTGCTTGAAGAGGGCGTGGCGTTACTGCGTGCTGCTGGAGATGAGAAGCTAGAGCGTATTTACGAATTGCTGTTGAAGCCGTTCGGGGGAGAGAAGGCTGTCCTGTTCGCACAACCGATCGAGACGGTCACTGCGGTTGCCCGGTTCCTCGAACGCCGCATGGGCCGTCGCCCAGCGTTGATCCTCGGCGGTCAGACCGATGAGGACCGGTCTCGGGAAGTGGAGGCGTTCCGGAGGCACGACGGCCCGAAGTATCTCGTATCTTCCAGAGCCGGCGGCGAAGGCATCAATCTCCAAGTGGCGCGCCGCCTCGTCCACCTTGATGTGCCGTGGAATCCAATGGACATGGAGCAGCGCGTTGGCCGTGTTCACCGCTTCGGCTCTCGCGACACGGTCATCGTCGACACGGTGGTTGTGAAGGACAGCCGCGAATGGGACGCTTACAGAGTGGCGCGCGAGAAATTGAAGTTAATCGCTTCTGCCCTTGTGGAGCCGGAGCGCATCGAGTCCGTTTTCTCACGTGTCATGTGCCTTATGTCCCAAGATGACCTTACAACTGTGATGATCAGTGGCTTCGGCTCCCCCTTGAACAACTCCGATCAGGCGAGGCTCGCCGAACTCGTACAACAAGGTTTCCAGCAATGGAAGGACTTTCACGAGAAGTACGGCAAACAACAGACGACTATTCGCCTCCAGAACCCTGGCCTCGCCAACTGGGAGGACCTCGCGTTTTTCATGGAGGAGATCGGCGGATCGCGCAGAGTCCCTGGGTATAAGCGGCAGCGCTTCGCACGGACTGGTGCCCAGGTCCACTCGCAACAGGATGAAGCAATAGTGCTTCGGCTGGCCGGGGGGGCACCGCATGTCTGCGCAGACTACGGAGAGTCTCTCGTCTACGCTCCCGACGGCGCTGTCGTGCCCAAGTTGGGAACGAACCTACCTGAAGTCGCTGAGGCGCTACGCAAGGCGGCCTTCCCGTCTCAGCCCACCGGAGCAGCAATCCTGCGCTGGCCTTCGGGCGTTGCCTTACCCCGCGGCGCAGAGGAGCTTCCTTTCGCGTTACTGGCTTTCGCAAAGCAGACTATCCAACCGGACGGGTTGGCCGGATGGGCAGAGCGTAAGGCGACCCTTCACGTATTCGTCGCACGGCTGGGTGGCGTTCAGGAACTGTCTGGGGTCGATAAGGCTGATCTGATTCGTCAAACTCTTCGCACAGTGGTAAGGAAGACACAACCGCCAGAACTCACTCCGTTGTCGGAGCACTTGCGAGAAGTCGAAGCGAAGTTGGCCTACCAACTGAGAAAGCCAACTGAAGACGAGGTGGCGAGCCAGATTCGCCACTCAGTGACTCCCCTTTTTGCTGGGATCTTCACGGATTAAAAAGTTACCGTGCCGCGTCCCGCGGACGCGCGTAGAACTCGAGCGCTTCCTCACGAGAAGCGTTGCCGGGCTCGGTGGCAGCGTTGGGATCCGTCGACCGGTAGCGAGCAAGAATCAGGTCCTGCATCTGCTTCACCACCGCCGGATTCTTGGCGGCGATGTCGGTGAACTCGCCCGGATCGGCCTTGCGATCGTAGAGCCGCTGGTAGCGGCCCGGAGTCGGATTGTCGATCAGGTAGCCATCGGTGCGCTTGCGTTTGCCGGAACAGAAGATGTACTTCCAGCGTTCCGTGCGCACGAAGATCTCTTCGTTTTCGAGATACTGCGAGACGATGTGGTCGCGCGGTTTCGAAACACGCTTGCCATCGAGGTACGGCTTCAGTGACTGGCCGTGCTGGATGGGGAGCTTGTCGAGCGACATCAACTCGGTGATCGTCGCGGGCACGTCGATGTGCTCGGTCATGTCGGTCACCTTCGCACCGGCGCGCACGTGTCCGGGCCAGCGCATGATGAGCGGAACGTGCAGTGCCGGATCGTAGCCGCAGTGCTTCTCGAAGCGGCCGTGTTGGCCGAGCGAGTAACCGTGGTCGGCGTGGTAGACGACGCAGGTGTTCTCGGCGAGGCCGAGCGATTCGAGTTTGTCAAGCACCGTGCCGATGTTGCGGTCGAGATAATTGGCGGACGTGTAGTAGGCGGCGATGATGCCTTGTTTTTCCTCGGGCGAGAGGTCGCGAAAGATGATCGGGATTTGCCAGGCGTCTTCCGGACCTATGCGCGGCACTTCGAACTTCGAGGGATCGAAGCGGCTGGCCCACTCGACGGGGAAGTCGAACGGTGAGTGCGGCTCCTGGAAGCTGACCCAGAGGGCGAACTGCTTGTCCTTGTTCTCGTCGAGGTAGCGGCATGCTTGCGAGGCGAGGTAGGTGCCCTTCATGTCGGCGTCATAGCGGGCGAAGGGGAGCTTCTCGGCATTGAGCCAGATGCGCGCCGGATCGCGGAACGGCCGCCACTGAGGCTTGGCGTGCACATCGGCGGCGAGCGGCTTGCCCGAAAGCGCCGACCATTCCTTCTGCAGCGCGTCTTCGAGCATCACATAGTCGAAGCCGTGGATGCCGTGCCGCGAAGGCTTGTTGAGATGCATCTTGCCCATCACCGCCGTGCGATAGCCGGACTTCTGGAATTGCTTGGCGACCGTGGGCTTGTCTTCGGCGAGGGGCGTGGTGAGCACGGTGACGCCGGCACTCGCGGGCATTTGTCCGGTGAGGAATGACTGGCGCGATGGAGTACACACCGGCGAGTTGCAGAAGTGGCGCGTGAAGTGCGTGCCTTGCGAGGCCAGACGGTCGAGGTTCGGCGTCTTGGCAATGGTGTTTCCGGCCGCGCCCAGCACGTATCCGGCGTGATCGTCGGCGAGGATATAGAGGAAGTTCGGCTTGTTCGGAGCGCGGCGCTGCAGGAACGCGGGCGCGGCGGCGATGGCGGGGATTGCTGTGCGTCGATTCATTTGCGTTTGGCCCTCTTTTCAGCCAGGCCTTCATAATACTCGCAGTGCACGACGAATCCCAACCGCTCATATAATCGCCGCGCCACGAGGTTCGATTGCTTGACGTTGAGCGCGATTGCCCCGATACCCATCGAGCACAGTGTCAACACCACGCCGCCAGTCACCTTCCTGCCGTATCCGCGCCCCCGGCGATCGCGCCTGGTGTACACGTTGCCGATCGCCGCCACTCTTTCCAAGCCTGAAACCACGTGCGTGCCTGCAACCGCGACCAGTTCTCCATTCTCCCGGATGCCGCGGAATACCCCGCGATCGAGCATTTCCGGAAAGAAGAAGTCAGGACTCTCGCCGGCCGCGGCGCCATCACGGTAGAGTTGCTCCACGTCTTCGAGATCCAGATCACTCAACTCCAGCGTGGGACCGGTGCCCATTACCGGCTCTTCGAGCCGCATTCGCCACATTGGAATCAGCCGTTTGATCCGGTAGTGCTTCTCAACCGCGCCAAGCAGGTGTACCGGGATCTGAAGGTAGACGCGCGGGGTCGTGATTTGGCTGAGGAGTTCGGCGAACGGCTCGGGTTCGCCGATGCCGAACAGGATCGGAGGATCGGGCGCCTGGTATATCAGCGCGAGAGTAGAGGGCTCCGAGACGAACCACTGGCAGTGGCGGAACAAGCGCTGGTCGAGGTCGGCGAGGGCGTAGACGGACCAGTTGCGGTCTGCGGAGAGGATGGCGCGGAGTTGGTCAATAGTCACCACAAGAGTTACTCCTCGAGGCTGGGGACGGGCGGGTTCTGGTGGATATTGGTGCGCGCTTCGGCAGCGGGACTGAAGTCCCGCGCAGGCTGAAGCCTGCCCCACACACCGGGTCCAGAATCTTCACGGCCGGCGAAGCAACTGAAGGATAGTAGTACATGGCGGAGCCGCAATCCGGAGAGACCGAGCATCCGTCGAGTGCTGGTGCCCGCATCGGAAGCGGGACTGAAGTCCCGCGCTGGCTGAAGCCCGCGCTACATACGATCATGCGAGTAGCTCGCGGATGACTTCGCCGCCGGTTTGCGAGAGTTGCTTCTCGCGTCCGGCGTGCAGGAAGCGGAGTTTGTTGTCGTCGAGGCCAAGTAAGTGGAGTAGCGTCACGTGGAAATCGCGGAGCGGATGGACCGCCTCAACCGCCTTGAGCCCGACATCATCTGTCGCGCCGACTACCGCGCCCGCCTTCACACCGCCGCCCGCGAGCCAGCAGGCCATCGCCGTTGCGTTGTGATCGCGACCCCAGACCTCGCCGCCGCGGCGGATGCCGTTGTCGGGCGAGCGTCCGAACTCGCCGCACCAGACGACGAGCGTTTCGTCGAGCAGCCCGGTGCGAGCGAGGTCCGAGATGAGCGCCGCGATCGGTTTGTCGATGGCGCGAATGCGCGCGCCGTGGGCTTTGTCGATGTAGTCGTGCGAGTCCCAACCCATGGCGACCACCTGCACGAATCGCACGCCGGCTTGGACGCACCTGCGCGCAAGGAGACAGCGGCGTCCGAACGCGTCGGCGTCTTTGTTTGCGCCGCCGATGCCGTACATCTCGAGCGTCCGCGGAGATTCCTTCGAGATATCGAGCACGCCCGGTATCTCTGATTGCATGCGGAAGGCGAGTTCGTAGCTCTCGATTCGAGCCGTGAGTTCGTCGTGGGTGGGATGCTGGTCTCGGTGGCGGCGGTTGAGGTCGCCGAGGAAATCGAGATTGGCGCGTTGGCGCTCGGGCGTCATTCCCGCGGGCGGTGCCATGTCGAGAATCGGCGAACCCTCGGCGCGTAACGGCGTGCCCTGGAATTGCGCGGGCAAGTATCCACTGCCCCAGTTGGCGGAACCGCCTTGCGGATAAGCCGTGTCGGGTAGCACGAGAAACGAAGGAAGGTTGCGGTTGCCGGTGCCGAGTCCGTACCCGACCCATGCGCCGATGGCGGGGTCGCCGCCGAACTGGTTGCCGGTGTTGAGGTGATAGAGCGCCGTGGGGTGGTTGACGCTTTCGGCGTGGAGTCCGCGGTAGAAGCAGATGCGATCGGCGACGGTGGCGAAGTTCTCGAAGAGCGCGTTCATCTCGACGCCGGACTTGCCGGCTCGGCGGAACTCGAACGGACTGCGCACGTAGTAGCGCTCGCCGGTGTTCATGTTGGCCTCGAAACGCGTGCGCTCCTTCTGGAACTTGGTCATGTGGAGTTGCGCGAGCTTGGGCTTGGGGTCGAAGGTGTCGATGTGACTGGGTCCGCCTTCCATGAGGAGGAAGATGCAGTGTTTGGCTTTGGCGGGATGATGGGGTCCGCGAGTGCCTGCGGCGCGGGCTTGGTCTTCGGAGAGGAGGGCGGTTAGGGCAATGGGTCCGAGGCCAATGGAACTTAGTAAGAAGCGGCGGCGGGACTGAAGTCCAGCGCAGGCTGAAGCCTGCCCCACATTAGTAGACATAGATGAACTCGTTGGAGTTGAGAAGGGCCAGAGCGAAGTCGGCGAGTGCGCGCGTGGCGGGCGGCACGCCGGAAGGATGGAGATTGGCTTCGTAGGGAACCGGATCCTCTTGCTGCGTGAAACGGAAGGTCTCGCCGGTGAGTTCGCTGGTCATGCTGTGGACCAAAGGCTTCGCCGCGCTCTTGGCTGGTGGGGGAGTCGCCTCGTGAAATTTCGTCATCTTGGCAATGTGAACCTTCGCCGCGGCCACCTCATCCGTGCCCGGCGTCCGCGAGTAAGCGAGCTCGAACGCGCGGCGAATGCGCGCGTCGAGTGTGGGCGCATTCTTCTCGATACGCGCAGCGAAGGCGAGCGCCATGTCGTTCGCGAACTGGCTGTTCAGCAGCGTGAAGGCTTGCGTCGGAACGGTGGTGGCGTCGCGCCGGTCACAGGAGAGATCCATCGATGCGCCATTGAAGACGTCAATCATCGGGTCGACGAGACTGCGCTGCTGGAACATATAGATGGTGCGCCGGTTGCGATCACGCTTTAGGGCAGAAGCATGATAGGCGGGCGCGAGCGAGCCCATGCGGTGCAAAGGCTGCCGAGCGACATCCTCATTGATCTGGGGATATGAGGGCGGCCCGCCGGCTTCGGGCGAGAGCTCTCCGCTCACCGCGAGAACGGCGTCGCGCAGCGCCTCGGCGTCGAGCCGCCTGGGCGACACCTCGGACGAGCGATACGCGTGAGAAAGCAGAATGATCCGGTGGAGATTCTTCACGCTCCAGCCGCCCTCGATGAACTTCGCCGCGAGCCAATCGAGCAACTCGGGGTCAGTGGGCTTCTTGCCCATTTTTCCGAAGTTATTGGCATCGGCGGCCAAGCCGGTTCCGAAATGCTGCTGCCAGATGCGATTCGCCATCACGCGCGCGGGGAGCGGATTGCGCGGATCGGCGATCCAGTTCGCGAGCGCGGCGCGGCGGCCTTCAGTGGACTCTGGAATCTCGGGGGCGGGGAAGCCGGAATAACGCTCGACGAGCGAGAGCACACCCGGAGTCACTCGTTCGCCGGGCGACTGCACGTTTCCGTTGGTGAGCACGTGGACGGCGGCGGGCTTGTATTCGGCGCGCTTAGGATACTTCAAATTGCCACCGCCATCGGTTGCGCCATCCAGCGGACCGCTCGACACGACGAAGGCCTTGGGCTCGAACCGATCGAGCGAGTCCTTGTAGGTCTGCATGTGCTTCTGGTAGAGCTTGAAGACCTCGAAGTCCTCGGGGCCCACGCCTTCCTTGTCGCGGATCGCCTTTTGCATCACGTCTTTCGGCACATCCTCGATGCGTGTGACGCCGCGTTGCTTCATGACGTGGCGGCGAACCTGCTCGTCGACGCCATCGAGTCCGGCTTGCGTTTTGGCGGCGACGGCGCGCATGGCGGCGAGTCCTTCGGCAATGCGCGAAGTGTTCTCCGCGGCGAGGAACGGCACCGGCGCGCGCGCGAATTCAGTGCTGGCGAAGGTGGCCTGAACGCGGTAGTAATCGCGGGTGGGGATCGGGTCGAACTTATGGTCATGGCAGCGGGCGCAGCCGAGAGTAAGCCCGAGAAATGTTACGCCGGCTGAATTCGTAACATCGTCGAGAAACATTTGCCGAGTGACGGCTTCCACGGACATGCCAGTGTGCTCCCACGGGCCCATGCGCAGAAATCCGGTAGCGATGAGGGACTCGGCATCGCCGGGGAAGATCTCGTCGCCGGCAATCTGTTCGCGAACGAAGCGATCGTAAGGCTTGTCAGTGTTGAAGGCGCGGATGACGTAGTCGCGATAGCGCCAGGCGTTGGGGCGCTCGAAATCGTTGGAGTAACCGGACGAATCGGCATAACGGGCGACGTCGAGCCAGAGGCGGGCTTGGCGTTCACCGTAGCGGGGCGAGGCGAGGAGGCGGTCGACGAGATTGCGCCAGGCATCGGGGGAGCGGTCATTCTCGAATGCGGCTACCTCGGCGGGCGTGGGTGGGAGTCCGGTGAGGTCGAAGGTGAGGCGGCGGACAAGCGTCCGGCGATCGGCTTCGGGTGCGGGTGCGTTGCGGAAAGCGTCGATGGCGGTGGCGCGAAATTCGCGGCGAAGGGGGCGGAAGGCCCAGAGATCGGCTTCCTTATAAGAGGACCACTTGTCTTGCGGGGCGGGCGCGGCGGACCATTCGGCGCCAGAGTCGATCCACTGTCGAAAAGTGTCGATTTCGGCGGGCTGGAGGCGCTTGTCGCCGGGCGGCATCTTCAACGCGCCTTTGGCTTCGATGGCTTGGAAAAGCAGGCTGGCGGCGGCGTTGCCGGGGACGAGGGCGGGTCCGCGAGTGCCGCCGCGGAGGGTGGAGTCGCGAGTGCGGAGGTCGAGTTGGGAGAGGGTTTGCGCGACGCCGTGGCAGCCGAGGCAGTCGCGGCGGAGAATGGGTTCGATTTGTTCGCGGAACAGGTCGGCAGCCGCGGCGGTGGTGAGGGCGGAGAGGAGCAGAAGGACGGCGCGCGGCATCGAACTACATATATCAAGTTGCGGGCTGGCTTCGTTTTTGCCGCTCGCGGGTTTGGTGCGGATCGTGGTGGAGCGACGTTGCGGTGCCATCGGTCCCAGGGTAGCGGTGTGGGCGGCGGCGCTCGCAAAATCGATCCGTGTATGCGTATGAAGGGGAAGGGCGATAGGAGATTTTCGATGCACGAACTAGCGCCCGAGGTTTGATGGGCGATTCGAGTGCTAGCGGACCGCGCCGGGCGGAGCCCGCCCTGCCTTGGCTAGATCGCATATGATGTTGTCGCATGCTCCCGCTTGTCCTTTGCGCCGCGATCCAAGTCGGATCACTGAAACAGCTCTTCATCGATCACAAATTCATCGAGTCCGCCGAGGGCATTCGCCTCACTGCGCACGCTCCGGTGCAGACGCACGAGAAGCTGGTCACGCCCGACCAGCCCTGGGAACGCGACACGCGCATCGGCAGTTACTCCACGGTGGTGGACGAGAACGGCAAGGTCCGGCTCTGGTACAACGTGCACGCCGGCGAGCCGGAGCCCGGGAAGAATCCGCCCTTCATGGGAATGGCTTACGCCGAGTCGCGAGACGGGCTCCACTTCGCCAAGCCGGTGCTCGGTCTGGTGGAACGCAACGGTTCGCGCGAAAACAATCTCGTCATGCCGCCGGACCCGAAGCTGCTCACCGTGGGAGGCGGCACCGTCTGGATCGACGAGAACCCGCGAGCCAAGCCCGACGCGCGCTACCGCTCGTGGAGCAAGCTGTACCCGGCCAAGGGGAGCGGCATCCGGGGTCCGCATCGCGTGTGGAGTTCGCCCGATGGCTTGCATTGGAAGCTCGACGAGACGCTGGTCACCGGACTTCGCGCCGCCGACACGCAGCCTTCGTGGTTCTGGGATTCGCGTGTGGGCCGCTACATCGGTTACTCGCGCGAGTGGGTGCGGGAGAAATCCGGCTTCGGGGCGCGCATGGCATCTTACAACGAGTCGGACGATTTGTTTCACTGGGACTCGACTTACTTCGCGCTGGGTCCGGACGAACGCGACAACGCCGTGGCGCCGGCGGTGGAGATCGATGCGGCGCGAATGCTGGCGAAGGGCGAGGATGTGATTCCGCCTGCGGCACAGCGGCGAGCGGCCGAGACGGGCGGCGCGGATCAGGTGCTCACGCCGACGTCGCCGCTGGACTTCTACGGGCCCGGCGTGTTCCCTTACGAAGGCGTCTACATCGCGCTGATCCCGGTGTTTCATCATTGGCGCGGAGACCGGCACGAGTCGTGGCCGTCGACGTCGGATGTCCAGTTGGCCGTGAGTCGCGATGGGCGGCACTTCACTCGACCCGGGAATCGGGAGCCGTTCTTGCGGACAGGTCCAGATGGCAGTTGGGATTCGAAATGGCTCTACCCGGTGTTGCGCCCGATTCGGCGCGGCGGGGAGCTGTGGATCTACTACTTCGGTACGAACCACGATCACGCGGGCCGGCTGGACGCCAAGGCCAAGGCGCAGGAAGGCGCGATCTCGCGGGCGATTCTACGAGCCGACGGGTTCGTGGCGGCGGAAGCCGAGTACGAAGGCGGCACGATGATGACGCCTCCGATCGAGTTTCAAGGCAAGCGGCTCGAACTCAACCTGGATACGGGCGCGGGTGGCGTGGCGCGAGTGGAGATCGTAGAAGAATCGGGCAAACCGATTCCGGGGTATGCGTTGACCGACGCGGACGCAATCAATGGCGACAACGTGCGGGCGGTCGCTTCGTGGGGCGGGCGAAGCGATGTCTCGGTGCTGGCGGGCAAGCCAGTGCGGCTCCGGTTCAAGATGCGGTCGGCGCGGTTGTATGCCTTCCAGTTCGTACCGTGAGGCTGACTACTCGGGCTGGAACTCCACGGTTTCGGAAACGCTGACGCGATCGCGAGCCTTCACCTCGAGGCGCACGCGCACGTCTTTGCTACCCCGGCGATAGATCGCGGACCCGGCCTGGAGTTGTGCCTGGTCCAGGCTGACCACTTTTTCCACGCCACCATCGGTGATGTAGAGCACGCCCCGCGAGGACGCAGCCACGGCCGGCGATGTGCGGTTCCATCGCAAGTGGAGCCCGTCGCCAGAGGGCGTCAACGTCAGCCCAAGCGAGTAGGCGTCTTGGTTCAACGGATTCGGCAGTTGCGAACTGACACTCATCCAGGAATGGGCGCCGATCGCCACTCCGAGCAGCAGGAAGATGAACGACAACGGGACCCAACGCCAATCGGCTTTGATGCGATAGGGTTTCTTCTCGCCCTCGGCCGGAGGCAATGCGAATCGCTTTTCGTCGGCGATGATGCGTGGCTTGCTCTCTTGATCAGCGGCTGACCGCAGGCGCGAGGTCACCGCGGGACCCACATTCGGAGCCTTGGCCGGACCATTCGTTGGCCGCCGGTCTCGGGGCATCTCGATCGGACCCGGGCGGTCTCCGCCGAGTTCGGTTCTGCGGAAGGGAAATTCCTGATAGCTCGATTCGGAATGAATCTCGCCTCCCTCCCGGATGAACAGGGCGCCGATGCTCGTGCGCGTGGCGAACGGCTTCACCAGCATCGCGATCGACGACTCTTCGGGGAAGTAGCCCTCGTATATGCGGAGATCATCTTCGGTGAGCCCGAGGCCATCTCGCGTATGGCTCCGGTAGAAGCCGACCGCGTAGGTTCGCCGGCCTTCCTGCTTGCGCCAACGAGACAGTGTCTCTTCGAAGCGCATCAGGTCTTCGTCATTGAGGACCCACGTCATCCCCTTGGCGTGTTGGCACGGGACGGGCTCGAAATCATCCACCTGGACCACGTAGCGCCCGTCGTCTTGCTGGGTTACGGACCCCAGCAAGATCCCGCCCATCTCGACTCCTCGCCGGGGAACTACTCCGAATCCTCGCAGGATCTCTTTTAGTAGCCGGTCGACGAGGTCCAACTCGAGGCGCACCAATACCGGCTTGCCGTCGATCTGCCAGGTATAGTAGTTCGACGGTGCCGGGTCAGTGTTTGCCGTTAGACTCAAGCTTTCGGTCATATCCGCTCAGTATGCAATCGCGCGGCCCATTTGCCGCTGATGACCGCTCACTTCCGTCCTATCGGAGGGTTAGGGCAAAACCTTGAGGGTCCGCGACCCCTGTACCCCTTAGATTCGCCGGGTGGGATACTGACCTGAAGGCATGGCCGGCACCCTCTACATTGTCGCAACTCCCATCGGCAACCTGGAAGACATCACGTTTCGCGCCGTGGCGGTGCTGAAATCGGTTTCCGCGATTGCCTGTGAAGACACTCGCCAGACCCGTAAGTTGTTGGATCACTTCGGCATCTCGACCCCAGCCCTCAGCTACCACGAGCACAACGAAGCCGCCCGCGCGGCCGAACTCGGCTTTCGGCTCGCGGCTGGCGAGAGCATTGCTCTTGTCTCAGACGCCGGGACGCCGCTGATCTCGGATCCAGGCTATCGCCTGGTGGCTCAGGCGATCGAGCAGGGAGCCGCGGTCGTGCCGATTCCCGGCGCCTGCGCCGCCGTCGCCGCGCTTAGCGCAAGTGGACTCGCGACCGATGAGTTTCATTTCGGAGGCTTCCTTTCCCCCAAAAGGGGACGCCGCCGTTCCGAATTGGAACCGCTGCGGCAGGCTGGATTCACCGCGATCTTCTACGAAGCGCCGCACCGGATCGTGGAGACGCTTGCCGACATCGCCGAGGTGCTCGGACCCGCGCGCCCGGTGGTGGTGGCGCGCGAGGTCAGCAAGCTCCACGAAGAATTCCTGCGGGGCACGGCGCAGTCGGTGCATGACGAACTGGCCCGCCGCGAGTCGGTGAAAGGCGAGATCACGCTGCTCATCGGGAAGCCCGAGGCCGCCGCCACCGTGGCCGACCCGGCCAGCCTCCGCGACCAAGTAGAGCGCCTTGCCGCGAGTGGTGTCTCGCGCATGGACGCCATCAAGCAAGTGGCGCATGCGCACGGCATCGGAAAGCGCCACCTCTACAAGATCATGGAGGAAGCCTGAAAGGATGGAGGAGAAATGAACCGCCGCCATTTCCTGGGAGCCCTCGCCGGGCCCGCGCTCGCTCAGCCCGAGGTCCGCCCGCCCAACGTGCTGCTGATCCTCTTCGACAAGTGCCGCACCGACGCCATCGGCTGCTATGGCGAACGCAAGATCGCGACGCCGCACATTGACGCGCTGGCAACGGAAGGAGTCCGCTTCGCGAACGCGTATACGGTACAGGCACTGTGCGGTCCGGCGCGGGCTTCCATACTCACGGGCAAGTATCCGCACGCGCACGGACTGCGGCGGAACGTCTATCCCACGCCGCGCTATCGCTTCAATACGAACTATGACGATCCGATCCCGGATCCGTTTCGCGATCCGCGCTTCGAGATCTGGGACAACTTCCCGTTCCTGCTGAACAACGCTGGCTACGCCACCGGATGCGTGGGCAAGTGGCATCTCGGACCTGGAAATCCGGGCTTCTTCGACGATTTCAAAGGATTCAACTCGGTGCTGCGGCACTGGGTGGGCGAGCCGCATCGCTCGCGCTACCGGCCCGATGTCCACACCGATGACGCGCTGCGATTCATCGATCAGAACGCGGCTCGGCCCTGGTTCCTCTATCAGAGTTACTATGCTCCGCATGAGCCGCTCGATCCGCCCCAGGAATGGCTAGCGCGGTATGCGGGGCAAGAGAACGCCGATTACTGGGCCACGGTCGCGCACCTGGATCATTGCGTGGGCCGGATGGTCGAGGCGCTGCGGCACCGTGGCATCCTCGATGACACGCTCGTCATCGTCACCACCGACCACGGCCGCACGTTCATCGATCGTCCCGGTTCGGCCGAGGGCATTGCGCTGTCGTACGAGGAAGTGGCGCGCGTGCCCTTGATCGTGCGCTATCCACGTCTGTTGCCGCGAGGAAAAGTCTGGCGAGCCGGAGTCACCACGGCCGATCTGATGCCTACGATCCTCGAAGCCTGCAACGTGTCGCTTGCGCAAGGCATGGCCGGGATGAACGCGACGCCCGTGATTCAGTCGCGAAGCTTGATTGGGGAACTGCGAGGCGAAGACCGTTGGACGCGTCCGATCGTCATGGAGAATGTTCCGCAGAAGGGAATCGATGGCTCCTACTACGAGGAACGAGCGATCCGCACCGAGCGATGGAAGATGATCGTGCGTAAGTTCGAGGTCCGGCCCAATCTGCGGCCGGGCGAGCTTTACGATCTCAGCGCGGATCGGGGGGAGACGCGCAATCTGTGGTCCCAACGGCCGGAGGTGGTGAAGGATCTGGCGTCGCAATTGGTGCGATGGGGGCAGGAGGCGAAAGACACGATGGCGGTGGAGCTGGGGATAGGGGCGGGTTAGTTGATTTCCGGAAGAGCCAAGGGCTGGTGCGTGGGCCGGCAGCGGGACTGAAGTCCCGCGCAGGCTGAAGCCCGCCCCACACGGCACGGCCACTGCCAATGTGGATGTCGCAGCGGGCGACGCCTTCGACGAAGTCTGCTACTTCCGGACGTCGTAGTGCAACTCCACCATGCCGTTCTTGTACGCATTCACGGCTCGGAGATGCAGCGCGGTGTCCCGGTCGAGCCCCGAGAAGAATGAGATGCCGTCGCCAATGAGGACCGGCACGATCGAGTAGCGTAACTCGTCTGCCAGCCCGAGCCGAAGGCACGCGCTTGCCACGGTGCCGCCTCCCACAGACCAGATATTGCGGTAGCTCGGCCTCAGCCGCGCATTCACGAGGTCCGCGAGATCGCCCGCGAAAAACTCAACCGACTGGCGCGTGCGCGGTAGGTCGCGGCTTGTGAGCACGATCACCGGAGTGTCGCCGTACGCCCACCCGAGGCCCTTGGCCTCGAAGCCCAACGCGGTCTCATAGGTCCGCGACCCCATCACGTAACAGTCGATTGTCGCCAGGAACTCCGCGACAAACTCGGGGTCCATGGTCTTTCCGTCTTCGAAGGTGTCGGCGGTCTCGAGCCAGTCCACGCTGCCGTCCTTGCGCGCGATGAATCCGTCGAGGCTTGCCACCATATGAATGGTTACGCGCGAGTTCATGGGTTCCATTCTCAATTCGCCTTTTCGGCGAACGTCACGTAGCCCCAAGTCTCCGGCTGATGCATGTCGATCACTCCCTGCGGCGACCACACCCAGTTGTCCTCTTTGATTCCCGCAGGCTTGACGTATTTCCCTCCGCGAACGTCGAGCTTCCACTCGACCCGCGAGAAGTTCACACGCCACGTCTCACCTGGCTTCGGCGCCACGGCCGGCCTCGGACCGCGATTGAACGCGCTCCACGGAAACGCCATCTCCACGCTCCAGCCACGGTCGCGATCGGCGGGACGGTTGAGCGTGCCGTCCATGTGTACGGCAGTGCGCAGGCCGGGAATCGACCAGGAATTGTCGGCCTTGCCCTGGTGCTTGTAGCGCTTGGGGAGAAACAGGTCCCAACCGGTGTTCAGAGCGTTGATCTCGAACTCGAAGTAGTTCAGTCCGTCGCCATCGGGATCGAGGAACACCTCGAAGTCGTTCTCGTGGAAGATCACCGAATCATGCTTGCGATAGGTGGCCCAGAGATCCGGCTCTTCCATCTCGGCGCCGATGTAGAAGTAGCGATCGTCCCAGAGCATCTTGGCGCGGGTGCGATAGCGCGGGGCGGGCTTGCCGTTGCCTTCGATGTCGATGAAGAGATCGGTCCACGGCGCACTTGGCCAAGCTGCGTCGTCGAGCTTGCCGTCGATGCGCGGTTCGGCCGTCGCGCGAGGACACGTGTAGCGCTTCGGCTCGGCGGCGGCGAGCAAGGCCACCGCGGCCAAGCCCACTACCAGAGCTTGCACTGCTTTTCCACGGGCCGCACCATCGCGTCTCCGAGCTTGCACTGGAACGCGCGGTGGAACTCAGGCATGTTCTGCAAGGTCCCGATGGCCCGGTAGCGGCCGAGCGGATGCGGATCGGTCTGCAGGCGGAGCCGGGCGGCTTCGTCGCGAATCGCGCCGCCCCACACTTGCGCGAACGAGAGGAAGAATCGCTGATCTCCGGTGAAGCCGTCGATCACAGGCGCCTCTTTGCCGCCGAGCGAACGGCGATAGGCGCGATAGGCGATGGTGAGTCCGCCCAAGTCGCCGAGCGCTTCGCCGGTGACGAGCTTGCCGTTGTGCTTCACGCCCGGGATGCCTTCGAAGCTATCGAACTGATCCACGATGCATCCGGCGCGTTCTTCGAACTTCTTGCGGTCCTCGGGTGTCCACCAGTTCTTCAGGTTCCCGTCGGCGGCGAACTTCGACCCTTGATCGTCGAAGCCGTGCCCCATCTCGTGGCCGATCACCGCGCCGATGGCGCCGTAGTTGCGCGCGTCGTCGGAGTCGAGCACGAACATGGGCGGCTGCAGGATCCCTGCTGGAAACACGATTTCGTTCGAGAGCGAGGAGTAGTAGGCATTGACGGTGGGCGGAGTCATGCGCCACTCGTTGCGATCCACCGGCATGTTGACTTGGGAGAGGTTGCGTTTGCGCTCGAAGCCATGCGCGGCCATGAGGTTCTTCACGTGCGCCTTGGGATCGGGTGACACGCTCGAATAGTCGCGGAATTTGTCCGGATACCCGATCTTCGCCACAAACGCCTTCAGCTTGGTGCGAGCCTGCTCGCGTGTGGCGTCACTCATCCATTCGAGGTTCTGGAAACTTTCGTCGAAGGCGGCGCGGAGATTTTCGATGAGTTCGCTCATGCGGCGCTTGGCGTCGCCGGGAAAGTGCTTCTTCACGTAGACCTCGCCGAGCGCTTCGCCGAGCGAGGAATTCACCGAGTTGACGCAGCGCTCCCAGCGCGGCTGCATTTCCTTTACGCCGCGGAGTACGGTTTGGTCAAAAGCGAAGTTCTCTCGAACGAAATCATCGGACATCGCCGGAGCCAGTTCATCGAGCACGCGCCAACGCAGGTAATCTTTCCAATCGTCGAGCGGCGCGGACTCGAGCTGCCGGCTGAACTCCTTGGCCAGCTCCGGCTCCATCAGATTGATCTTGGCGGCGGCTGCAACGTTCGCCGAAGCGAGATATCCTTTCCAGTCGAAGTTGGGCGCGGTGCGTGCGAGTTCCTCCACTGTGAGGATGTGGTAGCGCGCATACGGATCGCGGCGCGCCACATTGGTGAGCGTCGCTTCGGCGAGCTTGGTCTCGAGCGCCATGACGCGCTGAGTGATTGCAGCTGCCTTCTCCGAAGGTTCGCCCGCTAGCACGAACATCTTCGCCATGTACTTGACGAACTCAGCGCGGATCGATTCGGACTTGGCGTCTTTGCGCGTGTAGTAGTCGCGGTCAGGAAGCGAAAGTCCGCCGGGAACCAGGTGCGCGATGTTGGTCTTCGAGTCCTTGTAGTCGGCCGAGACGCGGACTCGAATCGGAAGATCGAACGATTGCGCGTCGAGGCTCCACATGGCGCGCAGCAGCGAAGGCCGGTCCTGCACGGTGAGGATCGGCTTCCAGGCTTCCTGGAGCGGCTTGACGCCGAGTGCCCGGATCGCATCGGTGTCCATGCACGCGGCGTAGAAGTTGCCGATGCGGGCCATGTTGCTTCCGCGCGGCGCGCGCTTGTCGCTGCTCGCCTGTTCGAGAATCGCGCGCAGATTCTCGCGGTTCGCCTTGCTGAGCACTTCGAACTTGCTCCAGCGGGAGAATTCGGCTGGAATCGGGTTTGTGGAGAGCCATTTTCCGTTGGCGAATTTGTAGAAGTCGTCGCACGGCGCGCAGGTGCGATCAATCCCCTCTACGTCGATTCCGGACTTCTGCGCTGCAAGAATGGCAGACAGCGCCGCTGAGAGAAGCAATACTCGGGACATCGTTACTACGATAATATCCCGGAGTCCGGACGGCGCTGTCGCGGTTCCCTTTGCGGCGGTCGCGCGTCGAGCGCCGCATTGATTGTCGCGCCAAGCCCGCGAGCGCCAGTGGGTCAGTGAGCACGTAGCATGTCGGAGCCGGCATGTTTTTCACAGCCTCGGCGCGATAGCCGGCAGCGGGACTGAAGCGCGTATGGCGGGGCGCCGATCCAAGGGCTTGAAATTCGCTGCGCCGCCCGGACGGCGGGACTGAAAGTCCCGCTGCAGGCTGAAAGCCTGCCCCACAGCCTATCGCTGCTTCACGTTGCCGCGGCCATGCACCACCGCCGCATCGATGAGCTTGCCCATCTCGCGCCGAGCCACCTGCGCCCACTGGCTGTCGGGATCGCCCTTGAGGTACGAGCGCCAGTGCGCAACGGCCTTCATCATTTCCCCTCGCGACTGGTGGAGCAGGGCCACGTTGTAGTGTGCATCCGAGTACGCCGGGTCGAGCTCGAGCGCGCGCCGGTAGTGCTCGAGAGCTTTCTCCTTCTCTCCGCGCTCGTCGTAGAGATTGCCCATGTTGAAGTGGCCGAGCGGATAGTCGGGATTGGCTTCGAGCGCCTTCGTGTAGAACTTGGCTGCCTTGGCGTGATCGCCGCCGGTGAAGTGGATGGTGCCGAGATTCACCCACGCGGCTGCGAGCTTAGGGTCGAGCGACGTGGCGATTTCATACGCGTCCACTGCTTCTTCGATCGGCGCGCCGGTCTGCTCGAGTTCCACACCGCGCAGGAACCACGTTTCGGCTTCCTGCACTTTCTTGGCATCGGTGGGTGGCGGCGGTACCGACATCGTCACGGCCGCCGGAGCTTCTCCCGGATCGTCGAAGTTCAGCAGGAATTGGCCGCGGTCGGCATCGAGCCGCATCTTTCCCACGTGCGCCTGGATCCGGTTGCCCTCGACGAATACCTTGGCGTCGGAGAGCGGGTTGTCCACGCCGGGCATGCCGCTCACTACCTTCAGCGCCCGTTCGATCCGTTGCGTGGAGAGCTTCTGCTGCTTGAACTCAGAGAGCTTGCGCAGCACGCGCAACTGCTGGAACCCGTAGGTCTGGGCAGGCACGATCAGGCCGCGATCTTCCCAGCTTCGCAACTGCCGCTCGGTAACGCCGAACATGCGAAGGGCCTCCGGCCGCGTGTACTCGAGCTTCATGGCCACAGCGGGCACGGGTTGATTGTATCATGCGGTCCTCTGCGGCCGGAATGAGGCGTTCGCCCTGCTTAGCGCGTAGCCGGCCTAGCAAAAATGTTAGGGGTGGAACCGGGATGCTAGGTCGAGCCTAGGGGAAATCGAATTCCCAGAGAATGGATCCTTTTGTTTTCAGTGGGTTATGGTGCGCCGATCGTTTGGCATAGGGCATGCACTTTAGAGTGGCGTAAGGCAAACGCCTTAGAGACTTCGAAAGGAGAAAAGCCATGAAGGTTCGCTCGAATGTGAAGGCTGGCGGCGCCGTTTGGGGCGGCTGATCCAGGCTCTACTCCAGGATTTTTCCTAAGACAACCGCGAGCGATTCCGGACGCACCCCGGAAACGGTCGCGGTTGTCGTTTTTCTCTCCAAGACTGCCTGCTGGCCGGCCGCTACCAGTCGAGCACGCTATCGTCGTCCGGATCGTAGCTCTGCGGGTTCTTCCAGTCATGCCCGATCTTGTCGGCCATGGCGTTCTCATCGAGCTCGATGCCGAGTCCTGGAGCGGTGGGCAGGTCCACATAGCCCTTGGTCACGGTGAAAGGCTTCTTCAGGTAGCCCTCGCCGAGCGACACCTGCTCCTGGATCAGGAAGTTCGGGATCGAAGCCGCGATCTGGAGTCCGGCGGCGAGCGAAATCGGCCCGAGCGGATTATGCGGCGCGATGGTGGCGTAGTAGGCTTCGGCCATGCCCGCGATCAGGCGCACTTCGGTGATGCCGCCGGCGTGGCAGAGATCCGGCTGCAGGATGGTGGCCGCCTTCTTCTCGAGCACTTCGCGGAATCCCCACTTGGTGAAGACGCGCTCACCGGTGGCGATGGGCAGGTGCGTTCCGCGGGCGAGCTCGGCCATGATGTCGTGGTTCTGGCAATTGATCGGCTCTTCCACGAACATCGGCGTGTAGGGTTCCAGTCCCTTGATGAGCAGCTTGGCCGTGGCGGGACTGATGGCTCCGTGGAAATCGATGCCGATATCCATGTCGTCGCCGACGGTCTTGCGGAGTTCTGCGAACCGCTCCACTGCGTAGGCGACATCTTTCGGCGTGTCGATGTATCGCGACACGCCTTTGCGCTTTGCGGGACCCGTCTTGAACGCGGTGAACCCTTTCTCGATGTCGCGCCGCATGGCGTCGGGACTTCCCGCGTGCGAGTAGACCCGGATGCGCTTTCGTGTGGGGCCACCCAGCAGTTCATGCACCGGCACGCCGAGCGCCTTGCCTTTGATGTCCCAGAGCGCTTGATCGATGCCGGAAAGGACGCTGGTAAGGATCGGTCCGCCGCGGTAGAACGCATGGCGGTAGATGGCTTGCCAGTGATGGGCTACCGGGCGCGGATCCTTGCCGATGAGGTAGGGCTCGAGCTCCTTGACGGCGGTGGCGCAGGTGAGCGCGCGGCCCTCGGTAATGGGCTCGCCAAGGCCAGTGATCCCGGCGTCAGTGTGGATCTTCAGGAACAGCCAGCGCGGCTTGACGAGGAAGGTTTCCACCTTCGTGATCTTCAGCGGATCGCGCGGTTTGATGGGCGCGTTCTGCGCTTGCGCGGCGGCCATCATGCCGAGGCCCGCCGCAGCGCCGGCGGCGGTTCGGCGGGTGATGTTGTGTTCGCTCATGAGACTCCCTGGGAGGCTCATTCCAAGTCTCCCTGGGAGTCAAGGATATCACTCTGCTCCTGGCGCGATGGCCGCAATTAGCTGCGCGCGATCGCCTGTTCGAGCGAAGCCAACAGGTGCTCGCGGTCGATCGGCTTGGTAAGGAAGCCCTGCATGCCCGCGCGTTGACAGGCCAACCGCTGCTCGTCAGAGTAGTTGGCCGTGAAGGCGAAGATCGGGATCTTGTGCTTGCCGGGAAGCTGGCGAATGCGGCGGGCGGCGGACAAGCCATCCATGCCGGGCATCTGCAGATCCATGAGAATGGCGTCAAAGTGGCCACGCCCGGCCGCGCGGACTCCTGCCTCACCATCGTCGGCGAACATCACTTCGTAATCCGCTTTTTCGAGCAGGTGCCCCACCACCTGTTGCGCGATCCGGTTGTCGTCCACCACCAGAACGCGAGCTTGCCGCGTGGGTCGCGGAACGGCCATGTCCGTTTCGGCGATGGCAGGCCCGACGCCGAGCGGGATCCGTGCGCTGAAAATGCTGCCCCGGCCCACTTCGCTCGATACGGAGAGGTCGCCGCCCATCGCGTCCACGATTTTCTGAGCTAGGGAGAGCCCGATGCCGAGTCCGGTATACCGCCGCGCGAGGCCGCTATCGAGTTGGCGGAACGACTCGAAGATGAGGTTCAGCTTGTGCGGGGCGATGCCGATGCCCGTATCTTGCACTTCGAAGACGAACCACTCGCGTCCGGGGCCGGAGTCGTAGTGCCGATCCACCGGACCCGGGCGGCGAACCCGGAAGTCGATATGTCCGCGCGAGGTGAATTTCACCGCGTTCGAAAGCAGATTCGAAAGCAACTGATGAAGACGTTTCTCATCGCCGAACACTGTTTCGGGAAGGTCCTGGTCCCATTCCGGCATCACGGCCAGCCCTTTGAGCTTCGCCTGGAGCCGGGTCTGCGACGCCAGATCTTGGAGCACGCGGGCGATGGCGAATTCGGATTCCTCGAGGCGGAAGTTGCCCGCGGACCACGCCGAGTACTCGAGAACGCTGTTCAGCGTGCCCAGAAGCTGGCCGGCGCACTCGCGCAGCGTGTCGACATAGTCGCGCTGCTCCGTGTCGAGGTTCGTTTCCGCCAACAGATCCGCCATCCCGAGCACGCCGCTGAGCGGTGTTCGCAACTCGTGGTTGAGACTGGCTAGGAACTGGCCCTTGAGTTGGTCGAAGTCATCAGCGCTGTCCTGGCCTGCGGCTTCCACGCCGGCCATGGGCAGGGCTTCTTGGTCGGGCGGCAGAGTTCCGCCTGGCTGGACGTCCGTTACCATCCGTCTCCATCCCTATCGGCCGGATGGGAACCAAAGTTTAAGGCTTTTCCTTCTCCGATCGATCAGGGATCGGCCAATCGGGCGAATCGGTTCGAGCCTTCGCCAGGACCCGTTCCATCCTGGCGACCTCGCCCGGGTGTAGCGGAGCCAAATCCGACTTCTCTCCCGGATCCGTCTTCAGGTCATACAGTTGCAGCGGCTGCCCCGGACCGAGCCGAATGCCCTTCCAATCGCCCGCGCGAACGGCTTGATGGAACCCGCGCTCGTGGAACTCCCAATAGAAGTAGTCGTGCTGCCGCTGCGGCTTCCCGAACAGGGTCGGCGCGAACGAGATGCCGTCGATCCCCGCAGGCGCCGGCACACCCGAAAGCTCGCACGCAGTCGGGAGGAAATCCCAGAAGGCGATGGGCTGATCGGTTACCGCGCCTGCCCGGATCGATCCCGGCCAGCGCGCCAGGAACGGCACGCGAATGCCGCCTTCATAAAGGTCGCGCTTGATGCCCCGCAGCGGACCGTTGTCATCGAAGAAATCCGGATTATGGCCGCCTTCGCGATGCGGGCCATTGTCTGAGCTGAACACGACGAGCGTGTTTTGTTCTTGCCCCGTCTCGCGCAGCTTGGCCATGAGTTGGCCCACGTGGCGATCCATGCGCGTCACCATGGCGGCGAAGTTCTTGTCCGGAGCGGGCCAGTCGCGATCCTGATACGGTTCGGTGTCGGGCACTTCCATGCCGTTGCCCGTGTCGCGACCCATTTCGTTGTTGGCGTGTGGAATGGTGTAGCTGACCTTCAGGAAAAACGGCCGCGGATCTTTGCGGGCCAGGAACGCGAGCGCGCGATCAGTGAACAGATCGTGCGCGTAGTCTTTCTTCTGGGTCCCTTGATTGCCCTTCATCATGTAGACGGTCTCTTGGTCGAGCAAATACTCGGGATAGTAGTTGTGGGCGTGATTCTGGTTGAAGAATCCGAACCATTCGTCAAAGCCCTTGCGTGTGGGGTATCCCGTGGAGCCGATATTTCCCAAGGACCATTTGCCGACGAGTCCGGTGCGGTAGCCGGCCTTCTTGAGCAGCTCCGTGACGGTGATGTCTTGCGGGCGCAAGGGCAGGTCAGGGAACTTGTTGCCGCGTGTGCGGCCGTGCCCGGTGTGGAAGCCGGTCATCAACGCGCATCGCGAGGGAGCGCACACGGTGGATCCGGCGTAGGCTTGCGTGAACCGCAGACCTTCGCTCGCCAGCCGGTCAATGTTCGGCGTCTGGATCTGCTTCTGGCCGTAGCATCCCAAGTTGCCGTAGCCGAGATCGTCGGCCAGGATGAAGAGGATGTTCGGCTTGCGCGCCGGTGTTTGCGCGGCCGCCGCCGCGGCGGAAGCCAGAAAATCACGCCTCGTGATGGGCATGGTGTATAGTCTACAAAACAGTCCATGCTAGACAACGCGATCATCGTCTTCTACTTCCTGGTCACCTTCGCCGTCGGTTTCTACCATTCGCGTAAGGAACGAACTTCGCGGGAGTACTTCCTGGCCGGGCAGCACGTGGGATGGTTCGCGATCGGCGCTTCGCTGTTTGCCACCAACATTTCGAGCGAGCACTTTATCGGGCTGGCCGGATCGGGCGCATCCACGGGCTTCGCGGTGGGATGCTATGAATGGTCGGCGAGCATTTGCCTGTTCCTGCTCGGGTGGTTGTTCGTACCGCATTACCTGAAGAGCGGCGTGTTCACGATGCCCGAGTTCCTGGAGCGGCGCTTCTCGCCGGCCTGCCGAACGTACCTCACCTGGGTGTCGCTGTTCGCGTACGTGTTCACCAAGATCTCGGTGTCGCTCTACGCGGGCGGCATCCTGATTCGCGAAGTGTTCGGGTGGGATTACTTCACCACCGCGATTCTGTTGGTGATCGCAACGGGCATCTACACTGTGGCCGGAGGACTGGCGGCGGTGATCTACACGGACCTGGTGCAAGCCTTCATTCTCATCGCTGGAGCGGTGGTGTTGACGTGGCTCGGGCTTGACGCCGCCGGCGGCTTTGCTGCGATGCGCGCGAAGCTACCGCCGGACTTCTTCCACATGATCAAGCCCGCCAGTGACGCGGCGTATCCGTGGACCGGCACCATCTTCGGGACCATCATCCTGGGCACGTGGTACTGGTGTACGGATCAGGTGATCGTGCAGAAGGCGCTGGCTGCTCCGAATGTGGAGCAGGCGCGGCGCGGCACGTTCTTCTGCGCTGCGCTGAAGATTCTGCCGGTGTTCATTCTGGTGTTGCCTGGGCTGATCGCGCGGGCGCTTTGGCCGAATGAAGTGACGGGCGACAATGCCTATCCGCTGATCGTGCTGCGGCTGATGCCGCCGGGGCTCAAGGGTCTCATGGTGGCGGCGTTGCTGGCGGCGTTGATGTCGTCACTGAGTTCGGTGTTCAATTCGTGCTCCACGCTGATCACGATGGATGTGTATAAGAAGGCGCGGCCGGATGCGAGCGAATCGCGGCTGGTGATGGTGGGGCGATTGACTACGGTTGCGGTGGTGGCGGTGTCGATCGCGTGGATCCCGTTCATCCGGAATTTGAGTAACGAAGTGTTCCAGTATTTGCAGAGCGTGCAAGCGTACGTGGGCGCTCCGATCACGGCGACGTTCCTGGTGGGGATTTTGTGGAAGGGCGCGACGCCCACGGCCGCGATCACCACGCTCGTCTTCGGCGGTTTGGTGGGCGCCACGCGGTTCCTGCTCGACATTCTGCACAACGCTTTCAAGTGGGATCTCGGCGCGCTCAACGGCGTGGTGGAGTTCAGCTTCTTGAACTTCAGCGTGATCGTGTTCGCGATCTGCGTGGGGCTGATGCTGGTGGTTAGCCGCGTGAGCGCTCCAGCGCGGCAGTCGCTCGAGGGGTTGACGATCGGAGGGAGTCCGGTGCCGCGGTCGATGGGGGATGTGGTGTACACGTGCGTGGTGGTGGGTGCGATTGTGGCGCTGTGGTCCTATTTCAGTTAGAGCAGATGTGTAGGGCGGGCTTTAGCCAGCGCGGGACTTCAGTCCCGCTGCCCGGGATCGGCGAGAGGACGCCGAGTCGGTGACGGCCCATGGCGAGCGCCACAGGGCATGGCTTGTATATACATTCTGCTACCGTGGCATTAGTGCTGTCATCAGTTCACGTCACGGCTCGTGACATGAAAGATCGTGAGCGGCGTATGTTCCGCCGCAAGTGAGGCTCTATGAAGAAGAAGTTGCCATTGGCTAAAGCTCCGCTCCCAAAATTTGCCTCTGACGAGGCCGCGGCCGAGTACTTTGACTCGCACTCAGTGGCCGGCGTATGGGATCAATTGCCCGTCGCCAAGCCCGCCAAACTTTCGAAGATTTTGACGAGGTCCATCCAGGACCGGCACTCGACTCGCAAGACGCCCATCTCGATCCGATTGGGCCCCGAGCAAATCGTTGCGGCAAAAAAGATCGCCTCAGCTAAGTCGGTCGGCTATCAGACGCAACTTCGAATGTGGATTGCCGAGGGGATTCGCCGGGAAGGGAAAGTTAGCTGATGAACCGCGGATCTTGACGCGATCTACGAATCCCGGCTGTAAATGGTCTCCCTGCTGACCGCCTCATCGGAGAGAAGGGGTGCATCCGGCGCGTCATCGGCAAGTGCATCGAGCTCCGCCAGGACTTGGTCGGCGGAAACAGCAGAGACAGATGGGACGGCCTGCTCCAGGACAGATTGAATGTAGCGGTCGATGGGGAGTCCCATCGCGCCGGCCTGGGCGCGAAGCCCTGCCTCAATCTCGGGAGGGAAGTGAAGCGTAACGGTCATTGCAACCTCTATTCTAGATTCCAATGTAGCGAAGCTTCGCCGAAACAGCCGTCTGTGCGCTCTCCCATGACTCGCTACTCCAGTTCCGCCGGTTGAGATCAGCGCGAAACAAAGTATAGTCATTGTAGATACATGCGAACATCCGCTCGAGTTGCTCGTTGGGGAAACAGCCTCGGCCTGCGTCTGCCAAAGGCCGTCACGTCGCAAGCCCGGATCGGCGAGGGGGACACGGTAGAGGTGTCGGTCAAGGACGGTGCGATCATCGTGCGGCCGGCGCAGGCCACCTATTCGCTCCACGAACTCGTGAGCAAGATCACGCCGCGTAACCGGGATCGCGAGACCGAATGGGGGAAACCTGAGGGAAGCGAACAATGGTAGCCAAGCCGTACGTACCCGATGCGGGTGATTTGGTTTGGCTCACCTTCGATCCCCAGTCCGCTCATGAGCAGAGTGGCCACCGTCCTGCGCTGATCTTGTCACCACGGGAGTACAACGCCAAGGCACGGCTTGCGTTGGCGTGTCCCGTCACCGGTCAGAGGAAGGGCTATCCTTTCGAGGTGCCGATTCCGCCCGGGCATGGCATCGCGGGCGTCGTCCTCGCCGATCACGTCAAGAATCTCGATTGGCAAGCTCGGCGGGTGACGTTCGAGTCCAAGGCTCCAGCGGGTGTTGTCGCCGAGGTCCGGGAGCGATTGAGGCCGCTGTTGGGGCTCTGACTGCCCAGTTCGTGAGGACAACCGTGAAAGGTCGTGATCTGGGCGCCGAGGTCTTTCGAGACCGCCCTCTCGCTCGATGCTTGAGCTGCGGAATCTTCAGGAAATAGATTTCTCAACAAACCAGCGATGGCCGAATGTGAACTACTTGGCCCACTGGCTCTTACTCCGGATCATCGTTGCTGGGCCGAGGGTCCATTCCCGCCGGGCCCTTCTCGTTTTCGCCAACAACGAAGACGATCTCAGAGCCTTTCGTCCAGTTGGCTGAATCCTCAAGGTAAACGAAGATGTTCTGTTGTTCGCCGTAGGCGTTTGGGCTGCAGGCCGCAAACCCGTAGTTGTTGGGATTGACCGTTGTCAACGTGCCTGTAAGCTTACTGCCCAGAGGAACCACGTTCATTGCTTGCCTGTTTTTTGCATTAGGCATCGGTTCCCTTGGAACGAACCACACGGCGTCTCGCACCTTGGGAACTGCGTGATGGTTCAACAACCGATCCTGGTTGAACCAAAAGTCTTCGCCCTCGCTATGGATAAATCCAAAGGTTGTGTTTATCGTCGTAACGCTACCCTTTTGCCACTGGGTCCGCTTGTGGAGGGGTGGCTCGATGCGAGGCGTTTCGACTTGCGGTGAATGCGTAACGTACTTCGGATTCAGTCCGTATCGATTGTTCTCCCACAGCACTTCGTGATACTGGATTGGCTGGGCGAAGCCCTTCAGCGGAATGGCTTCTAAGCTCCCGAGGTACTCTTCGGTGGTTCGCTTAACCGCAGTACTTTCTCCGACTCTGCACTTAACCCTGTGCATAGGTGCGGCGTCAACCGTGGCCTTGTCTACTAGAATGGCTTTGGCGTTTGCAGCGCTGCACAATCGAAAAGCCCTGTCCACGACGTTTCCCAGGTAGTCTTTATTACCCTCCTGGTCCCCAACGTCAAACTCCCGGACATCACCGGTGGCAATCCCTATGCAGCAGTTGAGGGTTACGGTCCTCACTGCGTTTGCCCCTGCAATCTGCTCCTGAAGCGCAATTGCGCAATTGATTCCGTTCGCAGCCTGATCCTCTGAGAACGCAGCCATGGCTCCGTCGCCAATGAACTTCACTACTACCCCTTCATGTGCCTTGACTGTCGCCGCTGTGAGGTCATAGAACCAAGCGAATGTATTGAGCCACGATGCCTCAGGTTCCTTCTCCTTCATTGCAGTGGAGGAAACAACATCGATCGCGAGGACAGTCTTCCGTACTCTCGACTTGGCGTCCTTGAACACATCTGACAAAAGTGCCATTGAAAGCTCTCCAGCCTTATTCTACAGGGAAACGGTTGCCGGGGTTCGGAGGGAGGGTTATTGGGCGCTAGCTGTTCGAATTGGATTTTGGGCGAGGGAGCTTTTTGCACACTCACAAAACGAGCTGAAAATGTTTCGCATTGATTTCGTGTGTTGGCGAAGTCCCGAGCGGCGTCACGGTTTAGCGGCGCCGCTCTAACTGCTCGATGTTGGCCCCGAGTTGTCTCCAAGATCCGATACGGTGCGTGGATGCGGATCCTTGTTGCTCGCTCATCCGTCCCTTATGGGGACAACTTTCGTTCCAGCCTGTCCGTCGTGCGTGTTCGAATCCGAGTCATGCGGGCAACGCGCCGCAGATCAGATGCAGGCGCTAAGCGTGCACGATTTCACTCGTGTCGCAAGGCAAGGGCTGACCGCTCGCTTGGTGGTCGTCGGCAATCAGCCGAAACGTTCTCGACTTCAGCTCTTGCCTCTTGCGGCGTGGGCATGAGGGTGTCTCATCCAGGGATCGCTGGAACCTCCGCCACCCAACTGTCCACTTGATTCCGTACGCCACGACTCTTAGTTGTCGAATCCCAAGCGCCTACTGTAGTTCAGCCACCTGCGCCGTTCGTACTCCGGTTGAGCGGAAACCGCTACACTCGCTCCATGCGCCTGTCCCTCATCCTCCTCGCCACCGCCTGCCTCGCCCTCGAACGCCCCGGCGTCGAATTCAAAATCTTCCAATTCCCAGCCGACAAGATCCCGCACATCGACGGCAAAGGCGACGACTGGGCGATCGTCCCCGAAAGCTACGCCATCGGCATGGACCAGCTCAAGGAAACCGTCAAAGGCCGCGAGTTCCGCTACGACAGGAAGAACCTCGACGTGAAGGTGAAAGTTGGCTGGGTGCGCGGCATGAATCGCCTCTACTTCCTCTACGAAGCCTACGACGACTTCTGGGACTTCGAAAACGCCGACCGCCACAACGACATCTTCGAACTCGTCGTCGACGGCGACCTCTCGGGCGGCCCTCTGATCGCGAGCATGCATCCGAAGAAGCTCGACGGAGCGGGCTAGTCCGCGAACACAATCATGCAAGATGTGATTTGGACGCTGAGGCATGTCGGGACGCCTCTTTCGCCCGATGCTAAGCACTGTGGCGTTTGAACGAAGCCGCTTGCGCGGCGGACGCTGACGCGTCGTCAGTGGGTAGCGATCAGCGATCAGCGGGAATATCGTGGGTCACAAGGAAGGAGGTCCTTGTGACCCAACTACGCAAATTGATGCTGGAGGAACTCCAGCGTCGTAATTACTCTAAGGCTACAACGCGGGTATACGTGCAGGTGGTTCGTGACTTCACTAGGCACATCCGCAAGGCACCAGATCAAGCCGGGCTGGACGAGATCCGGCAATACCAACTCCATCTGCTGGAGCACAGGAAACTGGAAGCCCGGACGGTGTGTCATCACACCTCTGCGCTGCGCTTCTTCTTCGTCAAAGTGCTGAAGCGGCCATACCCGGTCGAGGAGTTGCCGTATCCCAAGAGCCCGCGGCGGCTACCGGTCATCCTGAGCCAGGAAGAGGCCGTGGCGCTGATCAACTCTGCCAGCAACCTGATGCACCGGGCCATGCTGATGCTGCTCTACTCCACGGGCATCCGCCGCGCCGAGTTGTGTCAGTTGAAGGTGGAGGACATTGATAGCAAGCGCATGATGATCCATATCCGGCAAGGCAAAGGCCGCAAGGATTGCGATGTTCCGCTCAGCCCGGTCTTGCTGGAGACACTGCGCGAATACTACCGGTGGATGCTACCGAAGACCTATCTGTTCCCGGGTACGGTAAACAACTGCCGTGCCGACAAGCCGATCACCTCGAAGGTTGTCTGGGAAGATTGCCGGGAGGCGGCGCAGCGGGCAGGGATCACCAAACGGGTCAGTCCACACTTGCTGCGTCACAGTTTCGCGACCCATCAGTTGGAGAATGGCGCGGATCTGCCTGCCTTACAGGCGTCGCTGGGCCACGCCGATCTCAAGCCGACGTCCATCTACTTGCATCTATCCGAACGACATCTCAAGGCAGCTCGCGACCCTCTGGACAAGGTGGTGCCCACGTCTCTCGATCGAGTGAAACTACCGCGTAAGCCGATGGACCACATGGGGGCGGCGGAGCGGAAATGAAACGGCCACTCCTTCGAGGTGGCCGACATCATTCGAACAATCGGCAAAAGCTTCATTGAGCGCAACCGTTCCCGGTTGACCGGACTGCACCTGAAAGTGCTGTCGGCCATCGAGCGCTGCCGCACGGCGGCGCTCGGCGGTCACCGGGACCGCTGCACCCGATGCGGCTATGAAACCACCTCGTATTCGTTCAACTCCCTGCCGGAACCGCCATTGCGCGTGCGCCAGACCAATGCTCGTGACAAGTGGTTGGCCGCCCGCCAAACCGAATTGCTACCGGTGCCCTACGTGCATGTCGTATTCACCTTGCCGCACCAATTCAGCCAAGCTGGTCTATCACAACCAGCGGATTCTCTATGATCTGCTGTTCCAGACCAGCGCGGCCACTCTGATGGAAGTCGCCGCCGATTCCAAGCACCTCGGCGCCGGGATCGGTCTACTGAGCGTGCTGCACACTTGGGGTCAGACATTGCAGTTTCATCCGCATGTGCATTGTGTGATCCCCTCGGGCGGGCTCTCGGCTGATCATCGGCGCTGGGTTCGTCCCCCCTATCCCTTCTTCCTGCCTGTACTCGTTCTGGGCGCGGTGTTCCGCGGCAAGTTCATCGCCGGGTTAAAGCGCGCCTTTTTCAAGGCCGGGCAGCTTTGTCTGCCCGGTGAGTTGGAGGGGTTGAAGCAGGACAAGATCTTTCGTGCCTTCGTGCGCTCTTTGCACCGGCAGCGCTGGGTGGTCTACTGCAAGCCACCCTTCGGCGGGCCACAACATGTGCTCCACTATCTGGCTCGCTACACGCACCGGGTTGCGATCTCCAACCATCGCTTGGTGAACTTCGCCGACGGCAAGGTCACCTTCCGCTGGAAAGACTATGCTCACGGCAACAAGCGGCGGCTGATGACTCTGGCTGCAGAGGAGTTCCTGCGCCGGTTCCTGTTGCATGTGCTGCCTCACGGGTTCGTGCGCATTCGCTTCTTCGGATTTCTGGCCAATCGCAGGCGGGCCGCCTTGCTGCCTTTGTGCCGGCAACTGCTTGGCGCTCAACCTCAGCAGCCCACCGCAGTCTCCGCACCGGTGGCGGCATCGTCCACGGGACCACTGTGGCGGTGTCCGAAATGCGGCGGTCCAATGGCCGTCGTCGAACGGCTCACGCCCCGCCAACTCCAGTGGGAGCTGGCACGCTCCAGTGCGGCTCAAGACTCGTCTTAGTCCGGCGCTCATTCGGGCCTGCTGCGGTGCGCCATGGCGCGCATGGCCGACGTGTGTCCGGAGTGTCCTTTCGGCCCTTGCGACACCTTCCCATGCCTGCCAAAAACCGGCTTCCATAACCCACCCGGGCTTTGGCAGCCCATTCGATGTCGCCCCCTTGCCACCGTTCGTCGGCCCCCGCAGCCAGTCTTCACCGCGAAACCCCATTCAAAACCCATAACCGGCCGCGTCCGCCGCAACCGCAAGCGGCTTCCTTCAAACGCCGCCATCCGAAGTGACCCGGCATGCGCACCTCCTCTCCACCGACGTTCCCTGCGCCGGGTCACTCCAGATAGCGTCGTAACGTTTTTGGCGATCTATCCCATAGCGGTGTGGATTGGGTTTGAAATCAGTCGTTTGGGTGTGAGGCCACGGTCTCTCGGCTACCCAACAGCCCTTGTCCGAGTCGCCGGTAATGCGTCCGGAATTCGACTTTGAGCCAGTGTTGGTCATTCCAAACAACGTCGGCACCAAGTGTGTGGTCACAGAAGGCGGAGCCACTGAGACGTTGCGCAACACCTGTCAATGCGGTTTCGTCCCTTCAGTAGCTCAACGCCGCCGGGTGTGGCATTTGGGTAGCCTTGGATCTCGTGTGGAGGGCGTCATGTCATGACTGGCACCGGGTGTTACGCTGATACGTAGCCGGCGGCTCGAAAGTTTGCGTAAGCTATATGGAGGGAGGTAATGGAGAGATGCGTCGTGGTCTTAGCGCGCGTATCGCTTTCAGTTGGGGCCTGGTGTCCATGGCATTCGCTTTGCCCTGCGCCGCCCAACTGAATCGGCAGAATATCTCCACTATTCTCGGCTTTGAGAACGGTACGCCCGGCGCTTTTCCCGCTGGTTGGAGTGCATCCAGCGCCAGAGATGCGGTCATCGACGAATCGGTGGCGCACGGCGGCCGGTACTCCGCGCGCCTAGATCGCGGACCCTCGAGCGGCGGCGCCTACTCCGATCTACAGTTCACAATCCCTGTCGATTTCGCCGGCCAGACCATCGAGTTGCGCGGGTTCTTGAAGACGGAAAGCGTCGTCGGCAGGGCTCAGTTGGTGGTTGCGGAACGCGCGGTTCAGAGTGGTCCTAACATCGAACTTGCCTCCTCGCAAGCGATCAACGGCACGACCGATTGGAGGGAGTATCGCGTCAGCCTGCCCGCGACGCCCTCGGCGAAATTCCTTACGGTTCAGCTCTTCATGCCCGCGACCACCGGCAGAGCCTGGTTCGACGATCTGCAGTTGCTCGTGGACGGCAAACCAATCGCGGAGGCCGCCACCGGAGTCCCCAGCGGCACACCGAGTAGTGGATCCACGGCGCCGCAACTGACCCGCCACAACGTTTCGGGAATCCTGGGCTTTGAAAACGGGACTCCGGGCGCATTTCCGGCAGGATGGGACCGGTCTGGCCCCGCGCAATCAGTCTTTGTTGACGACGCCGTGGTGCATGGCGGCCGCTACTCGGCTCGCATCGAACGCGGTCCGTCGACTGCCCTCACGTTTTCCGATCTGCAGTTCACCATTCCGGTCGACTTCGCCGGTCAGACTATCGAGTTGCGAGGATTCATAAAAACCGAAAGTGTCGCCGGTCAGGTCAAGCTTAATGTTTCAGAGCGCGCCGTTCAGAATGGGCCGGTCATCGAGACAGGATCGTCGCAGGCTCTGAGTGGCACGACGGACTGGACAGAATACCGTGTGATTGTGGCCGCGGTGCCCGCAGCCAAGTTCCTGCAGGTTCAGCTCATCATGCCGGCCGCCGCCGGCAAAGCCTGGTTCGACGATCTAGAACTGCTGGTGGACGGAAGGTCGATCGCCGAGGCCGCAGACGGAATTCCGGGCGGTCTGTCGCCCCAGCAACTGACGCGGCAGAACATTTCGGGAATCCTGGGTTTTGAAAACGGGACACCCCGCGCGTTTCCCGCCGGCTGGACCATCACGGGCGGCGCCCCGGTCGCGGTCATCGACGACGCGGTCGTGCACGGAGGGAAGTACTCGGCCCGTATCGAACGTAGCACCTCCAGCAGCGGCAGTTACAGCGATCTTTTTGCGCAGATTCCCGTGGATTTCGCCGGCAAGACGCTCGAGTTGCGAGCCTTTGTCAAGACTGAAAGCGTCTTCAATCAGGTCCTTTTCGGATTTGCGGCACGAGCCCAGCCGACGGTCATCCTCGAATCGCAGAATGTCATGGTCTACGGCTCCGGTGATTGGAAGGAGTACCGCGTCAGCATACCGGCGGTACCGGAAACGAAACTATTAAACATTCAGCTCTACCTGGAGGGTCCAGGCAAGGTCTGGTTCGACGACTTGCAACTGCTAGTGGACGGCAAACCGATCGCCGAGGTCCCCAACGGCACTCCTAGCGGCGAGCCGAGCGGCGCGGCCGGATCAACCCTGTATCAGCGGACAGCGCGCAATGTTACGGAAATTATGGATTTCGAAAACGGAACGCCCGGCGCGTTTCCGGCCGGATGGAGATCCAATGGTCCGGCGGACGTCGTGACCGATGAAACGGTGGTTCACAGAGGTAAGTATTCGGCGCGCTTCGAGCGCAAGCCCTCCAGTGTGCGGACTTTTACAGATCTGTTTGTCATGATTCCCGTCGATTTTGCCGGTAAGACCATCGAGTTACGCGCCTTCGCGAAGACCGAGGACCTCACAGGGCAGATCGCCATCAATCTCTTGGGATCCAGCCAGAATCGACCCCCTCTCGAAGGGAATTCCTGGCACCTTCCGTACGGCGGCACTACCGACTGGACGGAGTACCGCCTGCGGATTCCCGCGGCGCCGGAAGCTGATGACATTTACTTTCAGCTCTACATGAACGGCACAGGCAAAGTATGGTTCGACGACTTGCAACTGCTGGTGGACGGAAAGCCGATTGCGGACGCGCCGGCGGGAATTCCCAGCGGAATTCCCACTTCGCAACCGCTGACGAGGCAGGAGGTTTCAGACACCTCGGGTTTTGAGAACGGGACCCCCGGGCTTCTTCCCGACCGCTGGAGCGACAACTTGAGCGGAGCGGTCGCCGTCGACGACGCGGTTGCGCACAGCGGCGCGCACTCCGTGCGCATCGAGCGCGGGCCTTTCAGTACTGGCGAAAATGCGTATCTTTCCATGACGGTTCCGATGGACTTCGCCGCCCGCAAGATTGAGGTGCGGGTCTTCGCGAAGACCGAGAATGTCAGCGGTTTCGTGCATCTTTCCGTCTTTGAGCGTGCAAGCGAAGGCGGCCCCTTTCTGGACGCTGCCACCGCGCCGTCTTCCGGCGTCGTAAGAGGCACAACCGATTGGAAAGAACTCCGCACGATCATCCCGGCAAGGGCCGACGCGAAACTTTTGCTGGTTCGACTCTATTTGTGGGGTACCGGCAAGGTCTGGTTCGACGATGTGCAGGTGCTGGTGGACGGCAGGCCCTTAGTGGATGCTCCCGACGGTGAGCCGCAGGTGGCGCCGTTGACGAGCCGGAATATTTCCGAGATTCTCGGTTTCGAGAACGGGACGCCTGGCGAGACACCTTTTCAATGGGGCGCCAACGGCGCCGGCGATACGACCATCGACAGCGTGGTCTTTCATGGCGGAAGCTATTCCGCGCATGTCCAACGTGGGCCTTCGAGCGTTGGGGAGTTTGGCGGCATCGTCGCCTCCATTCCCATGGACTTTGCCGGAAAGACGATCGAGCTGCGCGGATTCGCCAAGACGGAGAACGTTTCGTCGTCTATCGGAATGTATTTGCGGGAAGATGGCGTCAGCGGGCCGGTTGAGTTTGCAACGACGCAGGGTCTGGGCGTGAAAGGGACTACCAGCTGGACAGAATACTCCGTTTCCCTGCCGCTGGTCTCGTCCGGCAAAACGCTTTTTGTCGTTGCGACCCTGTTCGGCACCGGGCACGCGTGGTTCGACGATCTGCAACTACTGGTCGACGGCAAGCCGGTCGCTTTAGCCCCCCTGGGAGTCCCAAGTGGAGTTCCCACGCCCCGGTAAGTCCTCGGTTCTCGTGGATTTGAATCGCCCGTGAAACCGGGATTGCAACGTCTTCGAAAGTGAACCACACGCCCCAGTGCTCCTAGCGGAAGGCGTGGGACGCCAGCCTGGGGATTCTCGGCCTAACCTGACCGTAGGCTCTCCAAATGATGCGACAAAGCGGCGAAGTCAAAGAACTGTTCTTCATCACGAAGGGCAAGATGATGGCGGGGAGGGGACAAGTTCGACGGCGGCGCCCCACACGAACTGTTCAACATGCCCTGTGTTACCGCCGACAACACGCTCAGCCGCTATACCGTCACCGGCGACGGCCAGCGTTTCGTCATCGCCGCCGAACCGGGCAGGCGGAGCGATCGAATCCAATCCAAGTTATCGTCAAATGGTTGGCGAAGGTCAGGCAATAAGGCCAGCGCGCTCATTTCTGGATCACGCGCAGACCTCAGAATAATCGATCCGGCTGTCTAGACTTTTGAGGAACTCGCCCGCACAGTGCGCCGGGTCTACCGGCCGCATACGAGTTCCTGATCTCATTGGAGGCCGCCCCGGCCTGTGCGGGCTTCTAACCGCCAAAGCTGCGTAGCCTTAGTTAGCTCCGGGTGTGTGGCCGGCCACTGGAGAATGCAAAGGGCAGGCGACCGATAGGTCGCCATAAGTCGCGAAGTGTAGAGCCATCGGCGCCTGGACCCAAAGGGCCCGTTGCCCCTCACACAACAAGCTGAAAATGTTTGCCACGTATCAGCCCGCTGCGGCGACTCCCGTGAAAACCTGGCTGCGCATGGACGAGTCGAAGTCGACTGCAGTGCGTGCTTCGAGGACGCAGGCTGTTCCTACAGCCAAGCCGCTGCCAGTCACCAGAGCCGCCGTCTCGCCGCGCGGAAACCGCTACACTCGCTCCATGCGACTGTCCCCCATCCTCCTCGCCACCGCCTGCCTCGCGCTCGAACGCCCCGGCGTGGAATTCAAAATCTTCCAATTCCCCGCCGACAAGATCCCGCACATCGACGGCAAAGGCGACGACTGGGCGATCGTCCCCGAAAGCTACGCCATCGGCATGGACCAGTTGAAAGAAACCGTGAAGGGCCGCGAGTTCCGCTACGACAAGAAGAACCTCGACGTCAAAGTGAAGGTCGGCTGGGTGCGCGGCATGAATCGCCTCTACTTCCTCTACGAAGCCTATGACGACTTCTGGGACTTCGAAAATGCCGACCGCCACAACGACATCTTCGAACTCGTCGTCGATGGCGACCTCTCGGGCGGCCCTCTGATCGCCAGCATGCATCCGAACAAGAAGCTCGACCCCGGCGACCTCTACTTCAACTTCCACGGCGTGCATGCGCAGAACTATCACATCTTCACGCCCGCGCCCGATCGCGATTGGGTGATGGTGTGGGGCTGCCAATCCTGGATCAAGGAACTGCCCTACGCCAACGCAGCCTACGACTACAACTTCAAGCACGGCGAGAGCGGCAAGCTGACGCTCGAGTTCTGGATCACGCCGTTCGACTATTCACCATGCGAAGGTCCAGGGCGCGCCATCGAATCGAAGCTGCAGGAGAACCGCGTGATCGGCATGTCGTGGTCCGTGCTTGATTACGATGGGCCGGGTGAAGAAGGCTACAAGGGCTTCTGGAACTTGTCGCACAAGACCACGATGTACGGCGATGCTTCGGATCTGGTAGCGTTCCGGTTGATGCCGCTCGAGGAGCGGTTCCGCAAGCCGATCGAGGCGCGATGGTCATTCCAGGTGCTCGACATGTCGCGCAGGCTGGTCGCATTTCAAGACGAGTCGCATGGCGACATTCGTTCGTGGCGGTGGGAATTCGGTGACGGCAAGACCTCCACCGAGCGGCATCCCATGCATGCGTATGAGAAGGCCGGCGAGTATGTGGTGCGGCTGTTCGTGGAAGGTCCGGCGGGCAAGGCGCGCTGGACCAAGGTCCGCGATGTGGCTCTGAAGTAGCGGCTCAGCGGCCGGTCATTTGCTCGATGGCCTCGGGATAGCGTGCACCTTGCACGGCGACCTGGGAAGCAGCAGCTTCGATCTCCGCGAGATCGGCTGCGGTGAGCTCGATCGCCGCGGCGCCGAGATTCTCCTCGAGTCGCGTGAGCTTCGTGGTGCCTGGAATGGGCACGATCCAGGGCTTGCGCGCGAGCAGCCACGCGAGTGCGATCTGCGCGGGCGTCGCCTTCTTCGCGTTGGCGATCGCTTCGAGCACTTTGACCAGAGCTTGATTCGCCTCTCGGGCTTCGGCCGTGAAACGCGGAAGGACGTTCCGAAAGTCGGTGCTGGAGAACGAAGTGTGCTGGTCGATCTTGCCGGTGAGGAATCCCTTGCCGAGCGGACTATACGCGACCAAGCCAATACCGAGCTCCTCGATCGTGGGCAGGATATCCTTCTCGTGGTTTCGGAACCACAGCGAGTACTCGCTCTGCAGCGCCGTCACGGGCTGCACCGCATGCGCGCGGCGGATGGTTTGCGCGCCCGCTTCGGAGAGCCCGAAATGCTTCACCTTGCCGGCTTGGATCAGATCCCTGACGGCGCCGGCGACGTCTTCGATCGGAACCTCCGGGTCCACGCGATGCTGGTAGAAGAGGTCGATCGCATCCACGCGGAGCCGCGTGAGTGAGGCGTCGGCGACTTCTTTGATGTGCTCGGGGCGGCTGTCGAGTCCGATGTGGCCCGGCTCGCCGTCCGGCTTCAGCTTGAAGCCGAACTTTGTGGCGATAACCACTTTTCCTTTGAAAGGCTCGAGCGCCTCGCCCACCAGCAGCTCATTGGTCCAAGGACCGTAGACTTCCGCGGTGTCGAAGAACGTAACGCCGCGCTCCACCGCTGCGCGGATCACCGCGATCATTTCCTGCTTGTCTCCGGCGGGTCCGTAGCCGAAGCTCATCCCCATGCAGCCGAGCCCGATGGCCGAGACTTCCAGATTGCCGTTTCCGAGTTTGCGTTTCAGCACCGATTCTCCTTTGGCGACCGACCTTACAGGTTACGACGATGCCAGCGCGGAGTGATAAACTCGGCGCATGAAGATCTGTCGACGGGCTTTTCTCGCCGCCGCTGCTGCCGCTACCTCGCGAGCCAACACGCTGCCCGCTGTGCGCGAGTATCGGCGCCGCGGGATGATCTATCGCCGGCTCGGCGAGACGGACCTCTATGTTTCGCTACTCTCGTTCGGGTCGCACACCGACCCCGGCTACAAGAAGCGCGTGGAAAACGGCAACGTGCTCACCGAGGAAGGCCAGCAACGCCGCGATCGATTGATGTCGCGCGCCTTCGATCTCGGCATCAACATGGTGGACACATACGAGAACGAAGGCCAGTGGGAGCCCGTGTCGCGCGCGGTGAAGGGCCGGCGCCACAAGACGCTCGTGTCGCTGTGCCGGCAGTTCCCGATGTACGTGGGCGAGAACATCGAACGTGCGGCGCGGCTGTTCGGGCACGTGGACATGTACCGCATCTACGTGAATGACGGCGAACGGTTCGACGCGAAGAATCTCGCGGATTGGGACGTAGTGCGCAAAGCGAAAGAGGCGGGCTTGGTGCGCGCCATCGGCATTTCGACGCATGACGAGCGCTTGATGACGCTTGCGCTCACCGAGCTCGAAGGGCTCGACTACATCATGTTCCCCTACAACTTCATCCACGCTCGCGCCGACTATGCTGACTTTCTCCCGAAGGCTGCCGCGAAGGGCGTGGGCTTGATCGCGATCAAGCCGCTGGCGGCGGGTTCGATCGTGAAGCTCGATCCGAAGGCGAAGCCCGGGTCGAGGCCCGAGCGTGATTTCGTGCAGCTCTACCAAGCGAAGTATCGTCCGCTGCCGGCGCACGTGGTGGCGGAGTTGACCAAGAGCCTCGAACGCCTACCCGATGAGACGCTGTGCCAGGCCGCGCTGCGGTTCGTCTATTCAAAGAAGTTCATGACCGCGGCGATGCCCGGGATGTTCGAAGAACACACGCTCGAAGAGAACTACGCTGCGATGGGCCGGCATCTCGAACTGGGCACGGAAGAGAAGGCGGCTCTCGACGCGGCTTCGAAGGTGGTTTCGGCGCAAGGTCCGGCGTGGCTGCCGCGGCACTATCGTTGGCTCGATCAACGGTGGCGATGCGATTCTTAATCACGCTCGCGGCTTGTGCCGCGGTGTTCGCACAACCGCAGGTGAAAGAGGCGGGCGTGTGCTCGCGATGCCATGTGGCGCAGGTGCTCGAGTGGTCCACGTCGAAACACGCGAGCGTGAAAATCGCATGTCAGGGATGTCACGGAGCCAGCGCGGGTCACGTGGCCAATGAGCGCAACGAGGTGAAGCCTGACCGGCTGCCGCGTGGCGCAGCGTTGGCGCAGTGGTGCTCCACGTGCCACGCGAAGGGATGTCCGAAGACGGCGGAAGCGGCGCGGTGCGAGAGTTGCCACCATCCGCATGCGCTGATCAGTCCGGTGGAGAAGAAGCTCGAACCGCTCGAGTTTCGCGACGAGGCGCGGCTCGCAGCATTCACGAAGTTGATGGCGGCGGGAGACGCGGCGGTGTCGCGGAAGGATTGGCCGGCAGCGCGCGGGGCTTTTCGAGAGGCCTTGGCGAAGCTACCGGGGAATCGCCGCGCTACCGCGCGGCTCGCGATGACGGAGCGGCGATTGAACCCACGCATCGAGGGCTTCGAGATCGAGGGCGACGCCTTCGACGCCGAAACAGGATTGCCGCGAAATGTTCGGGTGGCCGGACTGGGGATCGCGATGGTTCTCGTGCCGGGTGGCGATGCCGATATGGGATCGTCTAGCATCGCAAGCGCGAGTCCGGTGCATACGGTGACCGTGGCGCCGTTCTATCTGGCTCGCTTCGAACTCATGCAGCAGGAATGGCGGGCCATCGACAAAGAAGACCCGAGCACGGTGCATGGAGCAAAACTTCCTGTTCACAATGTCTCGTGGCGCGACGCCGATCAGTGGATCGCGAAGCTCAACGCGAAGGTGGCGGGTGGCGGCTTCCGGCTGCCTTCGGAAGCAGAGTGGGAGTGGGCCGCCCGCGGCAGCGAAGCGGGCTGGCATCGCGAAGATTCCGGCTCAGGCACAGGCACCTTTCGCGAGCTCAACACGTACGCGCCGCATGAGGTGGGTGCGCGACCGGCCAATCCGCTCGGCCTTCACGACATGCTCGGCAACGTGTGGGAGTGGTGCTCCACGCTACTGCGGCCGTATCCTTATGATGCCGGCGACGGTCGCGAGGATGCGGCTTCTGCGGGACTACGCGTATTGCGCGGCGGAGGCTACGGCGACCCGGCGCAACTGCTCGATCCGGCGTTTCGCCACGGCGAGCGTCCGGACCGCCAGCAGCCCTTCAACGGAATGCGACTGGCTCGCAGCGCCCAGTAAGGCGGACCTGTGGTCCGCCGCGGGACCTCCGGTCCCGCACACTAAAACTCGGGTCACGATTGCCGATGAGTCGAATGAACAGCCATGGAAGTAACCGCGATCGCCCTGGAAGGGCTGGGCCGCGCGCAGGCCCAGATCGAAGCGTCGGCAAAACGGGTTGCGCGCCCGGTGTCGTCGGAGAGCGGTGGAATTCCCACTGACGTAGTGGACTTGACCAAAGAAGCTACGGACATCATTCTCGCCGCGAGCAGCTACAAGGCGAATCTGGCGACGATCCGTACCGCCGACGAGTTGGAAAAGCACGTGCTCGACATCCTCGCCTAGCGCGAGTTCACGAACTCGAGAAACGCTGCGCAGAAGGTGATGTTGCGTCCGAGTTTCAGATCGTGTCCGGCGCCATCGATCGAGAGCAACCGCTCTCAACAGAATCCGATTGGCGCGCAGTGTCCGAAACTGAGTGCTGCGCAACTTCAGCCTGCGCCGGAATTCAGTCCCGCCCCCATGTGGCCGCGCTAAAATGACTACGCAGTGGGGACGTAGCTCAGATGGATAGAGCGGCCGCCTCCTAAGCGGCAGGTCGGCAGTTCGAATCTGCCCGTCCCTACCATTCCCGCCCATGCGTACACTCCTGTTGCTGGCCGCCGCGATCGCATCCGCGCAACCTTTCTATTCAGACAAAGCGGACCTTCTCTACTGGCTCGACGATGCGGGCACGCGCCACTCCATCGCGAACCGCAAAGACTGGCGCGAGCATCGCCGCAAGCACGTTCTCGAGAACATGCAGAAGGCGATGGGTCCGCTGCCGGCGGCGTCTGCGGCGCCGCTCGACGTGCAAGTGATCGAAGAGCAGCGCACGGCGAAGTATGTCCGGCGCAAGATCACCTACGTTGCCGAAGCGGGCGACCGCGTCCCCGCGTACCTGTTCCTTCCGGTGGCGAAAGGGCGGCACCCAGCGATGCTATGTCTGCACCAGACCACGCGATTCGGCAAGGCCGAGCCGGCGGGAATCGATGGCAAGCCGAATCTCCACTACGCGCAGGAACTCGCCGAACGCGGCTACGTCGCCCTCGCCCCCGACTATCCGAACTACGGCGACTACAAGATCGACGTCTACGCCGCCGGCTACGCAAGCGCGACCATGAAGGGCATCGTGAATCATCGTCGCGCGGTGGATCTGCTCGTGTCGCTGCCGCAAGTGCGCGCCGGGCGCATCGGCGTGATCGGACATTCGCTTGGCGGTCACAACTCGCTGTTCATCGCGGCATTCGATGAGCGCTTGAAGGCGGTGCTGACTAGTTGCGGCTTCAACTCGTTCTTCAAATACTACGGCGGGAATCTCAAAGGGTGGAGCCACAAAGGTTACATGCCGCGCATCGCTGAATTGTACGGCACGGATCCCGCAAAGATGCCGTTCGACTTCACCGAAGTGTTGGGAGCGATCGCGCCGCGTGCGGTGTTCATCAACGCGCCCAAGCGCGATGCGAACTTCGAACTGTCCGGCGTGGAGGACTGCGTGCGCGCGGCGTCTCCTGTGTTCCGGCTCTATGGGAAGAGTGGGAGGTTGGTGGCGGTGCATCCCGATGCCGAGCACGACTTTCCGCCGGACGTGCGGCAGCAGGCGTATGCGTTTCTCGATCGCGTTCTGCGGTGAATGGATCGCGACAAGCGCTTTGCACTTCTCTTCTCGCACCGCCCAGAGTCAGGAGCCCACGAGCAGGTCGTACTCGGCGTGAGTGCCGACCCACACCCACGTGATCGTGTTCCCGGTCACCGAGCCCAGAGCGCGATGGTGATCACCCACTCGAATCGTGTGCGGTTTTCGGAGCCTTTGAACCTACGAAAGCCAGGCGAAGTGTGATTCGGATCGCGAGGTACAGCGCCAACAACGGCGAGTCACGGTGGAGCTACTTCGCAGGCGGCGAGGCCCGGACCAGTCCTTGGGCGGATTCATCCTCCGCTTCCCGGAACAACGCATCTAGCCTGCCCGAGCCGGAGTCCTCGTCCTCCTGCGAGTCCCGCCGCGATTCTTCTCTGACGCGGAACCAGTCGACGAGACGGCGGTACTCGTCCGGCGGTAGCCTCGTGATGGCAGCTTCGATTTGCTCGACCCGGTCCATGGTTTGAGTCCACCAGCTGGCACCGGCGAATGTTGCGGACTCTGAGAAGATAGTGAGCGGGAATGTCGCTCGACCACACTCTTCTCGAACAGCGCATCCAACGCTTCGGCCGCGAAGTGTTCGAACAAGCCTCGCGCTCCACTCTCTCTGTCTTCGACCCCGGCTTCTACACCGGCAAGCTCATGGACTGGTCCATGCAAGACGAAGAGTTCAAACTCAACCTGTTTCGCTTCGTCGACGTGTTCCCGTCGCTCGGCACCGCCGCCGGCGTCGTGCGGCACGCGCAAGAGTACTTCGCGCCAGTGGCATCGCGGATCCCCGGCCTGCTGCGCTGGGGGCTCGACTCCGATCCCGAGAGCATCACCGCGCGCGTCGGTGCGAAGCTCATCGAACAGCAGATGCGCCAGATGGCGGGCCAGTTCATCGTGGGCGAAAACGGCAAAGACGCCTTGAAAGCTCTCCGCCAACTGCGCCGCAACGGATTCGCCTTCACCGCGGACCTGCTGGGCGAGGTGACCGTGAGCGAAGTGGAAGCCGACGAGCACCGCAAGAGCTACTTCGAATTGATGGATTCGCTCGCCAAGGAAGTCCCCGGCTGGCGTGAGTCGAAGCCGCTCGTGGAAGGGCATCGCGGCGAGCGATCTTCCGTGCACGTCTCGATCAAGCTCACCGCGCTCTACAGCCAAGCGAAGCCCGTGGCCCATCGCAAAAGCGTGGAACTGCTCACCGAGCGCGTGGCCGATCTCGTGCGGCACGCGCAGGCGCGCGGTGTGGCCGTGACGCTCGACATGGAGGACACCTCCATGCTCGAAATCATTTTCGATGTTTTTCGTGCGGTGGCTTCGATGCCGGAATTTCGCGAGAATGACCGGCTTGGCGTGGCGATGCAAGCCTACCTGCGGCGCAGCGAGGCCGATCTCGAAGCGCTGGCCGCGTTCGCGAAATCCCGCGGCACGCCGATCGCCCTGCGGCTGGTGAAGGGCGCCTATTGGGACACTGAGACGATCCAGGCACGGCAGCGGACCTGGCCGAGTCCCGTGTGGGAAGAGAAGCGGTCCACTGACGCCTGCTACGAGCGCATGGCCCTGCGGCTGTTCGAGCATCGGGCGTGGATCTATCCCGCGTTCGCCTCGCACAGCTTGCGCTCGCTCAGCTTCATCGCGATGGCGGCCGAAGCGATGGGCGTCGCGAAAACCGAGTTCGAATTTCAGGCGCTCTACGGGATGGCCGAGCCGCTGCAGGCCGCGCTCGCGCAGCGTGGATACCTGGTGCGCGACTATGCTCCCGTGGGCGAGTTGCTGCCCGGCATGAGTTACCTGGTGCGGCGCCTGCTCGAGAACACGTCGAACGAAGGCTTCATCCGAAAGGGCTTCTGGGAGCATCGCGGCGCGGAGCAACTCTTGGAGAAACCCGAGCCCGACGCGAGCGACACCGGTCAGCGGCATCTCGACTTCGATTGGAACGCGGAATTCCACAACGCACCGAATGCGGACTTCTCGCTCGCTTCAGTGCGTGACGCGCTCGAGAAGCAGATCGCCGCCACGCGAGCGCGCTTGGCTGCGGACCCAGTGCGTGTGCAGTCGTGGAGCGGTGGCCGGTGGACCGCGTCATCCAAGCATGTGGCCACGGCCTCGCCCGAAGATCCGGACACCGCACTCGGGCACGTGGAGATGGCGTCGGAGCAGATGGCACGCGATGCGGTAAAGGCGCTCGCCAGTGCGTTCCCATCGTGGCGCGATACTCCCGCAGCGGACCGGATCTCTCTGCTGCTCCGCACGGCGGACATCCTCGAACGCCGCCGCTGCGAGCTCACGGCGCTCATCGTGCTCGAAGCCGGCAAGCCGTGGATGGAAGCCGACGCTGATGTGAGCGAAGCGGTCGACTTCTGCCGCTACTACGCGATCGAGGCGCGGAAGCTCGCGCAACCGCGGCGTCTGGGTGAGTTGCCGGGCGAGTTGAACCTCTACTTCTACGAACCGCGCGGAGTGACGGTGGTGATCGCGCCGTGGAATTTTCCCATCGCGATTTCGTGCGGCATGTTCGCGGCATCGCTCGTGATGGGGAACACGACGCTGCTCAAGCCGGCCGAGCAAAGCTCACTGATTGCGCGAGCGCTGTTCGAAGCGTTCCTCGAAGCTGGAATGCCCGCGCACGTGGCGGCGTTCCTGCCGGGCGTGGGTGAAGATGTTGGACCCGCGCTCGTGCGCGACCCGGCTGTCGCCACCATCGCGTTTACGGGATCGATGAACGTGGGCTTGCTGCTCGGGCGCGAGGCGGCGGCCACTTCGCAAGGTGCGGCGCAGGTGAAGCGCGTGATCGCGGAGATGGGTGGCAAGAACGCGATCATCGTCGACGAAGGTGCCGATCTCGACGAGGCCGTGCGCGGCGTGATCTACTCGGCGTTCGGATACTCGGGGCAGAAGTGCAGCGCGTGCTCGCGCGCCATCGTGGTGGAGAGCATGTACGCCGCGTTCCTCGAGAGGCTGCGGGAAGGCGTACGTTCCATCGTCGTGGGGTCGGCGGCGGATCCCGCAACGCTGGTGGGGCCGGTGATCGATCGCGATGCGCAGCAGCGCTTGCTGCGAGCGATTGATGAAGGTTCCCGTCGCGGGCATTTGTTGGTGCAGGGCGGTCCGGCGCCGGCGCGCGGTTACTATGTCCCCCCGACCGTGATTTGCGATTTGCCGGCGGGCGATCCGATTTTGGCGCAGGAGTTGTTCGGTCCCGTGCTGGCGGTGATTCGTGCGCGTGACTTCGGGCAAGCGCTCGAGATCGCGGGCGCGACGGACTACGCGCTGACGGGCGCAGTGTACAGCCGGAGTCCGCGAAATATCGAACGAGCCGTGCGCGAGTTTCGTGTGGGGAATCTCTACATCAACCGGCCGTCGACCGGAGCGCTCGTGTGGCGGCAGCCGTTTGGCGGATTCCGGATGTCGGGTGTGGGGTCGAAAGCCGGCGGTCCGGATTATCTGTTGCAATTCGCAGTGCCGCGTGCGGTGTCGGAGAATACGCTGCGCCGCGGCTTCGCGCCCAGCGAACGGAAGTGATGCCCGCGCAACAGCGAACCCGCCCCGGCGGCAAGCTGCCGAAGGGTCTCGTCACCGAGGATCTGAAGATCGGAGAAGGTCTCAAAGCGGGGCGGGGAAGCCGTGTCGATCTCCGGTATGAAATCCGATCGAGGCGCGGCGAAGTGATCGCTGAAGGGACGCGGCGCGATTTGATCCTGGGATCCCGGCGCGCAATCGCCGGACTCGAACGTGGAATCGAAGGAATGCAAGTGGGCGGCATCCGGCGTCTGATCGTGCCTCCACATCTCGCGTACCGCGACGGTAGGCGTGCGGGCCTTTATCCCAGGCGCCGCCGGAACTGCACCGCCGCCGCCACCGTCAACAGACACCCCATCCCGGTCAGGATCGCCAAATGCGGCCACAAATGTTCAAAACGTGCGCCCCGCAAAATGATTCCACGCATTACGTCAATGAAGTAGGTGGCCGGCAGCACCTTGCTGATTAGCCGGAACCCCAGCGGCATGCTGTCCACCGCGAAGATATACCCGCTCAAGAAGATCGACGGCAGAATCGTTCCGAACGACATCTGGAACGCCTCCGCCTGCGAATTCGCCTTTGCCGAAATCATCAGCCCCAGCCCCATCACCACCAACAGAAACGGCAGCGACGACAGCAGCAACAGCGCGAGGCTCCCGTGAATGGGTACCGCGAACACCCACCGCATGATCGCGAGAATGAACAACAACTCGAGAAATCCGAGCACGCCGTAGGGCGCCATCTTCCCGAGCATCAAGCCCAGAGGTTTGACTGGCGTTAGCGTCAACTGGTCGAGCGTGCCGCGCTCGCGCTCGCGGACGATGCTCAGCGCCGTGAGCAGGATCACCATCATCTGCAACAGCACCGCGATCAGCCCGGGCACGAAGAAATTCGGCGAGCGTGTGGCTGGGTTGAACAACACCGACGGCCGCGCCTCCACCGGAAGCGCGCTCACGGTGGCCGAGCCGACTGCTTCTCGCAGCAGGATCGTGTTCGCCGTGTTCACCGCGATGCTCGTTGCCGTGGACTCCGAACCATCCACCAGCACCTGTACCGTAGCCAGCCGCCCCTCGGCGAGGCGATGCGAATAGTCGGGCGGAATGTAGATGCCCACTTTCGCTTCGCCCGAAACGATGCGGTCATAGAGTTCTTCCCGCGAAGATGCGTAGCCAAGAATGCGAAACGTGTCCGAGGCCGCGAACCGGTCCACCAGCAGCCGCGTCTGCTGCGTGGCAGCCTCATCGCGAACCACGGTGCGAAGCTGGCGGACATTCGTGTCCACCGCGAAGCCGAGAATCACCAACTGCACCACTGGAATGAACGCCGCGAAGAAAACGGTTCCGCGGTCGCGCGAGAGATGGATCATCTCCTTGCGGCACACCGGCCAGAAGCCCGCGATCGGATTTCGAGGAGCCGTACGTCTCATCGCGCCAACTCCGCCTGCTTGCGCCGCGTGAGCGTGACGAACACGTCTTCGAGCGAAGGCTCGATGGGCACGATCTGCGCCGCGCCCACGCCCGCGCGCTCGAGATCGGCGGACAATCGCTCCACTCCCGCTGCCTCGTCGATCATCAGATGCATGCGGCGGCCGAACAACGTCGACTCGCGCACGTAGCCGAGCTTGTCCACCACGGCGAGCGCTCCCGCCGGAGCATCCACTTCCAGCCGCAGCGTGCCCGGCGGATTCGTCTCGGGGCTTGACCGCAACTCGTCCACCGATCCGAGCGCGATCAAATGCGAAAGATACAGGTAGCCCACCCGCCCGCAGCGCTCGGCTTCGTCCATGTAGTGCGTGGTCACCAGAAACGTGACGCCTGACGACGAGAGGCGAAACACAAGGTCCCAAAGCGCGCGCCGCGCCACTGGATCGATGCCCGCCGTGGGCTCGTCGAGGAACACCACCTCGGGCTCATGCACGATGGCGCATGCCAGCGCGAGCCTTTGTTTCCAGCCTCCGGAGAGCTGGCTCGCGCGGCGATCGAGGTACGGCCCGAGAAGCGTCAACTGGATCACCTCATCGAAGCGGCGCTTGCGATGCTCGCCTTCCAGGCCGTAGACGCCGGAGTAGAATTCGATATTTTCGCGCGCGGTGAGATCTTCATAAAGGCCGAACTTCTGCGACATGTATCCCACGTTGTAGCGGACCTCGGCAGCGCGAGCGCGCACGTCGATGTCGAGCACGCGCGCGTCGCCCCCGGCAACCGGGATCAGTCCACACAGCGCTTTGATGATGGTGGTCTTGCCCGATCCGTTGGGACCGAGCAATCCGAACACCTCGCCACGCGTGAGCTCGAACGAGACATCGTCCACGGCGCGGAAGTCCCCGTAGCGGATAACGAGGTTGCGCACGCTGACAGCGGGAGTCATTGGCCCGGCCCTGATCCGGCGATGCGCGCGTTGGCGGCCATGCCGGGCTTGAGCGGATGATCGCGAGCGTCAATGCGCACACGCACGCCGTAGACCAGGTGCTCGCGGTCCTCACGCGTCTGCACGTTGCGTGGCAGGAACTCGCCTTGCGTGGCGATCTGTTCCACGTGCGCGGCGTACCATTTCCCAGGCACGATGGCCGCTTCTACTTCCATCGGCTGACCCACGCGAAGCAGAGCGAGAGAAGGTTCCGGCACGAATACGCGGACCCAGATCTGGCTCGGTTCGATCAGCGTGGCGACGCTGCGGCCGGCCGGCACGAGATCGCCGGGCCTCACAGACACGGTTTCCACCAGCGCTTGCGCGGGCGCGCGCACTTCGCCTTCGGCCAGCCGCACGTCGAGCTCCGCGATCGCGGCACGCGCTTGCGCCAAGCGAGCTTCGGCTTCGGCAATGTCTTCTCGCCGCGAGCCCGCACGCACCAACGCAGCCTGTGCGGAAGCTTGCTCCACGCGAGCTTGCTGTGCGCGGACATCTTCGGCTCGCGTTCCGGCTCTCAGCAGCGCCACTCGTTGTCGCGCCGCTTCCACACGCGCGGTGGCCACCGATTGCCGCGCCCGCGCGTCGTCGAGCTGTTGGCGTGCGATGTCGCCGCTCGAAGCGAGCGCTTCCACTCGGCGCGCAACGGACTCGGCGTTGGCGAGATCGGCTTCGGCGGCCCGCAGATCTGCCTCTGCCTGTGCGATCTCCTGCTTGCGCGGCCCCTCGCGCAGTGCTTGGAGCTGCGAGCTCAACTGCGCCACTTGCGCTTCGGCCTGCGCCTTTTCTTCAGGACGAAAACCGTTGCGCAAGCGGACCAGGTGCGCCTCGGCTTCGCGCAGCCGTGCCTCGGCCTGCTCGCGTTGCGCGCGCACGTCGGCAACGTCGAATCGAACGAGAGCTTGGCCTGGCTCCACAGTGCGGCCTTCGTCGATCAGGACCTCGGTGACGCGGCCTCCGGTCTTCGAGCCCACCAGAACTTGACGTGCCTCCATGGTCCCGGAAAAGACCGGCGACGCCGACGCCGAAGCGCGCGTGCTCCACCACCAGCCACAAGCAGCCAACAACGCGGCAGCCAGAACCGCTGGAATGAGCTTCTTCATCGCGACCTCCTTTCGCTCTTACGCAAGGGAGCGAGCAGCGCGGTGAGCCGGCGGCGCATGTCTTCGGGCAGACGGCCCGGCGCGGGTTCCGGTTGCATCATGAACTCGAGCGTCGTCCAGAAGTAGATGGCCACCAGGTTCTCGGCGGTCGCCTTCGCATCGAATCCCGGTGGCTTGGCGCGCGGCGCCAGACGGCCGAGGTACTCCGATACTCTGTCGCGCAGAGTGCCCAGCATCTGTGCGATCCGTGCTGCTACCGATGGGCTCGACAGAGCTCGCAGCAAAACATGCCGGCCCATCGGCGACAATTCCTCGTTGGCGCGCCCGAACTCGACGAACAGCTCGATGAGGCTCTCGGCGCTCGGCGGCTGGTCCCACGCCTTTTGTGCGTCGATGAACTGCTCCACTCGTTCCAGACGTTGCCGTCCGATCTCGAACAGCAACTCTTCTTTCTGCGTGAAGTAGTTGAAGAAGGTGGCGCGCGAAACCGCCGCCACTTCGCAGATCCGTTCCACCGGAACGTTGTCGAACCCCTCCTCTGCGAACAGGTCGAGGGCGGCGTGTACCAGGCGGGCGCGGGTTTCCACGCGGTTGCGCTCGCGGAGACTCACTGGACCAGTGTCCATAATTGGACTCTAGTCTAAGAATAGACTGAAGTCAAGCCCGGCGCGCGCTGGTCTAGAACTTCGGAATTTCCGTGTATGTGTGCGACCCTTCGCCGCCACCCACCGCCACATAGATCTTCGCCTGCAGCACGCCGCCCACGAAAATCGAGATGCCACCGCCTACGCTGTGCCGCATGCGCGCCATGCTCAGATCGCCCCGCTGCAAGGCCACCTGTCCCACGTCATAAAAAGTGAACAGCCCCAGCGTGTGCGGAGCCGCACTTGGCAGGGACGTTTTGTCAGGCGTTGTCTTCGGCTTCGACGCCCAGAGCCTGTGTGCATACTCGGTCTGGAACAGCACCAGGTGCGGACCCCGGAAACGATAGTCCGAGAACGCGCGCAACGTGGCCGTGCCGTCCAGATCGCGACCACCGAGCGTCTCCATGAGGTAGAACGGCACACGGTTGGCGCCGCCCGTATGCGCCGTCGAAAAGAGCCCGCGGATCGTGATCACGCGATCGCGGCGCAGCCGGCCTTCGCTCTTGAACGGATAGATGCTGTGCTTTGCTTCCGCGCGGAAGCGCTGGAACGAGTACGATCCCGTGCCCAGGTTTTGATAGGCGTCATAGCTGATGCGATTCTCGAACTCCACCGGCGCCTTGTGATGGAACCGCGCGAAGCCTCCGAACTTCATCATGTTCGGATGCTGCAACATGCCGGGCGCGGTAGTGTCATTGAACAGCGTCTGGATCGAAGGAATGGTTGACCCGGTGGCCTTGCTGATCGTCGGCACGATCGCTTCCGCCACGCCCCCAACGGTGAGCCAGTTCACCAGCGGCTGCGAAATATCGCCGCCGATGTTCGCAATCTGTTCCCGATAGCTCGATTGATTGGAACGCGCTGTCTGCGCACCGATGCCATAGTAGCTGAGCCGCTTCAGATCCTGATAGCGGCCATACAGGTGGAACCCGAACTGTTCGTCGAGCGGATGCTCGGCCAACGGCGACGGCGTCCGCGTGGCCGTGAATACGGCTTCGGAATACCAGAAGCCGCGCAGCGAAACTGCCGCGCCCGCCTGAAACGAACGGTCCCACGCATTGGCATTCAGCACCTTGGTGTAGCGCGCTCCGAATCCGATGCTTCCCGGTGGGGGAAAGCTGTGAACCGCGAGCTTCACCGGCTCGAGCTGGAACAGGTCGCCAACGCACCCGGCGGTTTTCTGGAAGAAAGACTTCTTCGGATCGGTGCAATCGTCCCTGAGGTCATCGAACGTCGCGGCCACCGCGAGCCGCGAGACGGCAAGCGCCGCCGGCAACGCAATCGCGAATCGTAGTCTCATGATTTCCTCGCTCTCTTCTTCGCGCCTGCTTTCTTGGCCGCGGCCTTTTTCTTGGCCGCTGCCTTCTGCTTCGCGGCGGCCTTCTTCAATGCCTTGTGTTTTGCCGCTGCCTTGCGCGCCGGCTCCTTCGAGATGCGAACGGCCTCGGTCACCCGGTGGACATAGGCAGCGGCCTCGCGCTCGGTGCGAATCGACTGGGGCTTGATGCCTGTCCGCAGCTTGCGGGGCAGCGCCTTTTCGAGCTCCGCAGCCTGCAGAACCAGTGACTGTTGGAACTCCGAAAGTGTCAGTCCGCCTTCGTCGCGCGCGTACATCGGCATCGCAGCCGACTCGTGGAATTCGCGTAGCGCCGGCGAGAGGAAATTCACGATGTCGGTTCGGGGCTCTGTCAAGTTCACGTTGGCCTCGAACGTGTTCGCTTGTTTGTCCCGCAGTGTCAGGAAATTGTTCGCCGGATCGGCCAGGTAGAGCTTGCGCGCCGTGGCCACCACCGATGCGTGATCGTAAACCGTGTGATCGATCGTTCCCCGCTTGATGAACGGCGAAATCAGTATCGCCGGTACGCGGATCCCCAGCCGCGTGAAATCGAATGGCGGATCGGTGCAATTCATGCCGTCGGGATTCACCGTGGCCGGCGGAATCACGTGATCGTAGGTGCCGCCGTGCTCGTCATAGATGATCACCAGCAGCGTGCTCTTCCAGGTGTCCGGGTTCGATGTCACCGCCGAGTACACGTTCCGGATGAACGCTTCGCCCGCCCACACGTTGTGATCCGGATGCTGGTCCTGCGCTGGCAGAAACGCCGGCGTGTCCGTCGAGTAATACCGCGGCTCGATGAACGCATACGTAGGCAGGTTGTTGTTCTGGCAGTCATGCACGAAGTCTTCGAACTTGCCGAAGTACAGATTCTGCGCCGCCATCATGCCGGGGACCGTCATGCACATCGTGAAGTCGTTGTAGTAGACCTTCGCGGTCACGCCGAATTGCCGCAGCAACTCGTACACTGTCTTGCTGAGCTTGACCCAGTTCGCCCCGGTATCCACCCGGCCGATAGAGGTGGCCGCGTGTGCGTAGGCGCGGTTGCACAGCGTGGGCCCCGGAATCGACGAGAACCAGTTGTCGCAAACGCAGTACTCTTTGGCCAGGCGCGTGATGATCGGCACCCGGGCCGGATCGAAGCACTTCATGATGCGCGCCGACCGGGCCACGTTCTTGCTCTTCTCGAAATAGTTCTTCACGAAGCCCGACATGGTCGGTGGAGGCAACGGGCCGCCGCCGGGGTCCGATCCATAGATCTGCACCGCCGTATCGTGGAACGAGTGGCCGGGGTCGGGAAGCAGATCGCCCGAAACCTGCGCGTCTTTGGAAACCCGAATGGGCTTGTTGGCCGTGTCGGGGTTCGACTCGGTCCCGGTCAACCCGTTGATCGGGTAGTCCGGACTCTGCAGAAAGCCCAGCAGATGGTCGAACGAGCGGTTCTCCATCATCACCACGACTAGGTGCTTGATTCGATTGTCTGGCATCGGAACGGTTCCTTTTCTCGGCTCGGGGGGAGACCGCTCCGGCGTACGGCGAGACTCCCCCCATGCCGGGTAGTGATTCTCGCCGGGAGAACGTTACAGCAACAGAATGTTTTTCTTCTTCAGGGAACTCCCGGAAGCCGATGGGTGCCTCCGGGAGCCCTGTTCCCACCTACTTCGGACAACCCTTCTTCTTGATTTCAGCCGCCGGCGCGTTCTGGATGGGCACGCCAACGTCGGGCATCTGGGCGCCCGCCGGTACGACCCAGACCTCCACCCGGCGGAACTTGGCCTTGGCGTCGGGAGCCGCCGCGCGCGTTTTGCCCTTCACCTGGGCGCTGGTTCCGCACATCTGCGGCATGGCTTCTGACTTCTGCGCGCTACCCGCATAAGCCACCTTCACCCGGCTCAGTTCGAGCGTGGGGCAGATGCCTTCGCCCGCGCTGATCACGGCAGCTGCGTTGAGCGCGCGAGCCCGGTCGATCGCGCCCACCGGGGCCGCTCGCCGTACCACGCGCTTGCCGCTCTTGGTACGGACCACCCGCGTCGCCGCGGCATGTTCCCCTTCGGCGATGTGACCCACCAGCACCACCTGCGCCGCCGGGTCCTCTTGCAGCCGCGGCGCCACCATCTCGAGCAGCACGCGCTTGCCACAGTTGTTCACCCGCGCTCCGCCTGCGGCGAACACGATATCGTCGAGCCGCTTCGCCACCGGAGCCAATTTCACCACCACGGTGGTGTTCGCGGTGGCGGAGTTGCCTTGCTGATCTTTCGCCGTGGCCGTGATGGTGACCGTCTTGCGTTGCAGCTTCGAGCGATTGCTCATGTCGAACGCCACGCCCGTGGAATCGAACACTCCGCCGCTGGCGCGGCCTTCGCTCGCCTGCCATGACACCTGCACCGGAGACCCGCATTCGCTGGGCTTCACGTTGGCCTGAATCGGCGCCGTTTCGCCCAGGAAGATTTCGCCCTTGCTCGGTGGCGCCAGGCTGATCGATGGATTGCCGCAAGCGCGCACCACGACATCCTGGCATTGTTTTGTTTCGGCGAATCCGGGCGCGGAAACGATCGCGCAGACGTTGTACGTTCCGGGAGCCTTGCCGGCTGTGCTGAACGCGTAATCCGCGCTGTTGGCGCCAGCCACTGCCTCGCCATTTACCGTCCATCGATAGGTGGCCTGCGTGCCCGCGGGCAGATCGGCCCGGGCCGACATGCGCGATGTTCCGCCCGGCATGACCGGGTTCGGATCCGCCGTCACCGAAAGCTGGATCGGCTTGGCCGGTGGCAGCGCGCCTGCTTCCACCACCGTGAACACCACGCATTCGGAGCCGGTTTTGTATCCCGGGGCGGCTGCCGTCGCGCACACGCGAGCCGGTCCCGGACGGCGGCTGCTCGAATCGAAATTGTAGATCGGACCATTGGCCGCCACCGGCTGGCTATCCACGGTCCACCCGTAACGCAATCCCGCGCCCGAAGGCGCGTCGGTGGTTGCCGTCACCGTCCGAACGGTACCGATCGCCATCGGCGAGCGGTCGGCATCGAGCTTCAGCAAAATCGGTGTGCCCGAACCTGCCGAGGGCGGCTGAGGCGGTTTCGAGTCGCTGCCCCACATGTCGTTGAGCCGGAATCCTACGCCGCCCGTCAGTTGTACTCCGCTCTGCAACCCGCCGCGAGAGATGAAAACAGTGCCTGGTCCCGCCGAGGCGTCGCGCAACATGAAATGCGGATTCTGCGCGATGATGTTGCGCGCGTCCATTCGCAGTTGCAGATGCCGCATCAGGTTGACCTTCAATCCACCGCCCCAGTTGAACGCCGGACCGTACTTCATTCCGAGCTGTTGCGCGCCGAGATACGTGCTCAGCGGCGCGTTCGCGGCGTCTTTGGCTGCGCCGGTGGGGTTGAACCACAACGCGCCCACTCCGGCCGTGAGGAACGGCCGCACCTTCGACTCCGGACCGAAAATGTTGAACACCGGATTGAGCGACAGATGATGGTTGCGCGCTCCATAGCCTACGTCAGCCGGCGGCGGACCGAATCCGATGCGGTTCGGACCCGGCGTGGGAAACAGCCGAAGATTGTTGACGCCGTATCCATACGCGCCTTCCCAACCCCAGTGCCGCGTGATGTCTTGGCCCAGGCGCACGCCGAACGCGCCGCCGCGAGTGAGTTCGCTTCCTTTAATCGGCGCATCGTTGCGCCAGTTTGAAAAGCCCTGCACTCCGCCGTAGACGCCCACGTCTGGCCGGTACCAATGTGGATTGATCCACTGGCCGCTGCTCGAGCTGCTTTGGGCGATCGCGGCCGATGGAACCAGGCTCGTGAAAAGGATCGCTGGAAGGATCTTGGCTTGTTTCATTTTTCCCACTCCGTGACGAAAACTCCGTGCGCGCTGGTGAGCGCGTACAACCGTTCGGGACGATCGCCCGCTACGGCCAGGCTGTGAATGGCTGCGCCAGTGAGCCCCGGCCGCGCCATGCGCCGCCAGGTTTGGCCGCCGTCAGTAGAGGTCCAGACGCTGTCGAACTGGGCCAGAAATGCAACATCCGGACGAGCCGGGTGCACGAAAACTTGATGGACGGTATCGGGTCCGGGCTCGCTCGCGCGCAGCCATGAACGTCCCGAATCTTGTGACCGGAACAGCCCGTGTGAGGTCGCGGCGAGCAGATAGCGGCCCGTGGCCGCGAAATCGTAGAACTCGGCCGAGGGCGCTACCGGCGAAAGCGTTTTCCAAGTGACGCCACCGTCGATGGACACTGCTCCGCGGCGCTGGCTCGCGGCGACAATCGCGTTGCCTGACTCGTCGAGAATCCGCACGCTCTCGCCCGCAAGCGCCTCGAGCGTTACTGGGATCCAAGTAGCCGGCGCCTTCCATCCGCGCTTGAACACTCCGCGAGATGTGGCCACCCAAAGCTCATTTGCGCGCGCCAACACGGCGGTCGTCGCGGCTCCGGGCGAAGGCACGCTCTCGAAGGTTTTGCCGCCATCGTGGCTCGCGGCCAGGAAGCTTTCTCCGGCAATGGCCACGCGACTCGCATCGCCGCGCGCCACCGAAGCGTGTACCGCCAAACCGATCCGAGCCCCTGCGGGAGCCGGAGCGGGCGCCGCGACTTGTTTCCGGATCATCCGCGTCTTGCCGTTCGCCATGCGCCTCCGCACGGTCACCACTCGAGGCGCTGCCGCCGCGGCGTTCGATGAAGCTGCCCCGCGTTGCCACGTCTCGCCGCCGTCTCCAGAGGCCCACGCGGCGCCACGGTCGAGCGCATCCCATACCGTAAGGCGCGATCCTGCCGGCAGCCATTGCACCAGTTGCCGCGCGCCATATCCGTTCTGAATTGTTTGAAACGTGTCTCCGCTGTCGTCGGACCGGATGAGTCCGGCTCCCGTCGCGGCGTACAGCCGCCCGGCACGGCCGCCATCGAATGCAATCGCCTTCACGAGTCCCGGCCGGAGCTTCCGCCACGTGGTCCCGCCGTCGGTGGAGCGGAGCAATCCGTCGCTCGTGCCGGCGAACACGCGGTTCGCCTCGCCCGGATCCTGTGCAATCACATAGGTGCGGAACGAAGCTTCGGCCGAGCCCATCAGCTTGGTCCACGTGCGCCCGCCGTCGGCGCTGCGGTACATGCCGCTGCAGGCGCTGGCCCACACGCGATTGCTTCCGGTGCGGTCGATCGCGATCGAAAACACGTCGGAGTCGTCGAGCATGCCGTCATGCACCGATTGCCACGAAGCTCCGCCGTCAGCAGTGCGCCAGGGCAAGTGCGTGGTGCCGGCGAGCACCGTCCGCGCATCGCCGGGATGGATGGCGAGAGCCACCACCGGTTGCAATTCGGCGTTGTCCGCGGGGGAAGAGCGCTGCCAGCGCGAGCCGTTGTCGCGCGAGAGCCACACGCCATCGGACGCGCCCGCCGCTACCAGCTTCGAGTCTCCGGGTGCGGCGGCAAGCGACCACACGGCGCGGCCCGCGAACGCCTCCACTGCGTGCCACGTGGTTCCCGAGTCCGTGGTGCTGTAGAGCCCGGCGCTGCCGCGCTCGGGCGAAACACCCACCAGCCAATGTCCGCGCTCGGCGGGATCGATCCAGATCGCGTGCAGCGTCGCGTTCTGCTGGGCCGGGAAGGGAATCCGCTGCCAACGCTCGCCGCCATCGGCGGAGTGGAAGAGGACCGCCTGCCGGGAACCGGCTACCAGAAATCCGGCAATGCGGGGATGAGAAGAGACGGCGTCGGCGGGTCCGCCGAACGGTCCGAGTGCCCGCCATGCTTGGGCGGGCAGGACACGGGCAGATGCCTGGAAGACAAAGGCAAGCCAAACTAGGGCCGGGACCCAGGAGACCCGGCTGGTGAGCCTGCCGCACATCCGGGGGAGGAACATGTGCGTTCGGCGACAGTTGCCGGCCAGAACTGCAACCGGAACTTAAAACAAGATACCACAGATATGTTTTAAACGAAAAGAGAAAACTTTGTTTTGGCCCGGGCGGAGTACTGCCGAGCCGCTACGACGAGAGCCCGCGAGGAAACCGCGGATGGCTATCGGCTCTTCGTGTGGGCGGCCCCAGCCGGCCAGTGGATGGTGGATTCGATAGCTCGTGGGCGGAGACGAAGGGAAACACGGGCCACGAGCAGGCCTCGAACGCAATGACGTCGAAGCCGGCCTGGCCGTGAAGCAGGGAAGGCCGAGCCGCACCGGGAGAATGCGCCAGCGGCTTTAGCCTGCGCTGGAATTCAGCCCTCCACTTTGATGTCGGCACCTACGCTCGTAGTACGCTGCGCGATCCGGGATCGCGGCTCCGCCGCCGCTCCGGACCGGAGGTCCCGCACTACTTGAAGGGAACCAGGGTGAATGCCCCCTGCTCGTAAGTGAACACTCCGAAATCCAACCCGGCCCCCGTGAACCGTCCCACGCTTGTCACCGGAGCCGTCGCCACAATCAGCAATCCGCCGGGTAACGCCTGGCCACTATCCATCACATCCGCGGAAGCGGGCAGGCTCGAGACCACCCACGCCGGAACCGTGAACTTACCCGCCGACACCTTCTCCGTACACAGAAAAGCCGTCGTCGCTTTCTCATTCTGCGCCAAGCCCGCGATCATCACGAACTCCTTGTCCGCAACGCCGCCCGTCCACGTCACCGTCAAGTCCTGACTGCGATCCACCGCAGTGATCGCGTCTTGATTGGTCCACTTCACCGGAGCCGGAATCGTCATCGCTCCCTTGAACGCGCCCACCGCTTGGGTACCCGCGCCGTTGTCCACCGTGTAATCGCCGGGCCCGAAGGCATCGGTCTTGTCGGTGCTGAACTCGTAGTCGGGCGCAGCCAACTGAAACTTTCCACCGGGACCCGCCAAGCTCAACATCGCTCCGGCATTCAGCCGCTGCGCGGGAGTCCCGTCGCCCGGGATATCGAACGTCCGCACCGTTGGCGATCCAGGCGTCACCGTGCAGCTTCCCATCGGCGGGACCGCGAACGCGCCGCGAATTCCCGAGTTCACCGCCGCCGGCGCGAAAGATCGCCAAAGATCGTTGGCCCCGTAGCGCACGAATCGCCCTACCGCCTCGTCGCCGAACCCGATGTGGCCGAGATAGACCACGCCGATGTTGAGCGCACCCGCCTTCTGCGCCGCGTCGATATCGGATGCCGCCAATCCATGCGCATCCGAACACGACCCGCCGTTCGCCGAAACCGAAATGCTCGCGACATTACTCATCACCCCACCCGCCCGCACCGCCACCGGAACGTAGCATCCTAACGGAACATCGTCGGGCAGCTTGAACAGAATGAAGTCGGAACCAGGCCCGCCCCGGACCTTCGCCATCACCGTCGCCGTCTTGCCCCCTGCGATCACTTCCGCTGGGACGTCCAGTTCCTGCAGTAGATCCGCCGCAGTCTCATCGGCGGCCACTGGCCCCAGCCCCGTCGCCTGAATCACCATCGCCTGCCCCGCCTTCGCCGATTGGAACAACGCGTTCGGAACTTGAATGATCGATTCGTCCAGGCGTATGGGAATGTCGGGCGGAACATTCCACGATGCTGCGGGTCCGTTGCCGGTGCTGTTGAGGGCGCGCAGGCCGACCGAGGTCTTCACGATCGAGAACACCGCTGGTGCGGTTGTGCGGCCCTTGTAGGTGAGCGCGAGAGTCGCATCGCCCAGAGGCGTCTTCGAAGGGACCACGCAATCGGCCTCGTCCGCGGCAACGAAAAACATCAGGCACGCGGTTGTGGCGTCACCGGACTGGATCGCCACCGACACGCCCGCCAGCTCAGCGCCCAACGGAGCACTCATGCTCACTGGCTTCGCGGGTCCGATGTTCTTCCCCTTGATCCGAATCTGCGAGCCCTGCGCCACCGCGGCGTTGGGCATGCCTTGCGGCGAGCGGCTGAGCAAATTGGTGACCGAGCTGACGCTGATCGGCGCCAGCACCGGCGGATCCAACACCACCGCCGCCCCGCGCAAAGGGTTCGCACCTGCGGGAACAAACTCCGCGATGCGGTTCAGCGCGCCGGTGTTCGCGTCCACCGAAAACGCAGCGATACCGCCAGCGCTTTGCAGAGTCGGAACGGTGGCGCCACTGGGAGCGTACAAATACCTGCCCTTCGGATCTAGGATCGCGGACGCCGTGCCGATCAACGACGGCGCGAACGAACGGAAAGTCAGTGCTCCGTTGGCGCCGATCGCATAGTGGTTGATCACGCCGCCGCCGTTGGCCACGTAGAGAAACTTACCCGCCGGATCCACGCTGATGCCGGTGAGGAAGCTGTTCGGAATGGCGAACGGCGAACCGGGCACGGCCGTCAGCGCGCCAGTGTTCGAGTCGATCGAGAACGCCAGCACGCCGGGATCCTGCCGCTCCGCCACATAGAGGAACTTCCCTGCGGGATCGATGGCCATGCCCTGAACGAGGTTCTTGCCCGCGAACGGCGATCCGGCAACCGCGGCGCCCGTGGCCAGATTGAGCGCCACAATTTGCGATGGCGTACCTTGCGCGGGAGCGCCATTCGCGCCGACGTAGACGAATCCGTTCGGATGGATCGCCACCGCCGCTGGCTGCGGAGGAGTGGCAAATGGCGACCCGGCTACTGGAGTTGTGGCTCCGGTGGCCGCGTCAATCGAGAACACGGAAAGGTTGGGCGCACCCGGATGCGCAACCACCGCGAACTTCCCAGCCGGATCGATCGCCACCTGCTGCGGGTTGCTGCCATTCACGAGCGCGGAACTGCCCACTTGCGTCAACGCGCCAGTGGCCGCATCGATCGAGTATCCGGTCAACGTCGGCGGGCCGCCCGTCGTCACGAACGCGAACTTCCCATTCGGATGAATCGCCACCGACGTCGGCGATCCCGGAGTCGCCACACGCGGCAAGATCTCCGAGAGGCCGCCGTTGTCCTGATCGTAGATGTACGACGAGATGGTCCTCTCGCCGCTGTTGGCAACGTACAGCAGTTGCCCGAAAAGCATGTTGCCCGAGCTCGCCGCCACGGCTGCCCACAAGAAGCACTTCGACGCCGCATTCGCCATTGGATCCCTCCCGTGTCTCGCTTACCTATCATAGGGCGCAATCGGCGGCGAAAAGGTGACATCGCCAATCTGGGGCGGCTTCAGACCGCTCAGTTCGTGTACGGCAACAACGGGATTTCCCTTCTGCACATCGAGTTAGCGGGATCGATTTTGCAGGAAGCTCGCAGCCTCTCCGACACTGGTATCAGCGGGACTAGTCCCGCCCGATCTTCGACAACCGAATACCTCTCATGTGGGGCAGGCTTCAGCCCCGCTGCCGACTCACGCGCCGTCGTCCGAATCGAATGCCCAGACAGCTATCGTGAGCCAGTTCGGTGGCGAAAAAAAACGAACCCATTCGACACTTCTCGACACCTGAGAGCAGGTTTCGCGACAACCCGGCGCGCGCGACCCGTGCCGATTCCCGCCTGGAAAAACCCGTTCGACAGTTTTCGACACTTGGCAGTGCCCCTCGGGTCGCGAACAAAACGAACCCACCGCCTACCGCCCTAACCACCCGACCATCGTCTTCGTCACCACCTCCCCCGCATCCCAGTGCGACCAGTGCCCCGCATCCGGCAACGTCACCATCGTCAAATCCTTCTCCACCCACTGCCACGTCCCATTCAACGCCCCCGCCAACAATGCCTTGTCCTTCAACCCATGGAACATCAGCACCGGGACCTTCACCTTCACCTCCGTCCCCGTGAACGCCCGATACGGCTCCCGCGGATAGTTCCGCTTGTAGTAGTTCATCATCGCCTCGATGTCGCTCCGCCGGTACATCTCGAGGTACTTCTCGCGCACCGCCTCCGGAATGAACTTCGCCAAATCCTCCGGCGACGGCTTCACCGCGCCCGACTGGAACCCCCGCGCATACGCGCTGTTCGCCTGCTGCTCCGGATTCCCCGCCAGCTCCCGCGCCAGTCCATAAGGATGCGGCAGGTTCACAATGATCAAGCGCGACACCAACTCCGGCGCGTGCATCGCCACCTGCCACGCGATCGCACCGCCCCAATCATGCCCCACCACTACCGCCTGAGGTGCCGCGTTCGATGCGCCCGCGTGCCGGATCACCGCCGCCACGTCGCCCACCAGCAGCCGCATGTCGTAGTTCTCCACGCCCGCCGGCTTGTCGCTCAGGTTGTACCCGCGTAGATCCATCGCCACCACGCGATGCGTCTTCGCAAGCTCCGGCATCTGGTTCCGCCACGAATACCAGAAGTCCGGGAAACCATGAATCATCACCACCAGCGGACCCTGTCCCAGGCTCGCGTAGTGGATCTTCACGCCGCCCGAGTCGGCGAAATGATGGGAGACTCGCTGTTCGAGATCGTCCATGGCGAACGCAACCAGTCCGAAGAGGGCCAACCCGAGCCCTCGAATTATACTCATACTAATGTCCACAGCTACGAATAGCATCCCTGGCCGCACTGGCGGCCAAGATCAAGGCCCAGCGCAAGAAGCTCGACGAGCATGTCCGCCAGATCGTCGAATGGCACTTCAATCCCAAGACCGGCTGCGAGTTCTGGCTCACGCAAAAGGAAAAGCTCGGTTGGGATCCGCGCAAAGAGATCAAGAGCTACGACGATCTCGACAAGTTCCCCTTCTTCGAAGACGAAGCCCTGCGCGGCGGTCCCGTGCGCCAGTGGATCCCCAAGGGCCTCAAATCAAAACCGGCGTTCGTGTTTGAAACAGGAGGTAGCACGGGTGTTCCGAAGTCGCGCGTGCAGATGGAAGACTTCCGCATCGACTACGAGAACTTCTCTGACACCCTCCCCGCCAAGTACTTCCCCAAAGGCGCCGACTGGATCTCCGTCGGTCCCTCGGGTCCGCGCCGCCTGCGCCTCGCCGTCGAGCATCTCGCGCAGCACCGCGGCGGCATCTGCTTCACCGTCGACCTCGACCCCCGCTGGGTCATCAAGCTCATCAAGTGGGGCGAGATCCAGATGGCCGAGCGCTACAAGCAGCACGTGGTCGATCAGTCGCTCACCATCCTGAAGGCCCACCCGAACATCAAGTGCATGTTCACCACGCCGAAGCTCCTCGAAGCCATCTGCGAGAAGGTGAACCTCGCCAAGATGGGCATCACCGGCATCTTCTGCGGCGGAACCGAGATGACGCCGCAGTTCCATCGCTTCGCCGTCGAAGAGCTCCTCGGGCCCGACATCTACTTCGCCCCCACCTACGGCAACACGCTCATGGGCCTCGCCACGCACCGCGTCCCGTCGAAGGAAGACAACTGGGCCATCATCTACTATCCGCCCGTGCCGCGCGCGGTCATCGAAGTGGTGGACCCCGAGTCGCCCCGCAACATCGTCGACTACGGCGCCACAGGCCGCGTGCGCCTCACCACGCTCACCCAGGAGACCTTCATTCCGCGCTTCCTCGAACGCGACGAGTGCGAGCGCGAGCCACCGTGCGCCCAGTATCCGTGGGACGGCGTCCGCAACGTGCGCCCCTTCTCGAAGTTCAAGACGAGCGTGGTCGAGGGAGTCTACTAATGATCCAAATCCCAGTCTTGCGCAAGGGGCGGCCCTACTACAGCGTTGACCGCTCCGTCACCGTGCATCACAAGACGCGTGAGCCGTTCGTCCAGATCAGCATCGCCAACTCCGGGTTGATCCGGCGCGATCTGCTTGACCTACCCGCCATCGCCGAAGCGATGGGCAAGTTCACTTGCGCGGAGTTGATCCAGCTTTGCGAGCGCGCCTCCAAGCACTTCCTCGAAGACGAGCTCCCGCTCGGCGAAGGCACGCAGACCGTGCAGGACTACGTCGAGCAAACCTCCGCCACCACCGGGTCTCCGTGGGTGATGGTCCGCCGCAACATGGAGAAGATCGGCGGCGTGATGGGAAACATTTCCGGGGTTTTGCGTGGTCTCACCCGGAACCTCGATCTCTCGATCCTCGACGCCGGTTGGGGAGAGGCCTCGGGCTCTGTGGTCAGCTACTTCCGCCGTGGGGACTCGCTCGGCGTGGTGCTGCCGTCGAACTCGCCGGGCGTGCATTCGCTCTGGGTTCCCGCGTTCGTGCTGAAGACGCCGCTGATCCTGAAGCCCGGCAGCGCCGAGCCGTGGACGCCGTATCGAATCATCCAGGCGTTCATCCGAGCGGGCGCGCCCCCGGAGTGCTTCGGCTACTATCCCGCCGAGCACGCGGGCGGCGGAGAGATCCTGCGCCGCTGCGGACGCGGTATGGTCTTCGGCGACGTCGGCACCATGAAGGCTTACGCCAACGATCCGCGCATCGAGCTCCATGGACCCGGCTGGAGCAAGATCGTCATCGGCGAGGACCTCATCGACCACTGGCGCGACTACATCGACATCATCGCCGCCTCGATCGCCGAGAACTCCGGGCGCTCCTGCGTCAATGCCTCGGGCGTGTGGGTTCCGCGCCATGCCGATGCCATCGCCGAAGCGTTGGCCGAGAAGCTCGCCCGCATCCAGCCCCGAGCCGCGTCGGATCCGGCCGCCGAGATCGCGCCCTTCGCCGATCCCGCCGTCGCCGGTCGCATCAACACGATGGTCGAGCAAGGCATCCAGACCGAGCCCGGCGCGACGGATGTGACCGCCACCTATCGGCCCGAAGGCCGCCTCGCCGAGTTCGAAGGCTGCTCGTACCTGCTGCCGACCATCATCCGCGTGGACTCGCCTGAGCACTCGATGGCGAACAAGGAGTACCTGTTCCCATTCGCGAGCGTGGTCGAGACGCCGCAGTCGACGATGCCCGAAGTACTGGGACCTACGCTCGTGCTCACTGCGATCACGAACGATCCCGCCTTCCGCGCGCGCCTGCTCCGCTCGAACCACATCGGGCGCTTGAACTTCGGTCCGATCCAGACCAACCGCATCGTCTGGGACCAGCCGCACGAAGGCAACCTCTTCGATCACCTCTACGCCCGCCGCGCCTTCCAAGCCGTCGAGCTCCAACCCGCATGACCGCCGTCTGTATGTGGGACAGGCTCCATGTGGGGCAGGCTCGCTCGCGCCTGGCCGCCGCTCACCGCCGCGTCACCCGTCCGTGCAGTGCAGCTTCCATGTGGGGCAGGCTTCAGCCTGGGCGGGACTTCAGTCCCGCCCTCGGCCCGCCGAGGGCAGCACTCCATCCCCGTCGCTCCAGGCCCTTCCGTGTAGGGCGGGCTTTAGCCAGCGCGGGGCTTCAGCCCCGCTCCGTGCGGGGCGGACTTCAGTCCCGCCATCAGATCGGATGAAGATCCTCTCCATCACCGCCGGCGCCGCCAACATGTACTGTGGCAGTTGCCTCCGCGACAACGCCCTCGCCGCCGAACTGATCCGCCAAGGCCACGACGTCACGCTCCAACCCCTCTACACACCAACCAAGACCGACGAACCGAACGTCAGCCAACGCCGCGTCTTCTTCGGCGGCATCAGCATCTTCCTCGAACAGAAGTCCAGCCTCTTCCGCTGGACCCCCAAGTTCCTCGACAAGCTCTGGGACCTCCCCGGCGTCATCCGCCTCTTCGCCGGACGTGGCGTCGAAGTGAACCCCGCCGACCTCGGCGCGCTCACCGTCTCCATCCTCGAAGGCCTCAACGGCCATCAGCGCAAAGAGGTCGACGCCTTCACCGCGTGGCTCCGCTCGCAGCCCCCCCCGGACATCGTCACGCTGCCCTACACGCTCCTCATCTCGCTCGCCAAGCCTTTGCGCGAAGCCACCGGACGCCCCATCGTCTGCTCGCTCCAAGGCGAAGAGCTCTTCCTCGACGGACTCACCGAACCCTGGCGCACACGCGCCCTCGACCTCATCCGCCGCCAAGTCGCCGATGTCGACGCCTTCATCGCCGTCAGTCAATATGAAGCGCGACACATGGAGCGCTACCTCGCCATCCCCGCGCACAAGATGCGTACCGTGCCGCTCGGCGTCAACCTGCAAGGCTACTCGCTCGAGCGCCGCAGCAAAGCCCGCACGGTGAACATCGGATACCTCGCCCGCATCGCGCCCGAGAAAGGGCTTCACCTACTCGCCGATGCCTACCGGATCCTGAAGTCCAAGCCCGGCATCCCCGAGATCGCACTCGAGGCCGCCGGTTACCTCGCGCCCGAGAACCGCGCCTACCTCGATAAGATCACCGCCTCCGCCGCCAGCGGCTTCACCTATCGAGGCGAACTCGACCGCGATCAGAAGGCTCGCTTCCTCCAGAACCTCGACGTGCTCGCCATGCCCTGCACCTATGACGAGCCCAAGGGCATCCCGGTGCTCGAAGCTATGGCGAACGGCGTTCCCGTGGTCGCACCCGATCGCGGGGCCTTCCCAGAGATGCTCGCGGCCACCGGCGGCGGCGTGCTCTGCAAGCCCGACAACGCCGAAGCCCTCGCCGACGCCATCCACTCCGTCATCACCGATCCCTCGCTCTCGTTGAAGCTCGGCCGCGCCGGCTTCGAAGCGGTCCATCGAGACTGGTCCATCGCGCGGATGGCCGAGCGCACCGTCGCCGTCTATCGCTCCGTCATCGCACCCGAGTCCGTCATGACACCCCGATGAAGCGCCTCACCGAGATCTGCCTCGCCTTGCCTGAGGCAACTCACGTGGTCCACGGCTCGCACATCCAGTACCTCGTCAAGAAGAAGGCCTTCGCCTACTTCCTCGACAACCACCACGGCGACGGCATCGTCGCGGTCACGTGCAAAGTGCTATCCGGAGACAACCAGCGCCTCGCCGCGCAGGATCCCAAGCGCTACTACATTCCCGCCTACGTTGGACCGCGTGGATGGGTCGCGCTCCGGCTCGACGTGGGCAAGATCGATTGGGACGAAGTCGCCGAACTCGTCCGCCACGGCTATTGCCTCACCGCGCCCAAGAAGCTCGCCGAACAAGCGGCGCGCGCCTAAAGCGACCCGATCGCACCATCCTCGTGGAAGACCGTCGGGAACGGCCGCGTCCCCTGGAACGGATACCGCTTTAACGCCGCTTCGCTGATATCGATCCCGAGCCCGGGCCGCGCCGGCAGCGGATAGCGGCCATCCACCATGCGCATCGCCGGGAAGCCCATCAGGTCTTCCCAAACACGCGCCTTCTCGCCGCCGTCGACGAAGCCGCAGATCTCCTGCGCCAGGAAGTTCGGACCCGCAGCATCCACATGAAGACTCGCGATGCCGCCGATCGGACCTTCGCACGCATGCGGCGCCATGCGAATCCCCGAAGCCTCGGCCGCGGCCGAGACCTTCCACAGCGCGGTCACACCGCCCACATGTGCGATATCGGGCTGCAGGATGTCCACGATGCCCAGGTCGATCAGTTCCGCCAATCCATACGCCGCGATGAGCCGCTCGCCCGTCGCGATGGGCGTGGTCGAGTACTTCACCGCGCGAGCCATGGCTCGCATGTTCTCCGGCGGACAGATCTCTTCGGCGAACAGCATATGCAGTGGCTCGATCTCGCGCAGGATGATCGCTGCCACGGTCGGACTCGGCCGCGCGTGGAAGTCGACCGCGAAGTCGAGGTCCGCGCCGAGCCCCTCGCGCAGCATCTCGAGATGCTTCACCGCGCGTGTCAGCTTCGCACCCGTCTCCACCCACTCGAGCAGATCAGGTAACTGGAACTTCAGCGCCGTCACGCCCGCGGCCTTCGTCTTGTCGCGCAACTCGCGCGCCTCGGCCAATGACCATGCCGACGCATGATAGTAGCCGCGCACGCCGCGCGGATCGATAGGACCTCCCAGCATCTCATACACCGGCAGGTTCATCACCTTGCCTCGGATGTCCCATAGCGCTTGGTCGATCCCCGAGATCGCCGAGCCCAACACCGGACCGCCGCGATAGAAGCTCCCGATGTACATCAATTGCCAGAGGTGCTCCACCTGCATCGGATCACTGCCGATGATGAGATCCTTCAGATCCATCACGCAGGCCATCGCCGCCGAGGCCTTGCCCTCGAGCGTCGCCTCTCCCCAACCCACCACGCCTTGATTGGTCTCGAGCTTCACGAACACGTACGGGCGATCGGCTTGCGCGATGCGTTCGTCGAGCGTGACGCCGAACACCTGCATGTTCGTGATGCGCAGCTTCGAGCCCACGTCTTTGAACGCCGCGCCACCCGGGGGCTTGTCCTTCGAGGTCTGCACCTGGAACGCGCATCCGCAATCGCCGAGCGTGGGACCGCGGCGCGCACCCGCTCCGTTCATTACGCCCGCCGCGGCGAACGCTCCCAAGATCTCACGCCGTCTCATATGCGCTCCTCGCTGAAAGCGTCGAGCGCCTTCTCGTTCACGTCGAAGCCGAGACCAGGCTTGTTGAGCAGCGCCGCGTACCCCTTCTCCGCCACTTCTTTGTTGCCTGAGGTGAGCTCGGCGCGCATGGCCGCGTCGCGATCGGAGGCCGGCACCGGCACCTCTTGCACGAAAGCGTTCGGCAGAGCCGCGTTCAGATGGATCCCGGCGAGCGTTCCGATCGGACCACCCGAATGATACGGCGCAATCGCCACGTAGTGCGTCTCGGCAATCGCGGCGATGCGCTTGATCTTGGTCAGGCTGTTGAGCCCGAGGCTCGGCCGTACCACGTTCACCGAGAAGTGCCGCAGGAGGTTCTGGAACGTTCCGATGTCGTGGATCTTGCGGCCCAACCCGACGGGCATCACGCTCTCGTCGCCGATCTTGGCGAGCCCATCGGTGGTCTGCACGCTGGTCGGCTCATCGAACCACATGATGCGCGCGCGCTCGAGAGCCGTCGCCGCAGTGGCTGCATCGCCCGGAGTCATCGCGCCCGCTCCGTCGAGCACCCACTCCGCATCCGCGCTTGCCTTGCCCCGAATCGCCGAGACGCGCTTGCGAACGCGATCCACCCACTCTTGCAGCGGAATCATCGCGTCACGCTGGAGCGCGGGCATCGTGTAAGCAAGGATGCCAGCCTTGCGCGCGCGTTCGAGCGGCGCCGTGACGGACTGCTCGTCAGTGCCTTCGAGCTGAGCGAGCAGCCGCGCTTTGAAGCGCGTGGGGCCGCCGAGATATTGATAGATGGGAAGCTTGCGCGAGCGCGCCACCAGATCGACCATCGCGTTGCTGATCGCTGCTTCCATGCAGGGGATCGCCCCGAGCTTCGCGCGCACGAACTCCGTCTCGGTTGCTCTGCGGCCAGCAATCGCCGCGCGAGCCTCGGCGATCTCCACGCCCGACACCGGACCGCCTTCGCCGAAGCCGCTCTCGCCGCCTTGCGCCGTGAGCTTGACCACCGTGTAGCGCCGCCCGGAGACAGGCTCCTTCAAGCGCCACGCGCGGAACGATGCGATGGCAAGCGGATGGCTGCCACCTTGGGGCGGCGCGAAGGCCACCGCCATATCGGGCAATCTTCTTGGCATTGAGGCCTACTTGATGTAAGGGTCGAGGTTCTCAGAGCAGCACGGCTTCTGCACCGGCTTGCGGATCATCACCTCGGTGCGCGTGTTGTGCTTGTCGTAGAGCTGCAAGAGCCATCGGCCGTCGCGAGCGATGTTGGGCTCGCGCCGTGGCGTGTACCCGCGCGAGACCACGGTCTTGTAGAGCGCCTGAATGTCGAGCGTGCCGACGCAGACGTGATGCCACACGCCCAACTGCTGGGGACTCGGCGTGTCGCGCGAGATCATGTACTCGATCCAGTTGTTGCCGTCGGGAACCATGTAGCTCATCCAGTCGATCTTGTCATCCGAGGGGCCGCCGCCGCCCTTCCACTGGAAGCGGAAGCCGAGGATATCCTGATAGAACTTGTTCTGTACATCGGAGCTCTTGACGTGCACGCCAACGTGGAGCATGTGATCCGAGATCCGCTTGTCGGAGATCGCCTTGCCGAAGTTCTTCGAGTGCAGGGAGCCCTTCGCGTACTCGACGAACTCCACTTGATGGCCTTCGGGATCCTTCACCGTGAAGCTGTAGTTGCCGTCGAGATCCTTGCCGGCCTTCGCTGGAACCGACACGCCCTTCTCGGCCAGATACGCGCGGAGCTTGCGCGCGTCTTTGGTCTCGAAGCCGATCTGGATCATCTTGTCATCGGCTTCATTGGCCAGCGTCTGCGTCACTTCGATGTACTGCCGGTCATTCACCTTGAACACCGCGATGTCCGCATTCACGCCGGGACGCTTGTGCTTGAACACCTGGTCATAGCCGAGCACCCCGGTGTAGAACTTGCGGACCTCTTCGAGGTTGTCGGTCTTCACGACGAAGTTCGCGATGCCCACGATCGGCGGCCGCTCCACGGCCATCAACGCAGCAACAGGAATCAGGACGAGCCAACGCTTCAAGCGATAATCTCCTTCAACACGCGCGCGGGGTTGACGCCGATGAGCGTCTCTACGCGGCCGTCATAGTCATAGGTCAACCTGCGAACGTCCACACCCATCAGGTGCAGGATCGTCGCATGCATGTCACTGTGCGAAACCGGATTGTCCGCGGCCGCATAGCCGATCTCGTCGGTGGCGCCATAGACTGTGCCGCCCTTGATGCCACCGCCCGCCATCCAGCAGGTGAACCCGCGCGGATTGTGATCGCGGCCATCGGCGCGCTCGGCTGTGGGCAGGCGGCCGAATTCGCCGCCCCAGACGACCAGAGTTTCGTCGAGCAGTCCGCGCTGTTTCAGGTCTTTGATCAAACCCGCCACCGGGATGTCGATCTTGCCCATGCTCTTGGTGAGGCTCTCGGCGAGCTTGGCGTGGTGATCCCAACCGCCGCTGGTGATCTGCACGAAGCGCACACCGCTTTCCACGAGGCGCCGCGCCACCATGCATCGCTTGCCGAAGGGCTTGGTCACTTCGTTGTCGAGACCGTAGAGCCGCTTGGTGGCTTCGCTCTCGGTGGAGAGGTCCACCTTCTGGAGCGCTTCCATTTGCATGCGCGCCGCCATCTCGTAGTTGGCGATGCGCGTGTCGAGCTCGAGCAGTTCCGGATGCTTGGCGCGGTGCAGGCGGTTGAGGCCGTTCACCATGTCGATGATGCCGCGCTCGTCCGCAACCGACATCGAGGCCGGGCGCTTCAAGTCGGGGATTGGCACGCCATCCACTTCCATCAACGTGCCCGCGAAGTTCGGAGGAAGCCAGCCGCCCGTCCACGCGCGTGGACCGATCAGCGCGTCGCCGTCGTGGAGCGCGATGTAGCCGGGCAGATTCTGATTCTCGCTGCCGAGTCCGTAGGTGACCCATGCACCCACCGCCGGGAAGCCGGTGATGTTACGGCCGCTCATGTAGTGATACTGGGCGGTGTCGTGATCGATGCGCTCGGTGACGCAGGAGCGGATCACTGAGATTTCGTCGACCACTTGCGACAGGCCCGGCATCAACTCGGAAACTTCGAGCCCCGACTGCCCGTACTTGGCGAACTTGAACGGGCTGCCGAAGAGCTTCGGCTGCGCGACGTCCTTGCGCGACACCACCTTGATGGGCGGCGCTTGGCCGTCGAACTTGTTGAGGATAGGCTTGGGATCGAGCAGGTCCACTTGGCTGGGGCCGCCGGGGAGAAAAACAAAAATGACCGATTTTGCTTTGGCGGGGAAATGCGGGGAGCGCGGTACGAGGTCGTAGATCTTCTTGGCGGAGTCAGCGCGCAACGGATCGCCGCTGCCGCGCAACATCATTGTGGCGACAATGCTGCCGAATCCTCCCATGCTGCGGATGAGAGCTTCGCGCCGGCTGATGGCGGGACTGGAAGTCCCGCGCAGGCTGAAGCCTGCCCCACAATTCGATCGGAGTTCCATCTTTCCCTCCTCAGTCCACGTACAGAAAATCGTTCGACCCCAACAGCGCCTGGCAGAACATGGTGAGGCCATGCTCGCGGTCGCTTTGCTTGCCGATCTCGCCGAACCCGAAGGCGATCTCGCTTTCGGCTGCCGGACGAGAATAGGAAAGCTCGATTGCCCGCCGGACCCGCGCCACCATGTCATCGCCCGCATCCTGCTTGGTCCGTGAGGCGAGCGCCTTGGCGCTATCGAGCATCAGCGGATCATGCAACGCCGCCAGCGACTGCTGCGGCAGAGCGGATCGGAACCGCAGCGAGACGTTGTTATCCATGAGCGGTGCGTCGTAGGCTACCAGGAATCCGCTGGCAGCGACGCGCCGGATCTGCACATAGATGCTGCGTCGATTCGGATCGCGCTGCCCCGCGAGCGTGCCCGCGGCCGGCTTGCACGCGGGCGGATCGAAGTTGAATCCGCGGATTCGCTCGCCATCGATGCGTCCGCTGGTATCGGGGATGTAGTTGCCATCGGGCGCTGAGCACAGCGCCACGGGATCGCCGTACATCGCCGAGTTGAGCAATCCACTGGCGCTCAATACGGCGTCGCGCACGGCCTCGGCTTCCAAGCGCCGAGCCGGCCAGCGCGAGAGCAGTTTGTTCGGGCCGTCGTTCTTCAGTGCCTCCGGCGAAGCATCCGACGATTGGCGGTACGTCGAAGAAAGCATAATCTCGCGATGTAGCCACTTCAAGCTCCAGCCGTGCTCCACCAAACCCACGGCGAGCCAATCGAGCAATTCGGGATGCGTGGGGCGCGCGCCTTGCGAGCCGAAGTCATCGGGCGTCGAAACGATGCCGCTACCGAAATGATGCTGCCACACGCGATTCACGATCACGCGCGCGGTGAGCGGATGATCGGGTTTGGTGAGCCATTGCGCGAAGGCGAGCCTGCGGCCGGTGTGCGGCGAATCGGGCGAGGCCTTCGCGGGCACGAACGGATTCTTCGGATCGTCGAGCACGATCGGCACGCCCGGCTCCACCGCGTCACCCGGGCTCTCGAAATCGCCGCGCAGCAACACGCGCGTCATGGCTTTGGGCGATACATCCCACGCGGCCCACACCATCTCTGGCCGCACGGCCTTCAGCTTGGCCGCCATCGCGTTCTGCTTCTCGCGCGCTTCCTTCAATGACGGATCGAACTTCTCGAGCTCGGCGTCAGTGACCTTGTACTTCTCCGTGTACTCCTTCATCAGGAGCTTCTGCTTCTCGTCTCGCTTTGCATCGGGAGTCTTCGCCGCAGCCAGCGCTTCGGTGCGCGCAGGCTCTTCGAGCTTCTCGAGTTGCGCGATGCGCCACTTCTCTCGCGCGTCATTCAACAGAAAAATCAGCGGCCGCGACTTCGAAGCTTCCTTCTGCACGGCGAGGTACTTATCCATTTCTTCTTTGGTCGCGTTGGGCACGAAACGCGCGGGCCATTCACCGGATCCGATGTTCGCCGCGAGCCACTTGGTGTTCTTGGGAGGGAACACTTCGTCGGGGTCATACACGGTCCGGATCGCCGCCATGATGCGGTAGTAATCCTTCTGCAGAATCGGATCGAACTTGTGGTCGTGGCAGCGTGCGCACGCAAAGCCGATTCCCATCAGTGCCTTCATCGGCACTTCCATCGCCGCGTGCATCGCATCGTACTGCTTGTCGATTTCGTAGATCGACTGGTTGTCGGTGCCGTCTGGCGTGAGGCGCAAGAAGCCGGTAGAAGTGAGCTTGTCGATTGCCTCGGGTGAGAGGCGCTCACCCATTTTCCACTCCACCAATTGGTCGCCGGCGAGTTGTTGCCGTACGAATTCGTCGTATGGCATGTCGCGGTTCAGCGCGCGGATCACCCAATCGCGATAGCGCCAGGCGTGCGTGCGCGGCTCGTCGCCGAGGAATCCATTGCCATCGGCGTAGCCAGCGGTGTCGAGCCAGTGCCGCGCCCAACGTTCGCCGTAGTGCTCGGATGCGAGCAGACGCTCGATCAGCGCCGGGTACGCGTCGCTCGACTTGTCGGCAACGAACGTCCTCACTTCATCGGGAGTGGGCGGGAGTCCGGTGAGATCGAAGTACGCGCGCCGGATCAGACGTTCGCGGGCAGCGTCACGATTGAGCCGCAGCCCTTTCGCTTCGAGCTTCGAGAGCACGAACGCGTCGACCGGATTCCGCACCTGCGCGGCGTTCGCTACTTTTGGAAGCGGCGCTTTCACGGGCTTCTGATAGGCCCAGAATTTGCGCGCGCGTTCGGTGAGCGACTTTTCGCCGGATGCGGTTCCTGGGAACTGACCGTGCTCGATCCAGCGGCGCACGAGTGCCTTTTCATCCGCGGTCAGTTGGACTCCACCGAGTGGCATGGCGTCGGAGGCGATCTTCTTCCAGAGGAAACTCGACTCGGGTTTGCCGGGCTCGACGACTTTGCCGCTGGCTCCGCCTTTCATCACGCCTTCGAGCGTGCGCAGGTCGAGGTTCTGGGTCTTGGTGGGGCCGTGACACGAGGTGCAGCGCTTCTCGAAGAGCGGCAGTACGTCGTGCTGGAACGTTGGTACCTGGGCCCTGACAGTACCCAGGAAAAACACGGCAAACAGGGCTCGACCGGGAATCACTAGGGATCATCATAACTTGCTTTCGGCCCGTTGATGCCACATAATTGTCGAGTTCAGCAAAACAGGGAACTGGGGGTTCCATGGGTACGCGATCTTACATTGCGGCAGCAGTGTTGCTTGCCGTGGGTGCGCCACTGTACGCGCAAAGCTTCTACGGCACCGTTGTAGGCACGGTGAACGACTCCACCGGAGCCGCGGTGCCGCAAGCCAACGTCAGCCTGATCAACGCCGGCACGAGCGAGCGCCGCACGGCGCAGTCAGACGATCAAGGCAACTACCGCTTCGTCAACCTCATTCCGGGTACGTACCGAGTGGAGGTGGAACACACCGGATTCCGGCGGCATGCGGTGGACAACGTAATTGTAGCCGTGGATGCGACGCTACGCGTAGACGTGGCGCTGCAAGTGGGGGAAGTGACGCAGACGATGGAAGTGAGTTCGCAGGCGCCGCTGCTGCAGACCGAGACGGGATCGCTCAGCCAAGTGGTTTCCGCGCGCGCGGTGCAGGAGCTTCCGCTCAACGGACGCAATGTCCTGAACCTGGTGGCGCTCTCACCCGGCGTAGTTCCGCAAGGCAGCGCCGAAGGCAGCCTCACCGGCAAGAACGTGTTCGCCGGCGGCAACTATCAGATTGGCGGCGGCATGGCGAATCAGAGTGCGGCGTACTTCGATGGCGTGCCCGTGAATGACTCCTACGGCAATATCGTCGCGTTGATTCCGAGCCAAGACGTGGTGAGCGAGTTCCGCGTGCAGACGAACGCCAACAGCGCGGAGTTCGGCCGCTACACGGGCGGCGTGATCAATCTCACCTCGAAGTCTGGCACCAACGAGTTTCATGGCAGCGCGTACGAGTTCCTGCGCAACAAGGTGCTGAACGCGGGAGCGTTCTTTTCGAACCGCACCGGAGCCGCGAAGGCGCCGTTCGTGCAGAACCAGTATGGATTGAGCATCGGCGGTCCGGTGAAACGCGACAAGCTTTTCTTCTTCGGAGCGTTCGAAGGATTCCGGCAGCGGCAGGGCACTCCTTTCCTGCGCACGGTTCCCACCGAGGCGATGTCGCAAGGCGACTTCTCGAACTACCGCAACGCAGCGGGCGCGGTGGTGCCGATCTACGACCCACTGACACAGTGCGGAGCGCTGGGCAATGCGGCTTGCGGAACCGACGTGGTGCAGCGCGCGCCGTTCGCGGGCAACCGGATTCCGGCGAGCCGCATCAACGCCGTGGCCGCCAAGTTCGTCGCGTTCCCGGTGTTCGCCAAGCCGAACACTCCGGCAGATGCGGCGGGCAACTTCAACTTCTTTCGTAACGCCTCCACTGGCGGCGACAATGACCAAGGCAACTTCCGCGCGGACTACAACGTGAGCGAGAAGCAACGCATCCTGGCTCGCTACTCGCGTTGGAAGTCAGTGAACCTGCCTGTGGATGTCTATGGCAACAAGCAGCGCAACGGCGATCCGTTTTCGCCCGAGGCGTTCATCACCGATCATGCGGTGCTGGCCGACACGTACTCGTTGAACCCGACCACGATTCTGGATGTTCGCGTTGGCTTCATGCGCTGGTTCTATGACCGCACGCCGGGCAACCTCGGGATCAACATTGCGCAGACTTTCGGTCTGCCTTCCTACTTCAACGACATTCCTGCGAAGAACGGCGTGACGCCTTCAACGATCGTGCCGCAGATTGGCGCGGCCGGTTACGACTACATCACCACGGGGCTGTTGGCCGCGCGCGACAACACGTACATCCTGACTCCTACGCTGACGAAGATCGTGAAGAGCCACACGCTCAAGTTCGGCGCCGAGTGGCGGCGCGCGGAAAACAACTATTACCAGAACAACCAGCCGGGCGGACAGTTCAACTTCGACAACTTGTTCACGTCGCGCAACGCGTTGAACTCCGGTGGAACGGGCAACAGCTTCGCTTCGATGCTGCTGGGTTTGGTGTCTTCGGGCAGTGTATCGACCTCGCCTTTCACCGCGGCGTTCCAACGCTATCAGGCGTACTTCGTGAATGACTCATGGCAGGTGAATACCAAGCTCACCGTCAATCTCGGCCTGCGTTGGGAGATTCCGGGCCAGTTCACGGAGCGCTTCGACCGTCAGGTGACCTTCAATCGCGATCTGGCGAATCCGGAGTTGAACGGCATCAGCGTGCCAGGGCGTAGTGGTCCGATCAACGGGACGTTCGTGCTCGTCAATGGACCGAGCCATCCCGAGCGCGGATTGCGTCCGGAGCACTACAAGCTGTTCGCTCCGCGCGCGAGCATCGCTTATCGCTTGAGCGATCGGACGGTGATTCGCACGGGCGCGGGCATCTACTACATTCCGGCAAACGTGATCTTCTTCGAAGGCCCTTATGGGAATCCGGTGAACTTCCTGGCGCACAACATGGTGAACTCGCTCGACGGACAAGTGACGCCGGCCGATACGCTGAGCAACCCGTTCCCGAGCGGGTTCAATCCGCCTCCGGGCCGCGACCCGAGCTTCCAGCGATTGTTGCTTGGCGGCACTGGGCGCGCCATCACGCGCGACACGCCATACGGCTACACGGGCCAGTGGAACTTCACCGTGCAGCATCAACTACCGGGTAACCTCGCTGTGGAAGCTGCTTACGCCGCGCTCAAGGGGGTGCACTTGGCTTGGGGCGGGCGGCAGAACAACCAGATCGCTCCCGAGTACATGTCGCTGGGGTCGCAGTTGACACAGCAGGTTCCGAACCCGTTCGCCAGCAAAGTGCTGCTGGGTCCGCTGACGCGGTCCACTGTGGCGCGGGGGCAATTGCTACTGCCGTTCCCGCATTTGGTTTCCGCTCCCGACGCGGGCGCGTATACGGGCAACTCGAGTTACCACTCGCTGCAGATGAAAGCCGAGAAGCGGTTCGGCGGCGGCGGAACGGTGCTTGCGACGTACACGTTCTCAAAGGTGATCTCTGACACCGAGACCATCACGACGTGGCTGGATGGCGTGTTGGGCGGCGTGGCGGGCGTGCAGAACTGGTATGACCTGCGCAACGAGAAGGCGCTTTCGAGCTATGACTCACGGCGGCGGTTCACGTTGGCTTACGTGAATGACTTGCCGTTCGGCAAAGGCAAGATGTTCCTGTCTGGCGCCGGCGGCTTTGCCGACAAGGTGATCTCCGGGTGGGGCGTGAACGGAACCGTGACGCTGCAGGATGGCTTCCCGCTGTTGTTCACGGCAGCTCCGAACGTGACGGGATTCAACACGGGACTGCGGCCGAATGTGGTGCCGGGATGCGATCCGAAGCTGGATGGCGCGGCGCAGCAACGGTTGACGAAGTGGTTCAACACGTCATGCTTCACGGTGCCGGCGGGCTACACGTTCGGCAATGCGGGGCGGACGGATCCGCTGTTGCGCGGGCATGGGATCAACAACTTCAACTTCGCGTTGTTCAAGCGGACGGCGATCACCGAGAGGTTCAAGCTCGAGTTCCGGGCGGAGGCGTTCAATGCGTTCAACCGGGTCCAATTCGGGCGGCCGAATCAGGGGGCGACGACGGCGGCGAACAATACGTTTGGGGTGGTGAGTACGCAGATCAATGATCCGCGCCTCATACAATTCGGGCTGCGTTTGTTCTACTAGATGAGTGCATAGGCGAGCGTCGGTGCGGGCCACGGCGGGCGGGACTGAAGTCCCGCGCTGGCTGAAGCCCGCCCTACACGGAGTCTTGGTGGCCGTTCTGGTGGGGTGCTCGGGGCGGAAGGTTGAGACGGTTGAATCGAAGAGCCTCTATGCGCAGCCGCAGGTTTGCGCGGGATGCCACGCGGAGATCGCGAAGACTTACGCACAGACTGGGATGGGGCGCTCAGTCGGTCGCCGATTGGCGGAGACACCTGAGAAAGAAGTCGTCCTCGAACATAAGGCATCGAATCGCGTGTATTCGATCTCTAGAGGCGGCAGTTCGGTCACAGTGCGCCGCTATCAACGGGGGCCTGATGGTCAACCGAAAAACGTCCATCAGATGTTGGCGGGTGAGGAGATCGGCTCCGGCAATCATGCGCGCTCGTACTTGGCGGTGAACTCCGAAGGCAAGTTCCTCGAGATGCCGGTGAGCTGGTACGCGGAGAAGGGCGGCTACTGGGAAATGAGCCCGGGCTACGATCGGCCGGATCACCACGACTTCCGGCGCGTCGTCGTGGAAGGGTGTCTCTTCTGCCACGCCGCGTATCCGCAGCCCGGCGCGGAGACGAAGCTCGAGCCGATCGATTGCCAGCGCTGTCATGGACCCGGCCGCGCGCATGCGGAGTCGGCTGGGCGCGAGCCGATCGTGAATCCGAAGAAGCTGAGCCGCGAGCGGCAGCTCGATATCTGCATGCAGTGTCATCTCGAGACGACGAGTAGTCCGCTGCCGGATTCGATTCGGCGCTTCAATCGCGAAGTCCATTCGTTCCGCCCGGGGGAAGAGCTCGCGGACTACAAGCTGCATTTCGATCACGCTGCGGGGTCGGGGCGCGATGACAAGTTCGAGATTGCGCATGCGGCGTATCGGCTGCGCAAGTCGGCGTGTTTTCAGAAGAGCCAGATGACGTGTAGCACGTGCCATGATCCGCATGTGGTGCGGCGCGGGGCTGCAGCGGCGGGGTGCACGCAGTGCCACGCGACCGCGCACAACCAAAACACAACGTGCCTGGATTGTCATATGCCGAAGCGGAGGGCCGAGGATGCGGTCCACACGGTGATGACCGATCATTTCATCCGCCGCAAGCCTGTCGCGGCGAAGCCGAACGCTGCTCCGTATCGCGGCGAGGTGCGGCTCTACTATCCGGAGACGCTGCCTGCCTCGGCGGAGAGCGAGGCGTATCTTGCCGTGGCGCAGGTGACGCAACTTTCGAACCTGGAAGCCGGAATTCCGCGGCTCGAAGCTGCGATCACCAAGCTCGCGCCGGCGGGACCGGACTTCTACTTCGAGCTTGGCAAAGCGTATTCGAAGAAGGGCGACGAAGCGTCGGCGGTGAAGTGGTATGAAGAAGCGCTGAAGCGTCGCAGCGATTTCGCGCTGGGGATCAAGGGGCTGACGGCATCGCTGGTCACGCTCGGGAAAAGCGATCGGGCGGTGGAGTTGCTGGCGGCGGTGAAGAATCCGGACGCGTCGATGCTGACGAATCACGGGCATGCGCTGCTGAAGCTCGGGAAGGTGGAAGAAGCCGCGCAGATGCTCGATCGCGCGCTCAAGGTGAATCCCGATACAGCCGAGGCGTGGAACCTGCTCGGGCTTGCGCGTGTGCAGCAGAATCAGACCGCGCAGGCTGAGGAAGCGTTTCGCGAGGCGATCCGCGTGAACCCCGATCTTGCCGCGGCGCATGGGAACTTGGCGAATCTGCTCGCGGGCCGGCGCGATCTTGCTGCTGCTCGGCGGCATTTCGAGAAGTCGGTTGCTCTCGATGGGGCAGATGCCGAGGTGCGGCGGAACTTCGCGTTCCTGCTGATCCTGATGAAGGCGTACGATCCGGCGCGGGCGCAGATGGAGACCGCGGTGAAGCTGAAGCCGGATGATCCGCAGGTTCGGTCCGATTGGGCGGAGTTGCTGGAAGCCGGTGGCAACACGGATGCGGCGATCAAGCAATATGGGCTCGCGTTGAACTCGAATCCTGGATATCTCGAGGCGCATCTCGCGCTGGGGACGTTGCTGTTGAAACGCGGCGATCGCGAGGGTGCGCGCACGCATCTGGAACGGGCTGCGGCGAGCGGAGATCCCGCGGTGCGGGAGCCCGCGCTGCGGGGGCTCTCTGCCATTCCCGCGAAACGCTGATTCGAGTAGAATGAGGCCGGACGGTGCTAGGCCGTGTCCTGGCATCGCCAGGAGGCATCTATGCATAACACCATTCGGATCGCCGCCGGCATCGCAATCATCGCAAGTCTCTCGAACGCAGGCGGCGCGCAGGAAGAAGTGTGGGTAGGCGTATGGAAGCTCAGCCATGACAAGTCTCCCAAAGCGCCAAACAGGCCCAAGAGCCAGATCATCACCATGAAGTCCGAGAACGGGCAGGCGTTGTTCGACGAGGAGAACGTCCTCGCTTCGAGCGACAGCTACCGGGTTTCGTGGCGGTTGGGTTTCGACGGAAAGGACTATCCGGTTTCCGGATCACGTGCTGGAATCGATCTGATTCAGGGCCAGCGACTCGGTCCGGACACGGTTGAGATCAAGGTGAAGAAGAAGGACGGGACTGTCCTAGGCACGTACTGGGTGACGCACTCGGCGGATGGCAAGACGCGAATCACGCTGCAATGGGGTGGCCAGAACATCAGTGGACCACCGGCGCGCGTGACGGTCCACGAGCGCCAGTAGTGGCTACTCGGACCAGACTTTGATCAGCACGTAGGCGAGCGGGCGCTCTTCGGGATTCATGTGGTGCGCGACGCCGCGCGGGATCACGATGAGATCGCCCGCGCCAACCGGAGTGCGTTTCGAGCCGGTGATCGCCGTGCCGCGCGGTTCGGCGGGCTGGTCCTCTTTGGCGTTCTCGATCTTGCCGCCAAGCTCGATCACGCCTTTGCCGGTCTGGACGAAGTAGATGTCGGCGCAGTTGGTGTGCGACTCCCACGGTCCCGTGCGGCCTTTGAACAGGACGAAGTTCATGGTGAAGTTGTCTTGCGTGTGGAGCGGTGCGTTGGCGTCGGTGTGGGCGATCACGGCGTCGATTTCGGATTTGGAGATGACGTCTCCCATTTTGCCCTCGGCGGGCCTGATCCCCGCCGGAGCGCTCCGACCCTGGGCCATCGGCTTGACGATCACGGCGATGTAAACAAGCGTTCCTCCGATCGGTTCGATTGTGAAAATCTCGCCACGCGTCACTTTTACAAGATCGCCGGCGTCGACCTTGGACAATCGCCCTCCGAGATAGACACGCCCCGGCCCATCTCGAATCCACAGCACGGCATCGTTCGGGAACTTTTCCTCGCACCGTTTGGCGAGTCTTGTGACTACGATCGAGTATCCCGGGCCCTGCTCCAGGGCCCGAACATTCCTTCTGATCATTTCCACCAAATCGTCGGGGTTCGTCACAGAACCATTCCGGCCGAAGGCCATCGCCGCCGCGAGAAGTCCCAGCAGGACGAGCATTAGCGTATGGTATCGCAGCAGCCTTTGGGCGGGCGTCGTAACCGATCAGGTAGAATAAGCGCCGTACCCTCTTTATGCGCATTTCTTTCGTGGGGATCGGTGTCTGCGCTGCCGGGCTCCTCAGTTGTAGTGGACCGTATTCGAATCAGCAGGTGGCGGCGAAGGGGTCAAAGCCGGCCGCAGTGGTCAAGGTCCTTGATGCCTCTCGTTCGAACATTCCTGAGATCGTCACCGCGACTGGCGAGTTGTTGGCTGAGGAACAAGCTACCGTGAGCGCCAAAGTTCCGGGCCGGGTGGCTCGGTTGCTGGTGGATCTCGGCAGCCAAGTCAAGGCTGGCGACGTTGTCGCGGAGCTCGAGAAGGACGATTACGAGTTCCGTGTGAAGCAGGCGGATGCGGCGGTGCAGCAGATCAGGGCGCGGCTGGGGATTCTCGACCGGCCCGACGATCAAGTGGTCCCGGAAAAGGTCTCGATTGTCGAAGAAGCCGCCGCGGCTCTGCGCGAGGCCCGCTTCATCTATGACACGACGACGAAATTGCAGACAGACGGCGTAGTGTCGCGAATTGATTTCGAGAAGGCACAGGTTCGAAGGCAAGGAGCCGAAGCGCATTACCAATCGGCACTCGCGGAAGTGATGACGATGCGGGCGCAGCTCTCCGAACGCCGCGCGCAGCTCGCGTTGGCGAAGCAGCAATTGGAAGACACGGTCATCCGTGCGCCGTTCGCCGGAGGGATCACACGCCGTCAGGCATCTCTCGGCGAGTACTTGGCGGTCAACGCACCCGTGGTGTTGCTGGTGCGTCAGCATCCGTTGCGCGTGCGGCTGGAAGTTCCCGAGCGGTTGGCGGTGAAGGTGAAGCCGGGGCAGCAGATCGATGTAGCGCTCGAGGGTTCGAACATGACGCGCGCGGGGCGAGTGGTGCGTTTGAGCCCGGCGCTCGAGGCGCAGAACCGCTCGCTCACCATCGAGGGCGAGATTCCGAATCAGGATGGGAAACTGCGGCCGGGTTCGTTTGCCGAAGCCACCATCACGGTGAATCCCGCGGCCACGGGCATCGCGCTGCCTTTCAGCGCGATCATCAGCTTCGCCGGAATCGAGCGTTGCTTCCTCGTCAAGAACGGCGTGCTCGACGAGCGCGTGCTCAGGACTGGCCGGCGATTGCGCGACAACATGGTGGAAATTTTGCAGGGCGTGGAGCCCGGTGATCAGGTGGCGCTCGACGCGACGGACCGCTTCGTCAAAGGCATGGCGGTGCAGGTGAAGTAGATGCAGAAGCTGGCTGAAATCTGCGTTGCCCGGCCCGTGTTCGCCATCATGCTGATCATGGCGATGGTGGTGATCGGCGGTGTTTCCTACACCAAGCTCGGCATCGATCGCTTTCCCGATGTCGATATGCCGATCATCAGCGTCCGGACAATTCTGCCGGGAGCATCGCCGGAAGAAGCGGAAGCCACGATCACGCGCCGCGTGGAAGACGCGGTGGCCACGGTGGAGGGCATCGACAATATCCGGTCGACGTCGACCGAGTCACTGTCAGTGGTCACGGTCACGTTCCAGCTCGAACGCAACATCGACGTTGCGGCGCAGGACATTCGCGACGCGGTGGCCGGCGTGATCAGCCTGTTGCCACGCGATGCCAAGCCTCCGCTGATCAAGAAGCTCGACGCGGATGCTTCGCCGATCATGACGATGATCCTCACGGGAAACCTGACGCCGCGTGAGTTGTATGAGATCGGCGAGCGTGACGTGAAGGACGCGATCGAGTCCGTGGGCGGGGTGGGGCAAGTGCTGGTGGTGGGCGGGCAGAAGCGCGCGATCAATGTCTGGATCGATGCGGACCGGCTGGCGGCCTACAAGATTCCGATCCTGCAGGTGCGCGACGCCGTGGCCCGGCAGAACTCGGATATTCCCGGTGGCCGCGTCGACGAAGGGCCGCGCGAGTTGGTGCTTCGGACGCTGGGCCGCTTCCCCGATCGAAACAATTCAACGAACTCGTGGTTTCTACGATCCGTGGTACGCCGGTGAAGATCCGCGACATCGGCTATGCGGAAGACGGACACAAAGAGCAGCGCACGTCGGCTCGGATCAATGGCAAGCCTGCGATCGCGCTCGAGATCCGGCGGCAATCGGGCGCGAACACGATGGACGTGATCTCGAACGTGAAGGCGCGGTTGCCGCGTATCCGCCAACTGCTTCCGCCGGGGAGTCAGCTCGAAGTAGTGCAAGATCAGTCGCGCTACATCGAGAACGCTTTCCACGAAGTGCAGTTGCACCTGATCCTGGGGTCGATTCTCGCGTCGCTGGTGGTCCTGGTATTCATGCGCAACTGGCGCGCTACTGTGATCGCCGCCGTGGCGATTCCCGCTTCGATCATTGCGACGTTCGGCGCGATGCGCTATCTGAACTTCACGCTCAACAACATCACGATGCTGGCGCTGGTGCTGATGGTGGGCGTGGTGATCGACGATGCGATCGTGGTGCTCGAGAATATCTTCCGGTTTATCGAAGAGAAGAAGCTGCCGCCGATGCAGGCAGCGGTGCTCGCGACAAGGGATATCGGGCTCGCGGTGATGGCGACTACGCTCAGTCTGATCGTAGTGTTCCTGCCGGTTTCGTTCATGTCGTCGATCTCGGGCCGCTTCCTTTACTCGTTCGGATTGACGGCGACAGTTGCGATTCTGGTTTCGCTCATCGTCAGCTTCAGCTTGACTCCGATGATGAGCTCACGGCTGCTGCGCGCGGAGACCGTCTCGACTCACGGCGACTCGCGGGGCGGTTTCTACGGCTATGTCGAGCGCGGGTACATGGTGATGCTCGGTTGGTCCATGCGCCATCGGGCGGTGATTGCGATGTTGGCGCTCGGCGTGGTGGGAGCGGGCGTGCCGCTCTACAAGATGGTGAAGCAGGAGTACATCCCCACCAACGTGGACGAGAGCGAGTTCGAGATGAGCATCAACGCTCCCGAGGGCTCATCGCTTGCGGCGATGGACGATGTTCTCGACAAGATCTACGGAGAGATCAAGACGCTTCCTGGCGTGAAGCAGGCGGTGGCGATTGTCGGGACCGGTTACCTGCAAGCGGTGAATACGGGACGCATGTACGTACAGATCGAGAACATCGAGGATCGGGTGTTTTCGCTCTCGCGGCTGTGGCACAAGACGCTCGAGGGGAAGCCGATGGAGGCGTTCACCAATATCTACTCGCAACGCGATGTGATGCAGGCAATCCGCGCCCGCTGCAAGAAATTTTCCGATCTTCGCATTCGCGTCGCCAATATCCAGACGATCAACCAGGGATCGGCGCCGGTGGACATCGACTTCGTGATCCGCGGTCCGGAACTCGAAACGCTCAACCGCTACAGCGAAGCGCTGCGCTTGAAGACGCTCGAGACTCCAGGCTTCGTCGACGTGGATACCACGCTCCGAATGAACAAGCCCGAGTTGCGCGTGACGATTGACCGCGAGCGCGCTGCTGACCTGGGAGTGGACGCTTCGGATATCGCGGGTTCGCTTCGCATCATGGTGGGCGGGGACGACGAGGTCTCGCGGTTCCGCGACGATAAGCTCGCCGAGGACTACGACGTGGAGGTGCGGCTGAAGGGCGCCGATCGCGGATCGCTCAATGGAGTTGCCAAGCTCTATGTGCCGTCGTCGAAGGCGGGCCTGGTGCGGCTCGACAACGTGGTGAAGATCCAAGAGATCCTTTCGGCGTATCGCATCGAGGGGCTCGACCGGCAGCGGCAGGTGGGCATTCGCTCGAACGTCGCGCCGGGGTTCGCGCTCGGGGACCGGCTTCCGGTGATTCAAAAGGCTGCGGACGAAATGAAGATGCCGGCTGCGTATTCGACCACCGTCATTGGGCGCGGGCGCGAGTTCGCACGCACGCTCACGGAGTTCCTGCTGGCGTTCGCGCTGTCGATCGTGTTCATGTACATGATTCTGGCGTCGCAGTTCGAGAGCCTGGTTCACCCGATCACGATTCTGCTGAGCTTGCCGTTGGCGGTGCCGTTCGGGTTCCTCTCGCTATGGTTTTTCAACGACACGCTCAACCTCTATTCGGCGCTGGGAATTCTGGTGCTGTTCGGCGTGGTGAAGAAGAATTCGATTCTGCAGGTGGACCACACGAACAATCTGCGCCGCGAGGGGATGCCGAAGCTCGAAGCGATTCTACAGGCGAATCGGGACCGATTGCGGCCGATTCTGATGACCACGCTGACGTTGGTGGCGGGCATGATGCCGCTGGCGCTCGGGACTGGTCCTGGGGCGGAGGAGCGGCGTTCGATCGCGATCATCGTGATCGGGGGGCAGAGCTTGTCGCTGTTGCTGACGCTGATCGTGACGCCGGTTGCGTATTCGATATTCGATGACCTTGGGGAGAAGGTGCTGCGGAGGTTCCGGCATGCGCCGGCGCCGGTGCATGCGGCGGGAGATTAGCCGGCCTGTCGGTTCGCGCGCTGCGGCCTACAATGGAAGGCGTGAGCTTCGACGACTACAAGGTAGTGATTTATCGAAATCAGCCAAGCGGGTGGGTTGCTGAGATTCCTGCAATTCCCGGTTGTCACGCGCTCATGCCGACTGCCGAAGAGGCCGTAGTGGAGCTGGCCAAGGTGTTCCATTTGATCGAAGACGAACACCGCTCATCTGGCCGGACGATGCCTCGCGACACGACCGAAATCGTGCATGCCTAGCGCGCGAGCCAGCGAACTGCAACGAGTGGCTGCCAAACTCGGGTTCCAGCGGACACGACAGACCGGGAGTCACGAACGGTGGCGTCACGAGGACGGCAGGGCCACGACGATTCCCCTACACGGCGGACGCGACATCGGACCTCCTTTGTTCTATCGGATTCTCGAACAACTCGGCATCGATTTGGAGACCTTCGAACGGCTTCGATAACTGCCCCGAACCGGCTTCGCGCAACCGTAGCCGTTCGTCCCGGAACGTGACTTGGTGCCAAGCCGCCGGGAGCTTGCCGAAGCCGGCGGTTCGCCTTACTGAATTGGCGGGACTGCAAGTCCCGCCGCGGACCGCAGGTCCGCCCTACCAGGACTCTTGGTGTGCTCAGGCGAACCTTATACTAGTCATGATGGAACCCGGCCGATGCAGACGACGCTGCTCTATCTCACCGAGCTCACCGGGCTCGTCGTGTACGACCTGCGCGGCCGGCGAATAGGGCGCATCCAAGACGCCGCCATCGTCCCCGTCATCGACCCCGCACGCGTGGACCGTTTCCTGGTCGGCGGCGGATGGTCGTGGCTCAGCATCCGTCATGATCAGATCGAATCGATCTCGCTCGACGGCATTCGGCTTCGCGACGAAGTGCTCACGCCGTACCACGCCGACGAGTACATGCTCCGTCTGGTGCGCGACTTGCTCGATCAGCAAATCATCGATGCGCAGGGCCGCAAGGTGGTCCGCGTTACCGATCTCACGTTCGATGTCCGCGGCGGGCGCGAGTTGTGGTTGCTCGAAGTCGACGTGGGAATGCGCGCGGTGTTTCGCCGCTTGCTGCAGGGCTTGCCTCCCAAATGGGTCCGCCGCTTGCAATCGCGCATCTCGGTGAACTCGATTCGCTGGGAGTACGCGAACATCGTGGAGCCCGATCCGCAACGCCGCCTGCGGCTCAACATCACCACCAAGCTTCTCGAGAAGATGCATCCGGCCGACCTCGCCGATATCGTGGAAGAACTCGGACCCGAAGATCGCGAAGCTATCTTCGAGGCGATGGAACCCGAAGCCGCCGCGGAGACGCTGACTGAGGTCGATCCCGATATTCAGGCTTCGATTCTCGAGTCGCTCGAAACGGAAAAAGCCGCGGAGATCCTCGAGGAGATGGCGCCCGATGAGGCCGCCGCCGCGCTCAACGAACTCGAAGAGGCAACCAGCGCGGGAATCCTCGAGGAGATGGAAAGCGAGGAGAAGACCGAGGTCCAGGAGTTGATGGATTTGCCCGAAGACACGGCCGGCGCCCTGATGAGCACCGATTTCGTTGCGCTGCCGGTATCCACTACCGTTGCTCAGGCGCTCGATTCGCTGCGCACGATGGAAGACATCCCCGAAGATTGGAACACGCTGCTCGCCACGAGCGAAGGCAAGTTCGCGGGGGCGATTCCCGTGGCCAGGCTCTTTGCCGCACAGGGCGACGCCACGCTCAGCACGCTCCTCAATGGCGACCCGATCTTCGCCCGGCTCGGCGCGCGCGAAGACGACGTGATCGAGATCTTCGACAAATACAACGTGCTGACGCTTCCCGTAGTGGAAGAAGACGGAACGCTGGCCGGCGTCATCACGGCCGATGACGTAATCACGGCCATTCGGCAGAGGTGATGGATTGCTCTCGCGGCTGAAACATCACCTGCTCATCTTCTTCTCCGTCATCGGACCCGGCTTCATCACCGCCGTGGTGGACAACGACGCGGGTGGAATCTTCACGTACTCGCAGGCGGGCGCCAAGTACGGCTACTTGCCGCTATGGACGTTGCTGCCGATCACGCTGCTGCTCATCGTCACGCAGGAGATGTGCTCGCGCATGGGCGCGGTGACGGAGAAAGGCCTATCGGATCTCATCCGCGAAGAGTTTGGACTTCGCGTCACCTTTCTCACGATGGCGGCGCTTGGGGCCGCGAACCTTACCAACATCATGGCGAATTTCGCCGGCGTTGCGAGTTCGTTGGAGTTGTTCGGAGTGACGCGATACATCTCGGTGCCCATCGCAGCGATCGTGGTTTGGATGCTGATCGTGAAGGGGACCTACGCGAGTGTGGAGAAGGTGTTCCTGTTCGCGTGCTCGCTCTATATCTGCTACATCATCTCTGGCGTCCTGGTGAAGCCCGATTGGAAGCAGGCGGCGATCGATAGCGTCCGTCCGGTGGTGATGTTCGAGCCCGGCTATTTGACGATGCTGATCGGAATGGTGGGCACGTCGGTTGCGCCGTGGATGCAGTTCTATCTGCAGGCGGCCGTGGTGGAGAAGGGCGTCACCGCGAAAGAGTATGCCGAGTCGCGGATCGAAGTGATCGTCGGCTGCGTGGTGATGAGCGTGATCGCGTTCTTCATCATCGTGGCCTGCGCGGGTGCGATCTGGAGCGTGAAGCCGCAAGACATCGCCAACGCGACGGACGCAGCGAAGGGGCTCGAGCCGTTCGGCAAGTGGGCGTATCTTCTCTTCTGCGCGGGATTGCTGAATGCTTCGTTCTTCGCGGCATGCATTCTGCCGCTCTCCACGGCGTACACGGTGTGCGAAGGCTTGGGCTTCGAAAGCGGTGTGAACCGGCGATTTCGCGAAGCGCCGATCTTCTATTGGCTGTTTACGGGGCTGATCGTAATCGGCGCTGGCGTGATCCTCATTCCCGGATTTCCGCTGGTGAGGATGATCCTGTTGAGCCAGGTGATCAACGGCGCGTTGTTGCCGCTGGTGCTGATCTTCATGATCCTGTTGGTGAACAAGCAGCGCGTGATGAAGGAGTGGGTGAACAGCGCGTGGTACAACGTGGTGGCCTGGGCCGCGGTAGTGCTGATGATCGGACTCACGCTTGCGCTCGTCGCGATCAGCATCCGCGACATGATCGTTTGATCAGTGCTGGAGGCCCGTCATGGCTGCGCGCACCTTCTTGTAGAAGGCGTCAAATGCGTCGCCATCGAACCAGCGGAGCACCATCACGAGATCGTGCTCGGGATCGCAGAACACCATGTTCGTGCCGTTGCCGATGTGCGCGAATGCCGACTCGGGCGCGCTGGGCCACATCTTGCGATCGGTGTTCAGATACCAGTTCATGAACCCGTAGCCAGTCTGCACGGGAGTCGGTGTGCGCGCGAGCTTCACCCACTCTTCGGAGATCAATTGGCGACCCTTCCACTTGCCCTTGCGCATCGTCAGCAAACCGAAGCGGGCGTGATCGCGCGCGGAGATCCACATGCCGCCTCCGAAGTGCGCGCCGCCCGCGACCGACTGCACCATCACGCCGTCGACGTTCACCCAGGAGTTCTCATATCCGTACCAGCGCCACGTGTTGGAAGCTCCGATCGGATCCATGATGCGCTCCTTCAACACCTGCGGCAGTGGCTTGCGCCACACCTGGAGCGCCGCGTACGCGAGCAGGTTCACGCGCGTGTCGTTGTACTTGTACGTTGTGCCGGGCTCGGCGTGCTTGCGGTTGCGATAGGCTTCGAGCGCATCGGCGCCGGCAGGCGGACGGTCCGCCCAATCGGGTTTGCCCCAAAGCGTGCCTTCCCAGTCGCTGGTTTGGCGAAGGAGATGATCCCAGGTAATCTTTGCGTTCAGCGGTGAATCGAATTCGCCGGTGGTGACGTAGCGACCCACGGGATCGTGAATCGAGCGGATGAGCCCTTGCTCCACGGCGAGGCCGACCGTAGTGGAGAGATAACTCTTGGTGGCGCTGAACGTCATGTCGACGCGCCATGGCTCGCCCCATTCGGCGACGATGTAGCCGCCGCTGAGGATCACGCCGGTCATGTCGCCGCGAGTCTTGTACGGCCCGAGCGGCTCGCCGTAGGGTTCACGGCCGAAGGAGAGATCGTGACTCCTGCGCAGATCGCGGGGCTTCTTCGATTCCTTGCTCTTGATGAAGGCGATCGCCTCGTCGAGCTGGCTCGCGTTGAAGCCGGCCTGCGCAGGCGTGCGGTGTTCCCAGTCATCGTGCGGTCCCGGATAGTACGGGGTCTGCGCGAATAGGAGAGCTGACGCGACGAGCGAAATGGAAACAGCGGTGAAACTGCGCACTCGAGAATGCTACCAGATCGCCGCGCGTACCCGCATCGCGATAGGATGTCGAGATGCATTCGCGCCTCTTGTTCGCCATTGCTCTCGTCGCCGCTTGCGCGCCAGCGGCGGAACTGGTCTCTGTGCGCAAGATTTGGGACCAGGCTCCTCACTCCGCGTTCGGCGACATCATTCGTTTCCGTGGGGAATGGTTCGCGGTGTTCCGCGAGGGCAAGCAGCACGTGGCAACGGGCAAGGTGCTCGAGGATGACGGCAAGCTGCGTGTGATCGCCTCGAAGAACGGAGACGAGTGGCGCTCGATGGCGCTGGTGGAGGAGGCGGGCGTGGACTTGCGCGATCCGCATCTTTCGATCACGGCCGATGGCCGCTTGATGATCGTAGCCGGCGGATCGATCTATCGGAACGCCGAGTTCGGCGGACGGCAGCCTCGGGTGACGCTCTCGAAGGACGGCGTTCATTTCACTGCTCCAGCCAAGGTGCTGGAATCTTCTCACTGGTTGTGGCGCGTGACGTGGTTTCGCGGCAAGGCCTGGGGCGTGACGAAATTCGGCACCGCGGTGGAGCGCAAGGATTATCCGAGACAGCAGGCGCTGGTCACGAGTGACGATGGATTGCATTGGAAGCAGGTGGTGGAACTGAAGGTCCCGGGTGGCGATGAGACCACCGTACGATTCCTCAAAGATGGAACGATGGTGGCGCTGATGCGGCGCGAAGTGGATGATCGTCAAGCGTGGATCGGGCACGCGAAGGCACCGTACACGGAGTGGAAGTGGAGTCCGGCGGGGCATCGGATCGGTGGTCCGAACTTCATCGTGCTTCCGGGCGGAAAGATGTGGGCCGGTGGCCGCTACTACACGCCAGAGGGGAACAAGACGATGGTGGCGCCGATGACGCTGGCGGGGTATCAGCCAGAGATTGTACTGCCGAGCAATGGTGACAGCTCCTATCCGGGATTCGTGTGGCACGAGGGGTTGCTGTGGACGCTCTATTACAGCTCGCATGAAGGAAAGGCGTCAATCTATCTGGCGAAGATCAAGCCATGACGTCCCGGTTGTACATGGTGATCGAGAATTTCAAGGGCGGCGACGCTGTGCCGGTCTACCGGCGGTTTCGTGACCGGGGAAGGATGGCGCCGGAAGGCGTGACCTACGTTTCGAGTAGGGTGGATGCAGAATTGACGAGATGCTTCCAATTGATGGAGACGCATGATCGCGGCTTGCTCGATTCAAGGGTGGCGAATTGGAGTGACCTCGTGGACTTCGAGATCGTGCCGGTGATGACATCGAAGGATGCGGCTGATCAGGTCGCGCCAAGCCTATGATTCCGGCGCGGACTTGACCACGATCTCGAGCCGGCTGCGGCCGTTCTCGATGCGATGCGCCACGGACTCGGAAAATCCATGCACGATGGCTGATCCCAAACCGGGATCCTCAGTCGACTGCTCGAGCGGGTTGCCTGCGCCCGCTGGAGCCTCCACTGCGATCTCGACGCGGCCCTTCTTTTCCGAATGTGAAATGGTGAGGTCCACCGAGCCTTCGCGGACATGGCGTCGGTGAAGCAGCATCAGTTCCTCCGCGATCAGCGCCACGTGATCGCGCTGCTCGCGCGAGAGGAACTGCCGCTCGCCGAAGCGCTCGATTTCCGCCTTGAGCGCATACCAATCGAAGTCGGCCGAAGTGATCCGCCGGTGGAAGCTGCGGATTCGATGAATGAAGGCGCGGGTACGCTCGCGTGCGGGCGTGTCGAAAATCTCGGCGGCCGTGCCTGACTCGTAGATAGTTCCCTCGTCCATGTAGAACACGCGGCTGGATACGTCGCGCGCGAAGTCCATCTCGTGCGTGACGATCGCCATAGTCATGCCGTTGCGCGCGAGCCGGCGGATGACGGCGAGAACCTCGCTCACCATGGTTGGATCGAGGGCGGAGGTCGGTTCGTCGAGGAGCAGGATCTCCGGATCCATGGCAAGGCAGCGTGCGATGGCGACGCGCTGCTTTTGGCCTCCCGAGAGCTGGTCTGGAAAACTGGAAGCCTTCTCGCCAAGCCCGACCATGCGCAACAGGTCCATTGCTTTTTGTTCCGCTGCTTCGCGCGCGAGCCCACGGAGCTTGACAGGCGCGAGGGTGAGATTGTCGAGAACCGAGAGATGCGCGAAGAGGTTGAACGATTGGAAGACCATGTTCATCTTCTGGCGCATGGCGGAGACATCGGTGTGGCGATCGAGGATGTCGGCGCCGTCGACGAAGATCGATCCGCTCGTGGGGCGATCGAGAAGATTCAGGCACCGGAGGAACGTGCTCTTGCCCGCGCCCGATGGTCCGATGATGGAGACGACTTCGCCTCGTTGGATCTCGGCGTTGACATCGCGTAGCACGATGAGGTCGCCGAAGGCCTTCGTCAGATGCTCGACTTTGATCACCGCGCCACCATTCTCCGCGCGAGCTTGGGATCGACGCGGCGCTCCAGGTACTGCAGGCCTTGTGTGAGCGCCCACGCGATCGCGAAGTACAACGCGGTGACTGTGATCAGCGGGAAGAATGCATCGAAAGTGCGGCTGCGGATGATGTCGCTGGCTTTGGTAAGGTCTTGCACGGCGATGTAGCCGGCGACGGAGGTCATCTTCACGAGCGAAATGAACTCGCCCTTGTAGACAGGCAGGGTCCGTTGGAGCATCTGCGGAAACAAAATGTAGGAAAACGTTTGGAGCGGCGAGAAGCCCATGGCGATGCCGGCTTCCCGTTGTCCGGGGTCAATGCCCTCGATGCCGGAGCGGAAAATCTCGGAGACGTAGGCGGCGAAGTTCAATCCGAATGCGAGAATGGCGACTGCGACGGGGTTGATGTCCACCGAACCGAACACCACGTAGAAGACGATCATCAGCAGCACCACGATCGGCGTGCCGCGCAGCAGCGCGATGTAGAAGCGAGCCGGTTCGCGGACCAGCGCGCGATGCGACATCCGCATGAAGCAGACAAGGGCTCCGAGCGCCGTGCCGAGGATCGTGGAGAGAACCGAAATGAGCACGGTCGACTGCAAGCCGCTCCAGAGCAGCAGGTAGCGCTGCTCGGCGAGGATGTTGCTGCGGAAGTTCCCGGCGATTCGCTCGGGGAGCGAGCGCTCGCCGCGTTCGGCTGCGTTGTCACTGCGAGCCGCCGTTCGCTCGGTGCGCGTAAAGGCGACCGACTCCTGCTCGAAGTAGGCATCCGAGAAATCGATCTGCTTCCTGCGCTCGGCGGTGACGAACATGTCGGCGACGATCATGTCGATCTTGCCGCTTACCAGCGCGGGGATGAGCGCACCGAAGTCGTAGTCCGCGAGCCGGCATTCCTTGCCGATGCGGGCGGCGAAGCGCCTGGCGAGTTCGATGTCGAAGCCCGAGAGGACGCCATCCTGCACGGCGGCGAAGGGGAAGCCTCCGCTCGAGATGCCGACGGTGAGGGTCCCCTTTTTGTTCGATGATGGGATGTCGGGCATGTGCGTGTTGTGCTCGGTCATCCAGCGGCTCAGCATGCCGGCGTGGGTTCCGTCTTGGCGAATGCCCTTCAGGAACGCGTTGAACGAGGATCGCAGTTCCTGTTTTGACTTTGCGAAGCCTGCCGCCACCTCTGAGGTGAAGATGGGCTTGCCGAAGGCCACCAGCGCGGGGTTGGCGCGCTTCACTTCATTGAACGTATCGAGGTCGCTTAGACCGGCGTCGGCCTTGCCGGCGCTGACGGCGAGCACCACTTCCTGGAATGAGTTGAACTGCAGCACCTGAGCGCGAGGGAAGGCGCCGGTGGCCCAAAGATCATAGGAAGTGCCGAGTTGCACGGCGATCCGCTTGTCCTCGAGGTCACTGAGAGTTGAAAGCGTGCTTGGGATTCCCGAACTTGCTGTGGCGTGGACGCCGCCGGCCCTACGGCACGAGGCAGTTGCTGCAACGAGCAAAAGCACCGGAACGAAGCGAAGAGTCTTCAAGGCGCAAATTACCTGATCTTAGCGCGGCCGAGCGGGTGTCTCTTGCTGACGCCATGCGATATGCTGTGATGCGTGCTCATCGACGTCCACAGCCACTTCTGGGAGTACCCCAAGCACTTCAACGACGACTTTCGCAACCAGGCGAAACGCGCCCGCGGAGACAAGGAAGTCGACCTCACGGTGCGCTGGGAAGAGTATTCCGCAGCGGCAACCACTTGTGCGAAAACCGTGGTGTTTGGGGGCAAGGCCAAGCTCTCCGGCATCTGGGTTTCCGACCACGACGTGGCTGCCTACGTGAAGCAGCATCGCGACAAGCTGGTCCCGTTTCTGTGCGTCGATCCGACGCAGCCGGGCTGGCAGGATGAACTGATCGAAGGCCACCAGGACCTGAAGTTCAAAGGCATCAAGCTGCTCTCGATGTATGCGGGGTTCGAACCGAACGATCCCAAGCTTGACTACCTGTGGTTCTACGCGACGAAACATAATCTCCCGGTTTTGTTGCACACGGGAACCACCTTCGTTTCGCAGGCGCCGCTCCGCTGTACCTTGCCGCGCTTGCTCGACGACGTGGCGATTCGATTTCCCGATGTGAAGATGATCCTTGCTCACATCGGGCATCCCTACGAAGGCGAGTGCGTGGTGACGATCCGCAAGCATCCTAACCTCTACGCCGATTGCTCCGCACTGCACTATCGGCCGTTCCAGCTCTATCATTCCCTGATGCTGGTGCAAGAGTACGGCGTGTGGAACAAGATTCTCTTCGGCAGCGACTATCCGTTCACCACCGTGGACGCGAGCCTCAAAGGCATGCGCGCGCTCAATGACATGCTGGAGGGCACCAAACTTCCCCGGCTCGATATGGACAAGATGGAAGCCATGTTCGAACGCGATTCGCTTCGCATTCTAGGAATTGCCTGATGCCAGAACTCATTTACGACCCCTCGCACATCGACTTCTCCCGCCCCGGCAAGCATCACTATCAAGTGGCGTTCCATCTGGATGGAACGTGGGGCTACTCGGTAGTCCCGCTGACCGTGATCAACGGGCTCCGCGGTCCGAATCAGAATGGAGTGATCGTGTTCGGGGGTACGCACGGCAACGAATACGAGGGCCAGATCGCGGTGAAGCGGCTGTGCAACGAACTCGACCCGGAACAAATCTCGGGACGTGTGATTTTGATGCCCCAGTTGAGCGAAAGCGCGTGCAATGCGAACTCGCGCACGTCGCCGCTCGATGGCGTGAACATGAACCGCGCGTTTCCCGGCAGCCCGCGTGGCACGATTTCATACCGGATCTCGAACTTCGTCAAGACGCGCGTGTTTCCGCTCGGCAATGTAGTGATCGACATCCATTCGGGCGGCAAGGAAGGCGCGTTCCCGATCTGCACCTCGTTCCACCCGATTCCCGATCCCGCGCAGCGCGCGGAGATCGCTCGCGTGTCACAGCTCTTCGATCCACCGTACGTGATGATCTACGCGTCCACGATGGCGTCGGGTCTCCTCACCGATGAAGCGGAAGCCGAAGGCAAGATCACGATCGGCAGCGAATTCGGCGGCGGCGAGACGACGAGCCGGCACGGGGTCCGGCATGGCGTGGAAGGCGTGAAGAACGTGCTGCGTCACTATGGGATGCTGAGCGGCGAGATCACAAAGGTGCGCCCGGCGGGATCGGCGCCGCCGCGTCTGGTCTGCGCGGATAAGCTCGACGACTATCGCCCGTGTCCGCGCGATGGCGTTTGGGAACCGGCGCACGATCCAGGCGATGCCGTGGAGGCGGGCGAACTCGTTGGCCGCTTGCACGATTTTTCCGATCACAGCGCTCCGCCGCTCGAGATCCGCGCGCATCGCGCCGGGTACCTGATGATGATGCACTTGAGCGCACGCCCCCTCAAAGGACAAACGCTGTTCGTAGTGGCCGAGAGCGTCGAGTGGTCCGTATTGGGCGCCTGATGAAAATCACGAACGTCGAGCTTTTTGTTTTGAAGTCCGAGGGGCTCTACAACGCCCCCGATAGTTCCGAGGAACCGCTCGGGCCCACCTACATGGGCTTGGTGAAGGTCTCGACCGACGCCGGCATCACGGGCTGGTCAGACATGGAAACCTGCGCTTCTATCGCCAAGGCCTGCGTGGACGCGCCCAAGTGGAGCGAAGACGAAGGAATGGAGTGCTTCGACGGGCTGCGTACGCTGCTGGTGGGCGAGAATCCGCTGGAAGCCGAGCGCCTCTGGTACCGCATGTATCGCGGCAGCATCTACTACGGCCGCCGCGGCGTGGCGATTCAAGCGATCTCGGCGATCGACATCGCGCTGTGGGACATCGCGGGAAAATTCTACGGCCAGCCCGTGCACATCCTGCTCGGCGCCAAGTGGCGCGATCGCATTCCCGCCTACGCCAGCACGCTGTTTCGCGCCACTCCGGAGGCGATGAGGGAAGCCGCACAGATCTACATCGACGAAGGCTTCACCGCGGTCAAGTTCGGCTGGGGCGTGTTCGGAAAGGATCCCGATCTCGACGTGCGGCTGGTGGAAGCGGCGCGCGAAGCGCTGGGACCCAAGCGCCAGTTGCTCGTCGATACCGGATGGTTCCGCGAGCGCACGCCGAAGCAGGCGATCCAGGTGGTGAAGTCAATAGAACAATTCCGGCCATTCTTGGTTGAGGAGTTGTTGCATCCGGAAGACTATGACGGATACCGCCGCGTGGCCGAGGCTGTGGACACGCAGATCGCTTGCGGTGAGCAGGAAGCCACCGAGTGGGGCTTTCGTGAGTTGATCGAGCGCGCTCGAATCGATGTGGTGCAACCCGATCTGACGCGTTGCGGCGGATTCACGGTGGCACGCAAGATCGTTCACATGGCGGACCGGGCGAACGTGCTCGTGATTCCCCATTCGTGGTCGAGCGATCTGCTGACCGCGGCCTCGCTGCACTTGATCGCATTCCAGCGCCGCGCCGCCTACGTTGAGTTCAGTACTTCGCAAGGTCCGCTCAGCCGCGCGCTGGTGCGGAACCGGTTGCAGCTCGAGGACGGCGCATTGCGAATTCCCGAAGGCCCTGGACTCGGCGTGGAAGTGGACGAGGCAGCCGTGGAACAATACAGAGTTTCCTGAGATGAAGATCACCTCTATTGAAACGATCCCGGTGCGGGTGCCCATTCGCCCGGAGTTCCAGATTCGTTCGAGCTTGGGCGCGCACCTGGTGTCGCCATTCCTGATCCTGCGCGTCCACACCGACGAGGGCATCACGGGCGTGGGCGAAGTTTCCTGCACGCCGGTCTGGAGCGGAGAAGATCAGGTGAGCGCGGCGAACATGATTCGCCAGTACATCGAGCCTTCGCTCACAGGCGAGGATCCGCGCCAGATCGAAGCGCTGACGATGAAGATGCGACGCGTGGTGGCGGCCAATCCGTTCACCAAGTCAGGCGTCGAGATGGCGCTGTGGGACATTCTCGGCAAGTCCGCCGGGCTCCCTGTTTATCGCATGCTCGGCGGCGCGGTGCGTCCGCGAGTTCCAGTGAAGATGTCGATCTCGGGCGCAGAACCCGAACGCGCGGCGCGCCTGGCCGAGTTCGCGTTGAGCCAAGGTTTGCGCGCGTCGAAAGTGAAGGTCGCGATCGCGGAAGAGGCGGACGTGGCGCGCGTGAAAGCCGCGCGGCAGGTGTTCGGTGAGAAGTTCCCGCTCGGCGTGGACGCCAACGGTGGATGGAGCGCGCGCGTGGCGATCCGCATGATTCGCAGGCTCGCGGACGAATGCGGAATCTACTTCGCCGAGCAGCCGGTGGCTCCGCTCGACACGGCGTGGATGGCCGATGTGCGGCGGAACGTTCCGGTGCCGGTGATGGCCGACGAGAGCGTCTACACGCTGCAGGATGCGATGGCGCTGGTGCGCGCTGGCGCGGCGGACATTCTCTCCGTTTACGTGGGCAAGGGCGGCGGCATCGGACCTGCGCGCAAGATCGCCGCGGTGGCCGAAGCGGCGGGACTCACCTGTACGGTGGGCAGCAATCTCGAACTCGGGATCGCGAGTGCGGCGATGGCTCATCTCGCGATGGCCACGCCGGGCATTGGCGCCGAGGAGTTCCCGTGTGACATACTCGGTCCCATTGCGTATGAGGACGATGTGGTGATGGACCGTCTGAAGATCGAAGACGGCGGGGTGCGCCCGGCCGACCTTCCGGGCCTCGGGGTCGAACTCGACGAAGCCAAGCTCGCGCGGTACAAGGTTTGAGATGAGAGCGCCACGCGATCCCGCATGGTTGCTCATCGGCTTCCTCTGGGTTTGCTACGCGCTCAATCACGCCGACCGGCAAGTTGTCTACACGTTATTCCCCGCGCTGCAAAAGGAATTCGGATACAGCAATCAGGTGCTGGGGCTCACCGGCGCGCTGTTCCTTTGGATCTACGGTCTGTGCTCACCCGTGGCTGGCGTGCTCGGTGACCGTTGGCCCCGGCCGAAGCTCGTGGTGGGCAGCCTCGCCATCTGGAGCTTTTTCACTGTGCTCTCCGGCATTTCGCCGAATGGGATGTTCCTGCTCGCATGCCGGGCGCTGCTCGGTGTCTCAGAATCGATGTTCTTTCCAGCCGCGGCCGCGTTGATCGCCGCCGCACATGGTCCCGAGAGCCGGTCCAAGGCGATGGCGATTTTCGCCACGAGTCAGATGGCGGGCGTCGCCACCGGGGGCTCACTGAGTGGATTCGTCGCGGAACATTTTCACTGGCGCGCGTCGTTTTGGATTCTGGGCGCGTTCGGGATCGCGTTCGCGGTGCCACTGTGGTTGTTCCTGTCGCGACTGCCGGAGAAAATTCGCCAGGGCGAATCGAGCGGGGCGATGAGCGCCGCGGGATTCCTCAGCCTGTTCCGCATTCCCACGCTGCTCGTGGTGACCACGTTCGTGGCGATCGCGACGTTCGCGCTGTTTCTGGTCTACACATGGTTGCCCACATTTCTCGGAGACAAGTTCCATTTGGGCATGAGCCGTGCCGGATTCGAAGCGAGCGTGTATCCGCAGATCGGAACGCTGTCGGGACTCTTCGTCGGGGGCTCGCTCGCCGACCACTTCTATCCGAAGCGGCATTCGGCGCGCTACTGGATCGTGCTCGTGGCGTTCGTCTCGGCGGGACCGTTCCTTTACATGGTCGGCGCCGCACCGACGCTCGCGATCACGCGTGTGGCGGTGATGGGCTTCGGATTTTTCGCGGGCTTTGTTTCGGCGAACCAAGTGGCGGCGGCATACGATGTGGTCCCGCGGGCGCTGCGAGCTTCCACGATCGGGCTGTTGAATTTCCTCGGCGCGGGCATGTCCGGATTCGCGCCGTACTTGGGCGGATGGGCTCGCGACACGGTCGGCGTGGATCGCTTGATGGCGTTCACGGCGGGGCTCTACGGAGTGGGCGCGGTGGTGTTGGTATACGGAATCCTGCGGCACTTCGAACGCGATCATGCGGCGGCGCAAGAGACGGCGTAGGCGTCCTTGCCTCGCGACCGCGCCTCCACTATGATGGTCGATCGAGATACTCTTGACCTCCGGGAGGTTCGTATGAAACGCAGAGACTTCTTCACAGTGGCGGCGGCCGTTCCGGCGATGAACGCCGTTGCCAGCGCGGCGGCGCGGCTCGACCGCATCCCGGTACGCAAAGCCGGCAAGGTGGAGATCGTATTCAAGTCGCCGGCTTCGAAACCCAACGGGCTCCAGGCGACCAAGGATGGTCTCTGGATTATCGACCAGGGTCCTGGAAATCAGGCCCACCTCGTCGACTACAAGGGCGGCAAGGTGATCAAGGGATTCGAAACCGAAACGGAATCCTCGAGCGGAATCACGTTCGATGGCGAAGCGCTCTGGATCGGATCTACATATAGCCGCGAGATCGTGAAGTGCAACGCGAACACCGGGAAGGCGATCGAGCGGCATTTCACTCCTGGCGCCGGCGTGATCTACCAAATGATGGGCGATGCGCCTGCGCGGTCCAGTCCGGTGCCGGAGAACATGCGGCAGGTGACTCCGGCTCGTCCAACGAAAGCGGGCGCAGCGCCGCGCGTTGGTGGATTCCAGATGGGCAAAGTCAGTTCCACTGCTCCTGGGACTGGTGCGCACGGCCAGGAGTGGCGCGATGGGAAGCTGTGGTTCTGCGTGCCGCCTTCACGCCACGTGTACCGGATCGATCCGAAGAGTTGGGTGGTGGAAGCGCAGTTCCCGACGGCGGGAAATCGGCCGCACGGGATCGGTTGGGAAGGCAAGTATCTCTGGGTGACGGATTCGAACCTGAACGCCTTCTTCAAGCACGATCCGGATACGGGCGCGATGGTGGAGAAGATCCAGCTTGCCGACAACGATCCGTTGCCGCACGGCATGACCATTTGGAACGGTTGGATGTGGTATTGCGACGACGTCGGCATCGTCTGCAAGTTCAAGCTCTAACGCACACCCTGACGGCGGACCCGAACCCTGCTACTCGCCTGGGGGGGCGACGCGAACTCCGGCAGCGGGACTGAAGTCCCGCGCAAGCTGAAGCCTGCCCCACACGAGGCGCGTCAAAGGGCACGCGCGAGGATTCGTTGGACGCTGTCGGGGTGAAAGAAGTCCTCCACTCGCACGGTTCCCGCGTCGATGCCCGCGAACCGGTCCGCGGCTTCCTGGTTCTTCGAAATCGCGAAGAGCAGTCGCTGCACGGGCTCCGGCGGTGGCTCGTACGACGCGCGCTCGCAGGTGAGCTGGTACATCGCGCGAGTGGCCGCGTTGCGCTGCTGTTCATAGCGCTCGAGGGCTGACTCCCGAGATCGGCCTCCGGTGAGCGCTTCACTGAGCATGTCGGCGTCGCGAAAGGCGTCGGTGATGCCTTGCGCCGTCAGTGGATCCTTGTGGAATCCCGCGTCCCCTACCAACGCCCATCCGGGACCATACGGCTTCCGATAGAAGTTGGCGAGATCGGCTGTCCCGTACACGCGAGACTCGAGCCGGCCAACGCGGACCTTGTCCGGGATCGCCTCGAGGTAGGCAGCTTGATGGTCGAGCCGGATCCGCGGGAACTCCGAGATCGCCGTCGAGACAATGGCCATGGTGAGTCCGCCATTGGTTGGGAAGGTGAGCGTGGAGTGCCGCTCGTGAATCCGAATGTCGGTGCAGGTTTCCGGCACTCCGCTCCAATACCCGTAGTAGACGCAGGTAAGCGCTGGGCGGAGATCGTACTGCGGCGCGTCAGTGAGACGGGCGACCAGGGAATGCATGCCGTCGGCGCCGATGACGATATCGGCTTGCTCGGTGAAGCCGTTTCCCCGGATGCCGGTGACGCGTCCGCCGCCCGAGGACAGTGCTTCCACGGCGCAGTTTTCGCGAAGCTCGCATCCGGCTTCCACGGCTGCGTCAGCCATCAGTTTGTCCAGAACGATACGCGTGGGCGCGAAGGCTTCGGTGATTCCGCCTTCCGCCGCCGGAGCCGAGCCGGCGAAGGCGAACGCGCCGAAGTCGAAACCAGTGCGGGTGATCGGAGGGCAGCCAGTCGCTCGCAGGCGATCGAGCAGTCCCCAGCGATTCAGCCGGGCGATGCCCGCCTGGTGAACGTAGTGCGTGGAGATGGTGTCGCTTGGGAACGATGCCTTGTCTACGAGCAACACCTTCATCCCTCTTCGCGCGAGCAGGAGCGCGGTGGCCGATCCGGCCACGCGCGCACCCACGATGATCGCGTCGTACATCGATTGCTCCTTACTCCTGGTCCGCCGCCGAGAGGGCCGTGGGATTCACTGCAGCGGGCTGCGTGGTGTCCACTTCGATGCGGGTTCCGCCGCACGAGCCAGTGGAGTTCAGCAACTGCTGGCCGCTGAAAGCGAAGATCTGGCCAATGAACCTGCACGCAGTCAGGCGGGTTTTGGCCACGTTGGTTTCTTCCCACTGCTTGACCTGAGCGTAGCCGATCACGTTGCCGGCGTTGTCTTTGACGAAGAAGCGGAGCGTCATCCGGTATTGCCGCGGACCGACGTTGATCCACTCGCCCAAGCCGGCTCCGCGCGCGGTGGGGATGGACGAGGATTCGATTGCCTCACCGCTCGGGCTGTAGGTGTGCATTACGGGAAAGCTGGCCGGGAATCCGGGAGGGGGCGTGCCGTCAAAGGTGATGTTGATCAACCAGGTACCTTCGAGTTTGTTCGACGCCGCCATCGTCGCGGGTGGTAACGCCACCGCCGCCATCATCGCCGACAGAATCATTTTACGCATGGAGTGTGTCCTTTGGATTTGGATTTGCCGGCCTTGTTTGTCCGGCGCATTCCAAGTGTGCGGCGATTCGGGTGGCGCGAGGGAGTGGGGAGGGGTCAGCCGGAGGTTAGGGCGGTGTTAGGTCGCTTGAAGCCCCGCGGCGCGGAGCACTTGCCCGAACCGCTCCTCTGCCCGCAGCGGACCGAACCTGGGGTCGGCCTTGATTCGCATCATCAAAGGCGACTTCATGGCCAAGCATTGCTCGATGCAATGGAGAGCTTGGTCGCGGTCGCCGAGTCCGGTGTGAACGAGCGCCAGACCGGCCGCCGCCACGCTCTTGTCGGCCACGCCTTCGAGCAAGCTCCGGTAGCGGTGCGCCTCTTGCAGGCGGCCCCGCTTGGCCTCGCAATGCCCGAGCGATCCCCAGACCGAGGGCGAATCACCCGAGAGAGCCATGGCGCGCCCGAATTCCGCCATCGCCTTATCGTAGTCGCCCGCGGCTTCGTGAGCCAAGGCCAGTTGCCAATGGGCCTCGCGGAAACTCGGGTCCAGGCGAAGCGTCGCTTCGAGTTGCTCGATCCCTTCGGCGATCCGCCCGGCCAGGTAGAGCACGCGGCCGAGGTGAATGTGCGCTCCGAGGTTCAAGGGGTCGATTTCGAGGTACTTTCGGATCCACTGTTCTGACTCGGCGAGCCGGCCCGTGGGGTGCAGATTCGTGTACACGTAGATGGGGAAGGCAGGCGAGTATCCGCTTTCGAGCAGCGGCTGGAACAAGCGCTCGCCTTCGCTCCACTGCCACTGGAATCCGCTGACGTAGGACGCGTAGATGGTCTGCGTCTCCTGACTGGAAGGGTCGAGGTGAAGGGACTTGAGCAGCGCGCGTTCGGCGGCGGGGATGTGCTCCATTGGCGCGACGCCCCAGGTGGCGAGGATGCAATGCGAGTTCGCGATCCCGGTCCAGGCCAATGCATAAGCCGGATCGCGCGCCACGGCTTTGTCGAGCCAGTCGAAGCTTCTGTTTACCTCGTCGACGGTCCACTTGTGGAAACAGTAGCGGCCCATGAGGTAGAGGCGGTGCGCTTCGGGATCGACGGGCCGGGCCGGCGCGCGTTCGCCGGAGAGTTCGCGCGTGAGGCTTGCCGCGATGGCTCGCGTGATCTCGTCCTGCACCGCGAACACATCCTGCAAATCGCGCTCGTAGGTTTCAGACCAGGAGTGGCAACCGCTCTTCGGATCCACCAATTGAGCGGTAACTCGCCAGCGACTCTGGAAGTGGCGAACGGTGCCTTCCACGATCCAGCCCGCGCCGAGGCGCTGTCCGATCTCGCGGACGTCGACGGCCTTTCCCTTGAATTGGAAGACCGATGTGCGGGCGATCACGCGCAGGTTGCGGATGCGTCCAACGGCGGCGATCAACTCATCGGTGAGTCCGTCACTGAAGTACTCGTCCTCTGCGCTGCCGCTGGTGTTGACGAAGGGAAGGATCGCGACGGTGAGGATTTCGGAGGCGGCTGGTTCAGGGCGCGCTTCGACCGAAGGCGCATAGCCGCCTTTCGGATAGACGATCCGGATGGGGTTGTCTTTGCCTTCGGCGGCGTAGTATTCGCCGAGCTTGGTGCGGAGTCTGGCCGCTTCGGTGCGGACGATGGAGTCGACTTTGGGGTTGTAGTTGGCGTTGCGGCCGTAGACTTCGACGCCGACGATGTACTCTTTGAGTTCGGCGCCTCGGCCGGCCAGGGCTTCTTCGATAGTGAAGCGGAGAAATTCGAGCAGCCGAATCGACTGGCCGAGGGCGCGGCTTTGGGAGATTCGGGCGAGTTCGGCCCGAATCGCGGAGGGGTCCCCCATGGAGGTTTATTGTACTTGTACGTTCATGTTGCGATCCGGCGCTTCACTTCACGCGGCGGTCCGTTCGGCGTACGTTGACGGGCTCGATGGAAAGCAGCAGGCGGCTGCGCGGCGTGACGAACACACGGCAAGTGGAGCCCGAGTACTCGCGGTAGGCTCGATACGCGGCTTCGCTCACTGGGAAGACCTCGCTCCCGATCGCGTAACCGTAGCGGTCTTCGGTGGTCTCGTATAGTTCCCCCATGCCGTGTAGCTCTTCGTTGGTGGAACTGATGCTGACGCGGCCTTCGAGCGATTCGGTGCCTTCCTGCATCACGTCGCGCGCGAGATCGGCCGAGATGCGGATCGCGCCCAGCAGTTTGCCCAGGAACGCGAGCGCGGTTGTGATGGTGATGAGGAAGAACAGCACGTAGAGACTGACGCCGATGGCGCTTTCGATCGCAGCCAGTAGCAGTCGTGGAACGAGGATTCTGACGATCGCGAGGAAGACGAGCCAGCCGGCGAGCGCCATCAACGCCGTCCGAAATGGTTCAAGCGCGACGGCCCACAGCCGGCGATTCTGCGCCGGTGCGATACGGCCCGCACGGTTGGTTTCGAGTTCGTCTACGGTGAATCCGTTCGCAGTGGCGAGGGCGCGCGCCAAGTCTTCGCGTGATGCCGTCATGGTGTCGTCGGAGTCCACTGCACTCGCTAATCGGCGGAATCCGGTGACGTGATTAGGACCGCGTCAGCGTTGCGCGCAAGACGAGATCGCTTGGAGCAGGGGCAGGGGATCGTCATCCATCAATCTGTCGCGCGTGTCCGGTTTGCCGACGAAGCGCACGGGAGCCGAGGCGCAAGGCGCTCCTTTGCGGTCGGCGAGGCGAACTGGCAGGGTGAACGCTGCCTCGGTTGTGCGTTGACTCTCGAAGCTGGTCTTGTAGCCGATCGCGAACGTCTTGCCTGGGCCGAGCATTCGCGCCCGGCGAGATTGCCACGGTTCGCGTGCCAATGCTCGCTTCCAACTGGCGACAGCGCTTGGTCCCACTGTTGCGAGGAATGCGTCCTCATCGCCGGCCAGCCGTGAGTCCAAGTGCGATCGGTATCGGGCGGTCGCTGGTCCAGCGATCTCGAGCACGAATGCGCTCGAGCCTCGGGAGAGCCTCGCGGCCGCGGATGCGCGCGTAGGCTTCCAGCAATTCGTGGGAGTTCAGCCGGTACGGTGACTTGTTACCGGCGGCCTCCAACGAGTCGAGTGCGGCTTCGAGTTCGGGCAACGCGGCTTTGCCGAGGCTCGCCAGAGCCAGCATGGCTCCGCGATCGTGGTTGGCGAGTCCGCAGGTGAATAGGCCCATTTGCTCGTACAGTCCGCAGATCGACCAGACTGATAGGTGATGTGAGCGGACTAGTTCCAGAGCAGTGCGCTTTCATGATATCGAGCGGCGGGTGCGATCATGTGGAGTGATGCGTACGATCTTGCTCGCGGGGTTGCTCGCCGCCGGGGCCTTTGCCCAGGAGCCGTGGGCCAAACTCGACTTCCTGCTGGGTAAATGGACCGCCGCCGCGGGTCCGAAGGACACGCCGAACGGCGCGGCGCAGGGCGGCTTCTCGTTCGAGCCGGACCTTGATCGCAAGATCATCATCCGCCGCAACACGGCCGTCTACGCTTCCGGACCGCGCCATGACGACTTGATGGTGATCTACCTCGACTCGCCTGGAGGCTCGCCACGCGCCATCTACTTCGACAGCGAGGGTCACGTCATCCGGTACAGCCTCGCCTTCCCGGAGCGCGATCGCGTGGTCTTCGAGTCAGACGCTGGGCAGCCCGGTCCACGATTCCGGCTCAGCTACGCGCGTAACGGCGAAGGGCTCGACGGCAAGTTCGAGATTGCTCCTCCGAGCTCGGACTACAAGCCTTATCTCGCGTGGACTTCGAAGCGCTCTCGCGCTCGCTAAGACGGCTCAGCGCACGAATTGCGTGAGCAGGATCGACACCGCGGGCTTCGAACGAATTTCGTGCACCTCATCCGGCTCGAGGGTCACGAGGGTGCCTGGCACGAGCCCCAGCGATTGATTCGCCACGACCAGCGTTCCGCTCCCCGCCACGCACTGAATCGTGATCGGGACCGGCGCGGAGTGCTTTTCGAGCACTGCGCCGTTGCGTAGCGTGATCTGGATGATGCGCCGAGCGGATCCCTCGAAGAGCTTGACGACGTCTTTGTCGTTGCCGTCGCCGATCTGGTTTCGCAAGGGTAGTCCGGTCATCGTTCGGGCGTCTCCCATTTGCCCGACTCGGCCGAGCGGAAGATCGCTTCGATGGCCGCCATGTTGCCGAGCGAATCTTCGAGCGGCACCGCCACGCTGCCTCCATCGCGGACCGCGCGCGAGAAGGCGTCCGCTTGGATCGCGTATTGGCTGCAGGCCGCGATGGTCTCCACGCGAATGCCTGTTCCGCGAGGGTCGGAGCCATCGTCGATCAGCAGCCGCACGGTTTCGTCGGGCGGCGCGTTGAACGGAATCTCGAGCTCGATGCGGCCTTTGGATCCGAGGATCTGCACGCGCTGATACGGCACGTGCTGCGTGCCGCAGGTGAAGACCGACTGGCCGGACGGGAAGTCCATCATCGCCGAGCAGAGGCGATCGACGCGCAGATCGGGATCGCGATCGAGCAGGCCGATGACGCGGCGCGGCTCTTCGCCGAACAGGAAGCGCGACAACTGCACCGAGTAGCAGCCGACGTCCATGAGTCCGCCACCGCCGATGTCGAGCTTATTGCGCACGTTGGCCGGATCGTTATTGAAGTAACTGAACTCGCTCTGCACGGCGCGGAGCGTGCCGATCGCGCCCTGGGTCACGAGGTCCTTGCCTCGCGACCACTGCGGGTGGGTCCGGATCATGAACGCTTCGCCGGCCTTGACGCCCGCGCGGTCCCGCGCGGCGATCATCGAGCGCACCTCGGCCACCGAGAGCCCGAGCGGCTTTTCGCAGAGCACGTGCTTGCCTGCTTCCATCGCTCGAATCGACCACGGCACGTGCATGTGATTGGGCATGGGGTTGTAGACGATGTCGATCTCGGGGTCGGCGAGCAACTCTTCGTAGGAGCCGTAGGCCTTCGGGATCGAGTGCATCAACGCCGCGGCGCGAGAGCGAGTGAGGTCGCGCGAAGCGATGGCGGCGATCTCGGCATGGCTGCAAGCGCGCATGGCCGGGATGACTTTCTTTTGGGCGAAATTAGAGGTGGACAGGACTCCCCAGCGGAGTTTGGACATGAGCGGCGGGCTTTCCTTTTCCGATCTTGCGGCGAATCTCGTTGGCGCGTTTGTGGTCGGGCGCGGCTTCCAGGAACTTCTCCCATGCGGCGCGCATCCGCTTCTGGTCGCCCATCTTCTCGTAAGCGTCGCCGAGCCGGAGGAAGGCTTCGGAGTTGGTGGGGTCCCACTTGGAGGCCTCTTCGAAGCGCAACGCGGCGGCCTTGAAGCTGCCCTTCTTGAAGTAGAAGTTGCCGACGTTGATCTCCTTGGCCGCCTGGAGGGGATTGAATGCGTACTCCTTCTCCTGGCCTTGCTTGTCTTCTTCCGGAGGCTCGGCGGGCTGCTGTTCCTGCTTCTGCTCCTGCTTTTGCGGTTGGGAGGACTTCTGCTGTTGGGCGAAGCAGAGCGCGAACGCCAACAAGACGCGTGTCACAATCAAAGTATAGTCTCCCCGGCGTCATCATGGATCTCCGCGAAAAGGCCGCTCAGCTCCCCTTGCAGCCGGGCGTGTACCTGTACAAGGACGCCGCGGGTACGGTGCTCTACGTGGGCAAGGCGAAGAGCTTGCGGAACCGCGTGCGCAGCTACTTCAACGAGGACCGTCTATCGGACTCGCGCACGGGGACGCTGATCTCGGAAGCCACCGACATCCACTACATCCTGGTGGACAACGAGAAGGAAGCGCTGGCGCTCGAGAACAACCTCATCAAGCAGTACAAGCCGCGCTTCAACATCCTGCTGCGGGATGACAAGACGTATCCGTACATTCAGATCACCACCGAAGCGCACCCTCGCGTGTATGTCACGCGCAGGCTGCGCAAGGGCGGCACTTACTTCGGACCTTACTTTCCCGGGAATCTGGCGCATCGCGTGGTGGATTTCATTCACCGCAACTTCAAGGTGCCGTCATGCCGCGTGGACCTCGAGCGCTCGCATCCGCAGCCGTGTCTGGAGTATCACATTCACCGGTGTCTGGGGCCGTGCGTCGAAGGGCTCACTACTGACGAGGCGTACGCAGCGGCCGTGCGCGATGTGCGGTTGTTCCTGGACGGAAAGAGTCGCGAGTTGGCCAGGGGACTGCGAGCGCGGATCGAAGCGGCCGCGGAGAACCTCGAGTTCGAGAGAGCGGCGGCCCTGCGCGATTTGCTGAGTACGGTGGAGGAGTTGGACGAGAAGCAGAAGATGGCGGCTGCTTCCGGGGACAATACCGACATCATCGCCATGCACGCCGAGCCTCCGCTGGTGGCGGTGAACCTGTTCCACCTGCGGAATGGGCGCATCGTCGACCGGCGCGAGTTCTTCTGGGAAGATCTGGTGGAGTTCGAACCGGGCGAGTTCATTTCGGCGCTGCTCAAGCAGGTGTATCTCGACAGCCGGTACGTGCCCGACCATATCCATGTTCCGTGCGAAATCGAGGACCAGGAGTTACTCGAGGAGTTGCTGAGCGAAAAGCGGACACGCAAGGTCCGGATTCACACTCCGCTGCGGGGCGAGAAGAAGGCGATGCTGTCGCTGGTGGAGACGAATGCGCGGCATAGCTTCGAGCAGCGCTTCCGTGTGATGGCTCCGAGCGTGGATGCGGTTCGCCAGGCGCTGCAGGAGACGCTGAGTCTGCCCGCGCCGCCGGAGCGAATCGAGTGCTTCGATATTTCGCATATTCAGGGCACGGACAAAGTGGCGAGTATGGTGGTTTGGGAAAACGGGCGGATGAAGAAATCGGATTATCGTAAGTTCATCATCCGGACGGTGGAGGGCAACGACGACTTCGCGTCAATGCGCGAGGTGGTGGGCCGGCGCTATGGGCGGTTGAAGGAAGAAGGCGCGAAGATGCCATCGTTGGTGCTGATCGATGGGGGCTTGGGGCAGTTGCACGCGGCGGCGGATGCTTTGGAGGCGGCGGGGATTCTGAATCAGCCGTTGGCTTCGATCGCCAAGCGCGAGGAGATCATCTACGTGCTGGGGCAGGAGGACGAGCCGATCGCGTTGGATCGCTTCTCGCCAGTGCTGCACGTGATCCAGACCGTGCGCGATGAGGCGCACCGGTTCGCGGTGACGTTCCACCGGCAGCGGCGCTCGAATGCTCGGCTGAAGAGCGAACTGCTCGAGATCGAGGGGATTGGTCCGATGACGATCAAGCGGTTGCTGACGGAGTTCGGGAGCCTGGAAGACGTGCGGAATGCGGCGGAGGATGCGCTGGCGAGGTCGGTGGGTCCGGTGCTGGCGCGGAGGATTCGGGGGAAGTATGGTCCGGCGGGGGCGGAGCAAGGGATGACAGAGGCGCTGTGAAGCGGCTCTGTTTGACGCAATGAACGGCGCTTCGCGGCGTTGATGAGAGATGGATCTAGTTTGGCCGCTGGGCAGGACTGAAAGTCCCGCTGCAGACTGGAAGCCTGCCCCGCATCGCGGCAGAGCCGCAATCCGAGATCGTCATTGCACAGCCGGCATGTGAACGAAGGGCGCGTTCCATGACCGCATGCGCCCGTATCGGACGCGGGACTGAAGTCCCGCGCAGGCTGAAGCCTGCCCCACACTCTGGGTCCAAAATCTTCGCGGCCGGCGAAGAAACTGAAGGATAGTAGTACAAGGGTGCAAGGTAACGGAACATTTGGAATTGAGGGCGGGGCTTGAAGTCCCGCCCTGGCCAAAGCCCGCTCTACATTGAGTTACCAGTTCAAGTGCGTGACCAGCTTGATGAACCGCGGCAGGTTGCCCTGGGTCGGATTCAACTGTCCGAAGCCCGGGTTCGTCACATCCACTGACTGGATGTTCGCGAGCCACGGGTGGTTCATCATGTTCACCATCTCGAAGCGGAACTGGAGCTTCATCTTCTCGGTGATGGGGAAGAACTTCGAGAGCGACGTATCCCAGTTCTCGTAGCCCGGGCGGCGGACATCGCCGAAGCGCAAGGGGAACGAGCGGAGCGTGAAGGGCTCCTGCGTCGCCACGGGGCGGCCATCGGCGGTGCGCCACAGCGACGTGTTGAACCAGCGCGCCACGGTGCGCTGGCCTGGATCGAGCTTCGCGCTTCCAGCAGCGTTCTGCGGTGCGTTTGGATAGTCGACCACCCAGCCGCTCTGGTAGGTAACGTCGAAGGCGAGTTGCCAGCCGCCGATGACGCCGTTCACGATGCGGTTGGCGGATCCGGCGAAGCGTTGGCCCTTGCCGAACGGCAATTGGTACAAGCCGGCGATGACGAACTTCTGCGGCGCGTCGATGTTCTGGTTCGACTCCTTCACGAGCTTCGTGTTCTGCCAGTTGCTCACCGAGAAGTCCTGCGCGTTGAGGATGCGGGTCTGCTCGAGGTTCTTGCCGATCGAGTAGCTGCTCAGGAAGCTCAGTCCGTGAGAGAGACGCTTGGTGACCTTGACTTGCATGCCGTCGAAGCGATTGCGTCCGACGGGCGCGTTCAAGAACTGGACGCCCGCGTACTGCGGATAGGCGAACGACAGGATCTGGCGCTGAATCGTGGCTCCGTTGAGTGCGGCGTTGTTCGGGATCAGCCCGGCCATGGGGTTGGGAACCTGCGCCGTGTAGTAGGCCGTGTCGATGGCGCCGGTGGCGGTGCGGCGGGCGAGATCGCTCGCGGGAACGTAGTTGGCGTTGAAGCCCACCGGAAGCGCGCGTGTCAGGTTGCCCGAGTAGCCGATCTCGAAAAGATAGCCGCCGGGCAGTTCGCGCTGCACGTCGAACGAATACTGATGCGAATAGGGCAGTTGACGATTGAGGTAGTTTCCAGGGAGGCCTTCACCCAGGAAGCTGAGCGCGCCAAGGCTCGATCCGATGGGGTCCAGGAGTTTGCCGCCGGGCAATCCGATGAAGGCGTTGCCGGTAGTCAATCCAGGCAGCGGCGTGAGACCGTCGGTGCTCACAACTGCTGACGTGGTGCGGCTGAAGCCGTTGGTGAAGCCGTTCTCGTCCTGGCCGAGATAGTAGAGTCCGTAACCGCCGCGGAGCACCCACTTGTCGCGCAGCTTGTAGGCGACGCCCACGCGCGGCTGCCAGTTGTTCTTATCGTTGGTGAAGGCGGTGCGCATCTGGCCGTCTTTGCCGGCGAACAGCGGCACGCCCTTGAGGCTGAGGCCCTGGACGCGGCTGGCGATGGGGCTGGTGGCGTTGTAGTCGAGGCCGAGCAGGTTGCGGTCATAGCGCTCGTAGTTGTTGGTTTCGAGGTCCCAACGCAGGCCGATATTGAGGGTCAGCTTCTGGTTGATCTTCCAGTCATCGTGGATGAACCCGGCCCAGTAGTAGTGGCGGTAGGCGGGGTCGATGTTCTTCTGCACCTGTGCAGTCCAAGGAAGGCCGAGCAGCATGGTGGCGAGTCCGTTGCCGGAAACGGCGTCGGCGCGGTTGGCGTTGGCTTGAGTCCAGTTCTTGGTGAAGGAGAATTGGCCGGAGGGATATCCGCGGCCGGACTCGTTGCGGTTGTAGAGGCGGCCTTCGGCGCCGAACTTGAGGAAGTGCTTGCCGCGAACCATGTTGAGGTTGGGCTGCAGGCTGTAGGTATCCATGGTGCCGGGTCCGAAGGCGTCGGAGCCGACCGACTGAAAGTCCTGGATGTCGAAGCGCGGGAATTGGAAGCGCGTGAACTGGCCCACCAGAGCGGGATCGAGGCCGAGCTTCTTCGGATCGAAGCCGGCGCCGAGCGTGCTGCCGCCCGCTTCTTCCCAGCGGCTGAGTCCGGTGCGAAGGTCGAACGTCATCGTGGGGCTGAGCGTGGAGGTGTAGTTGATGACGAGGTTGCGTCCGTTGCGGAGCAGGGGCGCGTTGCCCGTCGGCTCGCCCGGATTGTCGAGCCCGAAGACGATGGCGCGATATTCCTGGAACGGATTCTCGCCATAGCGGAAGAAGATCTTGTTGCTGTTGTTGATGGAGACGTCGGTGCGTCCGGCGAACTGGTCGAAGCTGGCGATCCAGCGCGAAGGATAAGGGAAATTGTTGATGTGGGCCGGTCCGTCACCGAGCGTCCGGGGCAGCGGATAGTAGCCGAGCACGGCTTTGGCAACGGGGTCGATCTGGCTGGTGGCGAGACGATTGCCTGGGATCGGGGTCCGGGTTCCGTCGGGGCGGGTGGAGCGCGGATCGTAGATCAGCACCTGCTGGCCGGCGCCGTTGAAGAGCGTGGAGAAGTCGCCGTTGCGCCATTCGGCCAAGGGGAAGCTGGTGACGCCGGGGTCGGCCGAGCGCTGGCGCATGCTTTCCCACGAGAGCATCCAGAAGACGCGGTTGCGGCCGTCGAAGAGTTTGGGGATGTAGACGGGTCCTGACATCTGGGCGCCGAACTGGTTGATGTGGTTCGGGGGGCGCGCGATGCCGGCGCGGTTGAGCTCGGTCTGGTTGCCGTTGAGCTTGTCGTTTTGGAAGTACTCGAAAGCAGTTCCGTGGACCTGGTTGCCGCCGCCGCGGGTGACGATGGAGACCACGCCGCCGCCGGTGCGGCCATACTGCGCGTCGTAGGTGTTGGTGTGAACCTTGAACTCTTCCACTGAATCGGTGGTGGGGACGCTGACGACGGTGCGGTTGGCTCGGACATTGCTGATGCCGTCAAGCAGCACTTCGTTTTCGCGTTCGCGGCCGCCGCTGATGGAGATGCCGGAGGTGCCGCCGATATCGAAAGAGCGCAGGTAGCGCCAGGATCCGCTCTTGACCACGCCCGCCGCGGCCCAGGCGATCTGGAACGGATTGCGGCCTTGGGTGGGCATGTTCGAAATGATCTCGTTGGCAAGCACTTGGGAGCGGCTCGCGGTCTCGGTTTGCAACTGCGAAACCGCGTCATTCACGGTGACGCTCTGGGCCAGTTCGCCGATCTCGAGCGTCACGTCGACGCGAGGGCGGTCCTGCGACTGGAGCACGATGTTCTCGCGGACGAAGCGCTTGAACCCAGAGTTTTCCACGGTAAGCCGGTAGGCGCCCGGCGGCAGGAACGGCGTCAGATACGTACCCGTGGTGCTGGATTCAGTGGCCACGGAAACGTTGCTCGCCAAATTCGTGGCGGTGACTTTCGCGCCGGGTACGGGTGCGCCGGTGGGGTCAGTAACGGACCCGGTGATACTGGCTCGAACCTCTTGAGCGTGCGCGGCGGACGAGGCCAACAAGAGACAAATCACAAGAACGTGCTTGGCGGATGTGCGGACCATTGAGACGACTCCCTGATGAGATATTCGCTATGGTCCAGTATATTCGAGTTCGCCCAGGGTTGGGGAGACGAAAAGAGCCCCTCGGGGTACGGAATCCCGAGGGGCTTGGACCCGACCGTGCGGAAAGACGGGTTCGAAAAGCGTCAATGGACGGAGAGAGAGCCGGGCCGCATCCAAGCGCTGAGGCGCTTTCTCGAGAACAAGACCAGGCCTCCGGCGCCGAGCATCGCCAGCGAACCTGGTTCGGGTGTCGATGAGACCCTGTCGATCCGGATGGCGGACAGCGACCCGCCATCGACCAGGAACCGCGTCGGGGTGCAGTTGAAGCACTCGCCGCTGAAGTTCGTGTTGTCGATGAAGCTGATGAGCGGAATCGTCCCGCCGGCATCGGGTAACGGCGCTGTCATTTGGAGAATCAGGCGCCTTGTCGAGGCGGGATCGAAGAACACCGCGAATTGCGATCCGTTGAAGGGAAGGACAGACGCGTTGGTGGCATATGTGATGTTCGGGAACGTGGCCGTGTTTCCACCTGTGGCCTGGATGTTCCAAGACGAGATGTTGGTGGTGATTGCATCGTAGACGAAAGACCCTGACAGGGTGCCTCCGTCGTCGAAAGCGCCGGTCACGTGCCAGGTGAGCGGAGAGGCGGCTAGCGAGCCGCCGAGAAAAACAGCCGCTAAAAGCGGAACGATAGGTTTCATTTGATGGTTGGACTCCTCCAGTCGGATGCCGCACCCGAGCGGCCTCCGAGGGGCCGCCGAGTGCGAATCTCTGCATTCGAGGATGCGGCAGTGCGAACAAGGATTCCAAGCATCAAGGGGCCGAGAAGGGGCACGTAACCCCAGGCTGAGTTGGGGTACGTAACACCGCGCAAATCATTGATTCTGCTATGGCAGTCTCTTGAAAAAAGCCCCTCGAAGTGCCGAATTTCTCCGAGGGGCGACCCAACGGACCGGTGTAACCTGGCTCAGAGGCCGATCCAGCGAATCTTTTGCCAGCGCCGGACAGCGAGGGCGGCCCCGCCGGCCATGAACAAGCCCACCGAGGCAGGCTCTGGCGTGGACGGTCCGGAGTCGACGCTGACGGGTGTGCCAGCCAAGCTTCCGCCCTCGACGAAGACGCGGGAGGGACTGCAGTTGTAGCATTCGCCGGAGAACTCCGAATTGTTCTTGAACCCGACCAAGCTAACCACACCGCCGGCATTTGTGAGGTCGGCGGTTGTGAGCAGGGTCAACCTGCGAGTGGAGTTCGGGTCGAAGAAGACGAGTCCGATCTCTGGAGCCAGGAAGTTGTTGTAGTACACGGGGACGGGCCCAGTCACGTAATCGATTGCCGGGAACGTGGCGGTGTCGCCGCCCGCTACGTGAATGTTCCAGGACGGTACAGTCGTGGTGGCCGCGTCGAATACGAACGAGCCTGACACCGTACCTCCGTCGGTGAAAGTTCCGCTGACGGTCCAAATGACAGGGGACGCGCCAAGGTTACCCGCAAACAGGGCTACCGCACAGACGATCAAGTTTCGTATCATTTGATTGATTCACTCTCCTCCAGACTGGAAGTGGATCCGGCTGACAATGGTTGACGAGCCGGCCCCCTGGAGTCGAGCATGAGGGAATCGGGTGCCCGGATCGAAGCACCTGCGGGCCGATCAGGGGTACGTAACCCCACGCAACATGGTCATAGAGAGGAGGTTGCCCAGAGTTGGCGGAAACTGTCCGAGTGGAGCCGCAGGCCGGAGAAATCCGCGCCGAGCTCGAACGGATTGTGCAATCGGAGCAATTTTCCTCGGCCCGGCGGCTGCGCAGCTTCCTCGAGTTCGTTGTGAACTCGGCTCTCGAGGGTACGGAAGCAAAAGAAGCAGTGATTGGCGTTGAAGTCTACGGGCGCGACGCCACCTACAACCCGAAGACCGACAGCATCGTCCGCGCTGAAGCCAGTCGACTGAGAGCCAAGCTGCGAGAGTACTACGATGGGCCTGGACAGGCTGATCCGGTGGTGATCGAGCTGCCGAAGGGTAGTTACGTTCCTGCGTTTCATCCGCGGCAGCAGGCGGCTGCACCGGAACCCTCGGCTCCCGTGGAAGTAAGGAAGCGGAACAGGCTCCCGGCGATTGCGGCGGCGCTGTTACTGGCGGCGGGGGTTGGCTGGTGGGCTTGGCCGAGGATATTTCCGCAGGCAGCGATCGCGGTGATGCCGCTGCGGGTGCTCGGCAAAGACCCCATCGTAAACCCTTTGGTGGAGACGCTGACATCGCACCTCACTCAGACGCTGCTGGCAACGAGGTCATGGCGCGTGGCCGGCCTCGCGCCGCAATTGGATTTGGCCGGCAGCGACCAGGTACTTGCGCCCCTGCGGCGTGACCTGAAGGCCGACGTGGTGCTCACGGGCAGCATCCGGGCGCTCGAAAAACAGAATGCTCGCCTGACGCTAGAACTGATCAATGTGGCTGACGGATACCTCATCTGGCGCGAGAGCAGCGACTGGACGCTGACGCACTTGACCGAGTCGCAGAAAGTGGTGGCGCGTGCGGCGGTGGACGCATTCACGCAAAAGTACACGGGGCGTCCGGCGCCATCATCCAACCGGGCCTATGCCGAGGCCCGAGCCGCATGGAGCACCTACTCCACGCCTGGCCTCGAGCAAAGCATAGTCCATTTTCAGAAGGCCATCGAGGCCGATCCGAACTTCGCGGCGGCGTGGGCGGGCATGGCCGACGCCTACGTTCGCTTGGCCGACGACGTGGCCGACCTCGATACGCACGACAAGGTGGAAGCGGCGCGCAAGGCTGCAACGCGGGCGATCGAACTCGACCCCGGCAATGCCGAGGCCCATTCGGCGCTGGGGAGAATTTACTTTTCGAAGGACTTCGACTTCGCGGCCGCCAGGGAGCATCTGAGCCGCGCTGTGGCGTCGGATCCGACACGAGTCTGGCCGAACGTGACTTACTCGCAGTTACTCACCGTGAACGGCGACTTCGATCAGGCGCTCGAGGTGATTCGCGACGCCCGCTCGCGGCTGCCCGCGCTGCCGCAACTGATGGCGCAAGAGGGCAGTGTCTTCTTTCTGGCGCACAAGTTCGAAAAGATGGAAGCCCTGGGCCGCGAAGTGGTGGCCGCCGAACCCGAAAGCACCATTGGCCACTGGCTTGTGGGGTTGAGCCTCGAGCTCCGCGGCAAGGTGAAAGAAGCCATCGCGGAGTATCAAGCGGGTCTCCGGCTCACGGTGCGGGAAAATCATCGAATTCTGTGCGCGTTGTCCCATGCCTACGGCTTGGCCGGTGAACGCGCCAAGGCCCTCGAGACAAGGAGCAAGTTCTTGCCCAATCCCGATGCCAAGCCGAGCCGCTACACGCTAGCCTACTGCGCGGCGCTGACCGAAGTGGGCCTCGGCCAGAAAGATGAAGCCTTCCGTTGGCTCCAGGTGGGGTTTCAGGTCCGTGACAATTCGATGCCATTCTTTGCCTCAGACGCACGGTTCGACCCGCTGAAATCCGATCCGCGCTACCGCGAGTTGGTGACGGCGGTGTTGCGGCCCAAGCCCGGCACGTACCAGCTACACTGATAGAGCTGTGCCGGGGGCCATATTCACTCCCAAGCCCGAGCCCGCGCGCGTCCGTTCCGTCGCCCGCCTTGCCGCCGAGCCCTTTCTCTCGGAGGCGCTGCAGTGGTTTTCCTCTCAACGCAGGTGGATCAACGAGAAGCACCTCGAGCTGTGCCGCATTGCGGCGCCAACGTTCCAGGAGCAAAAGCGCGCTGACTGGATGGTGGCGCAGTTGCGCGCCATGGGCTGCGACGCCAAGCTCGATCGCGCCGGCAACGTGATCGCGTTTCCGAACGCTCCGCTCGATGGTCCGCTGGTGGCGGTGACCGCGCACCTCGACACGGTGCTCGAGCCGCGCGTTGCCGAGGACATTTCGATCGGCCGCGATGGGGAAATGCGGGGTCCGGGAGTATCCGACAACGGCGCCGGGCTGGCTGCGTTGCTCGCGATCGCGCAAGCGCTCCGCGTGAATTCAGGGCTGGTCGCGCGGCCGCTTCCGATGGTGCTGATCGCCAACGTAGGCGAAGAGGGCGAGGGCAACCTGAGCGGGATGCGCTACGTGTGCCGACCTTCGGGGCTGGCATCGCGGATCGCGGCGTTTCTAGTGCTCGATGGCCCCGCGACCGATCACATCACCGCGCGCGCGCTGGCGAGCCGCCGATTCGAGGTCTCGATTCAAGGTCCGGGCGGACACTCGTGGAGCGACTGGGGCGTGCCGAATCCGGTGCATGCGCTGGCGCGCGTGATCGCGCTGTTCACGGAGAGTCCGTTGCCGCCGGCGGGTCCGCGCACTACGTACAACTTCGGGATCATCGAAGGCGGAGCAAGCGTGAACTCGATTCCGACCTCCGCTCGCGCGAAGTTGGACCTGCGGTCAGAGAGCCCGGCGCGCGTGGATGAGTTGGCGGGGATGTTGACGGCGTGCGTGGAGCACGCCCTCGAGTCGGAGAACGAGCGCGCGAGCAACGGGCGGATCACGGCGAAGATTCGCGAGATCGGGTCGCGGCCGGGGGGACAGATCGCCGAAGACGCGCCGCTCCTGCAGCACCTGCACGCAGTGGACGCGCATCTGGGAATTCGCGCGCAGCTCGACTGCGCTTCCACCGATGCGAACATTCCGCTCTCGCTCGGGATTCCGGCGGTGTCGATCGGCGCCGGGGGGCAGGGCGGGGGAGCGCACACGCCGAACGAGTGGTTCCATCCCGAGGGTCGGGAGCGTGCCCTGCAGCGGATCCTGTTGACGGCGTGGCTGCTGATGCAGGATCTGCGCTGAATGCCAGAATAGTCTGGTGCGCATCACCCGAGTCGAAGCTTTCGCTATCTCGATCCCGCTACCCGCTCCCGTGTCGGACGCGGTTCGCCTCATCACGCATCGCGATCACTACTTCGTTCGCATCACTACTGACGACGGACTGACGGGCACGGGATTCACGCTCGGCTATGACGGGTCGCTGGCGATGGTCTCGCTAACTGACACGATCTATCGCCCGTTGCTCGTGGGCGCCGAGGCCACTGACACGAGCCGGCTGTGGGGCGAGATGTACCGGCAGTCGATCCAGGCCGGCCGGCGTGGCGCGGCGTTGCGTACGATCAGCGCGATCGACATCGCGCTCTGGGATCTGCGCGGGCAGTATGCGAAGCTCCCGGTGATGCGGCTGCTCGGCGTACACACCACGCGGATGCGCTGCTATGCCACGGGCGGATACTTTCGCGATGGGCAGACGCATGACGATCTCGCTCGCGAGTATGTGCGGTATCGCGACGCGGGCTTCACGGCGGCGAAGCTCAAGGTGGGCAAGTATTCGGCGGCGGAAGATGCGCGGCGGCTGGCTGCGATCCGCAATGCGGTGGGCGACGATTTCGACATCCTGCTCGACGCCAACGGCGGCTGGCCCGATGCGCCCGCGGCGATCGCGGCGATGCGGCGCATGGAAGAGTCGCGGCCCTACTGGATCGAAGAGCCGGTGCGTGCGGACAACATCGCGGCGATGGCGCGGATCGCGGAAGCCCTCGATACGCCGGTAGCGACCGGGGAGCTCGAAGCGACGCGCTGGGCTTTCGCGGACCTTCTGGAGCGCAAGGCGGCCGACATCCTGCAGCCGGATGCGACGGTGTGCGGCGGCGTGACGGAGTGGATGCGGATCGCCCACATGGCGGCGGCGTTCGATATCCCGATTGCGCCGCATTACAACTGGGATGTCCACACGCAACTGCTGGCGGCGGTGCCGAACGGACTGTTCATCGAGTACTTCATTCGCGGGACGGGCGTGAAGGTGTTCGACGATGTACTTGAGAATCCGATGGAGGCGAAGGACGGGTTCATCGAGCCGCGGAATGAGCCGGGGTTCGGGTGGAGATTCCGGGAAGAGGCGCTGGTGGGATTCCGGATCGGGTGAGGCGGAGGATGATGGCACGCGTGTTAGACTGGCGTCCGTGACCGCGACCGCTGGATCGGGGCAACTCGAGATCGGAGGCACTTCGTATGCCTACCAGCATTGGATCGTCAGTCGTCTTGGCGCCCTGGCTGCCCGCGTCGAGGCGATGCGCTCGGCAGAGTCGCTTTCTTCAGATGTGCTTGTTCGTCTGAGGCGATTCTTCCGCATCAAGCACGTCTATCACTCGAACGCGATCGAAGGGAACACCCTGAACGTTGGAGAAACGAGGTTGGTTGTGGAGGAGGGGCTCACCATCTCGGGCAAGCCGTTGAAGGACTCGCTCGAAGCGAAGAACCTCGCCGGGGCGCTGGACCTTCTCGAAGAGATGGCGGAATCTCGTGAACGAGCCATTCGCGAGGTTGACATCCGCCAGATTCACCAGGCAGTGCTATCGGGTGTCGATGACGTAAATGCGGGCCGGTACCGAACAGCTCCGGTGGAAATCGCGGGGTCGAGATTTGCGCCGCCGGGTCCGGAGAGTGTCGCTCCGCAGATGCAGGAGTTTTGCCGGTGGCTCGCGACGGCGACAGGTAACCCGATCGTCTTGGCGAGTGCTGCCCACGCCTGGTTCGTCACGATTCACCCGTTTCTCGATGGCAATGGGAGAACCGCTCGCCTCTTGATGAATCTGATGCTCATGCGGTTTGGGTTCCCGATTGCGGTGATCACGCGCGAGGATCGGTTTCGCTACTACGAGGCCCTCGAGGAGTCGCAGGGTGGCGATCTGACCCCGTTCCTCGAACTGATCGTGGAGTCAGTGGAAGAGAGCATCGAACAGTACGAAGCGGCCTCGGCCGAGGGACGAGCACTCGAAGAATGGTCCCAGACAGGCCTCAGTCTCGGTGCATCCGGGCGCGAACGGGCTCGGAGTGAGTACGAACTTTGGAGAAGCGGACTCGATCTTTTGAAGAGCTACTTTCGGCAGTCCAGCCGGGGCGCAAGCGGAGCCGAAGTGAAGTTCAAGGACTTCGGGCATCTCGAATTCGAGAAGTTCCTCGCGGTCAGGGGCGGGCAGCACTCCAAGAAGACTTGGTTCTTTCGAGTGGATTTGTTCGCGGAGGCAAAGGCGCTACGCTATCTCTTCCTCTTCGGAGTTCCGAGTGCAGGGATGCTTCAACACCACGTGGAGGTAACGCTCCACGTCTTCTTCGAAAGCGCGCCGTTCTCTTACGAGAGTCTCGATACATGCGCCGGGAACCAGCCTGATGTTGTCGAGATCGGCTTCCGCGCTCCCGAAACATTCCTGTTTCGCAACCGCGGCGGGCACGTGCAAGCAGGCAAACTCGAAGATGCCTGCAGCCAGTTTTTCAAGCAGACGCTCGCACACCGGCACTGACAGACGATAGCGAGAGACCGAGCGCTGGGCAGAAACGCTACAATAGGGGCGAATTCTGCGACGAAGGGGATCTATGTTCGCATCACTGCGTTTTCAACTCGCGGTCATGTCTACCGCGCTCGTTCTGCTTGTGCCCACTTGTAGTGGACAAGCGGTGTCCATTGCCGAAGTTTCCGGCTTGATCAGCGATTCGACGGGCGCCGCCGTTCCCGGCGCCGCGGTCAAGATCGTGGAGATCGAAAAGCAAGCCGTCCGCACGGTGACATCCGATGCGGCGGGCCGCTACACATTTCCGAATCTGCCCGTTGGGCCGTACCGTCTCGAAGTGACAGCGGGCGGCTTCAAGGCACACACGCAAAGCGGCATCGTGCTGCAGGTGGGCAACAGCGTCACGGTCAATGTGAGTCTCGAAGTGGGCAACGTCTCCGAGCGGATCGAAGTGCAGGCCCAAGTGAACATGGTGGAGACCAAAGAGAACACCATCTCGCAGGTCATCGACAAGGAGCGCATTTCCGAACTGCCGCTCAACGGCCGGCAGCCGACGCAGTTGATTCTGCTCTCGGGCGCCGCGCTCACCACGCCCGGCGGCGGAATGGTGGGCAGCAAGAACTACTTCAGCTCCACTACGATTTCCGTTGCCGGCGGACAGGCCAACGGCATCAACTACCTGCTCGATGGCGGCGACCACAATGACTCGATGACCAACGTCAACATGCCGATTCCCTTCCCCGACGCGCTGCAGGAGTTCAGCGTGCAGACGAGTGCGCTGCCCGCGCGATACGGGCTGCATCCCGGCGCGGTGGTGAATGCGGTGACCAAATCGGGCACGAATCAAATCCACGGGGATGTGTTTGAATTTCTGCGCAATGGAAATCTCAACGCGCGCAACACGTTCGCCTCGGTGCACGACAGCTTGAAGCGCAACCAGTTCGGCGGCACGCTGGGCGGCAAGATCATCCGCGACAAGCTGTTCTTCTTCGGCGGATTCCAGGGAACTCGCCAGCGCAGCGATCCGCCGCAGACCATCAGCTTCGTGGGCACGCAGGCGGTGCTGGGCGGCGACTTTTCGGTGATCGATTCGGGCGCCTGCATCTCCGGCGGACGCGGCCGCACGCTGACCGATCCCACCACGAGGAGCCCGTTCCCCGGGAACGTAATTCCGGTTTCGCGTTTCAACCCCCAGGCGGTGGGTCTGCTGACCAAGTACATTCCGCTTTCGCAGGATCCTTGCGGACGCATTACCTACGGCATCAAGACCACCGGCGACGAGGAGCAAATGATCGGCCGCGTGGACTGGGTACAGAACGCCAAGCACAACTTCTACGGGCGCTACTTTCTGGCGCAGTACAAGAACCCGCCTGTGTATGACGGCAAGAGCGCCCTCACCACCACGGCTCCAGGGAACTGGGAGCGCGCGCAAACCATCACGCTCGGCGATACCTACTCGTTCTCGGCCACCACGCTCAACTCGTTCCACGCCACCGGGAGCCGCCGGCGCGACAATCGCGGCGTGGCGCCGAACTTTTTCAACCCGCGCGACCTGGGGCTCAACGTGTTCGCACCCATCCCGAACTTTACCCAGATCAGCTTGAGCAACTACTGGAGCATCGGCTGCGGAACGTGTGCGGCGGGTCACTTCAACACGAACTCGCTCCACTTGGCCGATGACGTCGACATCATTCGCGGCAAGCATCAACTCGCCTTCGGCGTCGACTATCTCCGCGACCACTTCAATTTCATCAACGGCTACATCCAGAACGGATCGTGGGCTTTCAACGGGCAGTTCACGGGTGACTCGCTGGCCGACTACATGCTCGGCCTGCCCAACGACTTCACGCAATCGAACCAGTTGGAATTCGCCACGCGCGCTTCGGTGTTCGCGCTCTATGCGCAAGACACGATCCGCGTGTCGAAGCGGCTCACGATGAACGTGGGCATCCGTTTCGAGCCTTCGTTCGCCGCGTACGACTATTTCGGCCGCGGCACTTCGTTCTCGCAAGCCGACTTCATCGCAGGCAAGAAGAGCCAGGTGTTCACCGCCGCGCCCGCGGGGCTCTCGTTCTACGGCGACCAAGGAATCCCCAAGGCGTACTTCAACAACCGCATTCCGCTGTTCTCGCCGCGCATGGGCTTGGTGTGGGATCCCACTGGATCGGGCCGGCAGTCCCTGCGAGTCTCAGCCGCGATTCTACGGGATACGGCGGAATTGTTTTATTCCGAACGGCTCACCACCAACGCGCCTTACGGCTCGGCGATCGACATCCCCTCGCCCACCGGCGGATTCAGCAATCCCTACTCGGGCTACCCGGGCGGCAACCCATTCCCGCAACCGGCGCCACCGCCCAAGAACTTCCCCTTCGCGCCTTACAGCGTGTTCGTGAACATGCCGCTCCAGACGCACCCGACCTACACGGCCCAGTGGAACGTCAGCTATCAGAACGAATTCCGGAAAGACTGGCTGGGTTCGATCAGCTACCTGGGCAACAAGACCACGCACGTTTGGGTGGGCGAAGAGATCAACCCGGCCATCTATGGTCCGGGGGCTTCCACGGGGAACACCAATCAGCGCCGTCTGCTCTACCGCTTGAATCCCACGGTGGGTGCGGGTTACGCGAGCATCGTGCAGTCAGAACAGGGCGCCAATTCGCGCTACGCGGGCGTGCTCATGTCGGTGCAGCATCGCATGGCTCACCACTTCACGCTGCTGTTCAACTACACGTATTCGCATTGCATCAGTGACGGCGACTTCGGCGGCGAACTGGCGGGCAACTACTACATGGATCCCTCGAATCGCACCCGCGATCGCGCCAGTTGCAACTTCGACGTGCGCCATTTGGCGAACACTTCGATGATCGTGTCGAGCCCGTTCCAGGGCGGCATGAAGGGCAAGCTGCTGGGCGGCTGGCAGTTTGCGCCCATCGTGAGTGCGGCCAGCGGCATCGCGATCAACGTCACGTCGGGCCGCGACAACTCGCTCACGGCTGTAGGGCTCGATCGGCCGAATCTGATTAACCCGAACGCCTACTCCACGGATCCGAATCCGCGCCAGTTCCTCAACCCGGCGTCGTTCGCGCAGAACGACACGGGTACGTTCGGAAACCTGGGACGCTCGGCCGTGCATGGTCCGGGGCGGTTGAACTTCGATTTGTCGCTGAGCCGCTCGTTCCGTTTCCAGGAGCGGTATCGACTGGAAGCGCGATTCGAGGCGTTCAACGCGATCAACCACACCAACTACAGCAATCCGACGACGAATCTCTCATCGGCAAATTTCGGCAAGATTCTCGGTGCGGCCGATCCGCGGATTCTGCAAGTGAGCATGAAGTTCCATTTCTAAGGGCTCACTCGATCGCGAACACCATCATCGCGCTGCCAGCGGCGAGGGCGACATACTGTTTGCCCTCGCTCGAATAACTGATCGGGTTTGACCACACTTCGCCGCCCGTCTGGAATCGCCACAGCAGTTTGCCTGAGGTAGCGTCGAGCGCGAAGAAGTCGCCTTCCATGGTGCCGGAAAACACGAGTCCGCCGGCGGTTGCGAGCACGCCGCCCCACGGTGGCGTGTGCATGCGGAACTCCCACACCTTCTCGCCCGTGAGCGCGCGCAGAGCTTTCAGCGAGCCGCGCGGCTCCTCGTTCGGAAGGTCGCGTTTGGTTGCGCCGAGGTACATGCGGCCGGGCTGATATTTCGTGTCGGCCTTGTAGTAGAACGCGCCTTTCTCGCGCACGTTCTGATAGAAGAGTCCGGTCTGCGGACTGTACGAAGGGCTGAACCAGTTCGAAGTGCCGTCGTCATCGGGATAGACGAGCGCGCCCTTGACGCTCGGGGTGGTCTGCTCGAGATCGGGTACGGGGCGGCCTTTCGCGTCGATGCTCTTGGCCCAGTTCTGTCGCGTGAACTGGGTTGCTTTGAGGAACTCGCCCGTAGCGCGATCAAGCACGTAGTAGAACGCGTTGCGATTGGCGAACAGCATCAGCTTGCGCGGGCGGCCGTTCCAATTGGCGTCCACCAGCACGGGAATTTGATTCGAATCCATGTCGTTCACGTCATGCGGCGTGAACTGAAAATGCCACTTCAGTTTGCCGGTGTCGGCATCGAGCGCGATCACGCAGTCGGAATAGAGGTTGTCGCCGAGGCGCACGGAGCCGTCGTAGTCGGGACCGGGATTGCCCGTGCCCCAATAGACGAGGTTCAACTCGGGATCGAACGATCCTGTGACCCAGGTGGTGGCGCCGCCGTTCTTCCAACTATCGCCGGACCAGGTTTCGCTGCCGAGTTCGCCCGGACCTGGCGTGCCCCAGAAACGCCAGAGGCGCTTGCCGGTCTTGGCATCGTAGGCATCGAGGAATCCGCGGACTCCGTACTCGGCGCCGGCCATACCGACGATGATCTTGTCGCGCAGCGCGAGCGGCGCGGCGGTGAGCGAGTAGGCGAGCTTGCGGTCGGCGATTTCGATGTCCCAGCGGACGCGGCCGGTCTTCGCATCGAGCGCGACCACGTGATTGTCGATGGTGGCGACGAAGATCTGATCGTCGAGCGCGGCCACGCCACGATTCACTTGTCCGCAGCAGACGGCGATGCCATCGGGGATCGCGCGGCGATAGTGCCACAGCGGACGGCCCGTGCGCAGGTCGAGCGCGGTGACGTCGCTCGGCGGATCGGTGATGTACATCACGCCATCGAAGACGAGCGGCATGGTTTCGAAGTGCTCGCGTCCGCGGATCTGGTAGATCCACGCCGGCTTCAAGCGGGCGACGTTCGCGCGATTGATCTGCGCGAGTGGTGAGTAGTGGTGCGATCGGTAATTGCCCGAGTAGGTGAGCCAGTTGCCGGGCTCGCGCTCGGAATGCAGGATGCGATCGTAGGGGAGCTGCGCCGAGGCTACGCAAGCCCATACGCTCAGCGTCGTGAGTTTCATTGTGCATCCTCCTGCGCGGCCAGGTAGGCGACCAGATCTTCGAGGTCGGCGCCGGTGATTGACGCGCGATACGAGGGCATCGCAGTCTTGCCAAATTCCTTGCGCAGGCCAGGCGCTTCGGATTTCCAAAGCGAATGGATCTTGCCCGCCGCATCGCGGATCTGGATGGAGAACGAGTCCTCATTGACGCGCGCGCCGGAGAGCTTGCCCGCATGCACGAGGACGAAATCGGGAGAGACGTCAGCGGCCGGATCGACTACCGATTGACGTAAGTGCGCCGGACTGCGGCGCGCTCCGATGCCGCTGAGGTCGGGGCCGAACGCTCCGCCGAGTCCAGCGATCGTGTGGCAGCGCGCGCATCCTGATTTGCGATAGACAGCTTCGCCTCGTGCGCCGTCGCCGGGAACGGTGACGGGAGCGGAGCGGCCGAGCGAACGCACGTGAGCGGACACGTCGGCGAGTTCGCTCTCGTTGAGCCACGTTCCAGGCATGCCCGTGCCGGGGAGTCCGCGCCGGATGATCCGCTGGAGCGTCTCTTCGTCTTGCGCGTTGCGAAGCTTGGGCCGAGCGAGCGTTGCGCCGCGACCGCCCTCGCCGCGTTGGCCGTGGCAGATGGCGCATTGGCCCGCGTAGATGGACGCTCCGCGTTCGAGCGACGGTTGAGCGAGCGCAGAAAGCGCGGCTGCGAGAATCGTCAAACAGCGCATTCAGGAATTATGGCGCACTGGCGGCAAAGGCGAAAGACGGGAGGTCAGGTACACCGCGATCAAAACCGAAACCACTGTGAGCGCCGCGCCAAACTCGCCGGCAACGTACGGCGTCCGGCTGCCATAGGCCGTGAATGGATCGAAGAAACGCTGAAAGAACGTGTTGTGAGCGGCGTGCAGGAGCACGCAGGGCCATATGCTTCCGGACTTCAGCCGCATCCATGTCCACAGGAAGTTGATCGACACCACCGTGATCGTGAAGAGCGGCAGGTCGTACCAGACAGGCGTCGCGCTGTGGTTAGGCCCGAGCAGGAGAAGCGGATAGTGCCATAGCGCCCAGATGATCCCCGAGATCATCGCTGTGGCAGCGAAGCCGTAGCGGTCGGCGAGGACGGGCACAAGCAGCCCCCGCCAACCGATCTCTTCGCCCAGTACGGTCGCGCAGTTCTTGATTACCGCTATGGTCGACACGAAGAAGAAGTACAGCGCGATCGTTGCCCACGCGGGCAGAGGCCCGAATCCGATGTCCTTGGCCACCATATCCACGAACGCTGGATTAGGAAACCCGCCGAATCCCGTGAACCAGACAAACGCATAGATGACGCCAACGTATCCCAAGGGAGTCAAATAGCCGTAGGCATAGTAGCGTGTCTGACCCCACTTCCAGCCCAACGTGGACATGCTCCGGCCCGAGTAGTTGCAGGCAAGAAATGCTGCAATGCCCGGGCACCACATGAGGCAGCCGGTGTAGTCCACCCACTCTCCTCCGCCGGTTTTCGATTTCGCTATCAGGACATAGAAGACTGAGCTGAGACCCAGAGTGAAGGCCAAATACGCCGGTAGCACGCGTCCGCTCTTCGACGGAGACATCGATTCAATGTAATCGAACTCGGGGCGGCACGCCCGGCCCGGGCAGCGGGAACTGATCAGTGAAACCCGCGCCGGCTTTCGCGCTCCGGGTAGGCTGAGATCCGCCGGGCGGCTGCGACTACTTGACCAGCGCGAGTTGGCCGTCAGCCCAAGAGCGCAGGAGTTCGCGATCAGCCGCGGAGAGCCGCGCTTCTGGATGCATCATCGCGTAGCCCCTCAATGGCATCTTGCCTTTCGACACCGAGCCGTAGATCTCTTCGATTTGATCCGGCGACGACCCTGACCAATCGGAGAAGTTGAGCTTGGCGCGGCCATCTATAACATGTCGATGCACGGACCACCCGATCGGGCTGACCTTCGAATACCATGGCCACTTGGTTTCGTGCGAGTGACAATCCGCGCAAGCGCGCCGCAACACCGAGGCCACGCGCGGATCGATGCTCTTGTCATTCCATAAGCTCCGCGCTGGATCCACCGGCGGGTTCTGCATCTCCGGGCGATGCAGTTGCGCGGCGGCGAGCGTCAGGCCGGCGCCGAACATGGCGTTGCGTAGCCACCGTTTCATTTGGTCACCACCATCTTGATCGACATCGTCTCGTGCCCCGGACCGCACTCCACCGTGCACTCGATCAGATAGTTTCCCGGAGGCGGCGCGGTGAGCGTGAACTCCTGAACGCCTTCCTTCAATCGCACAGACCAGCCCTTGTCGCGCAACTTGCGCACCACGAAGCTGTGCACCGCGCCATCGCGCGCCTTCTCGCCGCCGAAGAGCGAATTGATCTTGAAGCGGACCGTCTCGCCGGCCTTCAAGGTGACGACATCCTTGCCATCGGGAAGCTTGAAGCGGTTGTCTTTGTCGGCGATCATCTCGACCACGTGGTCATCCGCGCGGACCACTTGGGTCCCGCCGATGCAGAGCGCCGCGACCGCGGCCAACCGAAACATTACCTGGACGAAATGCTTTTTCATTGTTTGGTCTCCTTGACATTCGATCTGGCCTCCCGCGGTTTCGGCACTTCGCCGAATGTGTACGAGAGGCTGGTGTAACCCGTGTGTGCGCGGTAGAAAGGTTGATACCCGAAGTAGGCGAACTTCTGGTTGTAGAAGTAGAACTGCCAACCGAGGTTCCACTGCACCTTCGGTGAAATATGGAACGAGAGCCGTGCGAGCGGCGCCTGGTAGCTCATCGGGAACGTGCTCCAAGCGGCCGTGTAGGCGGCGGCGAGATTCGTGAGTCCGAGATTCTGGACGCCTCGCCCGTCGCCCGCGTCGCGCGTGAGCGCATATCCGGCGTAGAGGGTCGCGCGGCGAACCGTGGTCCGCGCAAGCAGCGACACCGTGTGCAGGTTGCTGACGTACCGAGAAACGTACCCGCGCGTGCTCACCGTGTTGATGGTGGTGGAGCCGGGCGGCACGAGTTCGGCCCAGAGATTCGCGAAGCTATCCCAGTGCGCTTTGCTGTAGTTGGCGTCGAGCCCCAAGCGGCGATTCACTTCGAACGATGCGTTCGCCGAAATGTCGCGGGAGTGCGAAGCGTAGTAGTCGAGTTGCGCTCCGGCGATGAGTTGGCCTGTGGAAGGCGACACCACCGAGAGCGGCGCGTTGAGATTGTAGTTCTGGCGGTAGCTGACGCCGAGACGTGTGCGCTTCATTCGATAGTCGATGCGCGCGCGCACGTTGTGGAAGTGCGCAGGACTCACTGGGGTGAGCGGTCCATTGTCGCGGCCGATGGTTCCGTCGAATTGCACCGAGAGCGGCTTCGCCGGCTTCAAGCGGAATCCGAACGTGGCCATGTTGAGGTGATTGCGCACCGAGTTGAGGTCGCGGTTGTTCGTTGTCCCTGTGCGGACCAGGTTGTTGTCGATGAATCGTGACGTGTAGCGATATTCCGAATGCAGCCCGAGCCAGCGATTCACCTTGTAGTTGAGGTCGAGCGCGGAGGAGACGCGGCCTGTGCCGATATGGAAGGTCCAGAAGCGGTTGATGATCGCCGCGCCATTGCTCAACTGGCGGAACTCGTTTCCGGTACCGTCATAGCGGTTGCTGTGAACCGACGTGTTGGTGGTGATGGTCAGCTTCTCGGTGGGGAAAACGCTGAAGGAGAAATCCCCGGCCAGGAACGGTTGCCGCGCTCGGCCCGGCATGTACGTGACCGCGTTGATGGGAACTCCGAAACCGGAGTTGGTGCCCGTGAGCAAGCGGCCATCTCCGGTGGGGATGTTGGTGGCGGCGGCCTGCGAAGCGCCCGACTGGCTTTCGACGTAGACCGTGCTGCTCTCACCCTTGCTGTATGTCATGTGCGCGCTCATCGCCCAGAACTTCTCGCTGCGCGTGAGATGTCCGAGCCACCCGCGGCGCTGTGTGTGCATGGCCTGGCTGCGCATGTACGAAGTGGCGGCCAGCGGATACGTGGCTTCGAGCGAAGGGTCAAACGGGCGCGCCAGCAGGAACCCGGCGGCGTAAGGTTGCCCTGGGATGAGGCTCGCGATCGGGGAGTCGTCTTTGTAGTACTCCCAGCGATGCGACACGCTGAAGCGGAATCCGAGGAAATCGATCTCGACGCCCGGCCGGTACTCGTTGAAGTCGCGGCGCACGGTACGAGCGAGTGGGAGCACGCTGCGCGCGAGTCCGCCAATATAGGACTCGTACGCCGTGAATTCGGGTCCGCCCTCTTGGTTGCGTGCGTAGCCGGCCGTGAACTTGATCCACTTGCGCGGCGTGTAGAAGAACTCGTGGTCCTGCAGCGTGCGTTGCGTGGCGCGGAAGTTGGCTCCGCCGCCGTTGAGTAGTGACGGGTTGTAGTAATCGTTGCGCCGCCACGTCATGTCGTAGCGGTACAGGTCCTTCTTTTCGAGCGTGGCGCCGGCGTATCCATATGGATCGTTGCCGAGGCCTGAGGTGCGGAGCGTGAACGAGTCAAAGTAGCGGCCCTCGCCGTTCTTGGCTTTGATGGCGAAGTCGGCGCCGAAGAGGCGCAGTCCGTTGCCATAGTTCTCGGAGCTGCGGAACAGGCTCTTCTCGCCACCCACGGTGGTGAAGCGATACCCCGTCTCGACGGAGTTGACGATGTTGTAGGGGCCCACGTCGACGCCGGCTTCCGTGCCCGTGCGATCGGGCGAAGGCGTCAGCACCGGTTGCGCGAAGGTCGCGGACAGCGCGAGGAAGAGGATGAGGATCAATCGCGAATGCATGGTCAATGTCTCCGATAGCGTTATCGCAGGAACCGATAGTGGACGTTCGACCCGTGTATCGCCACGTGGCAACCCGTGCAGCGCTGATAGCGCGGATCCACCATGCTGTGCGTGGCATGGTCGGGATAGGTGATGCCGCGGTTGGTGCGCGCTCCGAAGTCGCCCGATCCGGTGTGGCACTCGAGGCAAAGCATCGTAGTGGTGGGGCGCGTGATGAGCTTGGCCGTGGTGGAGCCGTGCGGCTTGTGGCAACTGATGCAGCCGTCGATTTCGCCCGCCTGATGCGCGAACAGAAACGGACCGCGTTTGTCTACGTGGCACTTCATGCAGGGCTGTTCGTTCGAGTGCGCCTGCTTCAACATCTTCGAGGTCTGACCCATGCCGAACGTGGGCGTGTTGCCGCCGTGTGGATTGTGGCAGTCGCTGCACGTCATCAGTCCCTCGTTCACGCGATGCTTGAACGGGAGGCTGAATTGCGCGCGCACGTCGGCGTGGCATTGGTAGCAGAGCTCGCGCTCGGTTTTGGCGAGCAGGTTCCGCTGCGTTTGCGACTTGTGAATCGAGTGGCACGCTGTGCACGCTACGTCATGTTGCGTGTGCTCGGAGCGGCGAATGTTGGCGCGTTGGAACTCCTTGCCGTGGCAGGCGAGGCAACTGGAGATGATCTCCTGCGGCTTCATGAGGCTGAAGGGCTTGACGACGGTGTCGATGTCGCCGCCCGCGTCGACGTGCGCTTTGCCTGGTCCGTGGCATGACTCGCAACCGCTCTTGCCGCTGGTGTCGGCCGCGGTTTTGGCGTTGAAGTGAGGATTCTTGGGGAAGTTGTCCCAGATGGCGTCATGCTTGTGGCAGTTGCGGCAGCCAGTAGTGCCGGTGTATCCGGACTTGGCCGCTTCGGCGCGCATCTGCGCCGAGGTCATCGGTTGCGGCGTGGCGGGCGCTGGATTTTGCGCCTGAAGCGCGAGCGCGCACACTGCGGCCAGCAGAATTCCTGGAGCGCTCATGATCGTCCTTTCGTGAGTTCGAGACCGTCACCCCGGTCTTGTGGGTTAGGACAGTTTCGGGGAGGGTGCGGAACAGAAAAGGAAGGGGATTTGACGAGTGTTAACGGAGGGCGAAGTTACTCAAGGTCGGGGAGGATGATGCGCTCGTAGAGTCCGGCTTCGTCGACGGTGTGGCCGATGCGGCGGAGTGCTTCGAGGCGGTCCGTGGAGCGCTGCTCTTCGTCGAGGAACCGGCGGACGGCGTGTTCGATGAGCGCGCTTTCGCTGGGGAAGCGGCCGGTTGCGAGGTGGTGTTGGAGTTTGGCGATCAGGTCCGGTGGGAGGTGGATTTCCATGGAGTGTGTTTGGTTACGAGGGGATGTTGTGCTCGATCCGGGTCAGAATCTGTTCGATGCGTTCGATGCCAGCGGGGTCGCGGAGGAGGTCCGCGGGCGCGCGTCCATCGAGTAGCGCAAGCGGGGTCGCGAGCCAATGGGCGGCTTTGTCCTCGTCGCCGAACACGTCAACTGCGTGAGTGATCACGGGAGCTACGTCAACGGGCTGCGGCTCGGACTCTGGAGCGTGATTCAGTGTGGTCTCCCCCTTTCTGTTTCAATGTAACGGACAACCCGAGACGTTTGCAAAAAATGCGAAACCGGCGGACCCCGTGGCTTCACAAAGGAGACCCTCGGCAGCAGGAAGATCGAGTTGCCGCCGGGGAACGTGTACATATCGTACATATCCACTTGCGGCTTGATGCGGCGACATGCATGGGGCGCAAGACTGGCGAACATCTATTTCATCTACTATTGAGGAGAATGGCCGCGAAAAAGAGAAGCGGCCCAATCGACGCATTGGGCGCGTTTCTCGATGGGTTGAAACACACCGGAGCCGGAGGCTTCGAAGGACTGGTCGCGAAGTTGCTCGAGGCACAAACTGGGCAGCAGTTCGTCCTGTCCGCTTCAGGGGCCCAGTTTGGTCATGATTCGAAGACGACTCCAGGCGCCAGCAATTCCATCGCCATTGAGTGCAAGCACTATCGGAGTCTCCAACAGCCGAAGGAACGTGATCTGCTCGGCGGCTTCGATCAACTCGCCACCTTGCCCGACCTTTGGGTCGTTGTGGCTTCGTGTCCGTTGAAGAGCCAGATTCGCGATGCTGTTCGTGAGCATGCAGGCTCGAGAGGCGTCGAAGTTCTGTTTCTTGACCTGCCGAATGACGGCACGATCGGCCCGTTGAGCATTCTTGCAGCGGCCCACTTTCAGACGGTCATCGACTGGGCGGAATTCCATCAACAGACTCTGGATCAATCGACTCTTAGAACATGGGCAGAAGAAATCGAGAAGAAAGCTGCTTATTCGTCCGAACTCGACAGGGTTGATGCCTTGCTGAAGGCGACTTCGTTAGGTTACGACGAAGCGAGGCGACGTGCGAAGGATGCGGTGCTCAGGGCTCTCCGAGACGAAGGCAACTCCACGAGTTCCTTCTCCCAGGACCTTGCGGTTCGCGCGTCGGCAGTCAATGTCGTCACCCGCACCGAGATTAAGCGGCGGTTGAGTGATTGGTGGGATGGATCGGAGGCTGGAAAGCGTGCGGTCCTCTTGGGTGAGGAGGGAATGGGCAAGTCGTGGGTCCTCATGGATTGGATCGCCGATGGTCTGGAGAGCGGCCGGCTTCCGCTTGTCTTGCCGTTCGCGGCGGAAGCAGGGGGTCTGCCGCTGACGGTTGGAGATCTCATCCCGAAGTTGCTTCATAAATGGACGGGAATCAGGGAAGAAACCTTCTGGCAGAAGCGTTGGGAGCGCTGGCTTCAATCCGACGTACGCGTACTGATCGTAGCTGACGGCCTTCGCGACCTTCACGGCACACCCTGGGCGCAGTTCTTTCGGACGATGGAGGATGAGCGGTGGAGAACGCGCGTCAGTGCGCTGTGTACGGACCGCCCGGCCCATTGGAAAGGTCGATGTCAGGGGTTGAGGGGTTTCGCCGAAATCGAGGTTGGCGGATACAACGAGGAAGAGCTTCAGATCGCACTATCGCATGGCGGTATCGACATCGCCGCTATTCGTGTCGGAGAGATGCGGGATCTGGTAGAGGCGCCCATCTATTGCGGCCTTGCATGCAAGCACTTTCACGATCTGATTGAGGCGGGTGATTTCACTCCGGAGAGGTTGATCTGGCTGCATATGCGGGGTTGCCAGGAGCGCAAGCTCGGCACAGCTTTCAGCGACAAACAACTCGCGGGTGCAATCGCCAACCTGGCTCAGGTTGCGAAGAGCGATATTGACTATGGAACTGTCAGTGGTGTCGCAAATGCTTTGGACAGCGGGGGACGGTTGCTTCAGGAGATCATCGACGGCGGCATTCTTGTTCCCGAGCCGGGCCTCCTTCCGAAGTTCACTCTGAGCAACCGCCATCTCCCTCTCGGACTAGGTCTGTTGATCGCGGACGATCTCCGCCGCAAAACCGAAGCCGAACTACAAAACGAGATCGCGGGTTGGTTCGAGCCGCACAACGGCACAGACCTCAAGGTCAAGATCTGCCGTCACGCTCTGTTCCTGCTGTTCTTCGAGTACCCTCCGTCTCCGGCTCGCAAAGCTCTCCTCGAGTTTCTCTTCTCGATCCACAATTGGGCTGCTGAGCCACTTGCCGATCTGAAGCCGTATGTCAAGAGAGATCCCGGCGCGTTCATCGACTCGGCAGAGGAACTCTTCACATCCCGACAGGCATCCGCCTCTGCGCGTGAATTTGTGATCTCGGCAATTGCGCAACATCGAGATGACGAAAGAGTGCTTCCTCTTCTGGTCGCGGCTGTTCCGAGGTGGCTCAGCTACTGCGATATCGGGGGCCTAGTAAACCGCTGTCCGGAGCATGAGTTGTCCGTGCGTTGCAAATCCGAGTCCGAACGGCTCGGCACTACGATCCAGCCCGGGATCAACGTGATCTTCGGAGTTCAGTTGGAGGTTGGGAATGACGGTCAACGCGGATGGCTCGCCAGCGCTGCCGTTCGAGTGATTTCCGCTGGATCCGCGCTTCCGTTCGTGGATGGGATCGCAGGATGGGCACTCGCGGCTGGTGCTACCGATCACGTAAGTTGTTCCACAGCAATCCCGTGGATCCTCCGTCTGGAACTGGATGATCAAGTTCATGATCGACTCCTGACAGTCGCTCAGCAGTACATCGATTCGAATACCTTGCTCGGGCTCAATGCGGCCCACTACTTGCTGGACACGATCGACAACGAAACGTCGCGGGCCCTCGTGGCACAGCATCCGCTTCAGCCTCCGTACTGCCATTACCATTCCGGTTCGCAGTTCACGTTCCCCAGGCTCGGAAGTGCGGAGTTCGGCCATGACTGCCAATTCTTGTTCGCCGAGGAAAATCTGTCGACCGACGATGTGCTCACGCAGGTCGACTGGGGCGCTTTTGACCCGTCCATTCAGGTGCCGCAGTCCTTTGTGACAAAACTCGAAAATGCTCTTAGTGCCATCACTGATCCCGTCAATGATCAGCATGCTTTTCGAAAGCTCGTGCCGTGCCTGGGCGCGCACGCTCCCAAGGCCATTGGCGATCTTGTGCGGCATGTTGCAGCTGGGCTCCGGCGTGGCCCAACGGCCACTCGCGCTACCGCTTGGTTGTTCCAGTTCTATCCGATGCTGGGTGATAGCGACGTGAAGTCGCTCGTGTCGATCATAGGTAGTAGCAGCACCGATTCGGAAGCTGCGGGAAGGGGAATTGTTTCGTGGCGGGGGGAGATCTTCAAAGTCATCGCTCCGCGCCTGTCAGCGACCGAGCGGTACAGCCTGTGGCGGAGCCTACAGCCCGCCGCTCACTTGATGAAGGCGTGCGTCGAACCGGTTCCTGATGGCTGGCGTGAGTTGCTCGAGTTCGCTCTGTCCGCCGCCCAATCCAGCACCTACATGAGACGGCAGGCCCTTCGCATCGTAGCCCGCTCGTCTCCGCAGTTGACCAGCCATGATCGGGAACGCCTCGCTAAGCTGATCGAAGACGCGCAGGAATTCGCGCCCGACGTAGCGTTCCTGTCGTTGGAGGCTAACGACGAGAAACTCTGGAGACTCTGTCATCTGGACGAAGGCGATTTCAAGGACGTGTGCTCACACGAGGATCCACGATCAGAGGAGGCGCGCGCCTTCATTCACTTTTCCGGCAATCTCGATTTCGCGACTGTGGCGAAGCGGCTCCATCCAGCCGTGGTTCCATTCCTCCTGCAGTATCGCGGCAGCAAGCCTGATGAAATGGCGGCCTATGGCAAGCAACTGCGCAACCTTTGGGAGCAGTGCCTCGGTACCACTATGACCATCACGAAGCCCTCGCCGGAAGATGCCGCAGAAGGATGCGCTACGCCAGGATGGCTTCCGATTCCGAAACAAACCTCCGACAAGTTCGTCGAGCAGGAAACCGACCTGTTCGAACGTTGGCTTGACTCTCCTGTGCCCAAGGGACAAGAAGCCGAGGCGGGCCGGTTGTGGATGCCCTTCCTCTACAGCCTTCTCGCGAAGCGACCTGACCTCGGGTGGAGTGCCTGGGGCCTCGTGTGCAACAGCTACGGGAGCCGTGAGAACCCACTCCCGCTCCACCCGGCGGATGTCGCCTTCGTCGCGGGGAACCATCCTACGACCGAAAGCAAAAGACAGCGACTCATCGATGGCGCCGTCACCGACGAAGCCCTCGCAAGGATTGCAGAAGCCGCTATGCAGCACCGGGCGGCCGATTGGCTTCGCAAGCAGATCGACGACATGCTCGCGTCTCCCGTTCCCATTCAGGTCGCGAAAGGCCTGACTCTTATGAGCTACGGCGACGCTACTCCAGAATCGATGGAGGCGGCCATTGGCTCAGCCAATACTGCGGGAACATGGGTTGGAGGCCTCGGGCGGCTCACGTTCTTCCGCCGGAATGTCAAACTGAACTCGCTTGCGCAGCATTGGTACAGGCGCTTTCTGATTGCGGAGGATGCGGATACCTGGTGCGGTGCCTGGCACGCAATGCTTGCTTGCGTTGATACGAGGTTTCATCACTGGCGCTCCGAAATCGAATCGGCTGTAGCCGGCACTGCTGAAGGCCTTGGGCTCAAGCTTAGATACGTTCAGTTGATGGAGGGAGAACTCACAGAGAGGCTCAAAGCGTCTCACCAAGAGAGGGAATCGACACTCATTGGGATAGAAACTACGCCCACGATCAAACCCTGGATAGGATATGACCGCGAAGACGATTTCGATGACGCTGTTGCAGTCGGCACAGACGCGCCTCAACCACTACTGGCCGGACCCCCTCGCGGGGCCGAGTAGGTCTCTGAAACGCAATCTCCTCGGTAGCGATAATGATCCGGCTTGGCGCGGACCCTCTACCGCCGCGATATACTCCGCCTGCCGCGCCGACAACGTCGTCAACTTCCACCCCGATCTTCTCGAGGTGCAGCCGCGCAGCCTCCTCATCCAGCTTCTTCGGCAGCGTGGCACCGTCCACCTTGTAAGTGTCGCGATTCTTCCACAGGTCAAGCTGCGCCAGCGTCTGGTTCGAGAAGCTGTTCGACATCACGGCTCGGGTGACCCGTGGCGCAACCGAGGTTCACCAGTAAGCCCTCAGCGAGCAGGAAGATCCGGATGCCGCGGGAAGGTGTACATGTCCACCTGCGGCTTGATGTTGGTCCTTGGCGCCGGAGTTGTGGAGCAGGTCCACTTGGATCTCGTTGTCGAAGTGGCCGATGTTGCACACGATCGCCTGATCTTTCATGTGCTTCATGTGCTCGAGCGTGATGATGTCCACGTTGCCCGTGCAGGTGACATAGATGTCGCCGCGACCGAGCACGTCTCTTCCACCGTAGTGCACTTCGAAGCCTTCCATCGCCGCCTGCAGCGCGGTGATGGGATCGATCTCCGTCACGATCACCCGCGCTCCCATGCCGCGCAGCGAATGCGCCGAGCCCTTGCCCACGTCGCCATATCCGCAAACGACGGCCACCTTGCCGGCCATCATCACGTCAGTGGCGCGCTTGATGCCGTCGGCGAGCGATTCGCGGCAACCATACAGGTTGTCGAACTTCGACTTGGTCACCGAGTCATTCACGTTGATCGCGGGGACCAGCAGCGCGCCGGCTTCCTTCATCTTGTAGAGGCGATGCACGCCCGTGGTGGTCTCCTCGGAGACGCCGCGCCATTCCTTGACGAGTTCGTGCCAGCGGTTCGGGGTCTCTTTGTGAACCTGCTTGAGCAGATCCTTGATCACCTTCTCTTCGTGGCTGCCCGAGGGCGTGTTCACCCAGTCCGATCCGTTCTCGAGCTCGTAGCCCTTGTGGATCAGCAGCGTCACGTCGCCGCCGTCGTCCACCACCAACTCCGGACCCTTGCCACCCGCATGTTGGATCGCCTGATAAGTGCACCACCAGTATTCCTCGAGCGTCTCGCCTTTCCACGCGAAGACCGGAACACCGGCAGCGGCGATGGCGGCGGCGGCGTGATCTTGCGTCGAGAAGATGTTACAGCTCGCCCAGCGAACGGTTGCGCCTAAGTCGACCAGGGTTTCGATCAGCACGGCGGTCTGGATCGTCATATGAAGGGAGCCCGTGACACGGACGCCCTTCAGCGGCTTGTCCTTGGCGTACTTTTCACGGATCGCCATCAGGCCGGGCATTTCCTTTTCGGCGACCACGATCTCTTTGCGTCCCCAATCGGCGAGGGACATGTCGGCGACCTTGAACTCGGTCGCGGCGAGCGTTGCTGAACTCATGCGAGGAGAATCCTTTCTTTCATCAACGAATGCTGATATGTTGATATTAGCTCATCGAGCGCTATGCCGTCAATACTTGAATGGATGCGATTCTGCTCCGATCCGGGCCGCGCGCGGATCCTGCTTCTGCTTGAAAAAGAAGAGCTTAGCGTTGCCGAGCTGCAGGAGATCCTGGCTGTGGGGCAGAGCCGGATGTCGATGCAATTGGCCAAGCTGAAGACGGCGGGCATGGTGGAAGACCGCCGAACTGGCAAGCACGTCCTCTATCGCTTATCGCCCGAAGTAGTCCGGCGCGGACAACTTTTGGCGCTGCTCGCCGCCGCGGAGATCCCCGAGCGGGACCACGACGAGCGCGCGCTCGCCCTGGTCTTGCGCAAGCGGCAGGACCGGATGCGCTCCTATTTCGACCAACTCGCCGGGAAGTTCGGCAAGCACTATGTGCCCGGGCGGTCGTGGAAAGCGGTGGCCGAGGCGCTGCTGCAGGTGATGCCGCCGCTGGTGATCGCGGACCTCGGAGCGGGGGAAGGAACGCTGGCGCAGTTGCTCGCTCAGCGAGCCGAGCATGTGATTGCCGTGGATAATTCTGAGAAAATGGTGGAATTTGGGACGGAATTGGCGAGATCGCACGGGCTCGATCACTTGGAATACCGCCGCGGAGATCTGGAGGCGCTGCCGCTGGAGAGCGGTTCGGTCGACTTGGCGCTGTTCAGCCAGTCGCTGCATCATGCCGCGCATCCCGAGAAAGCCGTGGCTGAGGCATGGCGGATCCTGCGGCCGGGCGGACAGATCGCCGTGCTCGACCTGTTACGGCATCAGTTCGAAGACGCGCGCGAGCTTTACGCGGACCTGTGGTTGGGCTTCGGCGAAGCCGAACTCGTGGGATTCCTCGAGCGGGCGGGGTTCACGGGCGTTCGGACGTCGGTGGTGTTTCGCGAGCCCGAAGCGCCCTATTTCGAGACGGTCCTGGCGGTGGGCCGGCGTAGCGCGTGAAGGCGGCCACGCTACGCTATTCGAGATGCTTTCCCGGAATGCCAGGCTCGCGGTGCTTGCTGCGTCATTTCTCGGCTTGCTCTTCGATGGAGTGGAACTCGGCCTGATGCCGATCGCGTCGCTCTCCGTTTCGAAGAGCCTGCTCGGCGCGGACTTCGCCCCCACGGCTGGCGGTGACTGGTTCGCGCGATTCACGGCGGCGCTCATGTTCGGAGCAGCGGTTGGCGGAATCGCGCTCGGGAATCTCGGCGACCGCATCGGGCGCACGCGCGCCATGGGCGTGAGCGTCTTGGTCTACTCAGTGTTCGCGGCTATGGGCGCATGGGTCCAGACGCAAGAGCAGATGCTGGCGCTGCGATTTCTCGTCGGGCTCGGCGTGGGCGGCATGTGGCCGAACGGAATGGCGCTGGTGGCAGAGTCGTGGCCGTCGGCGTCGAAGCCGCTGGTCTCGGGCGTGATGGCGGCGGCGTTGAACTCGGGCATCCTGCTGTTGTCGCAACTGGCGCGGATGTGGCCCATCACGCCGGACTCCTGGCGCTGGATCTTTCGACTTTCCGGCGTGCCTGGACTGCTCGGGATCGTGATCCTGCTCGCGTTGCCCGAGTCGCCGGAGTGGCTGGCCGCACGAGAGAAGGTTCGCAAGTCTGCGCCGCCGCTACGCGAGTTGTTTCGTCCGGCGCTGATTCGCGTGACCCTGGCGGCGATCGCGGTGAGCGTCATCCCGATGGTAGGCGCGTGGGCGGCGAGCAAATGGATGATCCCTTGGGCGGATAAAGTCGCGGGCGCCGCCAACGCCGAGTACAAGGCGGCGACGCAAGGGTGGTGGGCCGTGGGCGCGATTCTGGGCGCGTTCACCGGCGCCGATCTCGCGCAGCGGCTCGGCCGCAAGCGAAGCTACTTCCTCATCAGCATCGGCGCGGCCGTGTTGACCATCGCGATGTTTCAACTGAGCGCTCCGCTGCGGCCGGGCTTCCATTTGATCGTGTTCTTGCAGGGCTCGGTGGCGACGCTCTTCTTCGGATGGCTGGCGCTCTATCTGCCCGAGATCTTTCCTGTTTCCGTGCGCGCCACCGGCAGCGGACTCGCCTACAACTTCGGCCGCTTTGCCACGGCGGTGGGAGTGCTCGGCGCGGGGCTGCTCTTTTCCGCGCTCGGTGGCGACTATCCGCGCGTGGGCGCGATCTGCGCACTCATCTATGGGCTGGGTGTTTTCGCGATTTCGCTCGTGCGCGAGAGTGAGTAGGGCCGTTACTGAGCCGCGACCATGAGGGAGCGTCCGCCAGCAATACGATGGATCCGCCGCACCAACGCTCCGTAACGGCCGCGGCTCGGAAGCCCGCACTGCGTTGTTCGTTCTAATGGGCGCTGTCGCTCTCGTGCTCTGGGTTCTGCTCACGCCATACGCGGCGTTCCCCAGTGCGTCCGATACGCTCGCTTGACGTGTACGTTGGCCGCGGCATCCGAGGGAATCGACTCCGACTCCTGATCGAATACAAGGTTGCGCCCGGTCCGCGCCACGATATTTGCGAGATGACTGTGGATCGCCGAGAGGTGGCCTTCCATAATGTCGGCTGGCGGAAGCTGGCGCGAGCGGATGCACTCGACGAACTTCTGCTGATGCACCGCGTCGGAATCGCCTGCATCGTCATGCTGCACCAGCTTCCCCTTGCTGTCGAAGACCTTGAATCCCCACTTGCGTCCGTATCGCCCGATGTGGACCATGCCTTCGGAACCGTAGACGGCGACTCCGTTCTCCACATCATCCATCGCGTAAGGATTCCAGATGCGTTGCTCCCAGATCATGCTCTTGCCGTCTTCATAGTCGAAGGTGGCGAGCATGGTGTCAGGAGTCTGCTGATCGTCTTTGAAGAAAACTTTGCGCCCCGATCCGCTGACGCGCACCGGATAGCTTTCGCCCAGCGCCCAACGCGCAATGTCGATCTGGTGCGCGCCGTCGTTGCCCGCGTCTCCGGTCCCGAAATGCCAGTGCCAATGCCACTTGTAGTGGAAGCGATTCTCGTTGAACGGAATCCACGGCGCGGGTCCGAGCCACGTCTCGTAGTCGACGCCCGGCGGCACCGGACCATCCTCTTTATGTCCGATGTCGGCGCGAAGCTGGATGTTCCACGCCTTGGCCATGAGCACCCTGCCGATCTTTCCGGACTTGACGAACTCGACCGCGCGCACCGTCGAATCGCGGCTGCGCGATTGCGTGCCAACCTGAATGAGCTTCCCCGTGCGGCGCGCGGCGTCGATCATGAGGCGGCCTTCGCGGATATTGTGCGAAGCGGGCTTTTCCACGTAGACGTCTTTGCCGGCTTCCACGGCGAGGATCGATGCGGGCGCGTGCCAGTGGTCTGGAGTGGTGATCACCACCGCGTCGATCCCTTTGTCGTCGAACATGCGCCGCATGTCGGTGACTTCGGCGGGCTTCGGGATCGAGACCTTCGTTGCGATGGCCTGGGCCTTCTCGAGCGAGGCTTTGTCGGCGTCGCAGATGGTCTTGAGGTTGACGCCTTTGATCGCGCCGTAGGTTTGCAAAAGTGCGCGACCTCGCCCACCCACGCCGATGATCCCGATGTTCACCTGGTCACTGGCGGCCACGGCGCGCCTGCGAAACGTGTGGGCGGCCGCTGCCGCGCTGAGGAAGAAGTATCGCCGGTTCATAAGCTCGACCTCTGAGTTTATTCCAACGCCGTGGTGCGCTCAATTTGGCTCGAAAAATGCAAGGATGCGCGGTATGGATCGACGAACCATAGTCAAGAACGCACCTCTTCTTCTCAGTTCCGCCGCCGCTTTCGGATATCCCGCCAACTCGGCCGTACGGTTCGGCATCATCGGGACCGGAGGTCGCGGCCAGTACGTGGGTACGCTGATGGCGAAGGACCCCAACGCGCGACTCGTAGCCATCTGCGACCGCTACGCCGACCGCATCGACGGCGCGAAAACGCGCGTGCCCGGCGCTGACAAAGCCGCCGTGCATCGCGACTACCAGAAGTTGCTGGCGGACCCCGATGTGGACGCGGTGTTGATCGCGACGCCGGTCTTCCTGCATCCGGAACATTTCGAGGCTGCCGTGTCAGCGCGCAAACACGTCTACTGCGAGAAGCCCGCAGGCGCCGATGTGGCCGGTTGCAAGCGGATCCTGAAGGCGTGGGAACGGCGGGATCCGGCCAAGCGGATCCAGTTCGGCTTCCAGCAGCGGTTCAGCTCGCAGTATCTGAAGGCGCGCGGCTATCTGGCATCGGGCAAGATCGGCGAGATGAAGCTGATGATGAGCTACTGGGTGCTGGGCTATTTGCCGCCCACTGCGGACTCGGGCCAGTACGCGGGCCTTGCCAAAGACGAACAGCAACTGCGCCGCTGGGCGAGTTGGACGAGGATGTCGGGCGGTCCGATCGTGGAGCAGGATTGCCACGGCATCGACACGATCAACTGGTTCGGCGGCGACATGCATCCGGTGAGTGCGGTGGGCCGCGGTGGACTTCGCTATCCGGTCCCCTATGGCGACTGGGCGACGGACCACCACGACGTGATCTATCGATATCCGGACGGGCTCGAAGGCTGGCTGATTTCGATCAAGCACACCGCTGGCTATCGCGACGTGAAGGAGCAGTTTTTCGGTGCGAAGGGAATGCTCGAGACGTCGCGCAGTTACATGAAGCTCCATGGCATGACGCCCGACGTGCGTTACAAGAGCGCTGACGACCTGCGCGATACGAGCCTGATGGAGAAGGAAGAATCGAAGGCCGACATCACCGGCGAGGCGACCGCCGCGTTCTTCAAGGGCGTGCTTGCGGGCGAGCGCTACGACATGACGAAGACGGCAGTGGAGAGCACGCTGAGCGCGATTCTGGGGCGGATGGCGGTCGATACGAAGCGGGAAGTCGGGTGGGAGGAGATGCTCGCTTCGGCGTGAGGGCTTCCGTGGACCACCCGTTACACTGGTGAGGAATGTCCACGGCGCACCTCACCGCCCACGTCAAAGCCGCCGGTTGAGCGTCCAAATTGAGTCCAAAGGTTTTGGACCAAGTGCTCTGCGGCGTGCCGCGCGTGGTGAACGAGAACGTCCTGGTCGGGTATGACACATCCGACGACGCCGGAGTGTATCGGCTCTCCGACACGCTCGCTCTGGTGCAAACAGTGGACTTCTTCACCCCCATCGTCGACGACCCCTACACCTTCGGCGCGATCGCGGCGGCCAACTCGCTCAGCGACGTCTACGCCATGGGCGGCGTGCCGCAATCGGCGCTCTCGCTCGTGTGCTTCCCGAACAAAGGCGACACCGAGACGCTCAAGGCGATCCTCACCGGCGGCGCCGACAAGATCCGCGAAGCTGGATGCGTCATCCTCGGCGGCCACTCGGTGAGCGATGACGAGATCAAGTTCGGTTACTCGATCACGGGCACCGTCCACCCCGATCACATCTGGACCAACGCCGGCGCCCGCGCGGGCGATGTGCTCGTGTTCACCAAGAAGCTCGGGACGGGCGTAATCGCCACTGCGCTCAAACGCGGGATCGCGCGCGCCGCCGATGTCGACGCATCCATCGATTCGATGCTTACGCTCAACAAAGGGGCCGCCGAGGCGGCGAGCCATGCCGGAGTCCACGGCTGCACCGATATCAGCGGCTTCGGATTCCTGGGCCATGCTTGCGAACTCGCGAACGCGAGTCACGTCACGCTCGAAGTCGAGATCGACAGCGTGCGCTTCCTGCCCGGCGCGGTCGATTACGCGCGGCAAGGCGCCATCCCCGGCGGTCTGCGCAACAATCGCGAGTTCGCATCGCACTTCGTGGAAGAGCCCGCGCACGCCGTGCCCGCGCTGCTCGATCTGCTGTATGATCCGCAGACCTCCGGTGGGCTGTTGCTTTCGATTCCCGAGTCGCGCGCCGCGGCGTTCCTCGAGCGCTTCCCTGACGGATACCGCGTGGGTCGCGTCGTGCCGCATCAAACGAAATCGATCCTTCTCCGATGAACGTTTCCAGATGAACAATCCCATAATCGTCGCACTCGATGTCCCGTCCGCTAGTGAGGCCTTGTCGCTCGTCGACAAGCTGGCCGGTTCGGTGGCCATGTTCAAGGTCGGCATGGAGCTCTATGCCGGCGAAGGCGCGCCGCTCGTCAAGGAACTGCTCATGCGCGGCGGGCGCGTGTTCCTCGACATGAAGTTCTACGACATTCCGGAAACGGTGAAGCGCGCCACCGCGCGCGTTGCGGAGCTCGGCGTGAGTCTGCTCACCGTGCATGGCAGCGTGCCCGTGATGCAAGCCGCCGCCGAAGCGCGCAAGGGATCGGCGCTGAAGGTGCTTGCGGTCACCGTGCTGACCAGTTTCGATTGCCAAGACCTCAACGACATGGGCTACTTCACCTCGGTTTCAGACCTCGTGGATCATCGCGTGTGGAAGGCCAAGGAAGCGGGCGTGGATGGCGTGGTGTGTTCGCCGCTCGAAGTGAAAGCCGTGCGGGAAACACTGGGCGCCGATGCCGTGCTGGTGACTCCCGGAGTGCGATCGCCAGGCGCCGCGGCGGGCGACCAGAAGCGCATCGCTACTCCAGCCGAAGCCATGCGTGACGGCGCCAGCTACCTCGTCATTGGACGCCAGATCACTCGCGCCTCCGATCCACGCGCCGAAGCGAAGAAAATCCTCGAGGAGATCGCGCGATGAAAGCGCTCGTCAAGCAGCACGCCGAGCCCGGACTGTGGCTCACCGATATTCCCGAGCCCGAGTATGGTCCCGATGAAGTGCTGATCCGCGTCATGCGAACGGGCATCTGCGGCACCGATGTGCACATCTATCAGTGGGACGATTGGGCCAAGAAGACGATCCCTGTGCCAATGGCGATCGGACACGAGTTTGTGGGCCGTGTGGAAAAGGTCGGCGCAAACGTCCGTGACTTCGTCCCCGGCGACATCGTCAGCGGAGAGGGGCACGTGGTCTGCGGGCATTGTCGGAATTGTCTCGCTGGCCGCTTAGTGATGTGCGCGAACACGAAGGGCCTCGGCGTCAATCGGCCCGGGTGCTTCGCTGAATTCGTGGTGCTGCCCCGCACCAATTGCTGGAAGCATCACCAAGACATCGATCTCGATGTAGCCGCCATCTTCGATCCGTTCGGCAATGCCGTGCATACCGCGCTCTCGTTCCCGGTGCTCGGCGAAGATGTGCTCATCACCGGCGCCGGACCGATCGGCATCATGTCGGCCTTGGTCGCCAAGCACGCCGGCGCGCGCCATGTAGTGATCACCGATATCAACCCCCATCGCATCGGGCTCGCTAAGCGCTGTGGTGTACCAACCGCCGTCGATGGGAAGACCACTGACTTCGAGCAACTCTACAAGAAGCTCGGCATGACCGAAGGCTTCGACATCGGCTTCGAAATGTCGGGCAACGCCGTTGCGTTCAAGCAGATGGTTTCGCTCATGAGCCACGGCGGCCGTATCGCCATGCTCGGGATTCCGCCGCAGGAGATGACCATGGACTGGAAGCCGGTCATCTTCAACATGCTCACCGTGAAGGGCATCTACGGGCGCGAGATCTACGAGACCTGGTACAAGATGACGGTGCTACTCGAGTCCGGTTTGAACATCGCGCCGGTGATCACGCACCGCTTCTCGCATCGCGATTGGGAGAAGGGCTTCGAAGTGATGAAGACGGGGAACTCGGGCAAAGTGGTGCTCGACTGGACCGACTAGGAGGCAGCATGTACGGAGCGATCCAGGCGCATATCGCCGCCGAGCTCGAGAAGATCCGCGAAGCCGGACTGTACAAGAGCGAGCGTCCGCTCGAGTCACCGCAATCGTCCGATATTGTTTCGGGCGGCGGGCACGTCCTCAATCTCTGCGCGAACAACTATCTGGGCTTGGCGAACCATCCCGCCGTGATCGCCGCCGCCAAAGATGCGCTCGACCACTGGGGCTTCGGCATGGCCTCGGTGCGCTTCATTTGCGGCACGCAATCGATCCACAAGGAACTCGAACGGCGGCTATCGGAATTTCTCGGCACCGATGACACGATCCTGTTCTCGTCCTGTTGGGATGCCAACGGTGGCGTGTTTGAAACGCTGCTCGGTGCGGAAGATGCGGTGATCTCTGACGAACTCAATCACGCCAGCATCATTGACGGCATTCGCCTGTGCAAGGCGCAACGATTCCGTTACCGCAACTGCGACATGGCCGATCTCGAGACGAAGCTCGAGGAAGCGAAAGGCGCGCGGTTCCGCCTGGTGGTCACGGACGGCGTCTTCTCGATGGACGGCTACTTGGCTCCGCTCGCCGAGATCTGCGCGCTGGCCGAAAAGTACGACGCGCTGGTGATGGTGGACGATTCGCACGCCGTCGGCTTCATCGGATCGCACGGCCGCGGCACCATAGAGCGCGCGGGCGTGATGGGCCGCGTCGACATCGTCACCGGAACGCTCGGCAAAGCGCTCGGCGGGGCCAGCGGCGGCTACGTGGCCGCGCGGCGCGAGATCGTCGACATGATGCGCCAACGCGCACGGCCATATTTGTTTTCGAACTCGGTGGCGCCTCCCATCGTCGCCGCGTCGTTGAAGGTGCTCGATCTGCTCGGCGAGTCGAACCAGTTGCGTTCGCGCCTCGAAGAGAACCAGCGCTTCTTCCGCGAACAGATGACGGCGGCCGGATTCACGCTGTTGCCCGGCGAGCACCCCATCATCCCGATCATGCTCGGGGACGCCAAAGTGGCCGGAGCGCTCGCCTCGGCGCTCATGAAGAAGGGCGTGTACGTGGTGGCGTTCTCGTATCCGGTGGTGCCGCAGGGCAAGGCGCGCATCCGCACGCAGATGTCGGCCGCTCACACCATCGAGCAGTTACGCTTTGCCGTGTCGAAATTCGCCGAGGCCAAGGCCGAACTCGGCCTGTAGAAACGGGCTATCATCGGTCACATGACCTATCGGCTGTTGCCGTTTCTTCTTGCTGCCGGAGCACTCCTGGCGCAGGCCCCCGCCGCGGATTCCAAACGCCAGGACATTCTCACGTTGATGGACGTATCCGGAGCCGTGAACACCCTGACGCAGATCTTCAGCCGCGAGACGGTGGAGGCGCAGATGCGCCAGATGATCATGAAGAACGTGCCGGCGGGCAAGGAACAAGAGGCCGAGACGTTCATCCGCGAGTTCTCGAATGACTTCGCCGCGGAAGCGCCCAAGCACATCGGCGAGTTGAAAGACAAAGTGGCCGAGATCTACGACAAATACTACTCGGCGCAGGACATCAAAGATTTGATCGCTTTTTTCAAGACGCCGGTCGGCCAGAAACTGGTAACGATCGCACCGAAGGTGGCTGTGGAGAGCATGCAAATCGGACAGGGTTGGGGCATGGACCTCGGCAAACAGATCGGCGAACGAGTCAGCAAGCGGCTCGCCGAGCGGAAACAATGATGCGGCGGCGCGACTTCTGTCTTCTCCCCGCGGCAGCGCTGGCGCAACAGCCGGCCACCGCTTCGAACCTGGTGCTGCTGACGCTCGACGGGCTGCGTTGGCAGGAAGTGTTCACCGGCATCGATCCGCGCCTGATGCTCGAGCGCTCCACGCAGATGCACGAGCAGCGCGCGCTCCGGGACCGCTTGTGGCGCGAGTCACCCACCGAGCGTCGCGAGGCGCTGATGCCGTATTTCTGGAAGACGTTCGCCCCGCAGGCCGTGGTGAGAGAAGACGTGCGCGTCACAAACGCCTTTCGCGTCTCCTATCCCGGCTACTCCGAGATCCTCACCGGCCGCGCGCAAGACGATGTGATCCGCGGGAATGACCCGAAACAAAATCCCACCGAAACGTTTCTCGAGTTCTTGCGCCGGAAATATGGCGTCGCCAAGGAACTCATCGCTGTGTTCGCCTCGTGGGACGCCTTTCGATGGATCTCCGAGAGCAAGCCCGGCAGCCTCTTCATCAATGCCGCATATGAGGAAGCGGAGCCCACGCCGCGCGTGGCCGAGTTGAGCCGCTTGCAACGGCAATTGCTCACCGAAGACGACGGCGCGCGCCATGACTGGATCACATTCGAGATGGCAATCGACTATCTGCGAAACGTGCGGCCGCGCGCGCTCTACATCGCCTTCAACGAGACGGACGAGTGGGCGCACCAGCGCCGCTACGATCGCGTGCTGATGATGGTCGCCTACGTCGATCGCTGCATCCAGACGCTGTGGGGGCTCATTCAATCCACGCCCGGTTATCGCGACCAAACGACGTTGGTGATCACTTGCGACCATGGACGCGGCGGGACGCTCGCCGACTGGAGCGACCACGGCTCACGCGTGGAGGGCGCCGATCGGATCTGGCTTGCTGCGGCTGGTCCGGCCAAGCGCGAGTTCGAAGGGGTCCGCACTCAGGCCGAAATCGCTCCGGCGATTCTGCGTAGTCTCGGGATCGATCCGGCTGAGTACGCTTCGCGCTTCGCGAGCAAGTAATGTGGAGCGGGCTTTGGCTCGGGGATTTAACCGGCACGAGACTTCCGTCTCGCCATGTTCTTAAGGAAGCCGGAAGCGGGACTCAAGTCCCGCGCTGGCTAAAGCCCGCCCTACACGGAGCCTGAAGGGGGCATCCGAAAAGTCTGCGCGGCTGGCGAAGAGACTGAAGGATAGCAATTTCGACGCAGGAGTTGTCAGAGAGTTCGAGAGAGTCCCCTGCCGGCTGAAGCCTGGCCCACACCTCAGACGACCGGCGAAGCGCCGGAATCCCCAGCGTCTGAGTCATTTCACGCTCGGGTTGGGCGAGAACGTGTTCCTACTACGCTCCACGTGATCGGTTACAGCCTGTGCCATTGGCAGCGCGGTTGCAGACGACACTGTCGTGCAGGCTACCGAACAACTCGCGCAGACGCGTCAGAGATATGACCCGCGCCGGGTCCTCGTACCGGTCGATTTCTCTGACCGCTCGGCCGCCGCGGTCCGTTGGGCCGGCGAGTTCGCGCGAGCCACGGGCGCCGAAGTGGCGCTCCACCACGTGCTGCCCGCCGGACACTACGAAGGCGGATTCGGCGCGCTGGGTGACCCGTTCCACGCCAAGCAGAAAATTATCGCGGCAGATCTCGAAGAGATCGCCGCGCGGGACCTCGCCGGTGTTCATCACCGTTGCGAGGTGACTCAGGGCCAGGCTGGCCCCAGGCTCGCCGCTGCCGCGTCCGATGCGGACCTCGTCGTTGCTCCTACCCATGGCCGGTCGGCGCTGGCGAGCGTGATCCTGGGGTCGGTCGCCCTGCACTTACTCCGAAACTCCCCCGCACCCGTGCTGACCGGAGCCGACTTGCATCCGCGACGGCCGCTCATCCAGAGCATTCTCTGTGCGGTGGATCTCACCAGCGAAAGCCGCAAGGCTCTCGATCTTGCCGCCGCACTGGCCCCGCGCTTCGATGCGCGGCTGTTCCTGCTCCACGTAGTGGAAGAACTCGGAGCCGAAGAAGGCGAGTACGCCCGCACCGATTCCGATGAAGTGACGCGGGCGGTGATGGCGCAGTTGCAGGAACTGGGAGCGCAGGCGGCGGCTCCGGTGAAACGCATCGTCGCCGGTGGACAAGTGGAGAGGGCGGTGACGCGCCAGGTGCGCGAGCTCGGTGCGGATCTGCTGATCATTGGCCGCGGGAAGCTGGCCTCGGGCGAGTTGGCGGTCCTCGGCAATGCTCACGCCTGGAGCTTGGTTCGCGAATCGCCGTGTCCGGTGCTTTGTGCCTGACGAGAATAAACCCGTGCACCGGATCCTATTCCCCGTGGACTTCTCCGAGCCTTGCGCCGCCACGGCGCCTTTCGTCGCTTCGATGGCGAACCTGTTCGATGCCAGCGTGACGATGTTGCACGTGGTCGACGCGCCCGACCTGCCGCGATCCAATGGAGCCGCCGCCAAGGCGTTCCGCTCCCTTGCATCGCACCGATGCGATGAAGCCGGCCGGCGATTGGAAACGTGGGGCGAACCCGAACTCTCGAGCGCCGAGCGCTTGGTCTGCGCGGGCGACGTGGCCGCCGAAATTGTCAAGAGCGCCGAAGCCACGCAGTCAGACCTGATCATGATGCCCACTCGCGGATCGGGCGGCATGCGGCGCTTCCTCATCGGATCGGTCACGGCCAAGGTGCTCCACGACGCTGGCTGCCCGGTCTGGACCGGTGTTCACCTAGACCGGCCGCACGACCCTGCGTTGAACACTCCGGTGCTTTGCGCCGTCAATCTGGCTGATGAGAACCGCGAGTCACTTCGATGGGCAGACGGCTTCGCGAGAGCTGCCCACGTTCGCCTCGTGGTGGTGCACGCAATGCCGCCGATGGCTTCGGGCGATGGCGAAGGGGCGCGCGAGCGGCTGGTGCGCTGGCACGCGCAGGCCTTGTCGGCGCTCGAAGACATGCTGGCCGAAGAAGAAATCCAGGCTGACGTAGTGCTGCACGCCGGCGAGCCGCCGCAGGTGGTGGCTGCCTCCGCCGAGCGCACGCACGCCGCGCTCGTGGTGATCGGCCGCGGGTCGGCCGGCGGCATGTCGGGATCGCTCAAGGCCAATGCCTACTCGATCGTGAGGAGTTCGCCCTGCCCCGTCGTCAGCGTGTAACCGCCGCCGATTACCATCGAACAGTGGAGACTCGTCTTTCCTTCACCCGCTATGCCATCAGTCAATGACAAACTCGGCGCGATTGCGCGCCAACAAGCCAAGCTTGACGTCTTCTTTCGCCCCAAGTCAGTGGCCGTCATCGGAGCCACCGATCGCGCCCGCTCCGTGGGCCGTAGTGTCCTCGTGAATCTCACCGCCACCCAGTTCGGTGGACAAGTCTGGGCCGTGAACTCGCGCCGCAGCGAAGTGTTGGGGATGCGAGCCTTCCCGAGCATTGCCGCCGTGCCCGCCAAAGTGGACCTCGCCATCATCGTCACGCCGGCCCCCGCCGTTCCTGATGTGGTCTCCGAGTGTGTGGCCGCGGGCGTCCGCGGCGCCGTGATCATCAGCGCTGGCTTTCGCGAAGCCGGCGAGGAGGGCGTGGCGCTCGAACGCGAAATCCTGGCGCGCAAAGGGCCGATGCGCATCATCGGTCCGAACTGCCTCGGCGTAATGTGTCCGGCCAGCGGCCTCAACGCCACTTTCGCCAACGGATCCGCGCTCAACGGCAATGTGGCGCTGCTCAGCCAGAGCGGTGCGCTCTGCACCTCCATTCTCGACCACAGCCTGAAGGAACGCGTTGGATTCAGCGCGTTCATCTCCACCGGTTCGATGCTCGATGTCGGCTGGGCCGATCTCATCGACTATCTGGCTGAGGACTCGCACACGCGCAGCATCCTGATCTACATGGAGTCGATCGGTGACGCGCGCGCATTCCTTTCCGCGGCGCGCGAGGCCGCGCTCTCGAAACCGATCCTGGTGATCAAGGCCGGCCGCACTGAAGCCGCCGCCAAGGCCGCGGCCTCGCATACCGGAGCGCTTGCGGGCAGTGACGAAGTGCTCGACGCCGCATTCGAACGCAGCGGCGTGTTGCGCGTCGACACCATCGCTGACCTGTTCAACATGGCCGAGGTCTTGGGCAAGCAGCCGCGCCCCGTAGGTTCGCGCCTCACGATCTTGACCAACGCCGGTGGACCCGCTGTGCTCGCCACCGACGCGCTGATCGGCGGCGGCGGCCAACTCACCACGCTCTCTGAGACCACGGTCGAGAAGCTGAATCAGCTACTGCCGCCGCACTGGAGCCACGGCAATCCGGTGGACCTGCTCGGCGACGCCGATGCCGACCGCTACGCGCAAGGCGCAAGCATCGTGCTCGAAGAGCCGGCCAGCGATGGCTTGCTCGTCATCCTGACGCCGCAGGCGATGACTACTCCCGCCGAGGTCGCCGAGCGCGTGGCCAAGCAAGTGGCTCACGCCCGCATTCCGATTCTGACCAGTTGGATGGGCGGCGCCGACGTCGCCCTCGGCCGCGACATCTTCAACCGCGCGGGCATTCCCGGCTTCGACTATCCCGACGACGCCGCCCGCGCGTTCAACTACATGGTCCACTACAGCCAGAACCTGCGCGCGCTGTATGAGACTCCGGCGCTAATTGACGACGCCGATCCGCCGCTGGCCGAGGAAGCCTCGCGGATCGTCGCCGCAACCCGCGCTTCGGGGCGCACGCTGCTCACCGAGCACGAGTCGAAGAAACTTCTTTCGGCGTGGGGCATTCCCACGGTGCGCACGGAGCTGGCCACCAGCGAGCGCGAGGCCGTGCGCCTGGCGCGCGAGATCGGATATCCGGTGGCGGCCAAGTTGCACTCGACTACCGTGACCCACAAGTCAGACGTGGGCGGCGTGCGGCTCGGGCTCGAGACCGACGCGGCGGTGAAGCATGCCTGGAAAACGCTTTCGGCGATCGAAGGTTTCGAAGGCGCGGCCATCCAGCCGATGGTGAAGACCTCCGGCTACGAGTTGATCCTCGGCAGCAGTATCGACCCGCAGTTCGGTCCGGTGCTCTTGTTCGGGTCGGGCGGAACCTTGGTTGAGGTTTACCGCGATCGAGCTCTGGCCTTGCCGCCGCTCAACAGCACGCTCGCGATGCGCCTGATGCGGTCCACCAAAGTGTTCCGTGCGCTGCAGGGCGTTCGCGGGCGCGCTCCGGTGGATCTCGAGAAACTCGCTGCGTTGCTGGTTCGGTTCAGCCGCTTGGTGGTGGAGTGCGAAGGGATTCAGGAGATCGACATCAATCCGCTGGTGGTCTCTGACACCACGCAGGTGGCGCTCGACGCGCGGGTCATCCTTTCTCCTGCTGAACCGGGCCGCTACCCGCGCCCGGCGATCCGGCCCTATCCGGTGCAGTACCAGTGGCAAGCGCAGCTTCGGAACGCGACTATGAGTATTCGCCCAATCCGCCCCGAAGATGAGCCCCTGATGGTGCGATTTCACCAATCTTTGTCCGACGAGAGCGTCTATTTCCGCTACTTCCACTACATGAACCTGGGCCAAAGGATCTCGCATGAGCGGCTGACGCGCATCTGTTTCATTGACTATGACCGTCAGATCGCCCTGCTCGGGCTGGTCAATGGCGAGGTGGCGGGTGTGGCGCGGCTGACGCGGTTGCGCGCCACCAACGCTGCCGAGTTCGCTCTTCTGATCGCCGACAAATGGCAGCGAAAAGGCGTGGGGACGCTGCTATTCCGGCGTTTGCTCGAAGTGGCGGCCCGGGAAGGAATCTCCACCATGACCGGTGAGACGCTGCGGGAAAACCAGCCCATGGTGAACCTGGCGCGTAAGCTTGGGCTGTCGGTGCAAGACGATCCCGAAGAGGGCGTGGTGAAGATCGCCGGAGTTCCGCGCGTTGTCTAGAGCTCGGGATGAAGCTGGCATCTGAATTGCCCATGTTCATGGTGTAAGGAGCTTCGACCATGACACGATTTCAGATCGCGATCGCACTTTTACTCGTTCTTCTCGTCCCCGCCGCGCTGGTTGCGTTCGGCGAGGGTGGATCGGGCGTACCCTTCATCCGCACCGTTGACCCCGGCGTTGTCAAACCCGGAGCGACGGTAACGGCATCCGGTGACAACCTGAGCGCTACCAACGTGCAGAGCCTGATGCTGACCAAAGGCGACAAAGACACCACCGTGAACATGGTGCAGCAGACCACCGCTGCCATCAAGTTCAAACTGCCGGCCGCCATCGAGCCGGGCCGCTACAGCCTCACGGTACTCACCGCTGGCAAGGAACCCATGCTCATCGAGCAACCGGTATTTCTGACCGTCGAGAAGACGCAGACGTCCAACTAACCAGCCCTCGTCGTAGTGGGTGGGTGAGATCACCCACCCATCTCACCTGCTCTTTCCCTCTCCAGGAGGTTCCCATGGCTGCCAAGCAACTCGTGTTTCGTTCGAGCGCCCGCGAGGGATTGCTGCGTGGCGCCGGTGCCGTGGCTGACGCGGTACGTGTGACATTGGGGCCGAAGTCGAAGTGCGTTCTGCTTGACCGCAAGTTCGGCCGTCCGCTCGTCTGCAATGACGGCGTCACCATCGCCAAAGAAGTGGAGTTGAAGGAACCGGTGGAAAACCTCGGCGCGCACATGCTACGCGAAGCGGCCGAGCGAACTGGCGATCAAGTGGGCGACGGCACAAGCACCGCGACGCTGTTGGCCCATGCGATGTTCGCCGAGGGTGTACGCAACATCGCCGCTGGGGCGAGCGCGATCGACTTGAAGCGCGGCCTCGATTGCGGCTTGAAGGCGGCCGTGGCGGCGCTGAAGCAGTTGTCGCGGCCCATTGCCAACCGCGAGGAACGCGTGAACGTGGCTGCAGTTTCCGCGCACAATGACGAGTCGATCGGCGAGATGGTGGCGCAAGCTGTGGAAAAGGTCGGTCAAGAGGGCGTCATCACAGTGGAGGAAGCCAAAACCACCGAGACCACGCTCGAAGTAGTGGAAGGAATGCAATTCGACCGCGGCTTCATCTCGCCCTACTTCGTCACCGAGCCGCAGGACATGGAGACCGTGCTCGAGGATCCCGTGATCCTGCTCTATGAGAAGCGCATCACCAACGTCAAAGATCTGCTGCCCGTGCTCGAAGAGACCGTGCGTCTGGGCAAGCCGCTGGTGGTGATCTCAGAAGACGTGGAAGGCGAAGCTCTGGCCACCATGGTGCTCAACAAGATTCGCGGCACGCTGCCGTGCGTCGCCGTGAAAGCGCCAGGATTCGGTGACCGGCGCAAGGCGATGATGCAAGACATCGCGATCCTCACGGGCGGGCGCCTTCTGGCCGAGGAGCTCGGAACCAAGCTCGAAAACGCCACGCAAGTGGACTTCGGGCGCGCGCGCCGCGTGGTGGTGGACAAAGACAACACCACCATCGTGGGCGGAGCCGGCGCCAAGGCCTCCATCGAGGGGCGTTGCGCCGAACTGCGCAAGCAGATCGAAGAGACTACCTCCGACTACGACAAGGAAAAGCTGCGCGAGCGGCTGGCGAAGCTCGCCGGCGGCGTGGCCGTGATCCGCGTGGGAGCTCCGTCGGAAGCCGAGATGAAGAACCGCAAGGAAGCTTTCGACGACGCCATCAGCGCCACTCGCGCGGCTATGGAAGAAGGCATCGTGGCCGGAGGCGGACTTGCGCTGCTGCGCCTGATCGAGCCCGTGGAGCGCGAGCAAGCCAAGCACGAAGGCGACGTCGCAACCGGTGTCCGGATCCTGCGGCGCTCGCTCGAAGCTCCGGCGCGCCAGATCGCCGAAAACTCGGGCGCCGACGACGGCGTGGTGGTGGATCGCATGCGCAGTGCGGCCGGCAACATCGGTTTTGACGCCGCGCGAAACCTTTTCGTCGACTTGATCGAGGCCGGGATCATCGACGCGACGAAAGTGGTGCGGCTGGCGCTCGAGAATGCCGTCTCGGTGGCGGGCACGCTGTTGCTCACCGAGGCGACCATGACCGAGATCCCGGAGAAGAAGGCAGTAACGCCGCTTCCCGACATGGAAGCGGCCTGACAGGAGCGAGCATATGACACTGACAACCGTAATGCAACGGACGAAGCCGGAATTGGCTGACATCACCTCGCTGAGCCGCCATAGGGGCTTGGCGATTTCGGTGTACTTGGCCGGACATCAGGGCGGAGCCGGAACGCAGCCGGTGCGGGCGCGGCTCGAACGCGCGCTCGGGCAGTTGAAGGACAAGCTCGAAAAGGCCGGTGTGGCCGAGGCCGAGCGCGCCGCCTTGCTCGCGCCCATGTTCGACGCCGCGGCGGATCCCGAGCTCGAAGCGGGACACCGCGAAGGGTTCGCGATGTTTCGCGCCCGCGATTCGTTCCGCCAGTTCGTGCTTCCGTTCGCCGTGGAAGACGCGGCTTACCTAGAAGGGCGGTTCGAAATCACTCCGATGCTGGCCTACGTGACCCAGCCGCACGAGTGCTTCGTGCTGGCTCTGGCGCGCAAGAATCTGCGGCTGTTCCGTTGCGGGTTCGACGGCGCGCACGAGGTCCCGCTGCCGGCCGAAGTCTGCAAATCGCTCGAGGAGTTCATGGCTACCGATCAGCCAGATCATTCGCTTCGCAACGCATCGAGCGCTGGGCCGGGTGGCGCCGTGGTGGCATTCGGCACCGGTTCCGAGCGCGAACGGCAGGGCCGCCACATGCATGACTGGTGCCGCTCCATCGCGCAGGGCCTGCGCGCTGTTCGCGGGAATGTGCCCTTGGTGGTCGCGGGCACTGACGAAGAGCGCGGAACCTTCCGCAACGCCTGCGACGACGAACTGGTGCAGCCGGGGCTCGCAATGGTTCCCGACAAAGGCGCCACGCCGAACGAGATCGCCCGCGCCGCGATGTCTCTGCTGCGGGAATGGGTGCCCGAAGACCGGCGGCAGGTGATCGATACGTGGCGGAATCTCGCGGGAACGCCGCGCGGCATGTCGGAGCTGACCGGGATCGTTCGCTTCGCTTCACGCGGCCGCGTGCAGCATCTGGTGCTGACGAGCACTGCGCTCGAGGCCGGTAATGTGGATCATGTGACTGGCTACGTGCCGGCGGCCGGTGAGTTCGTGTCCAAGGAGGACGACCTCGTCAACGCCGCCGTGGTCGAGACGCTCCGCCATTCGGGCGACGTGTGGCTGACGCCTCCCGAGCGAGGGCTGCCGAAGGTCGCGGCGGTGCTGCGCTACTAACACGGGAGAGAGGCGAATGTTTGAAACATATCCAGAGCGCATGGTTGCCGTGCTTCGGTCGAGGCAGGACTTCGATGCGCTCGGGCGGATTCTCGCCCGGTCGAACTGGCGGCCCCTGTGGGCCAGTTCGATCGGCGAGGCCGAACGGCTGCTCCTATCCTCCCCTTCTGGAGTAGTCGTTTGCGAAGCGGAACTGCCGGACGGGCGGTGGCAAGATCTTGCTGCGCGCACCGCCCGGCAGGGCCTTCACCCCTTGATCGTGGTGGCTTCCCGTCTGGCTGACGAAGAGTTGTGGACGGCGGTGTTGACATTCGGCGGCTTTGATCTGGTCGCGATGCCTTTCCACGAGCGCGAACTGCTGGGCTCGGTGGCGCAAGCATGGCGTCAGTGCAGAGCCAATGCACGGAGGGAGGAACTTCAAGTAGCATAACCAAGGAGGCAGGGCGATGATGAAGCGAGTGCTGTTTCCCGTCGACTTTTCTCCGCGGTGCGCGGACGTGAGCCGCGCCGTGCGCGCGCTCTCCGCCCATCACGCAGCGGAGCTGACACTGGTGCATGTGACGCCGGAAGGATCGCCCGAAAAGCAGGCCGCCTTCGAGAAGCTGTCCACATTCGGCGGCAGTTTCGAGGGGATCATTCGCAGGCTGGTCATGGAGGGTCCGGTGGCCGCCTCCATCGTGGACTACGCGCGTACATGGCCCGCCGACTTGATCATCATGCCCACGCATGGGCAGACGCGCTTCCGCCAACTGCTGCTCGGATCGGTAACGGCAAGCGTGCTGCATGACGCCGAGTGCCCCGTGTGGACGACAGCCCACCAACCGGGCGGCGGTCCGCTGCCAGAGGCATATCGGTCCGTAGTGTGCGCGATCGACATGGGGCCTCTGAGTGCCGGAGTCTTGCGCGCCGCCAAGGCCTTCGCGGCATCTTGGGGCGCGACGCTGCACGTGATCCACGCAGTTCCCGCGATCGATCCGCGATTGCACAGCGCGCCGGCCGATCGCGCGCACCAGTTTCTGGTCCAGACGGCGCGGATGGACTATCCGGCTTTGGCCGCCGAAGCCGGTGTCGACTCGGTGCTCGAAATCATGGAAGAGCCGAGCTTGGTCGACTGCGTCGCCGCGGCTTGCCGGAAGCACTCGGCGGATCTGTTGGTGATCGGCCGCGGCGCCATCCAGGGCGTGATGGGGCGGCTACGCACAAATGCGCACGAGATCATCCGCAACAGCCCGTGTCCTGTGTTGAGTATTTGAGCGCACTTCCATGCGCCGCCTGAGGCATCCCCCGCCGCGCTAGACGTGTATGATAGGTGGCCAGGAGGAAGCCGAATGCCCGGCGAATACACGGTGCGCAATCGTGCCGTCGCGGAGAGAACCTTTGGCGGTCTCGGCCTGCCCATTCCACCTGCGCAGGGCCGCCTGATGGTTCCCCTTCGAGAACAAGGCCTGCGCTACGTCCCCATGGCCGCCTCGCCTACCTGCGGAGACGCGCGCACTTTTGCGAACGCGGGGCTGTGGACCGATGGTATCTCCGATTGCTGTGTCATCGCGATCGCGCAATACGATCAGAACAGTTGGACCAAGTTCTGTTTCCACCACATGCAAGGTGGCATGTCCAAATACACACTGCAGGATTTTGCAATGAAGGCCCCGATCCCCGCTCGCTGCTGGGCCGTGGTGGCTGACAAGAGTGGCCTTACCGATACGTTGATCGACGAGTTGGCAGGTTGGGGTATACCCCGAGCGCAAATCAGTCGCTACGTTTCTCGGGGTGACTTCACCTTTGGACTGCGGTTTTTCGGCGGCGCCTTCGGCGAGATCAAGTTTCCTTACGGCTAGATCACTCCAACCGGAACACTCGCCGCACGAAATCGACGAAGTGATGCCCCGACGGATGCTCCGCGCACTTCCGCAGCTCCGCGATCGGCGCATGCGCGATCTTGTTCATGATCCCTTTGGTCAACGCATCCACCGCTTCCTGTTGCTGCGGCGTCAGCGTACCGAGCGTCCCCCGCATCCGTTCCACCTCGCTTACACGGATCGCCTCGAGCTGTTGCTGCAAGCTGACGATCACCGGCGTCATCTCACGCGCCTTCAGCCGCGCGATCATCTTGTCCACTTCCTCGGCGACGATACGCTCGGCTTCCTTGGCCTCTGACTCGCGTCCGCGCCGGTTCTCCTCCACGCTTTTCTGCAGATCGTCGATGTCGTAGAGGAACGCGCCTTCGAGATCGTTCACCGAAGGCTCGATGTTTCGTGGAACTGCGATGTCGATGAGGAAAATCGGGCGGCTCTTGCGCGCGCTCATCACAGCGCGCATGTCGTCTTGCCGCAGGATGTAGTGCGGTGCTCCGCTCGATGCGATCACTACATCCACATCGGCCAGCGATTTCGTGAATGTGGCGTAGTCGACGATGCGGCCGCCGAACAATTCCGCCATCGCTCGGGCACGCTCAGGCGACCGGTTCGTGACCAGAATCTCCGATGCCCCGCGCGCACCAGGTGCCGCGCCGCCAACTCCGACATCTTGCCCGCTCCGATGAGCAATACCCAGGCCCTTGAGCGAGCCGAAGGAAAATCTGCCGAAGCCAATTCCACCGCGGCATAGCTGACCGAGACCGCGCTCTGCCCGATCTCGGTTTCCGTGCGCACTCGCTTGGCCACGCTGAACGCACGCGTCAATACCGAATCGAGCGAGCCGCTCACCGTCCCCTGGTTCTTCGCGACCTCGTATGATTCCTTCAACTGCCCGAGAATCTGCGGCTCGCCGATCACCATCGAGTCGAGGCTCGACGCCACACGGAACAGATGCCGATCGCGCCGCGGTCCTCGTAGCGGATAGAGGAACTGGTTGATCCACTTCGGCTCCACCTGCCGCGCATGCGCGAGCACTTCGGCTACCGCGCCTGAAGGATCCACCCGTCCTCGGTGCTCGACGCTACCTCCACCCGATTACACATGCCGTTGAAAGCGACCATCGTCTCCTTCACGCCCGAACCTGCCGGAGCGCGTCAGCACGTCAGGAAGGTTCTCCGCCTTGAACGCCAGCCGCTCGCGCACCTCGACGGGCGCGGTAGAGTGATTCAATCCCGTGACCCAGATTTTCATCACTTCATCAGCGCCGGGCGAAGGCCCACGTGCGCAGCCCAAGTCAAAGCGGAGCATCCGAGCACGGTGAGCGCCATCATGGCGGCTTTGCGCCCGCGCCAACCGGCCGAGGTGCGAAGAAAGACCATGACCAAATACATGGTCCAGGTGACCAGCGAGATCACGATCTTGGCGTCGGAGATCCAGCGCGTGCCTGATTCGACGAATCCCCATGTCATGCCGGCGATCGTGGCGAGCGTGAGCAGCACGAATCCGAAGCTCATGCTGTGCGTGATCAGGTTGTCGAGCGTGCCCAGCGGCGGGAGCGACGCGAACAGCCGGCTCGCGGTTTTGGCTTTCAGATGCCGCTGCTGGATCAGATAGAACAGACTCGCCACGGCGGTCAGCAGCAATGCCGCGTAGCCGAGCATCACCAGCACCACGTGCAGCAGCAACCAGGCGTTGCGCACGCCACGGCTCGACCACGAATCCACCGGTAGTTCTGTTGCTCCGAGCAACGCCATCAGAAAGACGAGCGGAAACAGGAACACGCCGAGCGATGCGAAATCGTGCCGCCAGTAGACGAACAAGAAGAAGACCGCGATCAAGAGGCCGCACAGCGAGATTGACTCGAAGAAGTTTTCGGCGGGGAGGTGGCCGATGGCGAACCAGCGATCCACGAACGAGACCGCGTGCAGCACGGCGCCAGTTCCGAAAGCCGCCAGAGCCGGCCGAAACCAAGTGGATTCGCGCCGCAATACGGTGAGAATGGCGTGGAGCAGGCCCAGCGCGTAAAAGGCTGTGGCTACACGTAGCCAGAAGATGCTGAGTTCCTGCATATGCGCCGGAGAAGGGCCTGTCTATTCAGTATAGGTTGCAAGGTAGCGAAGCAACTTCTCGAGCGCCTGCCCGCGATGGCTCACCTGCATTTTGGCGGTGGCCGTGGCCTGGGCAAGCGTGCATCCGAACGGCGGATAGTAGAAGAGCGGATCGTACCCGAAGCCGCCCTCGCCGCGCGCCTCTTCGAGCAGCACGCCTTCCACCACGCCGCGAAAGGTCCCGAGAATCTCGCCTCGCCGCGCCAGCGCGATCACGCACACGAAGCGAGCGGCGCGATCGTTCCGGCCACGCATGCGGTCAAGCACCAGCGCGTTGTTCGTGGCATCGGTGGCGCCAGGCCCCGAGTAGCGAGCCGAGAGAACTCCGGGCGCGCCGCCGAGCGCATCCACCGCGAGCCCCGAATCATCCGCGAAAACGGGATGGCTCGAAAACCGCGAGTAGTAGACGGCTTTGAGGATCGCGTTCTCCTCGAACGTGGCGCCGGTCTCCTCGGGTTGCGCGATATCAGCAAGCCCAGGCAGCGGTTCGATCGCGATCCCAGTGGCGCCGAAGTGTTCCACCGCTCGTTGGAATTCGCACAGCTTGCCCGTATTTCCCGTAGCGCAGTGAACGATCATCGGCCTTCGAGAATCTTTTTCTGCAACGCTACGAGTTCCGCGATGCCCGCCTTCCCGAGCGCGACCATCTTGGAGTACTGCGCGTCGTCGAACGATGCTCGCTCGCCGGTAGCCTGCAGTTCCACGTATTGTCCCGCGCCCGTCATGACGATGTTCATGTCCACTTCCGCCGCCGAGTCTTCTTCGTAACAAAGGTCGAGCATCGCTTCGCCCTTGACGATGCCGGCGCTGATGGCCGCCACATGATCGCGGATCGGATTCTTCGACAAGGTCTTGAAGTCGAGCAGTTGCCGGATCGCGAGCCCAAGCGCGACGAAGGCTCCGGTGATGGACGCGGTTCGCGTGCCGCCATCGGCTTGGATCACGTCGCAATCCACCACGATCGAACGCTCGCCCAGCGCTTCGAGATCCACCACCGCGCGCAACGAGCGGGCAATCAGGCGCTGAATCTCCATGGTGCGGCCCGATTGCCTGCCGCGATTCACCTCGCGCGGCGTACGCGTGGTGGTGGAGCGCGGCAGCATCGAGTATTCAGCGGTCACCCAGCCGCGGCCCGAGTTGCGGAGCCACGAAGGCACCGAATCTTCAAGCGTCGCGGCGCACAGCACACGCGTGTTGCCCATTTCGATCAGGACCGATCCCTCGGCGGTGAGCAAGTAGCCGGGGGTCATCTTGACGGGCCGGAGCTGTTGGGGCTGGCGTTGGTCGCTGCGCATCGGACCATTATCGCAGCCCTTGCTCCGCCCGCCGCCCGCGCGTTACCATCCAGGCCGCGAACACTCCCGCGAAGTACAGTACCATCATCGGAACCGCCACCAGCAGCAGACTCAGGATGTCCTGCGTCGGCGTCACCACGGCTGCCACGATCACGATCCCGAGCAACGAGTACCGCGCATTGCGCAGCAGAAATCCCGGCGTCACCAGGCGCAGCACGGCGAGAAACGCGATGAACACGGGGAGCTGAAACACCAACCCCATGCCGGCAATTACGCCGATCGCGATATCGACATAGCGGCTCACCGACACCACGTTGGATACGCCGTTCGCCGCTCCGATGGAAAGCAGGAACGCGAGTGCGCTCGGCAGCGCTACCGCGTAGGCGAAGACGCCTCCAGCCACGAAGAGTCCCGACGCGCTCAGCACGAACGACGCAGCGAGACTCCGTTCGCGACGATAGAGCCCCGGGGCGATGAATGACCACACTTGATACAGCACCCACGGCGACGCCAGAAAGATCGCGCAAAGCGTGGGCACCTGAATCCAGATCACGGTGAAGCTTTCGGTCGGGTCGAGTGCGGCGAGCGTGACCGCCGATCCGGGAAGCAGCAGCTTGGCCTGCTCGAACGGCCGCACGATCAGTGACCACGGCGCGGGCGACGCCAGCAGCGCCAGAGCGTAAGCCGCTGCAACGCCCATCAGTGACCGCAATATGCGTGTACGAAGCTCCTCGAGATGATCGAGGAACGGCATGGAAGGAAGCTCTTCGAATTCGCGAGACACGGGACCTCCGGTGAAGTCGACTCGGCGGTCTCGAGTGCGGCGCGCCTACGGTTGCAAGGTTCGGTCTATTGGACCAGGAAAGGCCAAGCCGGAACGAAGTGCAGTCCGTTGCGTGTGGCGTAGATCCAGGCAATGATGCCCATCAGTGCGATCGTGCCCACGATGATGAGAATTGTCAAAGCCCACGGGAATTTCTTGCCCTCGCGGCTGAGCCACAACAGATAGCTGGCGAACACGCCGGCGAAGTAGAGCGCCGTCATCGGCACGGCGATCAACAGCAGGTTGATCACGTCGGGCGTCGGCGTGATGAACGCCGCGATAATGACGATCGCCAGAATCGCGTAGCGCGAATTCCGCAGCAGGAACTGCGGCGTGATGATCCGCAGCAGTGAGAGGAAGAAAATCAAAACCGGCAGTTCGAACACGAGCCCCATTCCGAGGCTGACGTTCACGAACAAGTCGAAGTACTCGGTGATCGAAATGACGTTCTGCAGATTGTTGCCGATACCGATGCCGAGCAGGAACGCCAAGCCCAGCCGGAACGCCACGAAGTAAGCAAACAAGCCGCCAATGATGAACAGCCCCGCCGTGCACAGCACGAAGGGCGCGGCCAAACGGCGCTCTTTCTTGTACAACCCCGGCGCGATGAATGACCACACCTGATACAGGATCCACGGCGACGCGAGAAAAATAGAACAAAGGATCGGCACCTTCACCCAAATGATGGAGAAGGCTTCGGTGGGCGTGAGCACTGCCAGCTTCGGATCCTTCACTCCGTTCAACTCCATCGCGCGGAGGAACGGCTGCTGGATCATGTCCCAAATCGTGGGCGTGAAGTAGAGACATGCCACGAAGGCGACGCCCATGCCAGCCAGCGAGTGGATCAACCGCTGCCGCAACTCCTCGAGGTGTTCCAGGAATGACATGCGCAGCATGCCTTCTTCATCGGGATCGTCATCTTCCTCCGGCGGCTTCGGAGGCGGCGTCGATGAAGGTGGTGGACCCGGCGGTGCGGGCGATCCCGCTTGCTCGCTCGTTACTTCTGGTGTCGACGATGGCGCGGGCGCCTGGTAGGGCTCTTCATAGCCGTAGCCGTAATCGTCGTGGTACGAGTAGCTCGAGGTGGCGTCGGTAGTTTGTTCGTGAGAGACGTGCGTCTCGCCCGGGTGGGCCGGTTCCGATGCGGATTGCTCGTGGCCGGTGTGCGGAGATGGCTCCGCCGAACCCCTGGCGAGGGTTCCTTCGGGATAGGTTCCTTCGGGTTGCGTCTCCCCGGACGCACCCGGCTTGTTGTCCGCCGAGTCCATTGCTTCAGTTCGATTTGAGAATGCCGCGCGGGCGAGTTCGCCCTGGCCTCATGCCTTGGCCGCGGGAGCTTCGGCCGCCGCAACTCCCGGTTCGGGAGGCTTGGCGGGTTCGACTGCCGTTGCGGTCTCGGTCTTGGCCACCGGCTCTGTAGCCGGCGCGGAGGATTCAGCGCCCTGAGTTGCGGAAGCGCTTACAGTGGAAGGTTGAGCTTCGGCCGATGCGGTAGTGGAAGACTCGGCCCCGTAGCCATAATCATAATTGGAATCGTAGTAGTTGGTGTAGTCGTAGGTCTCTTTCGAGATCTCGTTGTCCACCTTGTCGGTCACTTTCTTCAACGATTCCGTCTCGCGCTCCACCGCCGCCATCTCACGATCCCAGGTTGCCCTGAGCTCGGTCGAGGCGCGGCGGAACTCCGTCATTGCTTTCCCGATAGTCTTGCCGAGTTCCGGCAACTTCTTCGGGCCGAAGATGAGCAAGGCAACGACGAAGATGAAGATGGTTTCCTGCCAGCCCAGCGGACCCATTCCGGTTTACTCCTTGTGCGCCCCACGCATGACAGCCGTGAAGCGCGAGATTGCGCCAGCCCGCGCTTCGAGTGCGTTGACCGGCGATGACGATTGACACCATCATCATACCGCACCCCGCAACACGCGCTGGCGCGGGGCCGCCGCGGATGCGGCTTCTGCATCGAGATACGGCTCGAGATATAGTAGACAAACAATGAGCCGAAAGAAGGCAGAACAAATTCTGCGGATATGCTTCGGCGAAACGGGATTGGTAAGGCCTCCCTCGGGTGAACGCAAGGGATGGGAGGTAAGGTTGATCTTGTTTTCGAGCGAAGAACTTGAAGTGATTCAACAGGCAAGTGAAGCCATCGGATTGAAAGCGGGGCGTCCTTGGGCGAAGTCGAACCGCACCGTCTTGCCGTTTTATGGTGAAGACGCCATGAAATGGTTTACCTCAGGCGGAGCTACAACTCCCAATTCAAAGTCTCGCCGTTGACGGTGACCTCGCGATAGCGCGGCGGCCAAGCTGGCTTTCCCATCTCCTGGCTCCAGCTTTGCCACGCCTCTCGCAGTTCGCGCACCGTTTCCTGATGTGCGGCCGCGATATTTCGGGTCTCGCCGAGATCGGTTTCGAGATCGAACAACCGGGGAGGCGTGTCTCCGAACTCGATCAGCTTCCACCTCCCCTTGCGCACGGCGCGGGCCTTACCCGCTCGCCAGAAAAGAGCCTCGTGCGGCGCTCCACTCCTGCGCCCAGTGAGAAACGGAGCGAGGCCCGTTCCGTCGAAATCGATCGCCGGCGAAGGCGTGATTCCCGCAGCCGCCAGAAATGTCGGCACGATGTCTCGTGAAACCACGGGTTGCCGATATGTCCTCCCCGCGGGAAACTTGCCGGTCCAGCGGACCATGAAAGGCACGCGGATGCCGCCCTCGTAGTAGGTTACTTTCTCGCCGTTGAGCGGACCGTTTGTCCCCGCACCTGTCATCTCCGGGCATCCATTGTCACTGAGGAACACCACCATCGTGTCGCGGTCGAGCCCCTGACGCCGCAAGGCCCCCAGAATTTCGCCCACGCCGTCATCGAGAGCGGACGTCATGGCGGCGAGCATCCGGTGCTTCTCGTTGCGGACGGCGGGGAAGCGGTCGAGGTATTTGTCAATGGACTGAAGCGGCGTGTGAATGGCGTTGTAGGCCAGGTAGAGAAAAAACGGATTCGAGCGATTTTGTTCTATGAAGGAGACTGCCTCGGCGGTAAACGCATCGGTCAAGTAGCGGCTTTCGGGAACCGTGTCGCGCCCGCGGTAGATCGGGTCATGGTGCTTTCGCGGTATCTCCGCGCCGTAGCCATCCGCCGCCGCAACGTGCGCCGCGCGCGTGTTTTCGGTGACGTAGTCATTGCCGCCGGTGAGGAATCCGAAGAAGTGGTCGAATCCGCGGTCGAGCGGATGGTAGCCCGCCCGGATGCCGAGATGCCACTTGCCGATCGCCGCACTTCGGTATCCTGCCGGCTTCAGAAACTGCGGCAGAATGCGCGCCTGCGGCGGAAGCCCGAAGTTGATTTGCGCTTCGCGCTCCGGTGGTCCGGAATTGAACTCGTGGCCCAGGCGTTGCTGATAGCGTCCGGTAAGCAGAGCCACGCGCGAAGGGCTGCACACCGCGCAGGAAACGTATCCATCGGTGAAGCGCGTGCCCGATGCGGCCAGTGCGTCGATATGAGGCGTCGGTACGTCAGGTGAGCCATAGCAGCCGATGTCGCCGTAGCCCATATCGTCGGCAAGAATCACGACGATGTTCGGCTTGCGGCCCGCGGCCTGGGGCAACAGCGGTGCGCCGAACGATGCCAAGGCTGCGCGTCTGCTCAAAAGGCGATTCATCACAGGCGAGAGTATACTGCAAACAATGAAGCGCAGATCCTTCCTCCATGCGGCATCCACCGCCGCGTTCGCTCAGTTTGCAGACTCCAAGCCCAAGCGAGTGGGGCTGATCGGACCCGGCTGGTACGGCAAGTGCGACCTCTTCCGGCTGATCCAGGTTGCGCCCGTGGAAGTGGTGTCGTTGTGCGACGTCGATAAGAGAATGCTCGAACAGGCGGCGGAACTGACGGCCACGCGGCAGCGTTCGAAGAAGAAGCCGCGCATGTTCTCCGACTATCGCGAGATGCTGGCGCAGAAGGATCTCGACATCGTCTTGATCGGAACGCCGGACCATTGGCACGCCCTTCCGATGATCGCCGCGGCCAAAGCCGGAATCGACATGTACGTGCAAAAGCCGATCAGCGTCGACATTGTGGAAGGGCAGGCGATGCTCGCCGCCGCGCGCAAATACGGGCGCGTGGTGCAGATCGGAACGCAGCGCCGCAGCACGCCGCACCTCGTGGAAGCCAAGAACGAGATCCTCGGCGAAGGCAAGCTCGGCAAGATCGCCATGGTGGAGATCTACTGCTACTACCACATGCGTGCGCGCGTGAATCCGCCTGATACGGCGCCGCCCGAAAATCTCGACTATGAGGCGTGGACCGGTCCCGCGCCGATGCGGCCTTACAACGAACTGGTGCATCCCGGCCGCTGGCGCGCGTTCATGGAATACGGCAACGGCATCGTCGGCGACATGTGCGTACACATGTTGGATATGGTCCGCTGGATGATGGGGCTCGGTTGGCCCACGCGGGTTTCGTCCTCAGGTGGCATCTTCGTCGACAAGGCGAGCAAAGCGAATATCAGCGACACTCAGACCGCCACATTCGATTTCGATGGACTCGAAGTCGTGTGGACCCATCGCTCGTGGGGCCATCCACCGGATCCCGCCTATCCGTGGGGAGCCACCTTCTACGGTGAGAAGGGCACGCTCAAGTGCAGCGTGATGAGCTATGACTTTGTTCCATTCGACAAGAAGCAGCCGTCGATTCATCGCGACGTGAAGTATGAGCTCGAGGAATTTCCGGAAGACAAGACCGAAGAGCGCCTCGAGAAACACTGTGCGCCGGCGATCCGGTATCACATGAAAGACCTGCTGGCCAACATCGCCACCCGCGGCAAGCCCGTGGCCGACATCGAACAGGGATTCATTTCGAGCGCGAGCTGCATTTTGGCGAACCACTCGATGAAGGTGGGCCGCAGCATCCGCTGGGATCCGGTGGCAATGAAAGCCGTGGGCGACGAAGAAGTGAACGCGATGCTGAAGCGGCCGTATCGCGCGCCGTACGTGCATCCGGACCCCGCTTCGGTCTGACCCGAATCACACCTCTGAGGTGAAGATAGCGGGCGCGGCGCGGGTCGCGGATATATGATGTAGGCAGCCAATCATGCTGCGAGCGATAGCACTTTTTGCGGCCGCGTCCGTCGTCGTGTCCGCCGCCCCGGTTCCGGGTAAGCGGGTGAACTTCCAGCGAGACGTCAGGCCCCTGCTCTCCGACAATTGTTTCTACTGCCACGGTCCCGACAAGAACACGCGAATGGCCGGGCTGCGGCTCGATACGCGCGAAGCCGCATTTGCCGCGCGGCCTGGCGGAACGCCGATTGTGGCGGGCAAGGCCGGCGAGAGCCTCATCTACCGCCGCATCGTGGCTGACAAGCCAGCGCAGTTGATGCCGCCGCCGTATTCGCACAAGAAACTGACGGCGGAGCAGCGCGAGACGATCCGGCGCTGGATCGAAGAAGGCGCGGACTGGAAAGAGCACTGGTCATTCTCGGCTCCCGTGAAGCATGAGCCTCCTGTCGTGAAGACCGAGGCGTGGGTCCGCAATCCGATCGACCGCTTCGTGCTCGCGCGGCTCGAAGCTGCTGGCCTGACGCCCGCTCCCGAAGCCGACCGCCGCACGCTGATCCGGCGCGCCAGTCTCGACCTCACCGGACTTCCGCCGACTTCCGCCGAAGTGGAAGCTTTTGTCAAAGACAAGCGCTCCGACGCCTACGAGAAACTGGTCGACCGCCTGATGTCCACCGAGCGCTGGGGCGAGCATCGTGGCCGCTATTGGCTCGATGCGGCCCGTTACGCCGACACGCACGGGCTGCACATCGATAACTACCGCGAGATCTGGCCGTATCGCGATTGGGTCATCCGCGCCTTCAATGCGAACATGCCGTTCGACCGTTTCACGCTGGAACAAATCGCCGGAGATTTGCTTCCAAACCGCACGCTCGATCAGCAGATCGCTTCCGGGTTCCACCGCTGCAACATCACCACCAACGAAGGCGGCGCAATTCCGGACGAAGTCGACGCGATCTATCAAAAGGACCGCGTGGAAACGACCTCCACCGTGTTCCTCGGCCTGACGCTGGGATGCGCCGTGTGCCATGACCACAAGTTCGATCCGCTCCTGCAGCGAGAGTTCTACCAAATGGTGGCGTTCTTCAAGAACACCGTGCAGAAGCCGATGGACGGCAACATCAGCGACACGCCGCCCGTGATCGTGGTGCCAGCCCTCCAAGAGCGCGAGAAGTGGTTCGGCCTCCTCGACAAAGAAAAGCAGTTGATGGATTCCAAGAGCGCGCGGAAACAAGCGGCGCGAGCCGAGTTCGAGAAGTGGCTCGCGGATGGCGGCAAGTTCGGCGAGCCCGTCGAGCGCACGGCCGAGACGTTCGTGCTGAAACCCGAGTCCACTCCGCTCACCAAGGGCGTGACGCTAGGGGAAGGCATGGTCGGGAGTGGCACATGGCTGCGCTTCGGTGAGAAGGCCGGTTTGGAAGTCGCTGGAGCGCCCGCCTTCAACGCGGACCAACCGTTCACCATCTCGGCTTGGATCTATCTTCCAAAAGGCGAAGACAACTTCACCGTGGCCAGCCGCATCCAGCCGAAAAAACAGGATCACGGCTGGGTGTTCGAGATCCAGGCGCGCATTCCGATGCTGCGTTTCACCGGCGTGGATGCGAAAGACGACGAGAGCAAGCGCGACCGGCTCCTGATCCGAGGCGGCAACGTCGAGCGCCTCGAACCCGGCAAGTGGCATCACATCGCGGCGAGTTATGACGGCAGCCGCGAGCAGGCCGGCATGTCGCTGTTCGTGAATGGGCGGCAAGTGCTCAACGAAGGACAGGGCGAGTCGAGCCCGAAGCTCGAGGGCGACTTCAACACGAACGAACCGCTGCGCCTTGGCTGGAACGGCAACAAGAGTTTCTTCAACGGCGGTGCGATCGAAGATCTGCGCATCTTCAATCGCGCGCTGCTCCCCGATGAAGTGGATGCCGTGGCCGGTTGGACTCGGGCCGAGGCCGGGGACCGATCCAAACTCTTCGACATTTACCTCACCCGCAAAGACACCGCCTATCGGGAAGCGATGGCTGCGCAGGCGGCGTCCGTCGGCGAGCGCCGCGAGATCCGCCGCCGGGGCGGGATCACCCACGTCATGCAGGAACGCACCGATGCGAAGCCGATGGCGAGCGTCCTGTTTCGCGGCATGTACGATCAGCCTCGCGATCAAGTGGAGCCGGGCGTGCCAGGCGTGCTTCCGCCCATGACCGCCGAGATGCCCCGCAACCGCCTGGGGCTGGCGAAGTGGCTGATCGACCCCGCCAACCCGTTGATGGCGCGCGTCACCGTAAACCGTTTCTGGCAGGAAATGTTGGAACAGGAATCGTCAAGACCAGTGAGGATTTCGGGACCCAAGGCCAGCCTCCGGTGAATCCCGAATTGCTCGACTGGCTCGCCGTGACGTTCCGCGAACAAGGCTGGGACGTGAAGAAGATGTACCGCATGATGGTGACCTCCGCCACCTACCGCCAGGCCGCCGTGACCACGCCCGAGAAGCACGAGAAGGATCCCGAGAACCGGCTCCTCTCACGCGGGCCGCGTTTCCGCATGGACGCCGAGATGGTCCGCGATTACGCGCTCGCCGCGAGCGGGCTCTTGAACGACAAGGTCGGTGGGCCAAGCGTCAAGCCCTACCAACCCGCGAAGGTCTGGGAAACCGTTGCGATGCTCGGGTCGAACACGCGCTTCTACAAAGAGGACTCCGGCGACAAGCTCTATCGCCGCAGCCTCTACACATTCTGGAAGCGCTCGGCTCCGCCCGCATCGATGGAGATCTTCAACGCGCCCAGCCGCGAGAACTGCACCGTGCGGCGAGAACGGACCAACACGCCGCTCCAGGCTTTGGTGACGTTGAACGATCCCCAGTTCGTGGAAGCCTCGCGCCGGCTCGCCGAGCGCGCGCTCGAACGCGGCGGCGGATTCGACAAACGGCTCGACTTCATCACCGAATCGGCGTTGGCGCGCACCTTCGACGCCAAGGAACGTAAGATCGCTCGCGCCGCGCATGACGACCTGCTCCTGCACTACAAGAGTGAGTCTGCCGAGGCGAAGAAGTTGCTCGGCGTGGGCGCGTCGCCCGCCGATGCGAAACTTCCCGCGGCGGAACTTGCCGCATGGACCATGGTGGCGAGCGAGATCCTGAACCTGGACGAATCGCTGAACAAATGAGGGGCACGATGACCACGGCACAACGAGCGATCGAAATCGAAACAAGGCGGCAGTTCTTCGGGCACGGCGCGCGCGGAATCGGATTGGCGGCGTTGGCTGCGCTCAGCGGCGATTTGAACGCGGCCCCGGCGAAGCTCTCGCCATCCGGTGGGCTTCCCGGCCTCCCGCATTTTCCCGCCAAGGCCAAGCGCGTGATCTATCTGCATATGGTGGGCGCGCCTCCGCAGATTGACCTGCTCGACTACAAGCCGGGCATGAAAGATTGGTACGACAAAGACCTGCCGGACTCGGTCCGCAAAGGCCAGCGGCTGACCACCATGACCTCCGGTCAGAGCCGCTTCCCCATCGCGCCGTCGATCTTCAAGTTCCAGCAGTGCGGCAAGAGCGGTGCCTGGATCTCGGAGCTGCTGCCGAACGTGGGCAAGATGGCCGATGACCTGACGATCATCCGCACGCTCCACACCGAGGCGATCAATCACGAGCCCGCGATCACGTTCATCCAGACCGGAAATCAGATTCCAGGCAAGCCTTGTCTCGGGTCGTGGGTCTCGTACGGATTGGGCAGCATGAACAGCGACCTGCCAACCTTTGTGGTGTTGAATGCAAGCCACACGCACCCGAAGGCGAATGTGCAGGCGATTTCGGCGAGACTGTGGAGCGCGGGTTTCCTTTCGTCCGATCATGCGGGCGTCGCGCTGCGGTCGGGCGTGGACCCAGTGCTGTACATCCGGAACCCGGATGGCGTGGACACCAAGGTAAGGCGCCGCATGCTCGATGGCCTGAATCAACTGAACGAGATCAACGCCGCCAAGCTCGGCGATCCCGAGACGCAGACGCGCATCGCGCAGTATGAGATGGCGTTCCGGATGCAGGCTTCCGTTCCCGAACTCACCGACATCTCGAAGGAACCCGAGAGCACCTTCAAACTCTACGGCGAGGAAGCGCGCAAGGGTGGATCGTTCGCCAACACGTGCCTGATGGCGCGGCGGCTGGCGGAACGGGGCGTCCGGTTCGTCCAGGTGTACCAGCGCGGTTGGGACGTCCACGGGCTGCTACCCGAGGTGCTGCCGAGCCAGTGCAAAGACGTGGACCAAGCTTGCTACGCACTCGTGCAGGATCTCAAAGGCCGCGGCCTGCTCGACGATACGGTAGTGATCTGGGGCGGGGAATTCGGCCGCACCATCTACTCGCAGGGAAAGCTGACGCCAACCGACTATGGTCGCGACCACCATCCGCGCTGCTTCTCGCTCTGGGTCGCCGGCGGTGGATTCAAGGGCGGCGTGGTCCACGGCGAGACCGATGAGTTCTCCTACAACATCGTCTCCGATCCGGTGCACATCCGCGACTTCCAGGCGACCTTGTTCAACCGGCTGGGCATCGATCACGAGCGGTTCACGTTCAAGTATCTGGGGCTCGATCAGCGGCTGACTGGAGTGGAGAAGTCGACGGTGGTGAAGCCGGTGATCACGTAGCGCGAGTTCGGTGCAACGTCGCCCGTAATCACGTACCCTGAAAGTGGGAGTACCCTGGGTGGCTTGTTCAAAAGGCCCCCCGCCGCGTGAGCGGCAGGTGAGAACCGGGTGAATTGCCGGGAAGTCCGGAGACGGATCATCGGCAGCCAAGGCCGGCACGGAGACGCAAGTCAAGGGGCCGGCAAGGTTCAGAGACTAGGATCCGAGCGAAAGCGGTAACGATCCCACGAGCGCCCGGCATCTTCGCGCTTCCGGAAGATGATGAGATAGTCCGTTCTGCCGCATCATCGGCGCCCCAAGGCGACAATCGGCAGAGGCCGGAGATAAAGAGCTCCGGCGTTAACAACGTTCGCTAAGACCCAAGGTACTCCCATCTATTCGTGTACTGCCCCCTCGTGAGGGTGCTTTGGTACCCCTTCGTGGGGTGTTATAGTACTTCTGCCCGGGTAGGTCTATTTTCGCTGGTTCCACCGCCTGACCTATGGCCCTCGCCCTAAATCCTAGGTAAACTAACACGTAGACGGAGGAGGCCACGGGTGGAATGCAATAGGGTCACCGTCTCGTTCGAAACGAGCGGCAAGTCAGTAGAGGTGCTTCGCGACCTCTCGCTCTCCGCGCACCCAGGAGAGTTCTTGAGCGTACTGGGTCCTAGCGGCTGCGGCAAGACCACGCTGCTCCGCTCGCTCGCCGGGCTAGTCCAACCCGACAGCGGAACCGTATCTGGACCCAAGAACGGTCGCGCCGTAATGGTACGCCAGGAGTGTTCCGTTTTCCCCTGGCTCAACGTGCTCGACAACGCTGCCTTCGGTCTCGAGATCCAAGGCGTACCTCGCCCCGAACGGGAACGCCGCGCTCAGACCATGCTTGCCCGATTCGGCTTGGCCGGCCGCGAGCTCGACTATCCCACACGCCTCTCAGCCGGGATGAAACAGCGCGTCGCGATCGTTCAGGCGCTCGTCACCGAACCCGAGGTCCTGCTGCTCGACGAGCCGTTGGCCGCCCTCGATTGCCAAACCCGGTGGGAAGTGCAGACCGAATTGCTCGACCATTGGGAGCGCCAGAGCCACCGCACCGTGATTCTGGTCACGCACGATGTCGACGAAGCGCTGTTGATGAGTGACCGTATCGTGATCCTCACTCGCCAGCCTGGGAGCGTGCTGGCCGAGATCGATGTTCCCCTGCCTCGCCCCCGCGACCTGGCCTCGCTCATGTCGCCCGAAGCGCTCGAACTCAAGCGCCGCATCATGCGCTATCTCGGATTCGCCGTGGAGGAGTTGCCTTATGCCTTCCGTGCAGGCGCGTAAACCCCTTCCCGGACTCGGCCTCGCCCTCCCCGCCCTCGTGCTCGGTTTGTGGGAACTCGCCGTGCGCCTCGGCGCGATCGATCCTCTCTTCTTTCCGCCTCCCTCGGCTCTCGCCGGCACGGCATTCAACTTGCTCCGCTCGGGCGATCTCCTCCAAGCGCTCGCCGGTACGCTCACCCGCGCCGCGTCCGGATTCCTTCCCGGGGCCTTGGGCGGCATCGCGCTCGGCGCCGCCATCGGTCTCTCGCCCACAGCGCGCCGCATCATCGAGCCGTCCGTGTCGAGCGTCTACTCCATGCCGAAACTCGCCCTGCTACCGGTCTTCCTGCTGATCCTTGGCGTTGGCGAGACCGCGCGCATCGCTTTGATCGCTGTCGGTACGCTGCTCGTCATGACGATGCAAGTCTTTGACGGCGTCCGCGGCATCGACCCTGGATACGTCGAACTCGCTCGTGGCTACGGCGCATCTTCCCTCATGGTGCTGCGCAAGGTGTATCTGCCAGGAGCCTTGCCCCACATCTTCACTGGAGCTCGCATCACCTTCGGCCGCGCGCTGGTAATCGCCATCTCCGTCGAACTCGTCACCGGCGCAACCGGACTCGGCCGCCTGATCTGGTACGCGTGGCAGACCTTCTCCGCCGAGCGGCTCTACGTCGGCGTCGCCGCTGCCGGGTTCCTCGGATTCCTGAGCCAGTCCATTTTCCGATTCCTCGAACGCAGGCTCGTCGGCTGGAGACGCGCCTGATGTGGGCGGAGGCCAAATACTACACCGGGATGGCTGCCGGTCTCTGGCACTACCTCGGCCAACCCATTGAACGCGACCCGCTTACCCGCCTGCGCGAACGCGTGCAACGGCGTGACGAGAGCTTCCTCCATCTGGTGCGCGACGCGGCCTACGGATTCCCCGAATCTTCGTTGTGTCTCATGCTGCGCGGGGCCAAGTGCGAGTACTCGGACCTTGAAGCCATGGTCCGTTCCCGCGGGCTCGACTCCACGCTTCGCCAGTTGTGTGACGCCGGAGTCTACCTCACCCACAACGAACTCAAAGGCAAGGAACCTCTCGTGCGCCACGGGCGCGAGATCCCGGGCGGTGAGCGCAATTTTCGGAATCCGCTCGTGCGCGGACGCGTGGAAGGCCGGTCGAGCGGTAGCCGAAGCGGCGGCCGCGGCACCCCGACCCCCAAGAGCACCGAGTTCCAGGTCTACCGCGAAGCGCACGATTGCCTGTGGACCGAAGAGTTCCATCTCGCCAGCGCCGAGTGGCTGCAGGTCCGCCAGATTCTGCCCTCGAACGCCGGTCTGTCGAGCGCGCTTCGAGCGGCCCGGCTGGGGTGGCCGATGAGTCGCTGGTTCACGGTCCCCACGCCCCTTGTCGAATCCGGCCACTACCGGATGGCCACTGCGGCGATGATCCACCTTGCCCGCCTGCGGGGACTCCGTGTTCCGTCTCCCGAGACGCTGCCGCCCAATGACTTCTCCACCGTAGCTCGCCACATCGCGGGAAAGAAGATCGCCGTGTTTGCCTTCGCCAGCCCAGCCGTTCGCGTAGCGAGCGCCGCGCTCGACCTCGGCCTGGACCTCAGTGGAACCACCTTCTTCAGCGGCGGTGAGGCCACTTCGCCCGCCAAGCGCGCCATCGTTGCGCGGTCCGGCGCCCGCATGTCCACCATCTATCACATCAGCGAAGTCGGGCCGGTCGGCTACGGATGCCGTCACATGCAATGCAATGACGTCCATTTGCTGATGGATTCAGTTGCCGCCATCACCAGGCGGAGGCCGGCTCCGCTGGCTGGCGGCGAGCCCGTGGATGCGCTCGCGTTCACCACGTTGTTGCCTTTCGCGCCTCGTGTACTCATCAACGCGGAAATGGACGATATGGGATCTGTCGAGACCGGTGTCCGCTGCGACTGCACGTTCGGCCGCCTCGGTATGACCACTGTGATCCGCGACATCGCCAGCTTCGGAAAACTCACAGGACAAGGCATGACCCTGTACGGCGTCGATGTACTCCGGATCCTCGAGCAAGCCTTGCCCGAACGCTTCGGTGGCGGCCCTGGAGATTACCAACTCGTCGAGCGCGATCTCGGCGCCCAAACCGAAGTCGAACTGTGGGTGAGTCCGCGAGTCGTACCTGATCGGGTCGACCTGGCGGCGATTCGAGACTACTTCGTCGAACGCCTCCACGACTACTACGGTGGACGCATGGCGGCGCAGGTCTGGGCGCATTCAGGCACGTTGCGAGCCGTACGACGCGAGCCGGTTCCCACATACTCGGGCAAGATTCTGCCACTCACCCTGATCGGACAACAAATGACGGGCCAACAGAAGGAGCAAGTGACTGCACGATGACCAGACGTACCTTCTCTTTTCTGGCGGCTTCCGCTTGGTCCCCCGCCGCCGCACCGTTGCGGATCAAGGTGGCGGCCGCGCCTTACTTGTCGCTCAGTCCGTTTCATTTGGCCATCGAAAGAGGCTACTTCCGGGAGCAGGGCATCGAATTGGACCTCGCGACACTCACCCGCTCGGCTGACGTCATCCCGGTGCTCGCCAAGGGCGACATCGACGTCGCTCTCTATTCGATCAGTCCGCCGCTGTTGAACGCCATCGGCAAGGGCGCGCGAATTCGAATTGTGGCGGCTCGCGATCAAGCTCTGCCCGATTGCAGCTACAGCGCATCATTGTACGCCCGCCGCCCCATCACCACCGTGGCTGGATTGAAAGGAAAGCGAGTCGCCAACGGACAGCCAGCCGGTATCGTCGAGTTCGCTCTTGACCGGGCGCTTGCCAAAGCCGGTCTATCGCCTTCCGATATCGAAACCGTTCCCATGAGGCCAGCCGAAGCTGCTGCTGCCTTGCTCCGCGGTGAGATCCATGCCCTCACCGCTTCCGATCTCGTGGGGATGGCGGCGCTCGAAAAACCCGAGGTCGGCCTGCTGACCACTCTCGGACGAACGCTGCCTGGATTTCAATTCGCCTTCATCAGCTTCGGGCGAAGGCTCCTCGACGGACCAGTCGATGAGGGCGCTCGATTTCTGCGGGCCTTCTTCCGCGGAGCTCGCGAATACGCCGCCGGAGCCACGCCCGCTTTCGTCGATGACTTCGCCGCCAAGTCCGGCATCGACGCGAGAATCTTCCGCGCCCTTTGCCGGCAGCATGTCGTCACGGACGGCCATGTCGACGTTGCTTCGCTCGAAAAGCTGGCCACATGGGCCCGCGGCAAAGGTTACTCGGAACGCGACGTGAATGTCGCCGGGGCCGTCGACCTGCGCTTCCTCGAGGCGGCAAACAAGAAATGAGACTCCTCGCAGCGCTCGCCGCAATCCCGATATGGGCGCAGACCGGCTCGCTCACCGGCCTGGTGCGAGACCCCTCCGGCGTGCCCGTATCCGGCGCCGACATAGCAATCCGCTCGCGCGACACCGCGGCCGAGCGCCGTCTCCAGACCAACGATCAGGGCCGCTACCTCGCCACCGGCTTGCCTGCGGGAATCTACAGCGTCGCCGTATCGCGCGAAGGATTCCGCTCCGAAGCCATCGATGCGGTGGACCTCGGCACCGGCCGCGTGCGCGATGTCGACTTTGACCTCGTCTTGGGCACGGTCTCCGAATCGATCACGCTCACCGAGTCGCCTCGCCTCGTGGACACGAGTTCGGCCGTCTGGGGAGGTTCCATCGCCAAGGCGCAGTTACAATCTCTTCCCCTCAATGGCCGCGACCTGTTCGAGCTCGCCACACAGCAGCCCGGCGCGAGCGTATCGTTCAACACGGTCCGTTCGATGAACGCCGGCTTGGGGGCGCGGATCTCGGTGAACGGTATGCGGTCGAACCAGAACGGCTTCCAACTCGACGGCATCCGCGTCAACGAAGCAAGCGGCGGCGCGCCCTCGAGCGCCGCCGGAGTCCTGCTCGGCCTCGAAGGAATCGGAGAGTTGCGCATCGTCACCAATGCGTTCAGCGCCGAATTCGGACGCGCCGCGGGCGGCGTGGTCACTGCCGTGTCGCGCTCCGGCTCGAACCAGTTCCACGGCAGCCTGTTCGAGTTCCTACGCAACAACGCGCTTGACGCGCGCAACTTCTTCGATTCGCCTGGCTCCGCGCAGCCGCCCTTCCGCCGCAACCAATTCGGCGGCGTTCTCTCGGGTCCTATCCGCCGCAACCGCCTCTTCTTCGTCTCCAACTACGAGGGATTTCGCGAGGCGCTCACGCAAACCAGCCGCGCCGTCACGCTCGGTGCCGCCGCGCGCAACGGAGTCCTGCCCGGCCGCACCGTTCCCGTGGCCGCCAGCGTCCGCCCGTTCCTCCCGATTTATCCGTTGCCCAACGGCCGCGACTTCGGAGACGGCAGCGGCGAGTTCATCGCCCAGTTGCCGACCCGCACCAGCGAGAACTACTTCGCCCAGAAGGCCGATTTCTACGCTTCCGAGCGTCTGCGCCTGTTCGGCCGCTACACAGGAGACTCCGGCCAGCGCACCACCCCCGACCCGTTCCTCGCCTGGAACTTCGCCAGCGAATCGCAATACCGGTTCGCACACACCGGAGCGCAGTTCGTCGCCTCGCCGCGCACCATTCACGACCTTCGCCTCGGCTTCAGCCGCGTGGTCAACTACGAACACCTCTATACACTCAATCCCGCGGTCGAGAGCCTGAGCTTCCTGCCGGGCGCGTCTCTCGGTGCGATCGAGGTCACCGGACTGACGGAGTTGGGAGGGCTGCCGCAACGCCAGCAGCCAAGGCGCTACACCACCAACGGCTACCAACTGAACTACTCTTGGGCTCACACCGCCGGAAAGCATGACTGGAGAGCCGGCGCCGGTTATGACCGCGTCCAACTCAACCAGATTTCCGACAACGTGCGAGCAGGCTACCAACGCTTCTCCTCCATCGCCAACCTGCTGCAGGGCACGCCCAGGCTCTTCGACGCGATGGCCCCCGGAGCCGACAGCGTTCGCGGTTGGCGCCAAAACCTCTTCTTCGCGTTCCTCCAGGACGAATTCCGCCCGCTCAGCCGGCTGAGCATCTCGATGGGTCTTCGCTACGAGATCTACTCGACCCCCACCGAGGTAAACAACAAGATCGCCACGCTGCGGGACCCGCTGCACGACACGGGTGTGACGCTGGGCGGTCCCCTGTTCGAAAACCCCTCTCATAAGAACTTCGCGCCGCGAGCCTCGCTTGCGTGGGACGTGTTCGGCAATGGCCGCACGGTCGTCCGCGCTGGAGGCGGAATCTTTTATGACATGCTCTCCACGCGAGAGCTGGTGATCGCCGGCACGCGCATGCCGCCATTCTTCCGGCGTCTGCAGGTGACCAATCCCGCGTTTCCGGGCGGATTCAGCAACCTTGCGGGCGCGGCGCTCACCGAGACCATCGACACGCTCGACTACCGGCCCTCGCAGCCCTACGTCGGCCAGTTCCAACTCTTCGTGGAGCGCCAGTTCGGTCGCGCCACCGCGCTTCGCGCCGGCTATGTCGGCTCACGCGGGATCCATCTGGTTGGCCAGATGTCGAACTTCAACATCGCCGTTCCCCGGATCTTGCCCGACGGCCGCACGTTCTTCCCAGCCGATGCTCCCTTTCGGAATCCCGCGCTCGGCGCGGTGGGCATTCGGCTCACCAACTTTGACTCCGTCTATCACGGTCTCCAGATCGGGCTCGACTCCGCCTGGCGCAACCGGTTCCGCGGCCAGTTGAAGTACACCTTCTCCAAGTCGCTCGACGACTCATCGCGCGCGATCTTCCAGGAGTTCCAATCGCCGGACCGCACGCCCACGCCCCTGAACTATCGCCTGAATCGCGGTCCCTCGGATTTCGATCTTCCGCACGTCTTCGCCGCCAACGGCTCGGCGATGCTCCCGCTCGGAGTCGAATTGCATGGGCTCGTGCAATTCCAAGCCGGTCCGCCGTTCAATCCTTCCGTCGGCTTCGATCGCGCGCGGCTACGCTCGGGATCGAGCGACCTCGGCCAGCGTCCGGACTTCATCCCCGGCATCAACGTCATCAAAGGCGACCCAGCTCAGTGGTTCGATCCGCTCGCCTTCGGCCTGCCGGAGCTAGGCTTCTATGGCAACCTCGGGCGCAACACCCTGCGCGGTCCCGGACTCGCCATGGTGAATGTCGCGGCTCACAAGATTCTCTGGCGTCGTGAGAGCGCCCAGCTTCGCCTGCGCGCCGAGTTCTTCAACCTTCCGAACCGGCCCAACTTTCAAGTGCCGTCGGACCAGACGCTGTTTGATGGCACGGGACGCCGAGTCGGCTCCGCCGGCCGCATCTCGGAAACCGCCACTGGACCACGCCAGGTTCAACTGGCTCTGAGACTCGATTTCTGACGTCCGCGCCTCATCCGGTGACCGAAAGCTCCGCCCACCAAGTCCACGGGGAAGCGGCGCACACCTTACGCCAAGCCGGCGGAGTCCTCGTCTTGCGCGGGCTCTTACTCGCCACCGGCTTCGCTTTCGTCGCCGTGATCCCCCGCCTGATGGGACCCGAGACGTACGGCCAGTTCTCGCTCATCCAATCGATGACGCTCTGGTTCACCGCGCTCAGCGGCATGGGCGCCGTCTCGATGATGACCCGCTTCGTACCGGCGTTTCTCGCGCGCGGTGACCATGCGGGATTGCGCCGCTTGGTCTCCGGCATGTTGGCTCTCCGGCTCGGCAACGGCCTCGCCGCCGGTCTCGTGTACGCCGTGTTGGCTTCGTTTTGGCTCGGCGATCTCTCTTCGTTGACGCTGCTGTTCGTGGCCGGAGCCATCGCGGGCCGCACGGTCGGGAACCTCCCCTACACGCTGCTGCTCGGGCTCAATCAAGGCGCGCGCTGGGAAACCGGCGAACTCACGCGCCGCGTTCTCGGCCTCTTCTTCGCAGCCGCCGGCTTCTCCATCGCCGGACTCACTGGAGCCACCGCGGGCTTGTTCGCTGCCGAAGCCGTGGTGATCGCGGTCGGCTATGCCTGGACCCACGAGTATGTCTCCTGGCGCGACATCCGCATTGACCGCGCATTTCTCGAACCGTACCTGCGCTTCAGCGCCGGCTTCTTCGCCGCCAATGTCCTGATGATGCTGTTCCACCAGGGCGGCGCGGCCATCGTGAAGCTGCTCGCCGGAGGCTACGCCGAAACCGGCTACTACCACATGGCGTTTCATTTCTACCTCACGGTGACGGCTGCTGTGTGGAGGCTGGTTTGCACCTTCGGTCCGATGCTCTCTTCGCTCCGCGAACGCGAGCAGCACGCCGATCTGCGCCTGTGGGCCGAGCGCCTTCTCTCGTTCCTGGGAGTCGCCAGCATTCTCGGCGCAGCAGCCGCGGCCACGCATGGCTCGTGGGTGATTCGCATGGTGGCGGGCGCGCAGTACGAGCGCGTGGGAGTGATGCTGCCCGTTCTCGGATTGGCCGTCATCGGATTCGTTCCCGGAGCGTTGGCCCGCATGCTCGCCGTGACGTTCGGCGCGCCCTCGGCATCGATCGGCGGCGCGGGACTCCAACTGGCCGCGTTCGCCCTCGGGTGTTCGCTTTGGGTGCGGGCGCTCGGAGGCATGGGCGCGTGCTACGCCGTGGTGCTCGCGAGCGTCTTCATGGCCGCCTACGGAACCTGGAGAATCCGCCGCGAGATCGCGTACTCGCTGTCGGCGTGGGTGATCAGCGTGGCCATCGGTGCGCTACTCTCGCCGATCCTCTGGCTCGCGCCAATGAATCCCACGCTCCGCCTGGCTTCGTTCGTGTCCGCCTTCCTGGGAGCTCTGACCCTGCTCCGGCAGATCAACTGGAGCGATTGGATGAGCCTCTTCCGCCAAGCTTCGAGGCGTCAGGCTTCGTCGCCAAGGCGACCACGAAGTGCCCAGTAAGTCTCCGCACCGGCCACCGCTCGAGCCCTTCGAAGAAGCGGAACGTTTGATGCCACCGCGCAACCGCCTCGGGACGTCCGCGCAGGCGCGCGCAAATCGGAACCGCCAGCACGCGGGGAACATGCATCGCGTATCCCAGCCGCTCCACCGTGAACCCGCTCGCCGTCAGTAGCCGCGAGAGCCCGCCCCGCGTCACCGTCTTGCCGACAAAGTAGGGAACTAGCCCGATCCGGTTCAGCCACCCGATCGGCAGAGCCGCGCGTAGCGCGATCACCGGATTGGCGAGATTGTCGAAGCTGATCCAGAGCCGGCCTCCCGCGCGCAACACGCGATGCAGTTCCGCTACAGCCTGCACAACGTCGCCCTCGGTGGGGAAATGGTCGAGCGTCGAGTTCGAGAAAATCAAGTCGAACGATCCATCGCGATACGGCAGCCGCCGAACATCCGCGCTGGTGACGCGCGCCGCCGGATTCCGCTTCGACGCCTGCGCCGCAACCGGACCCGACACATCGAACGCATGCACCTGATCCGCGCGCGAGCTGAGTGTGGCAACCACACCCGCCCCGGCTGCTTCGTCGAACAGGTCCGTCTTCAGCACGCGCCGCACCCTGTCGCCGGGCAGCCATTCATCGAGCATCTGCTCGTGCAACTGGTCGCAGTAAGCGCGCCATGGATCCCCGGCCTCTTGCTCGAGGAAGGGACGCAGGCTCGAGTCCCAATCGTTCGGCGCGCTTCCTGGCATCAGCGGCAGAGCCTTTGTGGCGTCCGGGAAGCAAACCGGTTCCGGCCTTGACCGCTGCCCTTCCGTGTAGGGCGGGCTTTAGCCAGCGCGGGACTTGAGTCCCGCTGCCGATCCCCCGTGCCCAAGCCCTCCAAGGCGAGTTTCACTTGCCGGGTTCGGAGCCCCGCCGTACGCGCTTCAGTCCCGTCGGGACACCACACGCTCACGCTGTGTGGGGCAGGCTTCCGCTTGCGTCCGGCTTCAGTTCCGCGCGTCCCCCTGCTCGATCCACTCCGTATTGAAGTGCGCATGCTTGATGCTCTTTCCCTCGGGCGTGAAGTGGCTGTACGACGCATGCAGCGACCCATCCTTCCCCTGCACAATCGTCGGATAGTGAAACGACGACCCCTGCTTCAGCTCCAAATGCCGCTTCCATTTCCACGACGCGCCTTCATCGTCCGACATCGCCACCGCCAGCGAATGCCGCCCCTTCTCCGTGTCGTTGTAGATCAGCACCCACCGGCCATCGCGCAGCGTGATCACCTCCGCCCCCGAGCCCGGATTCGGAATCTCCGAGTCCCGCACTGCCGACCACGTCACGCCATTGTCCTTTGACTCGGAAACATGAAGCCTCTTCGGCGGCGGACCGTTGTCGCGCATGTACGCAACCAGCGTGCCGTCCTTCTTGCGCGCGATCGCCGGCTGGATCCCGCCATTGCTCACCAGCGGCTCGCTCGTCGACCACGTCTTGCCGAAATCGTCCGTGATCGCCATCAGCGAGAAGTCGTATCCGTCCGAGTACAGCGGCACCAGGATGCGCCCGCCCGTCAACTCCACCGGATGCGCCCGAGTCATCCAGCCCAAGCGCGAGAAGTACTTGTCCTTGGCGCGCTCCACAAGCTGGTTGGCGAGCCCCGGCTTGAACCAACCGCGATTGGCCTCGATCGCCTCCAGCGACTTGGCGGCGAAGTTCCGCGGCACGAACAGCATGTCTTCGGAGACTTCCCACTTCGGCAGTTCGCGGCCCTTGCCATAGTCAGACGCGATCTTGTACTTCATCAGCGCCGTGTGCCATTCGTTCGCCAGAATCACCGGCCACAACAACCACAGCCGCTTCTTCGAATCGACGAACACCGTGGGGTTGCAGTCGGGAAACCCCGGTGTGTCCGCGATCACCTGCCGTTCCAGCCACTGCTTGGAGCCCTTCGGCTTGCGCGCGCAGTAGATCGCGACATCATCCGCCGTCCGCTCGCCCGAGCCTCGATACCAGACCGTGAACAGGTCGCCATTCGGAAGCTCCACGATCGCCGAGGAATGGTTGTGTACCTTCTCTGGCGGGAACAACAATGACGATTCGAGAAACGGCTGCCCCGCCATCAGCGAGCCAGCCGTCACCAGCAGCAACAGCGGAATCATCGCGTGCTGATCATCGAGTTCGGCGAGAGCTTGCGCTCGCGTTGGAAGTAGCCCTGATCGGAGAGCGTGCGGAACATGCGGCCTGCCACTCCCGAAGCCACTGGACCATTGATCGGCGATCCGCCGGTCAACAGCACCACCACCACCACCTGATTCTTGTCTGACTGGTTGAACGAACCGAACCAGCCGAGATGCGTGGGTGAGGAAACGTCGGTACACGTTCCCGTCTTGCCCATCAGGTCTTCGTCGGTGCTCTGGCCCGCGCGGCGCGCCGTACCATAGTCCACCGCCGCCGCCATGCCCGGCTTGATCTCCGGGATGAACTTCTCGATCTCGAGCTGGCGCTTCACGCGAGGCACGAAGCGGCTGAGTTCCTCTTCGTTCTGCGGATACTGCAGATAGTAAAGCGTGCCGCCATTCGCAATCGCGGAGATTCCGGCGGCCAGTTGCAGCGG
>JAXLQL010000015.1:0-187947 GCA_046331625.1 Bryobacteraceae bacterium
CGTCAGCGCCGCGGTCTCCACCACGGGACTCGCACCCAACACGTACAACGCGACCATCACTATCACCGCAACCGGCGCCACCAACACGCCGCAAACGGTCGCGGTCACGCTGACCGTTCCTTCGCCGACCATTAACTTCTCGCCGAGCAGCCTGACGTTCACCGGCGTGAATCCGCCCGCGCAGACCGTGAACATCACCAACTCCGGCGGCGGCACTCTCAACTGGACCGCGACCTCCAACCAGCCCTGGCTCACCCTCACGCCGAGCGCGAACTCAGTTAGCGCGACAGTCTCGACGGCAGGCCTTGCGCCGAACACCTACAACGCGACGATTACGATCGTGGCAGCCGGTGCGACGAACACGCCGCAGACGATTCCGGTTACGCTGACCGTCCCCTCGCCGACCATCAATTTCTCGCCCGCGAGCCTCACGTTCACAGGCACACAAGGCGGCGCGAATCCGGCGGCGCAGGTGTTGAGCATCACCAACTCCGGTGGCGGCACTCTCACCTGGACCGCATCCTCCAACCAGCCCTGGCTCACGCTCACCCCCAGCGCGAATTCCGTCAGCGCCGCGGTCAGTCTCAGCGGGCTCACTCCCAACACCTACAACGCGACGATCACCATCACCGCAACGGGCGCCACCAATACGCCGCAGACGGTTGCGGTGACGTTGACCGTCAGCGCGGCTCCGCCGACCATCAACTTCTCGCCGAGCAGCCTCACCTTCACGGGTACACAAGGGGGCGCGGATCCCGCAGCCCAACTGCTGAGCATCACGAACTCCGGTGGCGGCACGCTCACGTGGACCGCGACATCGAACCAACCGTGGCTCGTACTCACTCCGAGCGCGAACTCCGTTAGCGCCGCGGTGAGTCTCACCGGACTCGCGCCGAACACCTACAACGCCACCATCACGATCGCCGCGACAGGTGCGACGAACACGCCGCAGACGGTCCTCGTGACGCTGACGGTGAACGCGGCTCCGCCGACAATCAACTTGTCGCCGGGCAGCCTCACCTTCACGGGCGCGAACCCGGCGGCGCAGACGGTGAACGTCACCAACTCCGGCGGCGGCACGCTCAACTGGACCGCAACATCGAACCAACCGTGGCTCACGCTCACGCCGAGCCCGAATTCCGTGAGCGCGGCAGTCTACACCGCCGGGCTCGCACCCAACACCTACAACGCGACGATCACCATCGCGGCTACCGGTGCAACGAACACTCCGCAGACGATCCCGGTGACGCTCACGGTTCCTTCGCCGACCATCAACTTCTCGCCCGCGACCCTCACGTTCACCGGCGTCAATCCGGTGGCGCAGACGGTGAACATCACGAATTCCGGAGGCGGAACCCTCAACTGGACGGCGACCTCGAATCAGCCTTGGCTCACGCTGACGCCTTCTGCGAACTCCGTGAGCGCGGCGGTCTCCACCGCGGGGCTCGCACCCAACACCTACAACGCCACGATCACCATCACCGCCACCGGCGCAACGAACACGCCGCAGACGATCCCAGTGACGCTGACGGTTCCTGCGCCGACGATCAACTTCTCCCCGAGCAGCCTCACGTTCACCGGTACGCAAGGCAGCGCGAACCCGGCCGCGCAGGTGTTGAACATTACGAATTCCGGCGGCGGCACGCTCACCTGGACCGCCACATCGAACCAACCCTGGCTCACGCTCACCCCCAGCGCGAATTCCGTCAGCGCGGCAGTGAGCCTCACCGGTCTCGCACCCAACACCTACAACGCGACCATCACCATCTCCGCGACCGGCGCCACCAACACACCGCAAACGGTGCCCGTAACGTTGACGGTGAACGCGGCTGTGCCAACTATCAGCTTCTCCCCAGCGGGACTCAGCTTCGCCGCAACGCAAGGCGGGGCGAATCCGGCCGCGCAAGTTCTCAGCATCACCAACACGGGCGGCGGCACGCTCAACTGGACTGCGACTTCGAACCAAGCGTGGCTCGCCCTCACTCCGAGCGCGAACTCGGTCAGTGCCGCGATCAGCCTCGCCGGCCTCGCTCCCGGAGTCTACAACGCAACCATCACCATCGCGGCCACCGGCGCCACCAACACACCGCAGACCGTTCCTGTTTCGCTCACGCTCTCCACCGCCGCACCGACGCTCACGGCGTCGCCGACATCCATCACTCAAACCAGCACCGCCAATGGACCTCTCGCGTCGAGCCTGCCCGTAACCGTATCGAACACGGGCGCGAGCGCCATCACGTGGTCCGTCAGCGCGAACCAGCCGTGGGTCAACCTCTCGCCGCTCACGGGCACAGCGTCGGTGTCGAGTACGGGTGCCTTCGTTGTGCGGTCAAACCCCACCGGACTCGCGGTTGGCACTTACAACGCCACGGTCACCGTGTCTGCGCCGGGCCTGCCCTCGCAGACGATCCCGGTGACATTCAATGTTCTGACGCAACCGACGTTGACGGTTTCGCCGAGCGCCTTGACCTTCAGCGCTTCGGCTGGCGGAACTACGCCTCCAGCGCAACCGCTCTACGTCGTCAACGGTGGGGGCGGCGTGCTGACGTGGACTGCGTCGGCTGACGCGGCCTGGATCGGCCTCACCATCAATTCAGGCGGCATGTTCGTCCAGCCGAATTTGACTGGACTCGCTTCGGGAACGTACACCGGCAACATCACCATTACCGCGACCGGAGCAGCGGGGTCGCCGCAGACGGTGCCGGTCACACTCAACCTTGCCGCAGCCACGCCTTCCGCGATTAGCAGTTCACCGGCGTCGCTCACCTTCAACCACTACGTGGGCGGAGCGCGCCCCACGGCGCGCCTGCTTTCGCTCACCAACCTCGGCAACGGCAGCATCCCGTGGACCGCTTCCTCGAACCAGACCTGGCTCTCGGCGGGCCAGCCCTCCGGATCGACTTCGGCGCTGCTTCCGATTTCGGTGCAGCCGAACGGTCTCGCCGCGGGAACCTACACGGGCGCCATCACGCTCTCTTCCACGGCGGGCTCGGGATCCACCGCAACCGTTCCAGTGACGCTCAACGTGATCGATCCCACGCCGTTGCGCAATCGCTACGCGGCGCCGAACGGATCGCCCACTGGCGACGGCAGCATCAACAATCCTTGGGATCTTTACACCGCGCTGTTCTACAACTACGCGCTGCAACCGGGAGACACCCTGTGGCTGCGCGGAGGCGTCTACACGGGCCCGGGCGGATACTTCAACTGCGTGCTCAACGGAACGCCGGCGCGGCCCGTCATCGTGCGCCAGTATCCCGGCGAGCGCGCCATCATCGAAGGCGGCGTCTATCTCTACGGTGCGTACACGTGGTTCTGGGGCTTCGAGATCCGCGGCCTTGCCACGAGCAATCGCACACTGCAGAACACGATGTCGTTCGGGCTCGAAGTCTACGCACCCGGAGCCAAAGTGATCAACATGACGATTCACGATGGCTACACGGGATTGAGCCTGTGGCGCCAGGCGACCGATGCCGAAGCCTACGGCAACACTGTCTACAACTTCGGCTATCAGGGCACCGACCGCGGACACGGCCACGCCATCTACACGCAGAACGACACCGGACTGAAGACGATCCACGACAACATCCTCTTCCATGGATTCGGATTCGGCTTGCACGCCTACGGCACCGATGCGTCGGCGGTGCGCAACTATGACGCCGAAGGCAACATCAGCTTCAACAACGGCGTGCTCGGCATCGGCCGTCCGCACAGCGACAACATCTTCTTCAGCGGCGGCATCTCGATGCAAGGGATCCGCGTGGAGAACAATTACACCTACCACACCATCGCCGACGGTCAAGGAACCAATCAGTTCGGCTTCGGCGGCGGCGGACCGCACGCCGACCTCGTCGCCCGCGGCAACTACTTCATCGGCGGCAGCCCCAGCATCTACTTCAACAACTGGCAGGACATCGATTTCCGCAACAACGTGGTGTACGATTCCGACGGCTGGATGCTCTCGCTCACCACCGAGCAGGGCCAACTTCCGCAGCGATATCTGTGGGACTTCAACAGCTACTACAGCAACGCCGCGAGTCCGTTCCGGCTGTTTGCTCCCCGCTGGACCTTTGACGCATGGAAGCTGTTGACCAACGCCGATGCGGGCAGCACGGTGAACCCGGCGCGTCCGGCGGGCGCCACCGTGTTCGTACGGCCGAACAAGTTCGAACTCGGGCGCGGCCATGTCGCGGTCTACAACTGGGCGCTGACGCCCACCGTAAGCGTGGACCTTTCGAGCATCCTCTCGCCTGGGAACAACTACGAGATTCGCAACGCGGTGAATCCCACCGCGGCGCCGATTCTCACCGGAACATATTCGGGCGGTCTCGTGTCGCTGCCGATGACGGGCCTCACGGCTGCTACTCCGCTCGGTACGGCTGTGCCCACGCAGCCGGTCCACCCGGGGCCGGAGTTTGGAGTGTTCCAGGTGATCAAGACCCCGTAGCGGGTGGCTCCGATTGTGGGGCAGACTTCAGTCTGCGCGGAACTTCAGTCCCGCTGCCGCTCGCGAGCAAGCACCCAGAAGGCGCACTCGGGAGATCTCTTGACTTGAAGACGATTCAGGTGCTCGGACTGATCAAAAGCGGGACTGAAGTCCCGCGCAGGCTGAAGCCTGCCCCACACGGTCAACTGCTATGTCAGTGCGCTTCGAACATGTGCGCGATGTCCTGGTAGCCGTTCATCGCCAGCCTGCATGCCGGACTGTCACCCGCCCACCGCGGCCGGTGCCAGTGCATCCGCGGAGCATAAACGATGTCGCCTTGGTCGGCCAGGATCATTCCCGCGCCTTCCATCTTGTACTCCATCTTGCCCAAGAGAATGAACCAGAACTCGGCGCACTCGGGATGGAAGTGGCCTTTGTCGGCATCGGTCACCGGCGGCAGCGACTTCGGATCGCCGAAAATGATGTTCGACACCGCGCGATCATCGGCGATGAAGCGCCGCTGCGATTCGGTGCCCGCCACCACCGCGTTGAAATCGATCCACGGGCGATTCCCGTGATCGTATCCGCCGCGCCCGCTCACCGTGGTCTTCACGAACTCGAAACCCTTCAGCGTAGGCATTGCGTCGTCGGCCGGATACATCGTCTTGGCGTGCGCGATGTTCACTTCGAACCGCAGTGACGGCTTGTCGCCCACTGTTTCCATCTGGTAGAACGTGCGATACGGAACCTGTACCATGTAGCCCTTCGAAGCCACGAAGGGTTCCTGCCCGTCAATCGTGAATCGAACCTGACCATCCTGAATCACCCACCAGGCGCGCGTATCGGGATGCATGCGCCGGCGCGTTTTCTCGCCCGCCGCCATCTGGATGTAGTCGGCCTCGAGATGCTCGTCGCGCACCACAGGCATGGTCCAGTTGGCCTTGCCTTTGTGCGCGGCCAGAATGTCAGCCAGCTTCCAGTGCGGTTTGTTGGGAGCGGTCCAGCCGGGGAGCTTGGTAGCTTTGGGCGACCACACCGTCTGAGTGGGACCCTTGTTCCCCTTCTTTCCTCCGCCCTTCTTGCCCGATGGCGCAGGTGGACCATCTTGCGCCACCACCGCTACCAACAGTAAGGACGTTGCTGCAATCAGAGCGACCGAATATTTCAAAGTCTGGTACATGGTCGCCTACTATAGCACCGATATGTCCCTCCGTCGCCGCTTGGATGATACGATGAGTCTACTCATGCGTCTTCTGGTCGTCTTCATCGCCGCCGCGGCGGCGCTCGCGCAAGCTCCGCCAGCCGCTCAGCCCGGCACCCCCGCGCCTCCGGCGCCGAACTTCGCCAACACCGTTCGCCCCTTTCTGGAGGCGCACTGCCAGGCGTGCCACAACAACAAGCTCCGCTCGGGCGACCTCAACTTCGAAGTGCTCAAGCACGCCAACAATGCGGGGTCGCAAACGCAGGCCTGGGAGTCGACGGCATATGTGCTCAAGACCGGCCGTATGCCGCCGCCGAACACGCCGCGGCCGCCCGAAGCAGACGCCGAGAAGGTCCGCACGCTCATCGAAGCTTCCATCGCCAAGCTCGCCACGCGTGACGCCGCGCCCGCCGCTCCGCCCACTCGCGAATGGCTCACCTGGCAGTTTGACCCCGAACGCACCGGCTGGGCTCGCGCCGAGACCGTGCTCTCGAAGGCCACCGCCGCGAACGTCGGGCTCGTGTGGAAAGCGCAGCTCGACGCCAAGCCCACGCGCATCAACGGATACTCCACGCTCACCGATCCGCTCATCGCCGAAAACGTACGCACCGCGAAGGGCATGAAGACCGTCATCTACACGGCGAGCGCCGAGAACAACGTCTATGCGCTCGACGCCGAATCCGGCTCGGTCATCTGGCAGCGCCAGTTCGCCAACAACGCCAAGCCTCCGTTCCCCGCTTCCGGAAACTGCCCGAACAATCTCAACGCCACGCCGACTATCGACAAAGCTTCGTCGATCCTCTACGTGCTCACGAATGAAGGCAAGCTGCGCGCGCTCGGCCTGGGCGACGGCGAAGATCGCATGAATCCCGTGGAGTTCACTGAGCCCTACTCGCGCAACTGGAGCCTCAACCTCATCGATGGCTGGATCTATACATCCACATCGCGTGGCTGCGGCGGAGCCACTTCGGTAATCACCGCGGTGAACGTCGCCAACCCGAGCCACCCGGTGGCGAAGTTCTATCCGAGCACGGGCAAGGCCTCGGGGCCATGGGGTCGCGGCGGCATCGTCCACATTCCCACCGGCGTGATCGCGCAGACCGCGGACGGAGCTTACGATCCGGCGAGCGGGCGCTTCGGCAACTCGATGCTCGGCCTCACCAAAGACCTGCGCCTCAACGATTCCTACACGCCCGCCAACTGGGACTATCTCAATCGCAAAGATTTCGACCTCGGTGTTTCGAGTCCCACGGTGTTCAAGTTTGACAAGTGGACGCTGGTGGCCGCGGCGGCCAAAGAAGGCGTCATCTATTTGCTGGATGCGGCGAATCTCGGTGGCGACAATCACATGACGCCGCTCTACGTCTCGCCTCGCTACGGCAATGACGCGCTCACGTTCGGCTACACCGGAGTCTGGGGATCGCTCTCTACCTGGGTGGACGCGAAGGGCGAGCGTTGGCTGCTGGTTCCGATGATGGGTCCGCCCGCCAAAGACACCATGGGACAGTTTCCGGCTTCTGACGGCAAGGTGGTGAACGGCAACGTCATGGCGTTTCGCGTGAAGAAGAAGGACAACAAGCCCGTGCTCGAGCCTGCGTGGATGTCAGGCGACCTCGATTCGCCCGGCATGCCGGTGGCCGCGGGCGGAGTGGTGTGGGTGATCGCCACTGGCGACCGCGCTCGTGACGCCTTCCGCCCCAACTTCGGCGGACCTCCCGGTGCACCCGGCGCCCCGGGCGCTGCTCCGCGCCGGCGTTTCTTCGGTGGTCCTGAGAATCAGGTGAATCCCGGCGAGCCCGGCGCAGAACGCGACGCCGCATGGCTCACTTCGCAGAATGAGCCGGGCGGACAGACTCCGGGGCGCCGCTTCTCTGGTGGTCGCGATGTCACGCACGCGGTGCTGTATGCGCTCGACGCCGAGACAGGCAAGGAACTCTACTCGTCGAAGGATGTCATCGACAGTTGGAACCACTATGGCGGAATCGCGCTGGCGGGTGGGCGGATTTACCTGTCCACTTACGATGCCCGCGTCTACGCCTTCGGGCTCCCGCGGTGACCCTTGCCGCATGCGGCAAGCTGAGCACAACATCGCGTCCCAAGACGTGAGGCTCCTGGTTCGTCATGCCACGGTATCCGGGTGAATCGCTTCGATGTCGCCATAACGGCTGAAATCACCGACGTTGAAGGTCAAGATTCGACCGATGCCATAGCTTCTCATCGACGCGACAAGACGCGCGTCATGCACTTTGGCACCCTTGACGGCATGTTCAACGACTAACTTCCGCCAAGCCTGAAAGGCCTTGGTGGTGTCCGCGAGAACCACGAGAAATTTCTGCATCTGATCGACGTAACGGTTGGCGGCCTCTATGCTCAGCCCAATCCCATTGACTTCCTTTGGCCGGGTGCACACATTCCAGAACTCAGCCACGTTCTGCGGAGTGATGAAGAGCGAGCAATCACCCCGATACAGAGCAACCAACGCGTGCCGGGCGGCGCGAGAGGACGGATGCTTCCGCTGGACGCTCCGCACGAGAACGTTCGTATCAATCAAAACCCTCATCTACCAACGATCCGGGTACAGATTCTCACGACTGATGGCCTCGTCGGAGAGCGGCGGTGCGTCATCGGGGAAACTGTCGGCCCATGCGATGAACGCCCGCGCCCTGTCTTCTCCAGTTTCCACGGGAGTGACGCTTGACTCCTTGACGAGAATTTCCTCGAGGATGTCGTCCACGGAAACGCCGCGCCGTTGCGCAAGCGCAATCAGATTCGCCTCAACCTCAGGATTCAGATCTAGCATTTTGGCAGCCTCCTTCTTCACATTAGCTGCTTCAGTTTGATTCTGCCACGACGCGAGCAGAGTAGGCATGCCACGCGTTCCGGCGAACATCCGCGGGAAGGCCCGCGTACAACGAGTGGAATCGCCGGGCCGTCAGCGACGTTTCGATGCGCGCGTGTACGCGTTCGGGCTCCCGCGGTGACCGCTACAGTCCCAGAATTGGCGCGCTGCTCTGTTGCCATCGAACGCGCCGTCGATGCGCCATGAAGGCGGCAATCGCCAATCCGGGTATCGAAGAAGACAGCACCATGCTGAACCCGTCGTCCAATCCGAGGTCGTCCCCGAAGAGACTGCGATCGAAAGTAATGGTTATTGGCTCCGTCCCTTCGAACAACTCTCCAGCATATCGAGAGTCGACCGGATCGAAAATGATTCGCACGGACTTGCCGGCCTGCCGCACGTCAGCGCCGTGCAGGCTCCGAAAGGCAGTCAGACGCGCGCTGGCGGCCACCTCATCTGGATACTCGAACTCGATGCTCTCGATCAATCCCGCCGGTGTTTCGTGACGCAGAACCCGCCCACGCGCACCCACGCGGAACGCCGCCACCGCCGGAGGCACGCGGATTGCGAAACGGCTCAGACTTACGGGTCCAAGAATCCAGCGCTCGGAGGCAGGCACGGCGTAGGCGTGGTCGACATCACTGGGAGCATCGGACGGGTCTGCGTCGAGGAGACCCCGGGTGATTCGGTCGAATTCAGCCGAAGCAGGAGCATCTCCGCGAAAACGAAATACGTAGTTCTTCCACTGCGCGATCGTCTGTCCGGACCCGACCGCAGCGTTGACAACCCTTTCCTCGGAGGACCTGTATCGAGTCGACATTGGCGACTCGATGGCGCCAACCGGCCGAAGCCAGAGGTAGGCCGCGTGGCTGCCTATCGAGTCCGCGAACCGCAGCGCTTCGACGTCCATCAACCGCCCCGATTCGCTGCGGTAGGGAGCACGCTCCGAAGCCCTCAGCCGGAACTCTTCGAAGAGAGGCCGGTCGTCCTGCGCGATAGCCGCCGGTGTCACTTTGCCTCGCGAGTAGTCCCCGATCGTCTCCGGGAGCAAAAGCACGGCGAGCAACGCAACGCTCATGCCTTCATCCTGTCGCTTTCTCGGGCTCTACACGAGCTTGTCGTAGTCCGCGTGCGGTCCAATCCAAAACCAGATCACCGAATCATCCACCATGCGTCCAAGGGCCCTGTACCCGAGTCCAATGCGAGCGGAGTAGACGCGCTTCTGATCGTCGATTTGCTGAAGTGCAGGCTAGGGTGAGACGGGTTCTGCCGGAACACTCTGTAGGCACGCCACGCATTCTGGCGAACTTCCTCGGGCAGGTCCGCTTACAACGAGCGGAATCGCCGCGTCGTGAGCGACATCATGAGAGCAATTCGTCAAGAGGACGAGTCTCTCCGCGCAGATGCTCCGCCAGCGCTTCGTCCGCCAGTTCGCGCAACCTCGTGCGATCGCCACGGAACCGCTGAGCCCAGGCTACCTCGTCGTCCAGCGTTTCGGTGATCTGCGCTGCAATCGCGTCCTGTTCATCCTGCGACAGTGCATTCACCCGCCGCATTGCCTCGTCAAGGAGTCCGGCCATGTCAAAAGCATAACGCGTCCCGCCCAGGCGCGATGGCTCTAAAACACGGCAACTTACTCCACCGCAAGCCGAACTAGGGTTTCCCCCAATGGCCGTTACCGGCCCTGGAAAACGTGCCGTTCTTAACACTCCCTTCATCATCCCTGTGGTACAACTGAATGAGGCTCAGGGAATGCACGGGATCCCGTACGTCGGCGCTCCCTCGTACTCTCGATCTCGCTCCTGGAAACGATGAGGGTTCCGGTGCGCGGTCAACGGCAGTAGTAGTTTGCTTCAGGAGATCCAACAAATGAAATCAGTCGCTCTGTTGCGCACGGTAGCCGTGGCGCTGCTGGCGTCCGCAGCCATGTGGGCGCAGTCGGACAACACTTCACTCAACGGAACGATCACTGACCCTTCGGGCGCGGCGATCGTAAACGCAAAAGTCACGGCGAGGAACGAACGAACGGGCGCGGTCCGCGAGACCGTCACCGGAACCGCCGGGACATACGTAATTCCTTCGATTCCTTCCGGCATCTACTCGCTTTCGGTGGAAGTAGCGGGATTCAAGAAGTTCGAGTCGAAGAACAACAAGATTGACCCGAACTTGCCGGCCACCATCGACGCTGTGATGCAAGTCGGCACCACCACCGAGACGATCGAAGTGGCGGCCACCGTCAGTGCGATCCAAACCGAGACCTCCACGCTCGGCAAGCTCGTCGACGGCAAGCAGCTCTCCGATCTGCAGTTGAACGGCCGCAATCCGATCTTCCTGGCGCTGCTCAAGCCGGGCGTGCGCGGCGGATCGCTCGCCGGATTCAGCTTTGACCTCACCTCCGGCGGCTTCAACATCAACGGCAGCCGCAGCCAGGACAACCTGATCACCTTCGACGGCGCGGTCGGGATCCGCACCCGCTCGAACGGCACCTCGATCGGCACGGCCGACCTCGACTCGGTGCAGGAAGTCCAGATCATGACGGCGAACTACGGCGCCGAGTATGGCCGCGCGGGCGGCGGACAGATCCGCATCGTCACCAAGACCGGCGGACAGCAGTTCCACGGCGCTGCGTTCGAGAACCTGCGCAATTCGGCGTTGAACGCCAACACGTGGACCAATCGCCGTAACGGCGTGGCGATTCCCTCGGAGAAGTTCAACCAGTTCGGCTTCAACTTCAACGGACCTTTCTATGTTCCCAACAAGTGGAACAGCGACAAGAGCAAGGTGTTCTTCTACTTCGGCATGGAGTGGGTGCGCCGCCGCCAGGTGAGCACCGGCCTCCGCACGGTGCCGACCACCAAGATGAAGACGGGCGACTTCAGCGAACTCTTGGCTCCCAACATCTTCTTCTCTGGCAACCGCGTGATTCGGGACCCGAGCGGCACGCCGTATCCGAACAACGTGATTCCGTCTGCGCAGACCAGCCCCAACGGGTTGGCGTTGATGCGTGTGTTCCCCGATCCCAACTTGGCTACGGCGATTGGCAGCAGCAACTGGTACGGGTTGGCGGGCGCTCCCACCGATCAGCGGAAAGACACGATCGGCCTCGACGTACTGCCTTCGAACAGAGACCAGATCAAGTTCCGCGCCTCTCTGTTCCACTACTACGATGTGAACCCGTTCCAAACAAACTTCCTGATCGCAGGGCGCTTTTTCAATCGTCCGAATCAGACCGGTTCGTTGAACTGGACCCACACCATCAGCCCCACGATGGTGAACGAAGCGTTGATCACAGCGAGCCGCGACCAAGTGTACATCGGCATGCAGGAAACGGCCGCGTTTGACCGCACCAAGTACGGGATCAACTATCCTTACGTGTTCCCGGATGGCAAAGACCGCCAGAACAAGCTGCCCGAATTCGATGCGCAGAACTTCTCGACATACTCCGGCAGCCCGTATCCTTCGAGTTCGAAGGGGCCGATCTACGACATCTCCGACAACGTGACCAAGATCTCCGGGCGCCACACCTACAAGTTCGGCGGCTTGTACGAACGCGCGGGCCAGAACGATTACGACCAGATCAACATCTCGGGCGTACCGGGCGGCACCACGGACCAGAACGGCGGCTTCCAGTTCCGCGACAGCCGCGTGGGCGGCACTGGCGTTGCTCTCGCCGACGCCGCGGCTGGCTTGTTCAACAACTACGCCGAAATCGGCAAGCGCTCCTACACTCCGTATCGCGGCCACATGGCCGAATTCTTCGGGCAGGATTCCTGGAAGGCCACCGACAAGTTAAAGATCGAGATCGGCGCTCGCTGGACCTTCATCCAGCCGTACTACTCGCTGTGGCGGAACATGTCGGTCTTCGATCCTGCCTCCTACGACAAATCCAAGGCGATCAAGGTGGACCCGGTCAGCGGCAATCCGATCGCCGGCACGGGCGACCAGTACAACGGCGTGATCATCCCGGGCAGCGGCTGGACGGACGCAGCCAAGGGCCGGGTACCGATCGCAGACACGGGCGAACTCGACCGTCTCTTCAAGGGCGACAAGTCATTCTCGAAGATGCAGAAGAACCTGATCCAGCCACGGCTCGGCGTCGCCTACCAGATCACGGGCAAAACCGTGCTGCGCGCAGGCGTCGGCCGCTTCTCTACCCGCCTCGGCGTTTCGGACTCGATCTTTCTGGGCGGAAACGCGCCGTTCCAACCGCTGGCCTCGATCCCGACCGGCCGCGTGGATAACCCGGGCGGCGGCGCGCGGTCCGCGTTCCCGCTGGCGGTGAACACGCAGGATCCGATCTTCAAGAATCCGGAATCGTGGAACTGGAACACGACCATGGAAACGGAACTCCCCGGCCGCAACATCCTCGAGCTCTCCTACGTGGGGCGCAAGGGATTGCATGGGCAGCGTGAGCGGAACATCAATCAGCTCGCGGTGGGAGCGATCCAGGCCAACCCAGGCATCAATGCGAATTACCTACGCCCGTACTCCGGCTTCGGTCCGATTCGCATCACCAACAACGAAGCGAGCAGCTTCTACCAGGCGTTCCAAGCGGGCTTGAACCGGCGCTTCCACAATGGTTTGAGCTATGGCTTCGCCTACACGCTGTCGAAGTCGATGGACGATGGTTCGGCGCAGCGCGATATTCTGCCGAATGCGTTCGACGCGCACAACCTGTGGTCGCCGTCGGATTTCGACACCCGGCACCAGGCGGTGGTGAATTTCATCTACGAGATTCCGTTCCTCAAGGGCAACAAGGGCTTGGTGGGAACGGTCGCTGGCGGATGGCAGCTCTCGGGCGTGATGCAGTTCCAGAAGGGAACGCCTGGAACCATCGCCACCGGGGACGACTTCGCGGGCGTGGGCACGGGATCCGGATCGCAGATCTGGAACATCTCGGGTCCGATCGTCTACAACCGCGAATTCGCGGCTTCCACTCCGGCGCAGAACTACTGGTTCAGCACCGGCGCCTCGGCCACGGCGACGCAGACTCTGGCAACGCGTCCGGCGGCTGGCACGTTCACCACGCAGTACAACCGCAACCTCACCTACTCGCCCGGCTTCCAGAACTGGAACATCTCGATGTTCAAGAATTTCCGGATCCAGGAACGGGCTAACGTCCAGTTCCGCGTCGACGGATTCAACTGGATCAACCACCCGAACTGGGGCGGCGTCGATCGTAACCCGACCAGCGCCACCTTCGGTAAGGTCACCAGCAAGAGCAGCGAGCGAAATCTACAGATGAGCTTACGCTTGAGCTTCTGACCACCAGCTTCGACCTTCAGTCGAGCAAGGCCCGCCTTTCGGGGCGGGCCTTCGCATTTGTGTGAGCAGCTTCAGCCTGCACGGGACTCCAAAAACTCGCTGTCGGCGCTACTCACTGCATTCGGCTTGTGGGGCAGGCTTTCAGCCTGCAGCGGGACTTCCAGTCCCGCTGTCCGAGCGGCGCAGCGAATTTCAGGCGCTTGGATCGGTGCCCCGCCGCACACGCTTCAGTCCCGCTGCCCGGTGCAACTCCTCGATATCCCGGCCCGCCTTCGCCGCGGCCGCGCCCATCGCCCACCACTCGAACACCAGAGTCGCAAGCACGATCGCGAGAGGCCAAGGTCCCGCGAGGAATGGGAACGGCGGCGGCGCCGGATTCATTGCCGTCGCAATGATCGGAGGAAGAAACAAAGGCACGTACCGCCGAAACCGCAAGTACCCGCGAGCCCTCTCGCGGTGTTGCCGTTCCACGAAATCCAAACATGGCTCACCCGCCGCTCTCCGCTCCGGCCGTTTCAGGCTCGCGAAAGCGTAGGCAATGAGTCCGAGCATCCATGCCGCCGCGAGCCTAGACCACGGCTGATCGGAGGCGAACACCCGGTACAGGTTCGTCGCCGCGCCCGCGGCCAGTGCGCCGGTAACAGTCCAGTACACGCACGAGTTCAGCGTCTCCCTCGATCGCGCCATCGCGGCCAGAGCTTCGGGCTCCGTTTCGATCCGCATACTCGCCTCCTGTTCTTCCTGTGCCTTCCAAACTTCCTTCGCGTCAAATTCATCTGGAGCCATCTGTGCCTCCTTTGGTCGCATAGCGCTCACCGAGCACGCGCTTGATGCGATGGATCTTCGTCGCCACGTTGCCCGGCGTCAGCCCGGTGATCGCGGCGATCTCCGCGGCGGACTCGCCTTCGAGATACAACAGAATCACTTGCCGGTCGAGCGCCGCGAGGCCATAGATCAACTCGAGCAGCGTCGCCGCGGACAGGCTCGCCTGCATCCCCGGCCGCACTTCCATCTCCTCCAACTCTACGAACCGTGCCCGCCGGCGCCGCCTTACGTGGCTCGCGCCCGTGTTGTGCGCTACGCGATAGGTCCACGTGCGCAAGCTGCAGCGCCCATCGAACTGCCGCAGGCTTTTCCACAACTCGAGATGAATCTCCTGGAGCAGATCCCGTTGCTGCTCGGGATCTGCCTCATAGCCGCGGACGAGGCGGCGCAGCGCCGGGCCGAACTCGGCGCTGGCCTCCCGGTACAGGGCATCTTGCTGGCTACGGTCCATCGGTTCGCGTTTGCGTCTCCATTCAGGTAGCCTCCCGCGAGGTTGCATTTCTTACAGTGGGCAGAGATTAGACCGCGTTCTACGAGCGCAGGCGCTCAGGTCCGAAGCGGGACTGAAGTCCCGCGCAGGCTAAAAGCCTGCCCCACATCGCGGCTGACCCGCAATCCCGAAGCACATGTGTCCACATCAGGAGCGGGCGCTGAAGTGCCCGCCAGCACGCTGAAGCGTGCGCCACACTGGGGCTGAAATCTTCGCGGCCGGCGAAGAAGCTGAAGGATAGTAGTACAAGTCTCGAGATGTCAGATCTGCGGATCGCGATGGGCCTTGTGGATCGCGCGGATCTTCTTCCGATGCGCCGCGTCTTTCGCCGGATCGTCGCGCCGCTCGAGCCACTCCGCTTCGCGTCGTAGCTTGTGATAGCTCGCCAGCCGCGCGGCATCGGCCTGCGCGGCCACGGCGCATCCGGGTTCGCCTTCATGCCGGCAATCCCGGAACCTGCACTCGAGCGCCGGCTCGGCGATATCGGGGAACGCTCGTTCGATCGCCTCCTCGCCCGCCCACAGCCCCACCGCGCGGAGCCCCGGCATGTCGATCAGCAGCGCTCCCGACGGCAGCGCGAACATCGCGCGGTGCGTCGTCGTGTGCCGCCCGCGCGAATCGGACTCGCGCACCGCCCGCGTGGCGATCGCATCGCGCCCGAGCAGCCGGTTCACGAGAGTCGACTTGCCCGCGCCCGACGATCCGATGAGCGCAGCCGTGCGTCCGAGTCCGATCGCGCTTTCGATCGCGTCCACTCCCGTGCCGAGGCTTGCGCTCGCCAGAAGCACCGGAGCCCCGCCGGCGATCGCACGGACCTCGCCGAGCCTTGCCTGCGGCTCCGATGCGAGATCCGCTTTGTTGAGCACTACCAGCGGATCGGCGCCGCTCTCGGAAGCGAGCACCAGATAGCGCTCGATGCGGCGCAGGTTGAAGTCGCCGTCGAGTCCGCAGACGATCACCAGCACGTCGAGGTTCGCGGCGAGCACTTGCTCGCCATCGCCACGGCGGCGCGAGAACACCGTGCGCCGCGGAACGATCGCCTCGATCGCGCCCGAAACGAGCAGCACCCAGTCGCCCACCGCGGGCGACATTCCCGACTGGCGAAGATGTCCGCGAACAGGAGCCGTCACTTCGCCTCGTGCGGCGGCTACCAGACAATGTTCGCGGTGGACCAGCACCACGCGGCCGGGTTCGCCCGGCAATCCGCTGGCGCGTTTCTCGAACCATGAGGACCAGCCCCATTTTTCCAAACCCATTTGGATACACTCCTCGTGTAACAAGGTTGTCGAGTGGATTTAGAGATGCCTCTGGTCCGGCTTCTTCGCGCGTTGCGAAGGCGAGGACTAGAGGCTGGAGCAGGTGGGATTCAGAGGCAAATTCGAGTCTAACAAAATGCCCGGGGCCGCGCCAGTACCACGTGTGGCGAAGCCCCGGGAAAATCGATCCCGAATCAGGAACGATTGCGGACGGGTTGTGTCAGAATCGGACCAACCCCGGTCCGCCTTCGGGACCAGAACCCATGTTGTTGAACGCTTGGCTGACGCTGACCGCCATATCGCCCGTGTCGAAACCCAAGCCCGTCAAGGCAAGGGACACCAACAGGGCGAACAGCAGAAGTAAGAGGAAGGTCTGGCTGCCGTTGTCCGACAGCGCTTCGATTCGCGGAGGTCCGGTGACAGGGGCCGCGAATTCGATGGGGAGTTTCGCCATCGCAGTCTCCTGGAATCCGTAACCGTGGACACGGTGCGGGGCACTCGATGCGGCGGCGCGCGCGAGAGCAAAAAATCACTCGCAAGGCCGATCCATTCCAGCATGTCTCCCCCATAGCCGGGTGTTTCAGCGGTACGAGTACTACCAGTTCGTATGATGCCTGAGTCCGCGAATTATTTCAAGAGCGTGGCCCCGGTTTTAATCTTTCGATGTAAGCGATCTCACGCCGACTTGTACAACTATCCTTCGTTTCCTTGTGTGAGGCAGGCTTTCAGCCGCACCTGACTCGTAGGCCGCGCCAAATGTTCTCACGCCTGCGGTCCTGCCGCGCTGCACTACTATCCTTCAGTTCTTCGCCATGTGGGGCAGGCTTTCAGCCTGCGGCGGGACTTTCAGTCCCGCTTCCGATGCAGGCGCCTGCGTTGGTAGAACGCGCTCCTGCTCACACGCCGCTTATGGAACGACGCTCGGCCATTGCGGTCCTGCCGCGATGTGGCACACCCTTCAGCGTGCGGGCGGGCACTTCAGCGCCCGCCCTGAAACTCACAAGTTCATCGAATCGTCGCCACCGGAAGCCGCGCCGCAGCCTCATTCACCAGCGCGTTCGCCGCCGCTCCGATCCTCGCGGCAGCCCCAGGTGAAGCAACGATTGTACTCAGTTGCTGCAGCGCGATGCCCGTAACCAAGTCGCGCATCGCCGGCGATGCCTCATGCGGATTCGCCATCGCTCCCCAGATGCTTTGGCGCAGCGGACCCCATGGATCAATCGGAATCGGCACGCCACCCACGATGATCACGCCTCCTCCGTCCTGAATCACGCCGAACAGGATCGTCGCCACCGCCGCCCACTTCGAAAGATCGATCCTCTTTAGCTTCAAGCACTGCTCAGCATCGTACGGCTTCAGGTACTCGTCAATCTCGCGCTCGCAGACGGCGCAGAACGGCTGGCCGAGCTTCCGCATCTTGCAATTTGCCTGCGGCCGGTAGAGGCCGCAGTGATAGGTGCCAGCGCCCTCGAGCGTTCCGATGACGACGTCGTTGTTCGACGGACCTCCGGGAGCGCCCGGGTCAGGCGGGCACTTGCTGCAATTCGGATTCGTCCAGGTGGGCGTTGACGTGTTGACGAGGTCAGACCACTTGCCCGATGCATCGCCATGCGTGGTGATGTTGGGTTTGCCCGGCTCCGGACCCGAATAGTGATTCCGATCGATCTCGCCCGAGTCGCACCCTTGAAGATACGGGTACTCATCGGCGAGCCCGAAGATAGAGTGCCCCATCTCATGGATGAGGATCTCGCGCCAGTCCACGTTTTCGCCCTTGGAGTTCTTGGTAGCCACCGAAGCCACTCCGACGGCGCCGCCTGTTCCGCCATACTTTTTCGTATTGACGATCACCTGCGCCGAGTGATATTGCGGAACCCAGGCCTGCACGGTGTTTTGCACGAGCGTCGTATCGCAGACCAGCGCTCGCGGCACTCCACCGCCGCAGAAGGTTGCGTCGAAGTAGGTGTGTGGAGTCGCGCCGGTACCGCCGCATCCAGCCGGATCGTCGGCACCGCTATCGGTGGAGGCTACGTCGAGCCGCCATACGTTGATCGCGCATGAGTGCTGATCGAACGGCGCGATCGCGAACAACCCGTCCACGAAATCCTGCGCGTAACCCGCGAAGTCGCCGAGTTCGCTTTGCTTGAACCCTTCGGCGACCAGCACCAGGTTGAACCGCTTGGCTGGATCGCCGTTGTCGAGAATCTTTACCGCACCGATCACCTTTCCGTCTTGGGCGCTCATTTCCGCTTTCCTCCTGTCTTCTTCGTGCTGGCTTCGCGCGCTGGCAGATCGAACTCCAGCGGAGGCTCCGGCCCAGGCTGGCCAGTCTTGCCCTTCGGCATCAGCGCTGGCAAGCCGGTCTGAAGCACCACACGAACGGTGGGGCCGAGATCGGGGACGATGAGGAAAAACCTTCCCGCCGGGCTCTTGGCGGGAACGCGGATCACAGAGCGATCCTCCTGCGCTACCTCCAGGTCCTGCTCCACGGGATTGTGCATGCGGCGCCGATAGAGCGGGCGTCCTTCGGCGTTCCGCAGTTCGAACCATGCGCCTTCGTTTCCAGTGGCGGGAACCAGCGCTTGGGGCGGTGGAGCGAGCATCTCCACGTGCTCCACGGATGTGAGCTTGACGGCTCGACCCGAATAGTCGAATATGAGTCGCAACGAGCGATTCGGTGGGGCTTCGGCGGCTTTGCCGGCGCTGCGTTTGGGCATTTGCAGTCCTCCTTCCTGAGTAGTGAGCTTCGCAAGCCAAGCGTTTCGCGACTCGACGACAATTTTTCGAAGGCAGCCGCAGCCGCGCGGGGCGAACCGGCTACCGTTCTCAGAGCGGGTGTCGTCTAATCAGGATATGTCCCATTTCGCGTTCGCTCTACTGGCCGCGGCGGCGGTGACCACCGAATGGCCGCGCTTCCGTGGACCGAACGGAACCGGAATCGCCGAAAGCGCCGGCGTGCCCGTGGAGTTCGGGCCATCGAAGAACGTGCTGTGGAAAGCGCCGTCTCCACGGGGCGTGTCGTCTCCCGCGGTGGCCGGCGGGCGCGTCTGGATTACGGGCTTCGACAAAGACGACCGCATCGTGCTCAGCTTCGACAGCGCCACCGGCAAGGAAGCGTGGCGGAGCACAATCAAGAAGGCGCGCACCGAGTCGGCAAATCGCGTGCATGGATTCGCTTCGCCCACGCCGGCGACCGACGGCGTCAACGGCTACGTCTTCTTCGCCGACATCGGGCTGCTCTCGTTCGATGCCAAGGGAGCGGAGCGATGGCGCACTCCGCTCGGTCCGTTCGAGAGCATCCAAGGGCACGCCACTTCGCCCGTGTACCACGACGGGCTCGTCTTCCTCACCATCGATCAGATCAAGGACTCGCACGTGGCCGCGTTCGATGCCGCCACGGGCAAGATGCGTTGGCGCAAGGATCGCGCCAGTGGTTGGCTCGGCGGCTACGCGACGCCGATCGTGTATGAGCCCGCCGATGGTCCCGCGCAGTTGATCGTGAATGGCGCACTCGAACTGACGGGCTACCAGGCGAAAACCGGCGAGCGGTTGTGGTGGGCGCCGGGCGTGGCCACGGGTCCGGCGGCGAGCCCAGCGCTCGAAGGCGGCGTGGTGTACACCGTGGAGCCATCCGACGAGGAGCCGCAGCCGTTCAAAAGCATGGCCGCATTCGACAAGGACAAAGACGGCAAGATCGCGTTGACCGAGGTCGCCGACGCGGGAATGCGTCGGTTGTTCGAGGCGATCGATCAATCGGTGGGGAACAAAGACGGCATGGTGGATGAGTCCGAGTGGAACAAGTCATTCGAGTCGATGGGTAAAGCGGGCGGGCTTGTGGCGACGCGGATTAGCGGCAACGGCCAGCTTCCGGCGGCGAGCATTATGCGATTCACGAGAAAGTCACTGCCATATCTCACGGCTCCGCTGGCTTACCGTGGCGTACTGTATGTAGTGCGCGATGGCGGGATCTTGGCTGCGCGCGATCTGGCTACGGGCAAGGTGTCGAAGGAGGCGCGGCTCGATGGCGCGATCGAAAAATACTACGCCTCGCCCGTTGCCGCCGATGGCAAGATCTACCTCGCGAGCGAGACCGGCAAGGTGGCGGTGGTGGAAGCGGGTGCTGAGTGGAAGATGCTCGCGGTGAACGATCTCGATTCGCCAGCCTATGCGACGCCGGCGATCGCGGGCGGGCGGTTGTACGTGCGGACGAAGGATACGCTTTACTGCTTCGGGAAGTAGGCAGGTAGCGACGGGATCGCACCTGAGCCATCCGCCGGATCAGCGTTCATCGAACGTGCCGGATCAGAAGCTGATCCGTAGGCCGAAGCGGAACTGCCGCTCGTCGATCCCTTCCCGAGCCAGATTCTGCACGCCGGTGATCACGCCGAAGCCACCCAGATCCCGAACCGTGCCGTCGGGGTTCAACGATAGATTCGATGCATTCGCGCCCGGGTTGGCGAAGTGCGGGGTGTTGCTGAAGTTGAACGATTCCGCACGAAACTGGAGCTTCCACTGCTCGGCGATCCGGAATTCCCGGAATATGCCCAGATCCCAGTTCACCAGCCCGGGTCCACGCATGTTGTTGAAGCCCGCGGTGCCGAACCGCGCATCGGTCAACGGTTTGAACGCAAACACGTCGAAGTACGCTTGGCCCGGTCCCGCTCCGCCCAGAATCGCGACGTTCGACTTGACTTGGTCCGCTGTCTGGCTGCTGCCCGGAAGGGCGAGCGACGACCCCGAGGCTGAGACCGTGAAAGGTAAACCCGAGTACAGGCTCATGATGTTGTTGATCTGCCATCCGCCGGCGATGTAAGAGAGCGGACCGCCCTGGTTCAACCAGTGCTGCCCTTTGCCGAAGGGGAGTTCCCAAATCGCGGTGAGCTGTACATTGTGCGTGCGATCATACCCGCGGACTACGCGGTTCCGCAACAGGTACGAGTATGCGCGCACCGACGGAGCGCTGTCCGTGTTGTCGATCCAGCCCATCGCCTTCGACCACGTGTAGTGAACGCCCGTCTGCAGGCCTTTCAGGAACCGTCTTTCGAGTCGAGCCTGCATGGCGTTGTATTGCCCTGTTCCCAGCGGCTGAATGAATGTCGTAGCGGCGGTGCGGCCGAATTTTTGGAAGAGCGGGCGTCCTGCCTGGTCGGCTCCGATCACCTGACCCGAGTTGATGTCGAAGTAGCCCAGTTGCCGAGTCTGACGAGTGGCCACGTACCCGACTTCGCCGACGAAACCATAGCGCAATTGCTTCTGCACCGTGGCGTTCCAAGACTGGAGGTACCCTCGCTCGAAATTCTTCTGATAGCCGCCGTAGGCATACGTGCCCGGGATATCCACGATGCCTTTCGACGTATCCGGAATCGAGATCGCGGGCACGCCAGCTTCCAGCCGGCCCGCGGGCTGGAACGAATTCGGCACGTCGACCACCAGAGGCGTCAGGATCGGAAACGCCGCGCGAAGCAGTTCGGTACCCATGAACGGATCATTGGTGATGCCGTATCCGGCGCGGAACACGAGTGAGTTGCTCACGCGATAAGCCAAGCCCACGCGCGGAGCGAAGCGGCGCTTGCTGATCTGGATACCGCAGTCCTTGGGCGTGCCGCCCAGCCCGCAGAGGAGAACCTTGTTCGTGTCGGGGTCGTAGCGTTCGATGCCGCGGCCGGTTCGCGTCGGCACCGGGAAGTATTCCCAACGGACGCCGTAATCGATGGTGAGCTTCGGCGTGACATTCCAGCGATCGCGAGCATAGAAACTGTAGAGCCACGCGCGCAGGTTGAACTCATCGGGCGCCTGATACGTCTTGCCGAACAGCGTGGGCAGGCCCAGCAGGAACGAGGCATAGCTATTGAACTGATTGCTGCCCGGGCCTCCGCGCACCAGGGTCGGACCACCTCCGAAGTTGAAGCCGCCTTGCGCTCCGAACGTGGTTCCCCCCACGAACTCGGCCTGGTTCTGGTTGAGATGCTGGCGATAGAGGTCAAAGCCGAAGCGGATGTTGTGGGCGCGCTTGGTCCAGTTGAAATTCGAAACGTACTGATACTGCGGGTCGCGCCGGTAGTAGGGCATGAAGTTGTCGTTGGTGCCGATGTTCGAATAGCTGTCCACGGCAAAGGTCGGCCACCCGCTTTCGAAATAACGGCTGCCGTTGGTGCCGGGGATCTTGAGCGTTTCGAGGCCCAGGTTCTTGCCCAGTCCACCTTGCTCGGAACTGGTGTCCATGCGCGTGTAGCCCATGTAGGCGTCGATGATGAAGGTGGGGCTCAGAACATAATTGCCCGCGATTGTCGTGGTGTAGGTTCCGCCGTTCGACGTTCCGGCGTTGCCGCCGTTCACCGGAGGTCCGCCGAGCGAGCCGAACAGTTCCTGGTTGTAGCTGTTGTACCGGAGCACGCTGAGGCGCATGAACATGTTGAACTTGTCCGAAGCCCGATAGTCGAGCTTGCTGTCACCGGTGTGGCGATCGAACAGGAACGGCGCCGCCAGGAAGTAGTTGTTCGTCAGTCCGGCGAGGTTGGGCAGCGGCGTGAGGTCCGCCAGCTTTCTCGAGATTTCGCTGACACGCGCCGCTGGAACGAGGTTGCTGGGGTAGGGAACGCGGTTGTTGCCGGCGAAGTCTCCGGTGGTGGGATCGTAGACCAGCCGCGTGGAAGCGGACATGTCGCCGGCCTTGATGGCTGCCGTGGGTACGGTCCCGAAGCGCGATGCCGCTTCGCGGTCAGTGGTGCCTTCGTAGGCGGCGAAGAAGAAGATCTTGTCCCTCTTGATCGGGCCGCCGATGGCGCCGCCGAACTGGTTGTACACGAGCTTCGGCTTGCGCTGCCCCACCGGCAGGAAGAACGGCTTGGCTTTGATGCGCTGCAGCGAGTTGTATTCGAAGATGGCGCCATGCACGGTGTTCGTGCCGCTGCGAGTCTGGACGCTGATCGCAGCTCCGCCCGCCAACCCCTGTTCGGCGTCGAAGCTGTTGCTGACGACATTCACCGTTTCGATCGATTCGAGCGACGGAACATAAGCCACGATGTGCGGAAGCTGGATGACGGTGGAACTGGCCCCATCGATCCGCGTGTTGTTCGAACTGCGGCTGGCGCCGTTGACGTTGAACGCAAGCGATCGCGACGGATTGGTGGGGATCGAGTGTGCATTCTGCGGCGGCGCGAATCCAGGAACCGTCCGGACCAACTGCTGGTAGTTGCGGCCCAGCGGCACCGGGAGATTCACCATCTCTTTGCTGCTGATTTCCGCCCGTACCTCAGACCGGTCGGTCTGCAGCGCGGCCGCTTCCGATGACACCGTGACGGACTCGCTCACCTCGCCCAGTCTCAGCGCGACGTTGGCTCGGGCGACGTTGTTCGCGCTGATGGTGACTTGCTGCCCGGTGTAACTCGCGAATCCGGGCTTGGTCACTTTCAATACGTACGAGCCGGGTGGGACCGACAGGAAATCATAACCGCCTGTCACGTTCGTGACGGCCTCGCGCGAGTAGTTTGTCGCGGTATTGGTGATGGTGACGTTGGCGCCCGGTACGGCCGCGTCGCTCGCGTCGGTCACATTGCCGACCAGCGATCCATAGAGGACCTGTGCGCGCACGGCCGGAATCGAAACGCACGCCAGCGCGATCATCGCGCAGGCGAGAAGCCGAGGATGGTTCACTCGATGCATGATTCGTGCTCCCACTTCCCGGACTCGATGTCCGGGCGACCTATACTATACATTCGGTGATCGTGGGAGAAAAGGGGGGGCAGATCCACCCAATAACGAGACTCAGCCCACTGGACCTTGGTAAAATTAGCGTGTACGGTGAAGCTACGTACATTACCGGTAAGGAGTCTTCGTGAAAACCCAAGAGGCCCGCAGTTCCCGGATCGAAGCCCGCATCGCCCCGGAGGCGCTGGCCGACGTCCGCCGCGCAGCGGAGATCCAAGGGCGCTCCGTCAGTGATTTCGTGGTTGCGGCTGCCCACGACGCCGCTCAAAAGGCGATCGCCGAAGTCGAAGTGATCCGCCTCTCGCGCCAAGCACAGGAGAAGTTCGCCGAGTTGATTCTGAATCCTCCGCCTCCGAATGCCGCCCTCCGGAAAGCTCTCGCGCGCCGCCGCGCCATGATCGTTGACTGAGCCAAGTGAAGGAACAGTTCCGCATCGAGGCGCTGGCCGGCACTCACGACAGGTCCGGATTCGAGAGTGGGTCCGCTGCGCTCGATCGCTACTTCCGCGAACAAGCTTCGCAAGACGTGAAACGGCGAATCGCTACCTGCTTCGTCGCAGTGAGCGTCGCAAGCAGCGAGGTGGCAGGATTCTACACACTCGCCGCCACAAGCATCGCCTTGGACGATCTGGCCCCTGCCATTGTCAAGAGGCTACCTCGCTATCCCGCCATCCCCGCAGCGCTGCTTGGCCGGCTGGCGGTCTCCCTCCGCTATCAGGGCAAAGGGCTGGGCGGCGTGCTGCTAAGCGACGCCGTTGTTCGCGTCGCCCGAGCGGAGCTCGGCATCTTCGCCTTGGTTGTCGACGCCAAGGATGACGCCTCCCAGCGCTTCTACGAACGCCACGGCTTCACGTTACTGCCCAATGCCGGCCGCCGTCTATGCCTCCCCATCGGACCCGCTCTTCGGCACCCGAACGTCTGAAGCCTCGAGATCAAAAAAGAAGAAGGGCGCGGACTTCCGAAGAAGACCGCGCCCCGTTCTTGCTACGTAGGAGCTAGAAGTACAGCTTGAGCGCCAACTGCATCTGGCGCGGGCTGTTCAGCAGGTCGCCTGCGCCGGTCAATTGTCCGAGCTGCGGGCTCTGCAGAGTCAGGTTGCCCGTACCGAAGCGCACGCGGTTGAACGCGTTGAACATCTCGGCGCGGAAGTCCAGGCGAACCTGTTCGCGAAGCGGAATCGCCTTGGCAATCGAGATGTTCTCGTTGTAGTTGCCGAACTGGCGGAAGCTCGGGTTATAACGAGTCTGGTTGCCGAAGGTGTTCGCCGGTTGGGCCGGGAAGAAGCTGGCCGGCTGCACGAAGCGGTCCACGAACGGGTCGAAACTCGAACCCTTGATCGGCGCCCGCCATCCTTCATACGTCGACACGATCGGCCGGTTGCCACCGCTGAACAACGGCATGCCGTTGGTGGTGCCCAACCCGAGCGGCAGTCCGCTTGCGTAGTAGGCGATACCGGAAACGCGCCAGCCGCCCACGATGTAGTTCGCCGCGGCGTTGCTGCCGAGGAAGCGTTTGCCCTTGCCGAACGGCAGGTCATAGACGAGACCCAGCTTGAAGTTGTGCGTCACGTCGAACTGGCCGATCGACTTCTCGAGTCCGCGATTGAAGTGATCCATCGCCGCGCCACCAACCCAGTAGCTGTCGGAGTCAGTCAGGATCTTCGAGAACACGTAAGAGCTCTGGAACTGGATGCCGCCGGAATAGCGCTTCTCGAAGCGGATCATGAAGGCGTGGTAGGTGGAGTGGCCCGAGTGGTCGCCACCGCCGGATGCGGTGTCGATGCCGTTGTACTGCGGATACGGCCGCAGCGAACGGCCCCCGGTAGCCTGGCTTCCCCAACCGCCCGTGCCGCGCGGACCGGCAGGGTCACCGAAATTCGCGTACGGAGCGCGGATCCCTGCGGCGATCGCCGCAGGCGAATTGTAAGCCGAGTTCAACAAGCCTGCGCCGTACTGCGCCAGGAATGCCGGATTGACTTGGTCGTAGTTGAGCAACCCGGACTGGAGCCTCGAGCCCAGCGATGCATTGTAGCTGGTCTCCATCAGCATGTTGGCCGAGAATTGACGCTGGATGGAGAGATTCCAGGTGACGAATGCCGGCGGCCTCGTTGCCTCACGGCCCTGCCACCAGGGCATGGCGTCGCGGTTGGCGAAGCCGGGGTTGATGAACGGCGGCGCGGACCACGTGGGCAGTCCGACCTTCACCAAGTAAGAAGGTTGCAGTCCGCCGGTGCTATCCGGGAAGTTCTGCGTCAGCGTGAATCCGCGCTGGTGCGTGGATCCAGTTACCGTGGTGATGTTGCCGTAGCTCAGACCGGCCGACATGCGGATGACCGTCTTTTCCTTGTGCGTGTAGGCCATGCCGAAGCGCGGACCGAACGCCTTGAAGTAGGAGTCCGCCAAGGACCGAGTCCCTTCGCGGCCTTCTCCCGAGCCGGCGTAGATCAGCGCGCCCTTGATGCCGCCCGCGTTCGGGTTCGGACGATTCGGATCGAAGTCGCTCCAGCTGTCGTTCTCGCCGCGCGGCGGCAACATGGTTTCCCACCGGACGCCGAGGTTGAGCATCAGGTTCTGGCGAACGCGCCAGTCGGTCTGGACGAAGCCGGAGTATGACGGCCACTGTTGGCCGATGTAGCGGATCGTTTCGGCCACGCCGTCTGCAGCGTATCCGAGCAACATCGATGCGATCGGATTGCCGCCGTTGAGCGCGTTCGTGTCGATGCCGCCCGTCGCCAACGGCCTGCCGGTGTTCTTGAAGTCGAAGGTCATGCAACCGGAAATGCATTGGCGGCCGAAGCCGTTGTAATACTGATACATCACTTGGCCGCCCACCTTGATGGTGTGCTTGCCGCGGATGATCGTCACGTCGTCGGCGAACTGCTTGATGAAGTTCTCAGAGCCGTTGTTGGCCCGGCCGCCCCACTGGCTGTAGCCGTTGGAGAAGTTCATGTTCACCAGGTTCTGTCCGCACTCGGCCACATTGATCGCGCAGAATTTCGACTTCCAATCGATGCCGCTCTGCACCGTGGCCTGCGGCGGATCGTGGTTTTCCTTCCAGTTGTTGCCGCCGCCGTAGAAGTGGTTGAAGATGGTTGGCCTGATGTTCCAGTCCCAACTGGCACGGAACACGTCAGACGGGCGGCGGGTATCGTTGTAGTTCACGAAGAAGCCGGGCAAGTCCGGGGCTCCGGCTCCACCTGGCTTCTCGAACGACCGGTTGTAGCCCCAAAAGCCGGAGATGCGGTGCTTGTCGTTGAACACGTGGTCGCCCTTGAGGCTGAACTTCGTATTGGGCCGGACCACGCTGCCACCGGTCACCAGGTAGTTGTTTTGCACGTAACCGGCCGTACCAGGCGCGGCGCCGTTGTTCGGAGTCGGGATCGGGCCGCCGCGAAACGCCGCGAGTGCCTTCACGATTTCGGGGTCGAACATGCTCGCCGGAATCTGGTTGTTCGGGAACGCTGTGCGCGTGGTCACGCCGGCGGCGTTGGTGGTTTGCGACGTGGGATCGAAGATCGGAATCGCAGCGCCAGCGGCGTTGACCCAATTGCGGAAGTCGCCATTGTACATTTCCGGCGTCGGCACGGTGCGCTGCGCGCCGGTGGCGCCTTCGCGGTTGCGGAACGCCTCATAGCTGACGAAGAAGAAGGTCTTGTTGCGGCCGTTGTAGATCTTCGGAATGTAGGCCGGGCCGCCCACCGAAAAACCGAAGTCGTGTTGCTTGTAAACGGGCCGCGCGATGTTGCGCGCGTTGTTGAAGAAGTTGTTCGCGTCAAACACGTTGTTGCGCAGGAACTCGTACGCGGTGCCGTGCAGATTGTTGGTGCCGGACTTCGAGGCGAAACTCATGATGCCGCCGGTGGCTTGGCCGAACTCGGCCTTGAAGCCGTTGGTGTCCACCGTGAACTCGGTGATGGCTTCGATCGAAGGTGCGTTCACTGCCACCCAGCTCTGCGTCAACGCGCGCGTGGTGTTCGCCGAGACGCCATCGAGGTTGGTGCCGTAGCCGGCCGCTTGTCCGCCGCCGAGGATGAACCCGTTGTCGCCGCCGACGTTCTTGGCTTCCGGAGTCAACGCAGCCAGGTTGAATGGGCTGCGGAGCGTGCCGCCCACCACCAGTGGCAATTCATCCACCAGCTTGTTGTTGATAGTGACGCTGGTCTTGGCGTTCTCGGTGGAAAGTGTGAGCGCGCCCGCCGAGACTTCGACGGCCTGCGCCGCTGCGCCGACTTCGAGCGTAGCGTCAGCGCGCACGGTGGACGAGGCGTTCAGCACAAGGCCAGTGATGCTGGCCGGGCGGAAGCCATCCTTTTCGACGCGCACCGAATACGTTCCCACCTGCAATTGCGGCACGGTGTACTCGCCGTCGGCGTTCGATGGCGCGTTGGAGGTGACGCCGGTCAAGGTGTTCGTCAGAGTCACCTTGGCTCCGGGAATGACGGCGCCCGATGCGTCTCGGACGGTTCCAGTGATGGTGCCGCGCTCGGACTGCGCGAACACGGTAAGCGCCATGCAGAGCGGTAATGCCAACCGGCGCACATGGTCAGTTAGTTGCATAGAGTCCCCTTCTTCGTGAAGTTGAAGTGACCACATTATAGCGCGATGAAGAGTGGAGCGGTCTGTAAACACTTGATTTCAGCGCCCGCCATCCGAACGCTGGCCGCAGTAGCCTGATAGGGACCGTCATGTTCGCCTCCACCCTCAAACAACGCCTCGCCGCAGGCCAACCCACGCTCGGCATCCTGCTCACCTTCGACTTCTGGCCGGGCCACATCGAGATCTTCAAAGCCGAAGGCATCCACTACGCCGTGGCCGACTTCGAGCACGGCACCTGCGACCTCCGCACCCTCGAGGACCTCTGCCGTACGGCGCGCCTCCTCGACTTCCCCTTGCTCGTTCGCCCCGAAGCCGCCGTTCATCACATGCTCAAGAAGTACCTCGATGCTGGCGCCGCCGGACTCATGATGCCGTGGACCGAGACGCGCGCGCAGATCGAAACCGTGCGCGACGCCATGTTCTCGCCGCCGCGCGGACGCCGCGGTCCCGGCGGGCCTTCCATCTTTGCGAACCGATCGCTCGATCGCGCGGGTTGGGACGAGGTGGAGCAGTCGCTGTTCGCGATGATCCAGATCGAATCGCGGGAAGGGATGGCCGCAGTCCGCGATCTCGCCACCGCGGATTGGATCGACGCCGTGATGCTTGGGCCGTATGACCTCTCGCTCAACCTCTCGCGCTGGGGCCAGATGGACCATCCCGAAGTGGTGGAGTCGATTCGCCAGATCCGGCGCGATTCCGAGGCTGCGGGCAAGCCGTGCGGCATGGTCACCGGGAGTCCTGACGGAGCGCGGTTCTGGTTCGAGGATGGCTTCCGGTTTCTGCTGATCCCGGACCCCTCTTATCTGGCGCGAGCGCAGATGCGGGCGTTCCGGCAGGTGATGTCGCTTTGAGTTGCGTTTCTCGCGCACCGTTGCGGGACTGGAGCGCGTACGGTGGGTGCAGCGGCGCTCGGACAAATGGGACTGAAGTCTGGGACGGAAGCCCATGCAGGCGGAAGCCCCCACATGGGAAATGTGGGTTGAGGTGTCGCCAAAGGCGGCGGTGAAGGGTCTTTGTAGCATGAGGCCAGATCTGCTCGGACGGCGCGTGCTCTTCGTGTCTGCTTGGTTCCTGGCTGAGATCACGCGGGCGCAGATCCAAGACTTGGCGACCGTCTATGACGGCTCGGCCGTGTATTTCTCCACCACGTCAGTCTTCAAGGAACGGGGCGGTGCGGTGCAGGGGCGGATCTATCGCTGGACGGCGGACGAGGGGACCACGGTCTATCGGGAGCGGGAGCGCATCGACGCGCCGTTTCGGACCAACCAGTACTCGCTGATGTCGATTTCGGTATCGCGGGATGGGAAGCGGGTGGCCTATGCAGGCCAAGGAGGCTGCACGGGGGCTTGCAGCGCGGGAAATCAGGCGGTCTTCGTCGAGCCGGCTGCAGGGGACCCGGTGACGCCCGCGCTCGATGGGCAAGCGGCCAGGCGTGTGGACCTGAACGGGAACGGCCGCTACGCGGTGCTGTCGGGCTACTTCTTCGACGCGCCGAGGCTGGTGGATTTGAGCTCCGGAGCGACCCGGTCTCTCGGGCTCTCGGACACGGTGTTCCACCGCCACGCGGTGACTGACGATGGCGGGGTTGTTGGCCGCAGTCCGTCGTCGAGCATGGAGGTCCGGTTGACGACGTTGGACTCGCAGCGAGTCTTGGCCGAATCCGTGCCGGCGGAACCGATGATCACCGCAGCGGCGCCAGTGTTAGTGGGCGAGTAAGTGAAGTTCCGGTGCAGGTTAGCCGTGCCGGTGCTTTGGGGCCAGCGCTAGGAGGATGGGAGGATTGCCGGAGAGAGCGGCAAGTGCTCCCGCGTTTCGTCAGGGCCCATCGGATTCCGAGTACAGAGTCAGGGGGAAGTCACCGGCGCCCACAAGCCGGATGCATTGCCCTGATATCGACAGGGAGTTCCGGTGGAGGAGTACTTGGCACCTGAGTTGGCAGCGAGAGTCAGGGCTCAGACGGTGGCCGGAGTGACGCCGGCGGGGGCGGGAAAGCCCGAGCGAAGCAGCGCTTCGCGGATCTCGGAGAGCCAGCCCTCATAGGCTGGAACTTCGATCGCTGTCTTGGAGGTACCTTCCCAACGATGGAAAATCTGGGGGTTGAGAGGGTAGGGGAGTTCGGCGAGGGTTTCGAGACACTCTTCGAGGTCGCGAGCCTCCACCAGGATTCGCAGGTAAACGAGGGCACCCTTCGGGGTCACGCCGGTCCGCACGCTCATGGAAATGCTCCTTTTGAAGCGCATCGGCCGAAAACGCGAAAACCCTGAGGCGCGCCTCAGGGTTTCAGATGCCGAGTCGCCTTTAGCACTTTTTTTAACGTGGTTGCAAGTAGCTGGCTCCGTTGAGACGAAGCTAAATCACTCCACGTACATCGACAGCATAGCAGGAGTCGGCGAGGCAGGCAATAGGGATTCTCCCGATATCTGCAGGGGCGAAAACAGGAGGCGCGGGCATCTTCGCTTGGTGCGGAGGTTGACTCGCGCAGGTTTGGCAGCGTAAGCTAAGAATTCTTGGTATGGGACGCAAGCCACACAAGAACGATTCGCTGCCGGGCTCACTGGACATGCTCATATTACGAACGCTGTCGCGGGGCGACCTTCATGGATACGGCATCGTCCAGTTCATTCAACAGTCGTCCGGCAATGAGCTCCTCATCGAAGAGGGCTCGCTTTATCCCGCTCTCCAGCGGCTGGAACTGAACGGCTGGATCGCCGGCGCCTGGGGCGTGACGGCGAATCACCGGCGGGCGCGGATCTACAAGATCACGGCGGCCGGCCGCAAGCAACTGGCCGTTGAAACCCGGCAGTACGCCAAACTGACGCTGGCAATCGCGCGTGTGATGGGATCGGAATGATGGGCGTGTTCCGGCGGCTGAGGTATTGGCTCGAGAATGCACGCCGCAGCGAGGCGTTGCGCGAGGAGATGGAACTGCATCTCGAGGAAAAGGCAGAAGAGCTCGAAGCTGACGGAATGACGGCGAAAGGCGCCCGGGCTGAAGCGCGCCGGCGATTCGGCAACGCGGCGCTGAAGCACGAAGCGTCACGGGAGATTTGGATGACACGGTTCTGGCCGGAGCTTTGGCAGGATGTCCGCTATGGTTGGCGCACGCTTGCCTCGAACAAGGCATTCAGTGCGCTGGCCGTGTTGTCGCTTGCGCTCGGGATCGGGGCCAACACGGCGATCTTCAGTCTCATGGAGGGGATTCTGTTGCGGCCGCTGCCGGTGGCGGATCCCGAGTCACTGGTGGTGCTGAATTGGCGGAGCCGGCCACCGCAGGATGCCAACAAGCATTGGGAGCACGTCATTCACGGAGTGCAAGGCATACTCTGGCCCGGCGAGAAAGGTGTCCTGATCAGCGGGATGTTTCCCTATCCCGCGTTCGAGATGCTGGGCGAGGAAAATCCGGTCTTCTCCACGGTCTTCGGCTACTTCCATGCGCATAGCATGACCATGGCCGTGCGGGGGCAAGCGATGAGCACGAGCACCGAGTACGTGACCGGTGCGTATTTCCGCGGCCTGGGCGTGCCGCCGGCGGCGGGGCGTCTGATCGAAGGGGAAGACGACCGCCCTGGTGGGGCGGCGGTGGCTGTGATCAGTTTCGCGGCGAGCCAGAATCGCTTCGGAGGACCTTCGAATGCGATCGGGCAGCAGATCCTCGTCAACAACATCCCATTCCAGGTGATCGGCGTGACTCCGCCGGAGTTCTTCGGAGTGGACCCCGCCTCCGCGCCAGACCTCTACCTTCCCTTGCACGCGAACGTGCTGGTGGAGGGCGCGGCAGCGGCCCGCATGTATGGTGACGGAAACTTCTATTGGATCGAAATGATGGGCCGTCTGCGTGGCGGCGTGACCATGGCGCGGGCGCAGGCAGCACTGTCGCCCCGCTTCGAGCAATGGGTTGCAACCACCGCGAAGACCGAAGGCGAGCGCGCCAAACTGCCCGCGCTGATTCTGAATCCCGGCGCCACGGGGCTGGGCAGCTTGCGCCGGGAGTATTCGAAACCCTTGTACGTGCTCCTGGCCATGGCGGGACTGATGCTGGCGCTCACGTGCGTGAATATCGCCAATCTGTTGCTGGCAAGGGCCGCGGCGCGACGCCGTGAAATCGCTCTCCGGCTCAGCCTGGGCGCGGGACGGTTCCGCGTGGTGCGGCAGTTGCTGACCGAGAGCGCATTGCTGGCGATGCTCGGCGGAGCAGCCGGCGTCTTGTTCGCGGCGTGGGGAGTGCGATCGCTGACGTTTCTGTTTTCCAAGGGGCGCGAGAATTTCACTCTACACGCGGAATTGAATTGGATCGTTCTGGGCGTGACGGCGGCGCTCTCACTGGTCTGCGGGCTGTTGTTTGGGCTCGCACCGGCGATTCGGTCGACACGGCCGGACGTGATGCCCGAGTTGAAGAGCGGCCGCGAGGGGGGGCCGCGCCGGCGAGCGCAGCACATTCTGATCGTGGCGCAAATCGCAATGTCGTTTCTGATCCTGGCCGGGGCAGGTCTGTTTGTCCGGACGCTGGACAAGCTGCACTCGGTGCAACTAGGTTACGCCCGCGAGAACATCCTCTTGTTTTCGTTGAATGCACGTGAGGCCGGGCATCGCGATCCGGAGATTCCCAATTTCCATGCAGACCTGCGTAAGCGCTTCGAATCGATCCCCGGAGTGAGAAGCGCGACGCTTTCGCAAGCGCCGATCATCAACGCCGGCCACGCGGGGGCGACTTACCGGGGAGCCATGAAGATCGGCGCCGTTACGGTGGAAGGCGCACGGGTGATGACCGTTGGACCGCGCTTCCTCACCACGATGCAGATTCCGATTCTGGCCGGGCGTGAGATTGACGATCGCGACCAACCGGGCTCGACGCCAGTTGCGGTGATCAGCGAGGGGATGGCGCGGACGTATTTCGGCAACGAGAATCCGGTGGGCCGGCGTATCACGCTGGTGAACGACAAGCGCGATGTCGAGGTCGCCGGCGTGTCGGCGAATTTGCGATACGGTGGCCTCAAAAATGAAGAGGCGGGCGCGATGACCGTGTTCGTGGCGGCGAGCCAGTTTTCTCCGGGCCCGGTTACTTTCGCGCTGAGCACCGCGGGGGATCCGCTGCGGTACGTGTCGAGCGTGCGTGAAATCGTGCGGGAGGCAGATTCCCGCATGCCGGTTACGAACGTGGCGACGCAGGCGGCGGAAATCGACCGGACGATCAGCAGGGAAGTGACGTTCGCGAAACTAGGCACGGGTTTCGCGGTGCTGGCATTGCTGACGGCGTGTGTTGGGCTCTACGGGACGATGTCATACAACGTTGCGCGGGAGGTGCGCGAGATTGGAATCCGGATGGCACTGGGTGCACGCCGCAGCGTTGTGATTTGGATGGTCCTGCGCCGGGTTCTGTTGCTGGCGGGGGCGGGACTCGCGGTCAGCGTGCCGGCTGCATTGGCCGCATTGCGGCTGGTCAGGTCATTGCTGTTTCAGATTCAGCCTCATGATCCTGGGGTTCTGGCGTTGGCTGGAGTCGTGCTGGTCAGCGCGGCGATTCTTGCTGGCTATGTGCCGGCATGGCGGGCGTCGCGGATCGATCCGTTGCAGGCTCTGCGGCAGGAGTGAGGGACTGAGGTCCCGCGCTGGAAGGGGCGGCATCTCATGGAAGCCGCCCGCGCCAGCGGTGATACGCCCGATCCTCCGTCATCAGTGCTGCAGCGCCGACATCCGCGCGCGCGATCCCTCTTCGCCGAGCCACTCCACCTTGCCCGTATCCAAGCTATAGTAGGCGCCCACCACCTTGATCTTGCCGCTGCGGACCATGTGCCCGAGCACGGGCTCGGAATCGCGCAACTGCTCGACGACTGTGTCGACATTCGTGTGGATCGCGTTGTCGAGCGGATCGCCCGGCAGCGGCTTCGAGCGCTCCACCGCCTGCGTCAACGACGCGATCAGCGACCCGATGTGGCCCGCCGCTGCGCCTCCGCCCACCGCCGCCTGCAGCGCTCCGCAGCGCTGGTGGCCCATCACCACGATCAACGGCGCGTTCAGATGCTCGGCCGCATATTCGATGCTGCCCAGTTCTTTCTCGCCCACCACGTGCCCGGCCACGCGCACCACGAACAAGTCTCCCAGGCCTTGATCGAAGACGATCTCCGGCGGCACTCGCGAGTCAGAACAGCTCACCACGATCGCGTGCGGCTTCTGCCCCTTCGCCACTTCCTGGCGCCGGTCCATCGTCTGATGCCAGTGCACATACTTCGCGCCCACATGCCGCTCGTTACCGTATTTCAGCCATCCGAGCGCGACATCGGGAGAAGGCCCCGCCGATGCACCCGCCACCGGCTGCGTATGGTCGGCGGCGAACAGCGCGGCGGCCGAAACAAATACCAAGAGAGAGCTGCTTGCTTTGTGCATGTCTCTCTCATCGGCCCACGCGCACCTCGTTGAGAGAAAATTCCGCCACCTGCGGCAAACACCTGCGATAGAGTGGTTATCGCAATGCTCGGTCCGTCCATCCTCCATTCGGTCAGCTACTCGGGCTCCTGGGGGCAGGTTGCCCTCTCCGTCGACCAGTTCGCCGACAAAGCCGCCGATCTCGGTTTCCAAGGCGTCATGCTCATGGCCAAGCGCCCGCACCTGAGTCCGCTCGACTACGACGCCGCTGCGCGAACCGCGCTCCGCCGCAAGCTCGAATCCAGAGGACTACGTACGCTCTGCATTGCGGGCTACACCAACTTCACCGCCGATCTCGAGCATGGCGAAGTACCGCATCGCGAAATCCAGGTGCAGTACACCGTGGAGCTCGCACGCTTGGCTCACGATCTTGGCGGCGGCATCGTCCGCGTCTTCACCGGCTATGAGAATCCCGCGTCGAGCTACCTGCCGCAGTGGAACCTCGTTGTCTCATGCTTGAAAGAGTGCGCCCGCCGTGCGTCGCACTGGCCTGACGTCATCATCGGCGTGCAAAACCACCACGACATCGGCGTGGGCTTCGAGAGCATGCACGATCTGATCCACGCGATCGCCGAGCCCAACTGCCGGGCGCTGTTCGACGCGTGGTCGCCCGCGTTGCATGGTGACGATCTCCGCGCCGCGGCGTCCAAGCTCGCGCCGCTCACCGCGCACACCACCATCGCCGACTATTCGCTTCGCCCTCGCTATCAATACGAATCGCCCGTCATCAACTACCGCAAGCTCACGCCGTACGCGCAAGCCGTGCCGATGGGGGAAGGCTTCATCGACTATCGAGGCTTTCTCGAGGGCCTCGTGAAGGGCGGATTCCGCGGTAGTGTGGCGTACGAGATGTGTTCGCCACTTCTTCATGGCGGCGGCATGGAAGTACTGGACCGGTATGCAGGGCGGTTCCTGGAGTATATTGGAAACTTCAGGGCTGCTCTTGATTCGTAACGGAAGAAGCCCCCTCGACTCACAGTGATCCTTCTCTTGTTTGGACCCCCTGGGTGCGGCAAAGGCACCCAGGCTCGTCTGCTCAGCCAGTGGTTCAGCGTTCCGGCAGTCTCGACCGGCGATCTGCTGCGTGCCGAAGCCGAGTCCGGCAGCGAGTTCGGCAATCAACTCGCGGCCACGCTTGCCGCCGGCAAGTACGTCAGTGACGAGACCGTGAATCAGTTGATCGTCAATCGCCTCGATCGCCTCGATGGCGGCGGCATCATTCTCGACGGCTATCCCCGCACGGTGGAGCAGGCGCGATTTCTCGACGAAGCGTTGCGGGCGCGAGCCATTGGTCCGGCAGTGGCGGTCTACTTGCGCGTGCCTACTGACGTGATCGTCAGGCGGCTCTCTTCGCGAAGCCAATGCTCGAACTGCCGCCGCGTGTACAGCCAGGGCCAGGAGACCGCGCCCTACTGCGTGGAGTGCGGTGCGCCGTTGTTCCGCCGCAGCGACGACGAACCGGAAGTGGTGCTGAAGCGAATGGAAACCTATCGCGACAAGACCAGCCCCGTGCTCGCGCACTATGGCCAGCAGTGCTATCACGAGGTGGACGGAGACCGGAACCCCGACACGGTCTTCGACGAGATCGTGCAGCGGCTGAATTCGGTCAACGGCGGCCCGCACTGACGCGGGCGCTGCCATCGTTTTCGCCGGCCGCGGGTCCAACAACGAGATGTGGCTGGCCTTTGCGTCCTTGATGTTAGCCGCACTCCCCCCGCTTCCGGCGCAGACAGCGGCTCAATTGGAACCGCACTACGTGCCTGTCGCGCAGGTCCGGTATCGGGGGCGCAAACCTGTGCGGCTTCTCGGCCCTCTTACGGTTGCCGCACCGGATAGCTGCGCCATCGTGAAGGACATGAAGTTCCGCGACGGAACCATCGAAGGGACTTGGCCGGCAAACCCGCGCCGAATGCTCCGCCCGAAGTGCGCGGCTTCATCCGGATCGGCTATCGCCTTCGAAGCGGGCAGTATGAATGCATCTATTTGCGCCCGGCGAAGGGGCACCCGGACGATCAGGTACGCCGGAACCATTCCACGCAGTATGCTTCGAGTCCGCACTTCGACTTTGCACGCCTGCGCAAGGAGCCGCCGGAGAAGCACGAATCGTAGGTGGACCTCGAGCCCGGCGCGTGGACCAAGTTCAAAATCGAAGTGGACGGCCGCAAGGCGCGGCTGGATGTACATGGTTCGCGGCAGCCGTGCCTGATCGTGAATGACCTCGAGAACGAGCCGGTGGAAGGCAGCATCGCGCTTTGGGCCGGCGTTGGTAGGGAAGGCTACTTCTCGCGTCTACGCGTGAAAGCCCGGTAAGCGGCGCGACTGCGCGACCCCAGTGCCGCAGCCGAAGCCGGAACCGCTTTTCGCCACCCATCCCTCGGCCCCGCCTATCATGGATCTGATGCTGCCGCTGTTGCTCCTACTCTGCGCCGCCGCGGCCGCGCAAGAGATCGGGAGCAAAGCCTGCGCCGCATGTCACCCGGACATCGCGCGCCGCTACGCAGCCACTGGCATGGCGCGCTCGAGCGGCGCGGTGGGCAGTGACCGCGTGCGCGAGAGCTTCGAGCAGGCTGCATTCCAGGATGCGGCATCGGGGGCGTACTATCGTGTCAGCGATCGCTACCTGCTCTCGTTCCATCGCGATCAAACAGCGGGCGAGCGGGCACTGCGCTGGTTCGTCGGCTCCGGCAACGTGGGCCGCAGCTACTTGTACGAGGCCGGCGGGTTCCTGTATCAGTCGCCGGTTTCCTACTATTCGTCACCGGCCAAGTGGGACGCTTCACCCGGCTATCACAATCGCCACCAGGTGGACCTCACGCGCGCCGTCGAGCCGGCTTGCTTGCAATGCCATGCGAGCCGCGTGCAGCCGACTGCCGGAACGCAGAATCGCTATGCGGCGGTACCGTTCCTCGAAGGCGGCATCAGTTGCGAGCGCTGTCATTCGCCCGGTGCGCAGCACGCCGCCAAGATGAAGTCGCGTGCCGCCGGGGACAAGGCGATCGTCAATCCCGCCAAGCTCGACGCGGCCCGGCGCGACAGCGTGTGCGCGCAGTGCCATCTCACCGGGGTGGCACGCGTGGCTCGCGCGGGCGCGACGCGTGGAGCCTATCGGCCCGGGGCGCTGCTCTCCGATACGCTCGCCGTGTTCGTGTGGGCCGATGCGGAATCAGCCGAGTTGACCGCCACCAGCCACTTCGAAAAGCTGGCGCGCAGCAAGTGCAAGCTCGCGAGCGGAGAGAAACTCTGGTGCGGAACCTGTCACGATCCGCATGCGGGAACCGAGCCCGCCGCTTATCGCGCCAAGTGCCTCTCGTGCCACAACGCCGTTGCATGCAAGGAGCAATCCGCGGCGCGCGAGGCCGCCAAAGACGATTGCGTCCGCTGCCACATGCCGCGCGGACAAACACGCATGGGCGAACATGTCGCCTACACGGACCACGCGATCCCGCGCCGGCCTGCGAGCAGCTCGAGCGCATCGGCGCGGCCGGGTCGCGAGCTGGCTTCGTTCTGGCGCGGCGCAGCCAACGATCGCGACCTCGCGCTGGGGTACGCGGTGGTGGCGATGACGGAACCCGCGGTCCGCGGACGCGCGCTCGAACTGCTCGAGAAGGCGGCGGCCGGATCGAGCGATGTGCCGGTGCTATCGCAACTGGCGCAGTTCTATGACCGCATGGGTCGCGACGAGCGCGCCGCCGAGCTGTGCGAACGCATCTTGAAAGCCGAGCCCGGCAATGCCGCCGCGGCCGCGAATCTCGGCATCTTCCGCGTGAAGCGTGGCGAAGTGAATGAGGCGATCGCGCTGTGGGAGAAGGCGCTCGCGGCCAATCCGGCGCAAAGCGGCGTGCGTATGAACCTGGCGGTGGCGCGATTCCGCTCGGGCGATGTGGCCGGCGCCAAGGCTACGCTCGAGAAGGCGCTGGAGTACGATCCCGATCTCGAGGCGGCACGAAAGATGCTCGCGGAGATGGCGGGTCGATGACGACATGAGCAATGCATGTTGACGATCGACGAGACCTACCTGCCCATCACGCTCTTTGTTCCCGCGAATACCGACGAGCAGTTCCAAGCATTGTGCGAACAGTATGAGGACTACCGGATCGAATACACGTCCGATGGCGAACTCGAGATCATGCTCCCCACGGATCCCGAGACCGGCGCGCGGAACTCGTCCATTACCTACCAATTGATGCGCTGGGCCCTGGCCGATCCCGCCGGCGTAGTTACGGATTCGAGTACCGGCTTTCGCTTGCCCAACGGTGCGCGGCTTTCGCCGGACGCCGCCTGGGCTTCGCGAGCCCGGCTTCTCCAGCGGCTATCCTGCCCCGAGTTCGTGATCGAATTGCTCTCGTCCTCCGATCGCCTCAACAAAGCTCGCGCCAAGATGCAGGAGTGGATCGACAACGGCGCGGAACTCGGATGGCTGATCGATCCGAGGACTCATACCGTCACCATCTATCGGCCCCATCGTGAACCCGAACCGCGCACCGGTATCGACAGACTCGAAGGCGAAGGTCCCGTCGCCGGCTTCGTCCTCGACCTCGCTCCTGTCTGGCGCTCGCTCTGACTGCCTTCGGGAAAGCTGCCTACGGATTCCGCCACTGCCGCGCCGTGCACTGCTGAAACACGCGCCGATAGTGATCCGCCGAGTCCGACTCCTGCGACGCCGCATGCATGGCCGCGCTCACCTGATGCCGAAAATCCCGGACCACGCTCCGCACCGGTGCGATGAGTGATTCTCGCGTCTGAACCTCTTGACCCGGCGGGATCCAACGCGGCGAGCGCTCCGTCGGCAGCGGGATTGCGTTCAACGCCGCAATGAGCGGGTCGCGAAACGCGTACATGATCCGCGTGGGATTGACGATGTGCTCGCTCACTTCGTGCCCCATAGTCGCGCGCTCGGCGCACGAGCCGGGCGGATAGTCCGACGTGATCTGGATCTCGAAATCGGTGAGCACGAAGTGGATGTTGACCGAGCGGAAGAAGAACGGGATCATGCCATCCGCTCGCGGCGCGCCCGTATCCGTAGCCACGCTCATGGTGCCGGCGCCGGGGAAGGCGACATGGGTGTGCCCGGCGCGGTCGACGCCGGCGCCTCCCGGATTGGTCTGCGTACGGTCCACGCGCGCGCTCGAAACGGCGTCGGCGGCGAAGCGGACATAGTAGGGCGGATTCGGTTCGGGCATTGCGTCTACTGAATCGTGACACCAACCGGCCGGGCGTTTCAAGGAAACGTGCAGTCGAGCGCCAGTGCCGCATCGAGCATCGGCCGATACTCCCGGCCAGTCACCTCGATGGTCCCGAACTGCGCCAAGTGCGGAGTCAGGTACTGCACCTCGAGCAGCGCGTATCCGCGTTCCCGCAGCCTCATCACCAAGTGTGCCAGCGCCACTTTCGACATGTCGCGCACGCGATGAAACTTCGACTCGGCGAAGAAAGCTCCGCCGATGTGGACCCCGTAAGTCCCGCCGGCGAGCGCGCCGTCCACCCAGATTTCAACCGATCCCGCGTGACCCTGCTCGTGCAACGCGACGTAGGCCGCACGGATCTTCGGCGTGATCCAGGTGCCGCTGCCGTCATCGCGGTGCGCGCACGCATCCATTACATCGCCGAAAGCGCGATTGAGCGTGACTTCGAAACGGCCGAGCTTCAGTGTGTGGGCCAGCGACCGCGAGATGTGGAACCGGTCGAGCGGAATGATCGCGCGAGGCGAAGGCCGGTGCCAGGTGATGAGTCCGGTGCGGGGATCGCCCATCGGAAACATCCCCTCGCGGTAAGCCGCCAGGATCGTCTCCGGCGTAACCTTGCGGCTGATGCTGACAACGTCCACTCTGCTTCCATTATCTGAGACGTACGGTATCCGAGCCGTTTCACGCGGCGCACACCTGATCCGGATGTCCACTCTCGAGCCGAGCCGATAGAAGGTGGACCATGAGCCGGTGAAGCGCTCAGGACCGGCATTCCGGATGCGTGAGTAGCCCGGCAGCCGCCACTCCGGTGCGTGCCTGTGCTCAGGGCGTCGCGATCGAAAGCCAAGGATCTCGCCAGCGAGGACAGCCTCGAACTGGGCTGACTCCATTATCCTGAATGCTATGGTTCGCTCTCTGCTTTGGCTCGCCCCTTTTGCGCTCGCGTTCGGCGCTGACATCGATGGCTGGCCGCGATGGCGCGGTCCACTCGATGACGGCATGGCCCGCGGCGACGCACCCACCGAGTGGAGCGACACCAAGAACATCGCCTGGAAGACCACGATCCCCGGCCGCGGACATTCCTCGCCGGTCGTATGGGGCGGCAAGATCTTCGTGACTACCGCGATCCCGGCCGCCGAAGTCAAGGCCGCCGGCGGTGGTGGCAGGGGAGGCGGAGGCGGTGCTGCGGCGGGCGTGGAGCATCGCTTCGTCGTGATGGCGATCGACCGCGAGACCGGGAAGATCCTGTGGGAGCGCACCGTGCGCAGTGCAACTCCGCGCGAAGGCTATCACCAGCGCTACGGGAGCTTCGCTTCAAACTCGCCTATCACTGACGGCAAGCTCGTGTACGCTTTCTTCGGCTCGCGTGGAATCTACGCGCTCGACATGGACGGCAAGATCGTCTGGAAGCGAGACGACTTCCCCGAGATGAAGATGCGCATGCAGTTCGGCGAAGGCGTGCCCTCCACGCTTCATGGCGACACGCTCCTGCTCGGCTTCGATCAGCAGGAAGGTTCGTATCTCATCGCCCTCGACAAGACCACGGGCAAAGAAAAGTGGCGCGTGGAACGCGACGAGATCAGCGCGTGGTCGCCGCCATACGTGGTGGAAGTCGAAGGCAAGAAGCAGGTGATCGTATCGGCCACCAACAAAGTGCGCGCGTATGAGTTCGCGACCGGGAAACTGATCTGGGAGTGCGGCGGACTCGGACCCAATGTGATCCCCGCGCCCGTGGTCCATAACGGCACGGTGATCGTGATGAGCGGATTTCGCGATCCCAACCTGCTCGCAATCAAGCTCGGGCGCACAGGCGACCTCACCGGCACCGACGCCATCGTCTGGACCAACCAACGCGGCAACTCCTACACGCCATCGCCCGTGTTGCATGACGGCAAGCTTTACATGCTCACCGACAACGGCATGCTGAGCTGTCTCGACGCGGCCACCGGCAAAGCCTACTATGCGCAGCAGCGGCTGCCGAAGGCCTACAGCTTCAAGGCGTCGCCGGTGGGCGCCAACGGCAAGCTGTACCTCTCGGCGGAAGACGGCGACGTGATCGTGGTGAAGATGGGCGAGAAGTTCGAGGTGCTGGCCACGAACACGATGCCGGACCAGTCATTCATCTCGACGCCCGCGATTCTCGACGGGACGATTTATCTGCGGAGCCAGAACACGCTCTACTGCGTCCGCAACCGGTAGCCCATGCGCAAAGTGATCTACCTTGTGGCGGCGAGCCTCGACGGCAAGATCGCGCGGCGCGATGGCTCTTTCGATTGCTTCCTCGCCGAAGGGGACCACGTGGCCGGCTATCTGGCCGCGCTCGACACGTTCGATGACGTGCTGATGGGGCGCGGGACCTACGAAGTCGCTTTGCGAGCGGGCGTGACCGATCCGTATCCGAAGATGACGAGCCACGTGTTCTCGCGGACCATGGAGAAGAGTCCGGACGCGCACGTGCATCTCGTGCGCGAAGGCGCGGCGGAGTATGTGGCGGCGCTGAAGCAGCAGCCAGGGCGCGACATCTACTTGTGCGGAGCGGCGGGCTTGGCCGCGGAGCTACTCGAGGCGGGGCTGATCGATGAGGTGGCGGTGAAGCTGAATCCGCTGTTGGCCGGAGACGGGATCCCGATATTTGAACGGGTGGGGGAACCGCGGCGGCTCGATCTGGTGGATGTGAAACGGTACGTCAGCGGAGTGGTCCTGCTGACGTATAGGGTGCCCTGACGGGAGATACATCCATACCCGGTATTCGGGTATAATGATTCATGTGATTCGATCGTTCGGCGACGAGGCTACCGAGCACATCTTCTTCGCCGAGAACACGAAACAGGCAAGAAGCATCTCCAAGCTGCTTTGGACCGTTGTGCGACGCAAACTCTCCTACCTGAATGCCGCGACGACGCTGGATGATCTTCGAGTTCCACCTGGCAACCGGCCCGAGGCTCTACAAGGCGACCGGAGGGGTCAGTACAGCATCCGAGTCAACGATCAGTATCGAATCACGTTTCGATTGGAAGATGGCGACGCATGGGAGGTTCGTTGTGAGGACTATCACTACTAAGGCTATGCCAGCGATTGGCGCGGACGTGCGCAGGATGCGGCGTCCGCCGTCCCACCCGGGAGAGGTGATCTCCGCCGAGTTCCTCGAACCGATGGGAATGACTCAGGCCCAAGCAGCGGCGAAAATGGGGATCACGGCAAACCGGCTGAACGAAATCGTGAAGGGCAAGCGCGGCGTAAGCGCGGACACGGCATGGAAGCTCGCCGGACTGTTCGGTACGTCACCGGGGCTATGGATGAACCTGCAGTCGAATTGGGATTTGTGGCATGCCGCGCCTGCGAGGCGGTCGGCGTAGGGAGTGGCTGGGAGGCAGGGATTCGAACCCCGATAGGCGGATCCAGAGTCCGCAGTCTTACCGTTAGACGACCTCCCAACGAGGACGAAAGACGATCTCCTCCTAGTATACGATTCCCGGGTCGCGGTTGGTTGCGGCTGTACTACTGTCCTTCAGTTTCTTCGCCGGCAGCGAAGATTTTCAGCCCGCAACCAGTGGCGGCAACGCCGTCGCGCGCAGGCGCGCACTGGCGCCTTCGGAATTCACCGTTCCTGTACGGCCGCTGTTCGGTAGGCCTCGCACCGGCGCCTACGATCGCACGGCACCGCCTTGTATTCCACCGCCGCCGGATATATACTCGCCCAATAGCTCGGACCCGCCGGGACCCACCGGCTATCCGGCTTATCGCGAGCTCAGAGGAGCTCGAGAAGGGGACTTACGGGGAATGCATCGCACTTCGTCTGTGTTTTTCTATGCCGCGCTTGCCGCACTCTCGGCTGCGCCGGCCTACTCTCAGGTCGCGTTCGGAACCATGGTCGGCAACGTGTTCGATCAAAGCGGCGCCGCCGTTCCGTTCGCAAACGTCAAGGTAACGCTCATCAGGACCAACGACGTCCGCACTGCTCAGGCGGACCAGTCGGGCGCCTACACCATCTCCACCGTCACGCCTGGAACCTACAAGGTCGAGATCACGGCACAAGGGTTCCGCACTTTCGTTGCGCCTGATGTGCTCGTCAACCAGAACAACGTCGTCCGCGTCGACGCGCAACTCACCGTCGGTGCAACGTCCGAGTCGGTCACCGTCGAAGCCACCACCGCCGTGCTCCAAACCGACCGCGCGGACATCCGCGGCGAATTGGGCAGCCAGCAACTCATGGAGCTTCCGCAACCCAACCGCACCTACCTCGGCATGATGGTCCTCATGACCGGCACCACGCCCCCTGGCGGACAGCTCAGCGGCGGAACCAACAATCCATCGAAGGGCATGACCTTCGCGTTCAACGGGACCGGCAACAACGGAGCCACTGTCCGCATCGAAGGCGTCAACGCGCTCAACCCATGGAATCGCTCCGCGCAGTCATTCGTGCCTTCGATCGAAGCGATCCAGAACGTCAACATCGCCACCAACGCCAATGACGCCGAGCAAGCCATGGCCGGCGGCGCATCAGTCAACGTGATGCTCAAGAGCGGCAGCAACCAGATGCATGGATCCGTGTTCTGGTACAACAGCAACTCGTTCTCGGAAGCCAACAACTTCTTCGCCAACCAGCGCGGCTTGAAGCCGCCTCCCCTCAACAACAACAACGCCGGCGGATCGATGGGCGGCTACATCATCCGCAACAAGCTGTTCTACTTCGGATCCTACGAAGGCGACTGGAATCACTCCTCTGACTCGGGCCTGCTCTCGATCCCTGGACAAAAGGAGCTCTCGGGCAATTTCAGCGACTCCGCGAATCCTATCTACGATCCGCTCACGGGTAACGCCGGCAACTGTTTGCCCGGCGGAAACGCCGCGCAGTGCGCAACGGACCGCACGCCGTTCGCTGGCAATATCATCCCCAAGAGCCGCTTCGATGCCGTTACCAATCGCATCATCCCGGACATTCCGGCCAACAATCAGCCCGGCTCGCTCAACAACTACTACATGAACCGGTTGACGATCTACAACCTCCACAAGATCGACACCAAGTTCGACTACAACGTCACCTCGAAACTGCGCCTCTCCTTCCGCTGGGGCAAGCAACCCTACTACAACTTCCAGCAGCCCATCTACGGTGAAGTGCTCGGCGGCAGCGCCGGATTCCCGCAGTCGGGTGCAGGCAACTACCTGCAGCACGGCCACGGCACCGCGTTCTCGGGATCGGCGAACTACGTGGCCAGCCCTTCGCTCGTAATCGACGCCACCTGGGGCTTCGTCAGCTCGCACCAGTTGCTGTTCCCCAACAAATATCAAGAAAAGTACGGTCTCGACACGCTCAAGATCCCGGGCTCCAATCAAGGGCCGCTCCCTTGGGCAGGCGGCGTTCCCAACTTCCGCATCAGCCAGTATGTGCCGATGGGCGCATCGTACCCGGCGCTCGAATACAAGCAGCCGTCGTATGACTACGTGGGCAACGTGAGCAAGATCAAGGGCGCGCACTCACTTCGCTTCGGGGCCGACGCGTTCTACCAGTTCCCCGATCACATCGAGCTCCGCGACAACTCCTATTTCTTCGATGGCTCTTCGACGATCCGCAACGGCGGTCCAGGCGCAAACCAGTACAACGCGCTCGCCGATTTCGTCCTCGGCCGCCACAACAACGCCTATCAATGGATCCAGGTGTTGCAGCCCTATCTGAAGATGCGCTGGTGGCAGTACTCGATCTATGCGCGCGATCAGTGGCAGGTGAATCGCAAGCTTACGCTCAACTACGGCGTGCGTTGGGAGAAGTACCCGATCCCGCACCGCGAAGAGACGGGAATCTACTACGCCGACTACTTCAACAACTTCACCGTCACCGTTTGCGGCGAAGGCAACCAGCCGAGGAACTGCGCGATGACCACATCGAACAAGCTCTTCGCCCCGAGTCTCGGTATCGCATACCGGCCCACGGAGAAAGTAGTGCTCCGCGCCGGCTACTCGCTCAGCCCGAACCAGGAGCCGATGGGCACTGGCCAAATGCAGGCCTTCCCCGGCGAAGTGCGGCTCGATCTGCAGCCCTTCAACGCTACCTATGGATCCGGCGGCACGCTGAGCCAGGGCTTCCCGATCATCCAGGCGCCCAAAGGCGACAACGGAGTCTACAAGATTCCTCCCCAGACCGGAAACCTCACCGCCATCAACGGCCAGAACAACTACATCCGCGGTTACTTCCAGTCTTACAACGTGACCGTGCAGAAGGAGTTCAAGGGTGACATCCTCGCGCAGGTCGGATACGTCGGCATGCACTCGGTGAAGCTGCAGCGCAGCTTCAATGTCAATTACGGCCAAGTGGGCGGCGGCAACGCCAGTCTGCCGCTGTTCAAGTTCGGCCACACCACCAACGCGACGATGCTGTTCTTCGATGGCACCGCCAAGTACAACTCCCTGCAGTCGACCATCACCAAGAGGCTGAGCAAGGGCTTCAGCACGCAGCTTGCCTACACGTATTCCAAGCTCATCTCGATGAACGCTTCGATCCTGATCCCCGAATACAAGGCGCGCAACTACTACACCGATGGCGCGGACCGTACTCACCACCTCGTCATCAGCGGCAACTATGCCTTGCCCTTCGGTAAGAACCAAGCGTACTTCAAAACAGGAATTGCCGCGCACGTTTTGGGCGACTGGAACCTGAACGGACTCTACAACCACTGGTCCGGCGTGCCGTTCACGGTGAGCGCTTCCGGCGCTTCGTGCAATTGCCCGAACAACTCGCAAACAGCGGACCAGATCGCGAGCAGCGTCGGCGTTGGGCGCCTGCGCGGATCGGCAGCGGCGGCGTCCACCAACCCCAACGACGCCTACTTCGACGTGCTGGCATACCGGCCCGTCACCGCCGTGCGTTTCGGAAACAGCGGCTTCAACCAACTTCGCGGGCCCGGCAACGACAACATCGACATGAGCCTCATGAAGATGATCCGCGCCACCGAACGGATCGGCTTCCAGATCCGCGGCGAGGCGCTCAACCTGACGAACACCGCGCACTTCGCTCTACCGGGGTCGAACGTCTCGAACATGTCGCTCAACGGCGACGGGACAGTACGCGCGCTCAACGGATTCGGCCAGATCACCAACACGGCTGCTCTGGGCCGGATCATCGACCAGCGCTTCTTCCGCTTCAGCCTTCGCATGCTCTGGTAGTCCTGGCGGGCGGAAAGTACGTACAAGTTCACCCCAGTGGGTCCCGGCCCACTGGGGCTGTTTTTTTCGTGGCCTCAGGCCTTCGCTCGAGAATGGCGGCCGGCCCAGTCTGACGATGACGTACCAAGTCGACTACTGGAGAAACAGATGCCATTCGATTTGGCCGAGCTCAAGAAGAACGTTTTCGAGATGAATGCCCATGTGCCCCCGAGCGGGCTCGGCTGCTTCGACATAAAGTGCGAACCGCTCCGAAACGAGCTGACCGTCACAGTCAAAGTGAGTACTCGTTTCTTCGATCCCCAAAACGCTCCTATCCCTCTCGAGGTGCAGGCCAGATTCAAAGAGGCCTTTACGCGGAAGATTCCCGAATTCTGGAACAACAAGTTCAAGTTCACACTCACCAAGAAGGGCTTCGAAAACTTCTGGGTAAAACCCAAGTTCGAAGTCGTCGAGACCGAGATAGCGAACGCTCACTACGACTTGAGGGTCAACAATCGCGAGTTCGGTCCGATATGCGTGAGAACCGTTCCCGACACTGTCTTGGGAGACGGACCCGAAAAGGAGATTCGTGGCCAGAGGCTGTCCGCCATGTTCCAGTTGAAGGCCATCGACGCGAACGCGCTGGGCCAGGCGGAAACACAGCTCGACGGACTGAAGAAGCCGGTGACAATCGCGTTCAACGGTGAGGCCGGCAAGGGTGGATATTCCCTGGCTGCCATGGAGCGCCTTCGCGAAGTCGCCACCGATGTCAACTGCGCCTTCGACAACTTCTTGGAGAAACCGAAAATCAAGGTGAAGGGCCCTGGAGCCAAGGGCAAAGACGTCGCCAAGAACGTGGCCGAGATCATGACCAGATTCGGTCTCGTGGCCGAGATTTCCTGCGAAGGCAACGGACAGGAGGGTTTCGTAAGCGTGGAGGTCGATCGGCCACAATTGGACCGGCTCCGCGCTTCCGTCAGGGCGAATGTCGCGGCCTTTCCGCAATTCGCGCAGTATGCCGTGGTCCACGAGTACGGTCACATGCTAGGGCTGCCGGACGAATACAACTGCTGTGGAACCAATACCGTCGGCATCCTGGCACTTCTCGGCTTGGCATCGGAGTCGGCCAATGAGAAATCCGCACTGGAGAACAACGCGCCTCAAAAGCAGAACCTCAGCGACGAGATCCAGGGAACCCAGATGGAACTCGTGAAACTGTGCTCCGCCTTCGGAGTTCCCGCGCCTTCGTTCGGACGACAGAACCCGAGCATCATGTCGACAGGCCACAACTTCATGCACTGCCACGCAGTCACGGTTGCCGACGCCCTGGTCACGATGACCCAAGACTACGCCACCAGAAAAGACTGGCGCATCGACGTCACCAACTGACGCTTCAATCCCGCGCCAGCCGCCCCGCGCTCACGACCACCGACAAGCTCGACACCATCATCGCCACCGCCGCGATGATCGGATGCACCACTCCGATCGCCGCCAGCACCAGCCCTGCCGCGTTGTAGGCGAAGGCCCAGAATAGATTCCAGTGAATCACCCGCAACGCTCGCCTGGATAGCGCGAACACGTCTTCCACGCGCAGCAGCGAGTCCGACATCAGCGTGACCGGAGCAGCCTTCATCGCTAGGTCCGTGCCTGAGCCGATCGCAATGCCGAGGTCCGCAGCAGCGAGCGCGGGTGCGTCGTTGACGCCATCGCCGATCATTGCCACAGTCGCTCCACCGGCCTGGTACCGCTTCACGATCTCCGCTTTTCCCTCTGGCAGCACGCCCGCCTCGAAGCCGTCAGCGCCGATCTCGCCGGCCACCTCCGCCGTCACGGCGGCCGTGTCGCCCGAAATGAGATAGGTCTTGACATCGCGCCGCCGCAGCGCGGCTACCAGCGCTTTGGCATCGGCGCGGAGACGGCTCGCCATCTTCAAAGAGCCCGCGAAGACTCCATCGATCTCATACCCAGCCTCGGCCGCACCGAGAAACCGCGCACTGCCGATCCGGACACGCCGCCCATCCACCGTGCCTTCGATGCCGAAGCCCGGATGCACACGCACACCCGTCACGCCGAGCAACGGCTCGGTGTTCCGCGCCACGATCGCCTTCGCCACCGGGTGCTCCGACCGCGCCTCGAGGCTCGCGAGCAGAGGCAAGTGCTCGCGCGGAATCTCCTCGAGCCGCTGTTCGGTCACGGTCCCGGTCTTGTCGAGCAATACGACATTAACGCCGTGAACTGCTTCAAGCACCCGAGCGTCGGAAATGAGGATCCCCCTGCGCGACGCGCTTCCGATCGCCGCCGTGATTGCGAGTGGCGTGGCGATGCCGAGCGCGCACGGACATGCGATCACCAGCACCGCGATGGCTCGCATCAGGGCCTGCTCGCGCGGAATCGGCAGCAGGAACATCGCGAGCGCGAGCACGATCACGGCAGGAACGAAGTAGCGGGACACGCGGTCCACTTGCCGCTCGATGGGCGCGCGCGTCGAGAGCGCATGCTCCACGGACTGCACCAGGTGCGCGAGCGTGCTGTCGCCTCCCGTGCGCGTGGCTTCGATCTCGAGCGCTCCGCTCGTATTCAAGCTCCCTGCGATCACAGCGTCACCTACCGTCTTCCGCCGAGGCTCGGACTCGCCGGTCAACACGGACTCATCCGCCGCCGATTCGCCATCCACCACTACGCCGTCTGCTGGAATCCGCTCGCCCGGGCGCACCACGAAGCGCCGCCCTGGTTCGAGCGCTTCCACCGTGACGAAGCTCTCACGGCCGCCCTCAACGAGCCGGACCTTCGCCGGCATCAGCCGGTAGAGCGCCGACACCGCGCGCGCCGTCTTCTCCTTGGCGCCGCGTTCGAGCACCTTGCCGGCCAACACCAGCGCCACGATCGCGCAAGCCGTGTCGAAGTAGAAATGCGTGCCGCCGCGGAAGACAGCCACGGCGCTTAGCACGTATGCCGAGAGGATTCCCAGTGCGAGCAGCGTCTCCATGCGCACCGTGCGCTCGCGCAACCCGATCGCGGCCAGGCGCAGAATCGGCCAGCCCGAATAGAACACCGCAGGCGTCGCCAGCGCCAACAACAGAAACGGCACCAGGCGCCGCATCGTGTCGCTGATGCTCTCGAAGAAGGCGACGTAGAACACCCAGCTCAGGTCATTGACGTTGAGATACAGGAACCCCGCGATTCCCAGCCGCAGCATCAGATCGTCTTTGCGCTTGGCCTCGTCGCCGTCCCGGAATGGTTGCGCCCGATACCCGAGCCGCGCCACGCGAGCTTCGATGCGACCCGGCGGAACGAGCTTTGGCGAATACCGGACCTTCAACAGATCCGACGCGAACAGAACCTCAGCCGACGCGATCCCGCGCTCGCCGCGCAACGCGTGCTCGATCAGCCATCCGCAGGCGGTGCACCACATACCGCTCAGGTGGAACACGGCCTCTCGCGTTTCACCGTCGAGCGCCGGCTCGGGCTCGCTTCGATGCCCGTTCGAGATCAACCCCAGCCGCAGCGACTCGCGGAAGATCTCGGTCTCGCGAAAGTCCTGCCCGCTCGCCATCACGCCACTCTCTTCGAGGATCGTGTAGACGTTGGCGCATCCGGCGCAACAGAACGTGCGTTCGCGCGCGACCACCGGGCTTCGCCCCACGGAGAGTCCGCACAGACCACACGTCACCTGCTCGACGCGAGGCTCAATAGGCGCGAGGTTTGCCATGTTCGTCGAGAATCACCGGATTGGCCTGGCGCGCGATCACGGCAGTGACGATCAGGATTCCCACGAACAAGACGAACACGGCGATGAGCACGATGACGGCGCGGTTTCTCATGGTTTCCCCGGTGGCATCAAGAATGTCGTCGAGGTTCGCTCGACGGTGTTGCCTGGCTGGCTCTTACTCACGATCACGATGGGATTCACGTCTCGCGCGCCGGGCCACGCGGCGGCCTGAATCTCGAAATGCATCTGCACTTCCTGTTGTTCGGCCAACGGCACCGGATTCCGTTCCATCACCAGCCTGGCGCCGGGTACGCCTTCCACCGAGAGTTCCACGCTAGCGGCTTGGCTCGACCGGTTGGCCATCCGTGCGCGGAACTGGTTCGACGTCAACCCGTCCGCTGTCACCGTGTAGAGCTTGGCGCGCTCGGGAGCGATTTGCACGAGCACCGGATGCCGCATCGACAGCGCCACGGAAAGTCCGGTGAGATAAAACGCGAGCACGAACAAAATTACCACACGCTTGGGATCGCGGAAACCGAGCCGCTTGTACCACGGATCGGTCTTCTGCGTCACCGCCGACCCTTGCTCGCCCCACGTGTAGTGGATCAGGCCCGGCTTGCCCAACCGCCCGAGCACGTCGACGCATGCATCGATGCATTCGCCGCAGTGCACGCACTCGATCTGGAACGGGCTCTTGCGGATGTCGATGCCCATGTGGCACACGCGCACGCACTTCTTGCACTCGATGCATTCCTTCTTGCCTTGCTCGAAGTCGCGATAGACCACGAGCAGCGTGTTCTTGTCGCCGAGCATGCCCTGCAGATATCCGTAGGGACACACCGTGGTGCAGAAGCGCTGCCGCACGAACGCGAAGTCGAGGAACGTGATCAGCGTGACAGTGGCCCCAGCGACGCCGCCGGCCGTCTTGATGTCGAGTGCGAAGAGCCGGCTCAGCAGGTCGCGTGGCTCCACGAAGTACGAGATGAAGATGAACGCCAGCATGACTGACGCCGCACCCACCGCGGCCAGGAACAGCAGCCGCGAGAGGAGCGCTCGCCGCGGCGCCGGCCACTGAATGAACTTCTTGGTGACCAGCTTCTTGATCTTCTCTTCGAGCACGACGCTCGTCTCGGAAAAGATCATCTGCGGGCATATGTATCCGCAGTAGACACGGCCGTAGAACAACGCCGCCGCGCCGATCAGGAACATGAGAAACATCAGCGAGAAGAAGAGGATGTTGAACTCGCTGATCCACAGCTCTTGCCCGGCGAAGTAGAATCGCTGCCGCGGAATGTCGAACCGCATGACGTTGAAGAACGGCAGCGCGGCGAAGATCAGGAAGCACGTCAGGTGCAGCGCTTTGCGGTAGCGATGATAGTGATGCGCGCGGTCGGGCTCGGCCACTGGTCCCTTACGATCGCGGCTCGGGAGGGGGCTGCGCTGCTCGCGAGGCGGTGGCGTCGCGCCCTGACTCTTGACAGGATCCACTGGGCGGATCGCGCTCTTCGTTTCCTCAGCCATGATGGCACCCCGCTGCATTCGGAATAGCGGTCAGCCCACGATAGATCAGGAACGCGCCAAGCAGCGCGACCGTCACCGGAGCCAAACGCGCCGAGCGCAGCGGCAGCGCGAAGGAGAATAGCCCGATCCCGAGTAGCGCCGAAGCCGTCCCGGCGCCGAACGCCACCATCGTCGCGAACCCATCCACCGCCGATGAGGTCTCGGCGGCTTTGAGCAACGCGGCGTAGATCAGTCCGCATGGCAGGAACCCGAAACCGAGCCCGAGCCAGAACTTGCTCCGTCCATTCGGGGAAAACATGAGTCCCGATATATGTTTCGAGGCTGGAAGCTTCGAAATCGTCACCAGCGAACTCGACGGCAGCCAACCCGACATCAGCAGCGCCGCCAGAATCATCAGCGCGCCCGCCGCCACGGTTGCCGCACGCTCGGCCCCGGCTAGATTCGTGATCAAGGTCCCCGCCGCCCCCGCAACTGCTCCCAGCATCCCGTAGGTCACCAACCGGCCCGCATTATAAAGAAGATGACCGGTGATCGCTTCACGCCGAGACTGCCTCAGCGGGAGACCATAGGAAAGCACCACCGGTCCGCACATTTGTGCGCAATGAAGGCTACTCACCAAACCTAGCCCTAACGGAATTCCGAGATCCAGAAAGGTCATACTGCGCCTACTGCTTCTGATACAGAATCTTCGGGTTCGGTGACGGGATCACCACACATTCCCTGTAAAAATCGAACCGCTGCATCGTGATCGCATGCGTCGGACAGCGTGACGCACACATCGTACAGCGGATACAAGTCGTCTCGTCCTTCAGCATCACGCCGCCCAGTTGATTCAACTCCGCAGGTGACGCTGCCAGCACGTCGGCCTCGGCCACGTCATAGCCTGCCGCGACCAGGCTTTCGTATGCCTGCGCGGGAGGCAGTTCACCGAGACCCACCAGCCGGATCAGATTCTCCGGACATACGTCGACGCATCCGTTGCAGGCTACGCATTTCGCCGTATCGAACACCGTGTTCACGTTACATCGCAGGCAACGCGAAGCTTGCGTCCGAGCCTGATCGGCCGGATAGGTCACTTCCACGATGTCGAGCGACGAAGCGCGTTGCTCGCTGCCGAGAGCCGGCGGATCCTCCCGCCGAAATTCGTTCCAGCCCTCAGCCATCGTGTAGGCCGCGGGCGACCATTGCTTGCGCACCACCACGTCCGTGCGATGGCCGCGCAGATAATCGTGCATCGACCGCGCCGCGATCTGCGCCGAAGCCACCGCATCGATGAACAGCCGCGGTCCGTGCGCGATGTCTCCGCAGGCGAACACGTCGGGCGCCGTCGTCTGGTAGGTATCGCGATTCACCTTGATCAGTCCGCGCTCGCTCTCGACGCCGTCTTCCGGCGCCAGGAACGACAGGTCCGACGTTTGGCCGATCGCGAAGATGACCGTGTCGGCCTCGATATCCGCGACGTCGTTCTCGTCAAACTCAGGACTGAACTTGCCTTGTTCATCGAACACGCTCAGGCAGCGAACCGTTCGCAGCCCGATGACTTTGCCCTCTTCGCCGAGGATCTCGCGAGGCCCGCGCGAGTTGTGGAGCTTCACGCCCTCCTCGCCGCCTTCCACCACTTCGATCTCGTCGGCCGGCATCTCCTCGCGGCCTTCCAGGCACACCACGTGGACCTCTTTGTCTCCGCTCATCCGCAGCGCCGACCGCGCCACATCGTAGGCCACCTGCTCGCCGCGCCCGATCTCGTCCATGATCTGCTGCCGGTATCGCGCCGGCCGCACCGCCGAGCGAGCCACGTCATAGGCGACGTTGCCGCCGCCGATCACCGCGATGCGCCGTCCGAGCGGGAACGGAGTTCCTTGATTGAACGCTCGAAGAAAATCCATGCCATCGTAGACGCCTTCGAGATCGTTTCCGGGAAGCGCCAGCTTGCGGCCCTTCGGTAATCCGATGCCGAGGAAGATGGCCGCGTAGCCTTCCTTACGCAGGCTCTGGATGGTGAAGTCGCGGCCGAGGCGCATGTTGCAGCGCAGGTCCACGCCGAGTGAAACGATGGCCGCGATCTCGTGCCGCACCAAGTCGCGCGGCAGCCGGAAGATCGGCACGCCCACAGTGAGCATGCCACCCGGTTCGGAATGCCCTTCGAACACGGTTACCTTGTAACCGATCTGCGCCAAGTCGTGCGCCACGGTAAGCCCGGATACGCCGCCGCCCACCACCGCCACGCGCTCGTAGTCGCCATGGTCCGGCGGGAGCATGCGGCGGTCGGCGAAGTCGCGGTGTTTGGAATAGTCGCCCGTTTCCGGCCCGAACATTTCCGTCACCGTACGTTTCAGCGCCCGGATCGACACCGGAGAGTCCACGCTTCCCCGGCGGCAGTTGGCTTCGCACGGAGCTCCGCACACGCGCCCGCAGATCGAGGCGAACGGATTGGTGGCCCGCGCCGCGCGGTAGGCGTCTTCGTGCCGGCCTTCGGCGATCGCGGTCACGTATCCGCACGCATCGGTGTGCACCGGGCACGCGTAGCGGCACTTCACCATCTCCACCCAGTACTCGCTCGCGTCGGGAACGCGTGTCTGATAGAAGCCGTTCGTCATGGAAGCTCTAGTGTTCTTCTCCGCCCACCTTGGAGAACGCGAAGGCGATCACCGCCAACACGAAGACCAGGGCGATGGCCGCGATCGCGTACATCAGCCCGTCTGAGCTCTGCGTAGCGGCGTTGAACGCGCGCACCAGCGGACCGCGGTCCTCGTGATTCACCTCGCCGTTCATGAACACCACCAGATATGCCGTGCACCCCAGCCCCACCACAACGTATGAGGCTTTCAGAAACGGTGGCGCGTCGGTTCCTTTGCGCTCGGTGATCCATCCATCCGCGTAGTCTTTGATTTCCTTGTTCTCGTCTGCCATGGGGTCTCCTTATTCCTCCTCGAGCATGCGGTACTTGACTTCTTCGCTCCGCCGGTCAAAGTAGCCGGCGCGGCACGTTTTCACGAAGAAGTAGAATGCGCCACCGAACATCAGGGCAAAGAAGAAGTACGAGAAGTAGACGCTGGGCCAGGTGTAGTCGTTCATGGGCGCGCTCCTATTGCTCGTAGTCGTTGTCGGGGCGCCAGTTCTTGGCGCGTCCGAGCGTTTGCAGGTAGGCCACCATGTCGTCGAATTCCTGCGGATTGTCGACGATCCACGGGAAGGGCGGCATGATCGAGCCCGAGACGAGGTCGCGCGGGTTGCGGAAATGCGTGCGGTGCCACTGCTTGTCGTACTTGCCGCCCACGCGAGACAAATCAGGACCGGTCCGTTTTGTTCCAAACAAATGCGGGTTGTCGTAGACGAACTCGTCCGGCGTCGAGACGGGCGAGTCGACGCCCTTCCACCCGGAGCGCTTCACGTCGCTCAACAGCGTGCGGGTCTGCTGCGTGTGGCAATACCAGCAGCCCTCGCGGACATAGATGGCGCGTCCGCGCAGTTCCTGCTCGGTATAGGGTTTGAGTTTTCCCGTCGGCCCTTTCGAAGGATCGTTGTTCTCGAACGGCTTGCTCCACGTCTTGTCCACCATCGGCGGAACGATGGTGGTGAGGATGCCGCCGATGGCGAAGAATCCCAGTGCGGCGGTGAAGGCGAAGGCGGCGCTGACGTCGGCTTTCTGTAGCATGAGTTGTCTCCTTTCCTTCTACGCGGCCACGGGGACCGGATTGTCCTTGGCGCCCACGATCGTAGCCATGATGTTGTAGCCGAAGGTCGCGATTCCGGCGAACATCAGGATGCCCGAGAAGAACCGGACGATCCAAACGGGCTTCAGCGCCACCACCGTATCGATGAACGGGATGGCCGGATTGTTCCATTGCCAGCCTTGCCAGAATCCGCCTAGCCACAGCGTGACGAAGAAGCCGAGGCCGCCGGTCATCAGCAGCCAATAGCTCCAGTTGGCCAGAGCATCGGAGGCCAGTTTTGTTTGAAACATACGCGGAATCACGTAGTAGGTTCCGGCGATGGCGAAGAAGCTGAACGCTCCGAGCACGGCCATGTGGGCGTGGCCCGGAATCCAGTCGGTCTTCGAAACGATGGCGTTCACCGTACGCAGGCTGTGCATCGGGCCCTGGAAGCAGGTCAGCAGGTAGAACACGACGCCGGACATCAGAAACTTCAGCGCCACGTTGTCTTTCATCTGGTGCCACTGGCCCTTCATGGTGGCGAAGAAGTTGTAGACAACGGACCACACGGGAATCAACAGCATCACCGAGAACGCGATGGCGATCGTCTGCAGCCACTGCGAGATCGGGCCGTGCAGCATGTGGTGCGCGCCGGTCCACACGTAAACGAACGCCAAAGCCCAGAAACCGATCATCGACAGCTTGTGGCTGTAGAGCGGCGAGTTCGAGGCTTTCGGGATGAAGTAGTAGGCGAGCGCGAGCCCGGCCGGCGTGAAGATCAAGCCCACCGCGTTGTGCACGTACATCCAGTTGAGGTTCGCCTGGTTCACGCCGGTGGTGAACAGCGTGGCGAAGTTGCCCGTCAGATAGACGAAGGCAGTCCAGATGATGGTCCCCATCAGGTACCAAATCGACACGTACATCTGCATGTACTTGCGAGTGGCGATGGTCATGAAGATGTTGGCGCCGAACATCACCCAGGCAACCACTACCAGTACGTCGAGCGCGGTCGGCAGCTCACCGTATTCCCAGCCTTGATTCCAGCCGGCCAGCAGTGAAACCACCGCGCCGAGAATGATCACGTTCCACAGCGCAGCAGTCGCCACGCCTAGCTTTTCGCTCCACAAGGTAACGCCGCACAGCCGCGGCACCATGTAGTAGGCGAGCCCCATGTCCGCGGCCAGCAGCCAGCCGAACAACATTCCGTTCACGTGCAGCGGGCGCAGGCGGCCGTAGGTGAGCGGGGCCACCGAGCCCAGTAGTTCAGGCCAGACGAACTTCGCCGCGATGATGATGGCGATGATGCCGACGATGAAGAAGTAGGTGATCGAGCTGATGAGGAACCATTTCGCGGTGGCGTCCGTATGGACCGTGGCTGCCGCCATGGCTCCGGCGCCTTGCCGCACGGGTTGGCCACTAGTTGCTTCTGGCATGCTGACTCCTGCTGTTTTTGGGATTGAGGCTGCGAATGAAATTGACGAGGTCTCCCACGTCGTTGTTGGAAAGGCCGTAGTCGACCCATGCGGGCATGGCTGTCCCTTGCACTCCGTATAGAATCGATTCGAACAACCGCTTGTCGGCCACACTGTCGACGAACGCGGCATTGGTGAGATTGCGCGGCCGCGGCAGGATGTCGAGCGAGTTCGGACCCTTGCCGTCGGCCTTCTTTCCGTGGCATCCGGCGCAGCGCAGCACGAACGTCGCTTCGCCGCGTTGGACGGAAGCCGCGTTGGCCGCCACCGGATTCTGCTCCGGCACCTTGGCCGGCTTCAGATCGCGCCGCTTCTGCTTGGTGAATGTGGTGAAGACATACTGGAGCACGTCGTCGATCTGCCGGTCATCGAGCACCTTGCCCCAGGCCGGCATCGAAGTGCCCGCCACGCCCGACTTCACCGATTCATGCAGGCGCTCCTTGGTCTTCGAGTTGATGAAGCCCGCCTTGGTGAGGTCGCGCGGATACGGATCGAGATAGATCGCGATCTTGCCGTGCCCGTCGCCCTTGTCGCCGTGGCAGCGCAGGCACAGGCCCTTGTAGGTCTCTTCCGCCGAGGCGAACTTCGGCGCGGTCTTGAGCGACGAAAGGTAATCGCTCATCGCGCTGAAGCTCGCCTCGGTGAACCGGAAGGTGGGCATGTTCGAGTCTGGAATCAGAGCCCGTGGATTTTTGAAGTGATCGGCGATCCACTGGCGGTCTTTCATCAAGCCCTCGAAGCTCAAATCCGGCGAGATACCGCCGTCTTTGTCGCCCAGCTTGTGGCACGCCGTGCATGCGTAGTCTTCCACAAGTCTCTGGCCCGAAACAGGACCTGTCTCTTTTGTTTCCCCTTCGCGGCCCGGCCGGTCATGGTGCAACTGCGCCCGGTACCGGTCGAGCGAAGTCTCCACGAAGTTGATGCCGCGGCGGCTCTTGAGGAACACCACCAGCGATTTCACGTCGGCATCGGAGAGGTTGAACTTCGGCATGAACGAAGTGGCGCTGTTGGCCCGCGGGTCGACGATCGACTCCCATAGGTAGTCGATCTTGAACTTCTTTCCGGCTTCGGAAAGATCCGGACCGAGCGTCCCCTCGGAGAGCCCTTCGATCTTGTGGCAGCCATAGCAGTTGCTCGCGAAGAACAACCGCCGCCCGCGCTCCACCGTGGGCGTGCCCGGAAAGTTCGTCTCCGTATGGCACTGCGCGCAAGCCGCTTCCATGTACTCCTTGCCGAGCAGGTTCTTCTTGAACTCGGCCTTCCACGGCTCCTGGGTCACGTAGCCGAGCATCGGATCGGGCCAGTAGTGATCCTCACCGTGCGCGTAGTGCTGCTTCAAGCCGCGGCCTTGTCCTTCATGGCAGACGGTGCAGCCGAAGTCGGCGAACTTGTGCCGCCGTTCCCATTTGCCGCCGCGCTGCACGTCTCCGAGCGTGGCCGAATAGGAGTGCGCCTTGAGTGGCTGGGCGTGATCCTTGAACCGGGGATCGTCGGCGCCGATATGGCAGGTGGTGCAGCGGTCCACTCGACCGTCGCCGAATCGCGTCACGAGGATCTGTTCGATCTTGGGGCTGCGCTCCTCGAGTTCCTTGCGCTCGGCGTCGTTACGAGTGAGTCCGCGCGCTTGATCGAAGTAAGCCGTCTGGTGCCTTTGCCAGGGATGGAAGAACTGATCGTAGAAAACCCAGCCGTGGATCACCAGGGCGATGATGCTTCCGATTGCCAGTGCCAGTCGCATGATCGTCTCCTTGTCACCACGGCGAAACGAAGGCCCAATTAGGCCCCCGGAAGAAGGTTCCGATGATCACCATCAGCACGTTGAACAGCACGAACGTCAGGAAGATCGTGTTGGCGAGCAGGCGTTCGCGGGCGAACCACTTGCCCACGCCTCCCGGCGCCCGGTCAAGGTAGGGCGTGATCAGCAACAGCAGCACGAACAATCCCGGCGCGCCCACGCCGCCCCAGAACGCCGAGTAGCTCACCAGTTCCTGGAGCCCCAGGAAGTACCACGGCGCCTTGGCCGGATTCGGCGGATGCATCACGTTCACCGGCTCTTCGAGCGGCGCGTCAAAGAACAGCGCCAGCACCAGAATCACCGCCACCGTCAGCACGAATACGAAGAGCTCGGCCATGAAGAGGTGCGGCCAACTGAATACCGAATTGTCAGGGGTGTTGCCGACCTTGGTGAACGGACCGCGCACGATACCCTGCAGCCCGAACAGCCGCTTCGGCGCTCCAGCCGCTACCGGCATCGGAGCCACAGGTGCCGGAATCGCCGCCGCTCCGGCTTCCGCTGCGGCCGGACGCGAAAGGCCTCCGTCTTTGCGGATCCGCCAGAAGTGCACCGCGATCAGCAGCGTCAACACCACCGGCAGCACAGCCACGTGCAGCACATAGAAGCGCAGCAGCGCCTCCTGGCCCACAGTCACGTCGCCGAGCAGCAGATACTGGATCTGCTTTCCGATCACCGGCGCGTAGCCCGCGATCGACGAGCCTACCGTAATCGCCCAGAAAGCCAACTGGTCCCACGGCAGCAGGTATCCGGTGAAGCTGAGTGAACAGCGTCACCAGCAACAGCAGAACTCCGAGCACCCAATTGAACTCGCGCGGTAACTTGTAGGAGCCGGTGAGGAACACACGGCACATATGAAGGAAGACAATGGCCACCATGCCGTGCGCCGCCCACCGGTGCATGTTGCGCAGGAAGGTTCCGAACGCGACCGAGCCGCGCAGATCGAGCATGCGGTCATAGGCCTGAGAGGTCGATGGCACGTAGTAGAACATCAGCAGGATTCCGGTAGCCACCAGGATTACGAACAGGAAGAACGACATCAGGCCCAGGCCCATCGTGAACAGCGGCTTCAGCGTGTGCCGGTTCACCTTCACCGGATGAATGTGGAGGAAGAAGTTGGTGAAGCTCGTTTGCGAGCGTTCCAGTTCGGAGTGCGGCAACGGATGGCGGAAGACCGACGACCATACGTTGGCTGGCAGCGTCTTCATGCTCGCCCAAAGGGAGGGTTCGTCAGTGGTAGGAGCTTTCATACGTTGTAATAGCTCCCCGGAGGCACCTGCTGCCCCTTGTCCACTTCGAGATCGCCATTGGGCGCGAGCGTCACCTTGAACCACGGCAGCGGCGATGGCGCCGGACCGCCCGTGACGTTGCCGTCCTGATCGAACCGCGACCCGTGGCATGGGCACGCGAAGCCCGTCTCCACTACGCCCACGATGCATCCGAGGTGCGTGCACGTGGTCGAGATCGCCGCCACCTTGCTGCCGTCGCGCACCACGCAGATGCGTTGCGTTTCGATCGCCAGCCGCGTGCCCGAGGGGAAGTCGTCCGGCTTGCCGATCCCGAATCGCGTTGGCGCGCCATAGGTCGCCCGAGGCCGTATGAATATGAAGTTAGAAAAGGCGCTCAGCACGGCCGAGCCCGCCAACGCGACGCTCGTCAGCCACGAAAGCACGCGGCGGCGGCTCTCTGTCGCATCTTCGACGTCACTCTTCGTCTTCTCGAGTTTTCGAATCACTGACCTCTCCCGTTCGATGTGCGGTGGTCACCAGGTCCTCTACGTCTGACCAGAAGACTTGGTATTTCGTGTCCTCGATGTCACGGAAATAGTCGCGCTTCACCGCGAACACATAGAGACAGAGCGCACCCAGTCCCATGGACAAGCTCGCGATCATCGCGAGCCAGGTCAACTCCATCACGGGCCTAGTGTCGGCAATCGCACTGCCACCGTAACTGGCGCAAATTCCCCGGTTGTGGCGCCCGTTGGTACTGAAGTTGGGCCAAATCGCGCAGTCATGGGGCAAACGGTTGTTCCCACAAACCGCTCGTTTCGGTACAGAAAGCCTGGCTGCTGCACGCGAGCAGAGTTATCATGCGAGGTGCATGGAACGGCTTCACGTTGGCTGCCGGGTTCTGGATCCGGCCACGTCCAAGGGTGTCGTAGTGCGCCGGTTGCTGGTCGACACCAGTGCGTCGTCCACGTGGATCGACGGGAAGCTGCTCGAGTCCATCGGCATCGCGGGGCGAAAGACGGGGGTCCAGTTTCAGTTGGCGAACGGTGAGGTCGTCTTCGCCGAAGAGGGAGATCTCCAGCGGCTCGGCGCGCGTGCGCTGGCGGGGCTGCGCCTGAACGTCGATTCCCGCTGCAGGAAGCTGGTGGACGCGGGTCCGGGCACTGCAGCCGCCGGACTGAAGGAAACGAGATCGAGAGAGGACGAATGATTCTTATGGAACCAAGCCAGGTTGAAGCCAAGCTCGAGTTGGCTCGGCAGATCCTCGCGAAGCAGCTCAGCGAGACCTTCCGGGAGTGGTCGGTCCAGGAAGGCGTCGTAAGGGGCCCGGGCAGGCTCGCGGTAGTGGTTCGGGACCATCATCGATGCGGCGAGTCTCATCTCGACATCGGGTTCGTCGTGAACCGGGAAGGCACAAACCCGACCGTGCTCTGGGATTGCATAGCAGGCTTCGGAGCCAAGGAGGGCGACGGGCTCGCCCACGCTGCGGAGATCTGGTCCGGTGCGACGCTGCCGGTGTGTTTGGAAATCTTCGCTCGAGACGGGACCTTCGCCGATCATTACCGCGGCAACGATCCACGAGGGTGCGCTGGCTGGCACGTGATCCACGGGCCTTGGCTCATGTTCGGGAAGGGGGAAGCCTCAGATCGGTTGCAGGCTTGGGCACTCGACAATCCGCTACTTCCCAGCGTGGGCAAGCTGGCTTCGAGGTCATTCCAGCGCGAGAATCTGAACTGCGTGAAGGTGCTGTTCGGTTCCGGCACCGAAGACATCGCCGAGGTACGAGTGAATGGAGAGCGCGACGAGGCCGCCAGTGAATACCTTCGCTCGCTTCCGTGGCCGAGGTCCGCGGGTGCGGCGTTCGCCAGATGCTACCTTCTCTTCATTCATCCCGAATGAGAGGATCTCAGTCTCGCTCGAGCAGCGAAAACCCCTTCCGCACCAGCCGCCGATTCCCCGCCTCATCCGTCTCGATCGCATGCGTCGGGCGCGCGCCACGCACGCCGGGCGCACCCTCGATCTGCCCCCGCGCAGCCAAGCCCGCCACGTAGGACCGCGCTTCCTCCACATGCTCGCGCGTCGCAGTGGGCACCTCCACGAGCAGCGTTCCGAGATGCTCGTGACCCGGCACCGTGATCGGCACCATCGCTGGTCCAGAAGGGATTAACGCGGGGAACTGCGACCAATCGGTGAAGTCCACGCCGAACTGCAGAGTCTGCATGTGGAGCTTGTTTCTTGCTTTGTCGATGTGATCGGCGTTTTCGGTGACGAAGAGGCAGTCGGTCAGCGGCGTCGCAGCCGCGCCCAATCGCGCGAGAGCCTTCGTGAAGATCTTCTTGCCGGGCTTCAGCACTCCGGCGTGATTCGACAGCGTCACTCGCTTGTTCACCGGTTCGAACAAAGATCGCAAACCGGCGGACTCGAGCACGGCCACGTAGGCTTCCATCGCCTTCGCTGGCGTCAGAGACATGTCGAAATCCGATACCAGGCACGACTGCAAACCTTGGCTCGCCACCGCGGCCAGCGCATCGGTCACATGCGGGAACGGATGATGGCTCGCGTCGATGAGCGTGTCCCCGAGATCGAACATCACCACCTGAATCATGCAACGCCTCCAAGGCCAATGGGCACTGCTTCGATCTTACCTCCGGCCGGTGTGATATCTTCGGTGTTCGTTTCGCCGCCGTGACTGCCGCCATCGACACCGACACACTCCGCCGCAAAGTCGCCTGGCGCATCGTTCCGCTCGCGATTCTGCTCTATCTCGTCGCCTACCTCGACCGCGCCAACGTCGGTTTCGCCAAGCTCCGCATGGCGCGCGAACTCGGCTTCTCAGAGGAAGTGTACGGCCTCGGCATCGGGATCTTCTTCATCGGCTATCTGGTGCTCGAGATCCCCGGAGCGCTGCTGGTGGAGCGGTGGAGCGCGCGCAAATGGTTCGCGCGGATCCTCATTACTTGGGGATTCATCTCCGCCGCGATGGCGTTCGTCGCCACGCCGATGCAGTTCTACGTGGCGCGATTTCTGCTCGGAGTCGCCGAGGCCGGATTCTTCCCCGGCATCATTGTCTACTTCACGCACTGGTTCCCGATGCGCGATCGGGGCCGCGCGATGTCGGGATTCATCGTCGCGGTGCCCTTCAGCCTCGCGCTGGGAGCGCCGCTCTCGGCCATGCTGCTGGATGTAAATTGGCTCGGCCTCTCGGGCTGGAAGTGGCTGTTCATTCTCGAGGGAATTCCGGCTGTGATCCTGGGCGTGACCACGTTGTTCATCCTCACCGATCGCCCGCGTGACGCGCACTGGCTCACCGCCGCCGAGCGCGAGCACCTGCAATCCGAGCTCGATGCCGAAGCCCGCGCCAAAGAAGCCTCGGGCAAGACCTCGATCCTCGATGCGCTCAAGCTGCGCAACGTGTGGCTGCTCGCGCTCGGCATCTTCGCCACCAACTGCGGCGGATACGCGCTCGGCTTCTGGCTCCCCACCACCGTCAAGAATCTCTCCGGCGGATCCGATCAATCCGCGCTCCTCTACAGCGGACTCTACTATCTCTGCGGACTCGTGGGCGTGCTCTACTCGGGCTTCTCATCGGATCGCACCGGTGACCGCAAGTGGCACTGCGCCGCCGCGCAAATGGCCACGGGAGTCATGCTCGCCATCAGCTCCATCCCCGGCCAGTCGTTTCCTTTCGTGATGACGTGCCTGTGCATCACTGGACTCGCCGCCTACGCATGGCCTCCGCCGTTTTGGGCGCTGCCCACCATGACGCTCACCGCCTCGGCCGCCGCTGTCAGCATCGGCATGATCAACATCTTCGCGAACGTGGCTGGCTACGTGGGCAATCATCTCGCCGGCTGGCTCCGCGAACATGGCACTAGCGAAAGCACCTGCCTTTCGATCCTCGCCGGATGCTACATGCTGGGAGCCTTCATCATCAGCTTGGTAAAAGTGAATCGTCAACCATCATGAATCCACTCTTTGACCTCACTGGAAAAGTCGCCGTCGTCTCCGGAGCGGCGCAGGGTATGGGCCGCGCCATGGCCACCGCGATCGCCGAAGCCGGAGCGGACGTGTTGCTCGTGGACCGCAACGGTCCCGGAGTCGGCGAAACCGCGGAGGCGCTCACGCGGCTGGGCCGCCGCGCTATCCCGGTTGTCATCGACGTGTCCGACATCACACAGGTCCGGAAGATGTTTGAAACATTGGACCGTGAATTTGGCCGCATCGATTTCCTCGGCAACGTGGCCGGCGAAGCGATCATGGCGCCGCCCGAAGACATCTCGCTCGAAGACGTGGAGCAGGTGTGGCGCAACCTCGTGCTCGGCCGCTTCTGCGCCTGCCAGGAAGCGGGCCGGCGGATGCTCAAAGCGGGCGGCGGCAGTATCGTCAATATCGGATCGCTCGCCTCCATCACCGCTCTGGGACGCGGCCACATCGCCTACAGCATGGCCATGGGCGCGGTGGCGCAAATGACGCGCGAGCTCAGCACCGAATGGGCGGCTGGCGGCGTGCGCGTCAACGCGATCCTGCCCGCGCAAGTGCTCAATCCGGGTCTCGAAAAGCGCATCGCCGAGTATCCGCCGTTACGCGACCAGTTCCTCAGCGGCATCCCCACGGGCCGGCTCGGCCACCCGGACGATATCAAGGGGCTCTCGGTACTGCTCGCATCGGATGCGTCGAAGTGGATCACCGGCGCGCTCATTCCCATGGACGGCGGGAACCTCGCCATGAACTCCGGCGGATCGGTGCGACATCGGAGCCGCAAACCATGAACCCGCTTTCGCTGTATCGCACCATGCAGCTCATTCGCCAGAGCGAAGAGCAACTGGCGCGCTGCCACGCTCGCGGACTCATCCAGGGCGCATGCCACACCTATGTTGGCGAAGAAGCGATCGCTACCGCGGTGTGCGCGCACCTGAAACCCGAGGATGCGGTCTTCAGCACACACCGCGGGCATGGCCACGCACTCGCCAAAGGCGTTCCCGCCGCGGAGCTTTTCGCCGAACTATTCGGCCGCAAAACGGGATGCTCGCGCGGGCGCGGCGGATCCATGCACCTGTTCTCGCCCGAGATCGGAATGATGGGTACCAGCGGCATCGTGGGTCCGTGCATTCTCCAGGCAGCCGGCGCCGGATACGCGTTCAAGCTGCTCGAAACCGGTTGCGTCGCAGTGGTGTTCTTCGGCGATGGCGCAGTCAACAACGGAGCATTCCACGAAGGCCTCAACATGGCGAGCATCTGGAAGCTGCCGGTGCTGTTCGTGTGCGAGAACAATCAGTTCGCAACGGAAGTGCCGTTCCAGTATGCGGCGGGTAATCCCGATGTCGCCTCCCGCGGCGCGGCTTACGGAATGACCGGTGTGCATCTCGACGGCAATGACGTGGAGCAGATTACCGCGGTGGCCGAGGCCGCGATCGAGCGGGCACGCAAGGGCGAAGGTCCCACGTTGCTCGAATGCCGCACCTATCGCACGCGGCCCCATGCCGAGGGCATGGGCGACTACACGTACCGCACGCGCGATGAGGTGACGGCCTGGCGCGAGCGATGTCCCATCAAACGTTTTCGCGCGGAATTGTTGTCGTCGGGCCGGGCCACGGAAGCCGATCTCGACGCGATCGACGCGGATGTACTGGCCGAGGTGAGCGCAGCCGCTACCGGGGCCGAGACGGCGCCATGGCCCGATGCGGCCGACGCCCTCACGCATGTCTACGCGGTTGGGGCGGCTGCACCCGCAGAGCCTCCCGCGCCTGGCGATCGCGAGGTCTCGTTCGCCGCGGCGACGCTCGAAGCGCTCGACCACGAGATGGCCGCCAATCCGCGCATCTTCGTCTACGGCGAAGGCATCGGCGCGCGCGGCGGCAATTTCGGAACTACCGCCGGGCTCCATGCCAAATACGGCGGAGCGCGCCTGTGCGATACGCCGATCAGCGAGCGCGGCTTCGTCGGCATGGCTTGCGGCGCCGCAATGACCGGTGCGCGCCCCGTGGTCGACTTCATGTTCATCGATTTCGTCAATGACGCATTCGGCGAGATCGTGAACCAGATCGCCAAGATGCAGTACATGAGTAGCGGACGCTTGAAGATGCCTCTGCTCATGCGCGGCTGCGTCGGCATCGGACATTCCGCCGCCACGCATCACTCCGGAAGCTACCACTCGATCTACAGTCACATTCCGGGCCTCCGCGTGGTGATTCCGTCCACGCCCTACGACGCGAAGGGACTCTTCACGCACGCGTTGCGCTCGAATGATCCGGTGCTGTTCCTCGAGCCGCGCGAGTTGATGAAGGCGAAGGGCATGGTTCCCGCTGAACCCTACGAGATCCCCTTCGGCAAAGCCCGCATCGCGCGCGCCGGATCGCAGGTCACCGTGGTCGCGATCGGATCGATGGTGCCGCAAACACTCGCCGCAGCGGATCGCTTGCCCGGAGTTTCCATCGAAGTGATCGATCCCCGCACCGTCTCTCCGCTCGACACGGCAACGATTCTCGCCTCGGTGCATAAAACAGGACGCCTGCTGGTTGTCGATGAGGCATTCGGACCTTGCAGCGTCGCTTCCGAGATCGCCGCGCAGGTAGCCGACTCGGGCTTCGACGATCTCGATGCTCCGATCAAACGGCTCAACGGGGCCTTTGCGCCTACGCCGTACAGCCCCACGCTCGAAGCAGCGGTGGTCCCGTCGGCCGATTCCATCGCCGCCGCGATTCGTTCGCTCATGGAAGAGTGACATGGCCATCGAGATCACCGTTCCGCGCCTCGGCTGGTCGATGGACGAAGGCATGTTCGCTGGTTGGCTCAAGCAGCCGGGCGATCGCGTGCAACCCGGCGACATGATCTTCGCGCTCGAAAGCGACAAGGTTACGCAGGATGTCGAGTCGCTCGACGGCGGCATCCTGTATCTGCCTCCGGACGCCGTGAAAGAAGGCGACGCCGTGGTGGTGGGGCAACTGCTCGGATTCCTGCTCGCCGAAGGCGAAGCTCCACCTGAGGTCACGCGAAGGCCCGAAAATGTTTCGGCGGCGCCGGCGCCCGCCCCGGTAGCTTCCCTCACCCAACCCTCCGCGTTGCGCTCAGGCAAGGTTCCTGTAACCCCGCGAGCCCGCCGCGCCGCCGACGAACTCGGCGTCGATCCACGCACGGTGCGCGGAACCGGACGCGGCGGACGAGTGCGCGAGCGCGATGTTCGCGAAGCCACTCCAGCCAGCATTCCCGTCATCGGCATGCGCCGCACCATTGCGGACCGCATGGTGCAGAGCCGCGACAACACGGTCCCGGTGACGCTCACCTGCCGCGCCGATGCCACCCAACTCGTTGCGTTACGCGATGGCTTCGCGACCAAGCCCGCCATCACCGATATCGTCGCGAAGCTTGCGGCGGTGGCGCTCCGCAGTCATCCGGCGCTCGGCGCGCGGTGGGAAGGTGGCCGGCTCGTGCTCCCCGGGGCGATCCACATCGGCATCGCCGTCGACACGCCGCACGGGCTCATAGTGCTCGTCGTCCGCGATGTCGATTCGCTCGCGTTGCCGCAGATCGCCGAGCGGTCGCGCGGACTCATCGAGGCCGCACGCGCCCGCCGCATCAAGTCCGAAGACCTCGAGGGCGCATGCTTCTCCATCTCGAACCTCGGCGGCTTCGGCATCGACGCGTTCACGCCAGTGATCCATTACCCCGAAACCGCGGTGCTTGGCCTCGGCGCGATTCGCTTCGAGCCTGTCGCCCTCGCCGATGGCACGCTCACTGCGCGCAAACAGTTCTCGCTGAGCCTCACCTTCGACCATCGTGCCGTCGACGGAGCCCCTGCGGCGCGATTCCTGCAAGCGCTGGCCGGGTTGATCGAGCACCCTGAAGCGGCGGTATCGTAGCATCCAATCGGTGACGAGCGGCTCCCGCCGCGTCCTCTACGAATTCCAGCGTGAATGAGCGCACCGCACTTTGATACAGTGCATCCATGCGCATCGCTGGATCGCTTCTCTTCGCCCTCTCCCTCCCCGCCGCCGACATCGAAATCACCAAGCCGATGTCCCCTCCCGCGTGGGCATTGCTCGAACGCCAGTTGCTCGCCGAGTCCTCCGCCGCGTGCGACCGCTTCGCCGCCAAGTATCTCGACTCGCGCGGCTACCTGCTCCACACGCCGCGCTGGGGCACGCTCGACGGTCCCGATGACGCCATCGAAACCTTCTACAACTGGACCCTCCTTTACACGCTCGGCGGCTCGCCATCGGTTCTCGACCACTACAAGCGCGCCCTCGAAGGCCATCTCCAGCAGTACAAGGAACTCCGCACCACCAAAACAAAAATCGCCGAACATGGCGCCTACTACAAAGAGTTCGTCACCCAGTCCGACTGGTTCCACACCGGCGAGGGCATGCGCGGGTTCATGTTCCTCGGCCTCGCCGATCCGCACAACGACATGCTCGTCAAGCGCCTCAAACGCTTCGCCGGCATGTACATGAACGAGGATCCCGAAGCCCCCAATTACGACCCTGTCCACAAAGTGATCAAGAGCATCTGGACCGGCAGCAAAGGTCCCATGCTGCACAAGGCCACCACCTACGATTGGGTCGGCGACGATGTTCCCGGCGCATTCCATCTCTTGCACGGCAAGCAAGGCCGCCACCAACTCGTGCCCATGGCCAACGTCTACGACAAGATGCTCGCCCACTGCGCCGAGTATCTCGACAGCGTCGGCGATCATCCGCTCAACCTCGCCTCCACCGGGCTCGCGCTCAACGCCTACATGCTCACCGGCGAGAAGAAATACAAAGACTGGATCCTCGACTACGTCGGCGCATGGAAGCAGCGCACGGAATCCACCGGTGGCAACATTCCCACCAACGTCGGGCTCGACGGCAAGCCCGGCGGCGAATACGGTGGGCGCTGGTACAAGGGAACCTACGGCTGGAACTTCACCATCTTCGACGGCGAGATCGATCAGATGGCGCATCGCAACACCGTCGAGGCAGGTTCGTGGCCCGGCTTCGGAAACGCGTACCTCGTCAGCAAAGGCGATCCCGGCTTCGTCGGCACGCTGCGTAAACAGCTCGACAATCTCTACGCGCAGAAGAAGGTGGTGAACGGCAAGACGATGCTTCCGCAAATGTACGGCGATCCTCGCGGCCACAAGGAAACCGGACGCGAAGAATGGTACGCCTACTCGCCGAATCTCCATACCAACCGCCTTACCGAGATCTATCTCTGGTCGATGGACCGCAAAGACCTCGATCGCGTCCCCAAAGACGGCTGGATCGGCTACCTCGAAGGCAAAGACGACTCGTATCCGGAGAAGGCCTTGCGCGGGGATCTCGAATTCGTCCGCCAGAATGTCCAGGAGATGGACGAAGACGACACCACGCAAGACACGCGCCTCGCCGATTACCTCATGGGCTTCAATCCCGCCGCCACCGATGCGCTCTCCAAGCTCACGCTCGGCTCGTATCTCACCGGCAACATCTGGACGTTGCACGCCCGCGTCCGCTACTTCGATCCCGAGCGGCATCGCCCCGGGCTGCCCGACAACGTCGCGGCGCTCGTCGAGAAGTTCGACGCCGATAGCACCACGCTCACGCTGGTGAACACCAGCCAGTCGTCACCGCGCGAAGTGGTGGTTCAAGCCGGAGCCTACGCCGAACATCAGTTCACTGACTACGGCCGCGCCCGCGTTCGCGTTCGCCTTGCCCCCGGAGCCGGCGGCCGCCTCACTCTCAAGATGAAGCGCTACGCAAACGAGCCCACGCTCCGTTAAGCGTCACCGCTCGAAGTCCGGGCTGGCGGCCTTCCACTTCCGGATCGCGATCTCCGCCGTGTAGCGGATCACGCTATCCACCGATCGGTCATCCATCACCTGCTGCAAGGCTTCGAGCCCCGCCGCTTCGTCGAGGTGCAGGAGCCATGTGGCGAGCAGAACTTTGGCCTCAGGGTCCAGCGTCAGGCGCAGGGCCGCCCGAAAGCACTCCAAGCCATGATCGCCGGCACGGCTCTGGATGTCGATTCGCATCGACCGTAGTTCTGCAAAGAGCTTGTCCGAATTCGCTCTATCGCCGTGCACCACACAGGTGGACCATCGTGCGGCGAGATCGGCCAAGTCTTCGATTTGCGCGCGCCGGCGAGACCGGCTCGAGTGTGCCATGTGATCTTCCATCGTCCGAACCAAGGCTTGTCAGCATATCGCGCGGCGGGATCCGGTCCGCTTGCCCTGACGGAAGTACCGGTCCCTTATACCGCCGATACCGGAATCCACCGCCCGCCCGGTACCGTAGGAAAAGCGGCGGAAAGTACCTTGTTCGCTCGACCTCCAAACCCCAAACTGACCCTAGCAGCGATGCCGGTTTTTTCCGGTGCGCTGCTCTTCCCGTCATGCTGCAAGCCGAACAAGAACTCTGGAAATCCGCTGACGTCGCCCGGCTGCTTTCATTGGTCGAGTCCGAGCGCCGCTACTTTCAGGAAATGATGGCGTCGCTGCCCGTGGCGCTCGCTGTGGTGTCCTGGGAAGGCGCCATCTCCTCCACCAATCGCGCTTTTCGCAAGTTGATCGGGCTCAGTCTTTCGAGCGCGCTCGAGGCCACCGTGGAATCGGCCGGTTTGCCCGAACTGAAACAAGCTCTCGCCCGCCTCGAAGCGGGAGAAGAAACCGTCGTCATCGCCGGAGGCGTCGGCGCGGGATCCGAACGACAGGACGTTCGCATGACCTTGCAGCGCTTCCTCGATTGGGACGAGCGCGAAGCTCCCGAGGCGCTCCTCCTCGTGGAAGACATATCCGAGTCGCGCCGCGTGGCACGCCAGGAACTCGGCGCAGAACTCGCCGACGTCCGCCACCGCGTTTCGAAGCTCCCCGTCATTGCGTGGGAAGCCGATCTGGCTAAGCATGAGTTCACCGCGATCCAATCGCCCGATGCTCCGCCCACGTTCGCAGCCGGCGCGGACCTGTTCGCTGGCCGCGTGATTCCCGACGACATCGCGCGCGTCAAGAAAGCCTACGAGTCCGCTGCGTCATTCTCGGTCGACTATCGCGTTCCTGGCTCCGATCAGGTCTTGCGCGACATCGTTCGCGTGGAAGAAAACCGCGCCTTCGGCGTCACGGTCGACATCACCGCGCCCGCGCTTCGCGAAAGCGCCGTGGCTCAGATCGCCAAGGTGGACGCCCTCGGGCGTCTTGCCGGCAAGGTGGTGCATGACTGCAACAACCTGCTCATGATCACCAGCGGCTATGGCGAGGATCTGCTGGAAGGCATTGGCGAAGGCCATCCGCTCCACGGCAACGTGCAGGAGATTCTCACCGCCAGCAAGCGGCTGAACGAACTCACCAATACGCTCTCGGCGTACGTCAAGCATCCCAGTCCCGAGAAGCAAATCTTCGCCATCGATCCGCTTGTCTCTGACCTCGCGGCCGATCTTCGCAAAGACATGCCCGCCGACGTCACGCTGGTGGCGCGCTGCACCGCGGGCGTCAGCGTTTCGGGCGACCCTGGGTTGGTGGTGCACGCGGTGAAAACGCTCGTCGCGCGAGCCGCTCAGGCCACTGCCGCGGGTGGATTCGTCACCATCGAGACCTCCACGCAAGAAGTCCATTTCTCGGGAGCGCAGAATCACGGACCCGCCCCTGGCACGTACGCGAAGCTCTCCATCGCTGACGCGGGCCACGCCATTCATCCCGACATTCTTGCCCGCTTGTTCGAGCCAGCCTTCGGCGGCGAACTCGCCTCGCTCGGCCTTCCGGCCATCTTCAAGAGCGTTCGCGAAATGGGAGGCATGCTCACGGCCGCCAGCGGATACGGCAAGGGCACCGTGTTCTCTCTGCTGCTTCCGTGCGTCGCCGCGCCCGCCGCTACCGGTGCACCGGCCAAAGAGGAACCGGTCAACAACCATCACAAGACCGAGACGGTCCTGATCGTGGAAGACGAGGCAGGCATCCGCACGTTGATGCGGCGAATTCTCGATCGCGAAGGCTACCAACTGCTCGAAGCGGGCCATGGCAAGGCCGCGCTCGAGTTGGCGCGCAATCAGCCCGGCGTCATTGATCTGCTGGTGACTGATGTCGTCATGCCCGAGATGAACGGCTTTGAACTCGCCCGCGCACTGCGAGCGATTCGGCCCGGCCTGAAGGTTCTCTACATCTCCGGTTATACCGGCATGGCCAGCTTCGATCCCGCGCAATTGTCGGAGGGTTCCGCCTTCCTCCAGAAGCCGTTCACGCTGAACGCGTTCGTTGCCAAGGTGCGCGCGCTGCTCACGGAAAAGACCGCCTGAGGGCGGGGATCCGATCCGCGCTAGAATGTGAGTCCTGAGGCTTCGGTGTTCGGACCGTTCCCTCGCTAACCCCCCTTATGCGGAGGACTCTCCTCGGCTTCGCTTGGATCTGTCTATTGTTCCAGGCAGCCACCGCCCAAGATCGCAGGGCGCGGACCTTACTCGAACAGGCGCTCAAGCTGCAACAGGCCGGATCGCACCAGCAGGCCGTGGAAGCCTTCACGGCCGCGCTCGGCGCGTCACCCGGTTGGGCCGAAGCGCTGCGGCAGCGCGCCACTTCCTACCTCGCTCTCTCGCAGGAAGCCAAAGCCCTCGACGATCTGGAAGTGGCAGCCAAGGCCGATCCGGCGAACCCGGACACGCATCGTCTCTCGGGCGAATTGCTCGACAAGCTCGGCAAGCCCGCCAACGCCGTGGGCGCCTATTCGCGCGCCATCGAGATCGGTAAGCCTCCAGCATCACTCTATCTCGCGCGTGCTGCCGCCTACGGGAAGATGGGCCAGTGGGAGAAGGCGATCCAAGATTACGACGACGCGATCCGCCTCCGGCTCGATACGCCGGAACCCTACCGCGACCGCGGCGTGGCCAAGACCAAGGTCACTCGCTGGCAAGACGCGATCGAGGACTTCAGCGACGCCATCCTGCGCAAGCCGGATTTCTGGGGAGCCTACATCGATCGCGCACAAGCCTACGGCAACGTGGGCCGCTACGATCTCGCCATCGCCGATCTCGACAAGACCCTTGCCGCCGAACCCTCGAACGCACGCGGCTACATGTATCGCGGCGGCGCCTATGACGCGCTGCGCAACTACGATAAGGCCATCGCCGACTACACCAAGGCGCTCGAAATCGACAAAGACAACGTGCAACTGCTGCTGGCTCGCGGCGCCGCGTTCGCACAAATCGGCCGCCATGGCGACGCATTCACTGACCGCGACCGCGCCGTGACGCTGGCTCCGAGCATGGCCGAAGCCTACGTGGCGCGCGGAGGATCGCACCATCTGCTCGGCCGCCACGAGCAAGGCCTCGCCGACCGCACGCGCGCCATCGAACTGAATCCATCTCTCGAACTCGGCTGGTATGCGCGAGGCAACGCTTACTTCATCCTGAACAAATTCTCCGAAGCCGCGTCTGATCTGCGCCAGGCGATCAAGCTCAATCCACAAGACGTCGCCGCGGCGGACTTGCTCGAGCGCTCCGAGCGCATGGTGGCTCAGGCGAAGACGGCGCCGCCCAAGCCTGCCGCTTCCGAACCGGAACCCACGGTGGTCGCCTCGGCCGCGGGCCAAATCATCGGACGCCGCTTGCCTCCGCTTCCCAAGCCCGGTGCGGTTCCTTCGCCGGTGCTCGCGCGGGCTGATCCACCGGCTCCACCGCCACAGAAACCCAAAGTGGAGATCGCATTGGGCGAAGTGAAAGTGGGAGCTCCCATGGCGCCTGCCGCAGTACCGCCGCCCCCCCCACCTTCCATGGCGAAACCCGAGCCTCGCGTACAGCCGGAGCCGAAGCCTGTAATTGCAAGAGTGGAGCCCGCAGCTCCAAAGCCCGAGCCTCCGGCTGCGAAGCCCGAACCCCCGGCTGCAAAGTCCGAGCCAAAGACCGTTCCGCCGCCTCCGCCGCCGTCGATGGCGAAGCCCGCTCCTCCGCCCGCTCCCGAACCGAAACCTCAGCCCGAGCCGGTTCGCGCCGCTGCTCCCAAGCTCGAGCCGGGCGGCTCTGCCGAGTCTCACCACACGCGAGGCCGCGCGCTCATCAAAGACGAGAAGTGGACCGAGGCCATCGCCGAGCTCGACGAGGCCATCCGCTTGAAGCCCGGCCACGCTCTGGCGTTGAACGCCCGCGGCTACGCGCTACTCATCACGCGCCAGTACAAACGAGCCTTGGCCGACTTCGACGCCGCCATCCGCTTCAATCCCGAGTACGCCAACGCGCACCTCAACCGGTCTCGCGTGAAGGCGAGATTGGGTGACGCGGCGGGCGCCACCGCTGATTTGGCCAAAGCAAACGCGCTGGCAAAGTGAGATCCTGAAGTTTCAGGAATGGTTCCGGCTGTCTCCACTCACGCCGGCGGGCTTGCGCAAGCGCTCGGAGTTCTAGCGAACGCTGCCATCGTTGCCGCCAGTGCGGCTGGTGAGATCGTCTTCTTCAATGCCGGTGCGGCCAAACTCCTGGGCTATCGAGAAGGCGAAGTAATCGGCCGCCGCATGGCTTCGGCTTGGTTCCTCGACGCCGAGCGCAACGCACAGCATTGCGTATGGATCGCCAAAGACGGCCATCCCGTGCCGGTCTTGCTCTCGGTGACGGCAATTCCGAACGAAGGCGGATTCGCCGGACTCGCAGTACCCGCCGATGACCAACGCTTCGAGCGAGCGTTGCGCGGCGCCAATGACGGCGTCTTCGATATCGACCTGTTGACAGGCGAAGTCTACCGGTCTGACCGTTGGTTCGAACTGGTGGGTCACTCCCCCGAACATCTCGAGCCCGCCTACGATGCGTTCGCCCGGCTGCTCCATCCCGATGATCGCGATCGCGTGTGGGCGAGCATACAGGCGAACATCGCGGGAACGGCTCTGCGGCACGACCTCGAGTTTCGCGTGCGCTCGTCGAGCGGAGAGTACCGCTGGTTCCGCGGACGCGGCATGACCGAGCGCGATGCGCGGGGGCACCCCGTGCGCTTCTCCGGTTCCATCACCGACATCACCGAGCGAAAGGGCCTCGAGCAGCGTCTGGAACACGCGCTACGGGAATCGAGCGAAATGTTGCGCACGCTGGTGCAGGCCGCTCCGCTCGCCGTCGTGTCGGTGGATCGCCAAGGTCTGGTCACCAGTTGGAACCCCGCCGCCGAGCGCATGTTCGGCTATTCCGAGCAAGAAGCTCTGGGCCGCCTCAGCCCCGCGATTCCGCCCGAGCAACTCGACGAGTTCAAGCGGTTGTTCAATACAGTGCTCGACGGCCACACATCGCTGGCGGCCGAGCGCACGCGCCGCGCCAAAGACGGATCCCCCCTCGATGTTTCGATTTCCATCGCGCCCCTTCGTGATTCGAGCGGTTGCATCTCCGGCGCCATCACCGTGGCTCAGGACATCACCGATCGCAAGCGTGCCGAGAAGGCGCTGCGAGAGAGCGAAGAGCGCTATCGGCGTTTCGCCGACTCGTGCCCGGAAGCGATCTGGGTCCGCCGCGACAAGACGATCATCTACGTCAACCCGGCCTGCTGCCGCTTGTTCGGCGCGCCGAATCCGGACGCGATGATCGGGCGCTCATCGCTCGACTTCGTTCATCCCGACTATCGCGCCTACATCGACGGACCCGCCACGGAACGCCTGGCGCGCGGCGAAGCCGCCGAAGCCTCGGGCAAGCTCATCCGCTTCGATGGCGAGGTGCGCGACATCATCGTTACGGCTACATCGTTTACGCTGGCCGGCGAGCCCGCCGTGCAGGCCGTGATGCGCGATCAGACGGCCCGGCTCGAAGCCGAGCGCAAGCTCCAGGAAAGCGAACGCCGGTACCGCCGCTTCGTGGAAATCACGAACGATGCCATGCTGGTCCACAAGGACCTCAGTATCGTATTCGTCAATCCCGCCGCATGCCGCCTGTTCGGCGCCGCGCATGAATCGCAATTGATCGGCATGTCGATCTTCGATCTGTTTCATCCCGATTGCCATGACCTGGTTCGCGCGCGCGCCCGCCGCATCTTGGAAGCCGATGAAACGGTGCCGCCGATCGAACTGCCTGCCGTGCGTCTCGATGGACGCGCCGTTCAAGTGGAGGCATCGGCCAATCGCTACAATGACCGCGGAGACATGGCCATCCAGTCCGTTCTCCATGACCTGACCCGCCGCAGGCGTGCGATGGAGGAGATTCGCGACATGTCGCAGCGCCTGGTCACGGCCCAGGAAGACGAGTCGCGCCGCATCGGGCGCGAACTGCATGACGGCTTGTCGCAACAGTTGGCCGCGCTCGCCATGGACATCGGCCGCGCAGTCGCCGACCCGCCCTCTGGTTCCGGCGCCGCCCTCGAATACCTTCGTTCCATCCAGAAGCGCGTTGGCCGGTTGTCTGAGGAAACGCGCGGCATCTCGCATCGCCTGCACCCCCAGATTCTCGATGACCTCGGCCTCAGCGATGCCGTCGAATCGCTCTGCATCGAGTTCGAGGAACGCGAGGAGATCCCGGTGGAATTCGAAGCCGGCTCCCTGCCGCCTGCTCTGAAATCGGAGATTTCTTCCTGTCTTTACCGCGTGGCGCAGGAAGGCCTCCGGAACATTTCGCGCCACGCGCGTGCCAGCTCGGTGAGCGTGAAGCTCGACTCCGGCGGCGAAACCGTCTCGCTCTCGATCGAAGACAACGGCGCCGGATTCGATCCCGCCTCTCACCCCACTGGACTCGGATTGCACAGCCTGCGCGAACGCGTTCGCCTGGTGAATGGTGAGATTCGTTTCGCTTCCTCGCCCGGCTGCGGCACCGGGATCTTCGTGCGCGTACCGTTGCCAAGGGAGGCCTCATGAGCCGTGTTCGGATTCTGCTCGGTGACGATCACGCGCTGATCCTCGACGCGGTGAGAAACCTGCTTGCGTCGCACTATGACGTGGTGGGAGCGGTAGCCGACGGCCGCGCTCTGGTGGACGCGGCACAGCGGCTGCAACCCGACGTGATCGTGCTCGATGTCTCGATGCCGCTGCTCAATGGACTCGAAGCGGCCAAGCAGATCCGCAAAGACGTTCCCGGCGCGAAACTCGTGTTCCTGAGCATGCACTCGAATCCGATGTACCTGCGCCGCGCGCTCGGCCTGGGTGCGGCTGCGTACCTACTCAAGTCCGGCGCGAGCGAGGAACTGCTGTCGGCCCTGCGCGAAGTCCTGGCGGGGCGCACCTATCTCACGCCGGAGTTCGCGGGGATGGTTTCGGTGGCAAAGACCGCCGTCGCGGAAGAAGCGCAAGATCCCGGCCAACTCACCGGGCGGCAGCGCGAGATCCTGCAACTGGTGGCCGAGGGCAGGCAGAACAAAGAGATCGCTCACAGCCTCGGGCTCTCCATCAAGACCGTGGAGTTTCATCGTGGGCGCCTCATGTCGAAGCTCGGCGTGCGCTCGACTGCCGAGTTGACCCGCATCGCCATCGAAGAAGGCATCGTCGGACCTTGATCTGCTCGTTCGTCGCGCAGGGCAGCCCATTATGTAGCGAGCGCTACAATCAAATTCATGCGCAGACACCTCGCCGGCTTCGCGCTGGCACTGCTCCCCCTGTGCGCGCAAAAGCTCCCTTTCGATGCCGAGACCATGATGAAACTGGTCCGCATCAGCGAGCACCAACTCTCGCCCGATGGCTCCACGGTCGCGTTCACGGCCCAAACCGTCGACGTTGAAAAGAACTCCAAGCCGCGCCAGATCTACGCAATGCCGCTGGCCGGAGGCACGCCGCGCGCCCTCACCAACGAGGGCACCGCCAACTTCCGCCCCAAATGGTCGCCTGACTCCAAGCGCATCGCCTTCCACTCCAGTCGCGGTGACTCCACCCAGATCTGGATCATGGACGCCGACGGTTCGAACCAGAAGAAGCTCACCGACATCGCCACGGAAACCGACGGCGTCATCTGGTCGCCCGATGGCAAGAACCTCGTCTTCATCAGCGAGGTGTACCCCGATTGCACCGACGCGAGCTGCAACAAGCGCCGCCTCGACGAAGAGAAGAACAGCAAGGTGAAGGCGCGCATCTACACTTCGTTGCTCTACCGTCACTGGGATTCGTGGCGTGGCGCGCGCCGCAAGCACCTCTTCGTCGTACCCGTGGAAGGCGGCACTCCCAAGGACCTCACGCCCGGAGATCGCGACGTTCCGCCGTTCTCGCTCGGTGGTCCTGACGACTACGCCATCTCACCCGATAGCAACGAAGTCAGCTTCGCGATGAACGGCGACGCCAACGCCGCCATCAGCACCAATTCCGATATCTGGGTGACGCCGTTGGCCGGTGGCGACATGCGCAAAATCACCGAGAACCAAGGCGCGGACCTGTCGCCCGCGTATTCGCCCGACGGCTTGTTCCTCGCCTATCGCACCCAGAACCGGCCCGGCTTCGAGAGCGATCGCTGGCGGCTCATCGTTCTCGATCGCGCCACGGGCCGCATCCGCTCGCTCACCGAAAATCTCGACCGGTCCGTGGGTAGCTTCACTTGGGCGCCGGATTCCAAACGCATCTTCTTTTCCATGGAGGATCGCGGACGCAACGCCATTCACATGATTCCGCTCGCGGGCGGCGCCAGCCGTCCAGTGGTGAGCGGCAACAGCCATCTCGACGAGCCGCAACTCACGCCCGATGGCAAGACGATGCTCTATAGCGAAATGAGCGGATCGCGCCCGCTCGAGCTCTTCCGCGCCGTCTCCGGTGGCGGCAAACCGGAACCGCTCACCAAGATGAATGACCACATCTTCAGCGCGTTCCAGTTGACTCCGCTCGAAGAGTTTTGGGTGGAAGGCGCCGAGCGCGCGCAGGTGCACAGCTTCGTGGTGAAGCCTCCCGGATTCAAGAAAGACACCAAGTATCCCGTGCTGTTCCTCATCCATGGCGGACCGCAAGGCTCGTGGGGTGAGAGCTGGAGTTATCGTTGGAACCCACAAGTGATGGCCGCCGCCGGCTTCGTGGTGGTGATGCCGAATCCGCGCGGCTCCACTGGCTACGGCCAGCGCTTCACTGACGAGATCAGCGGTGACTGGGGCGGCAAAGTCTACGACGACATCATGGCCGTGGTCGACTATGTAGCCAAGCAGCCCTACGCCGACCCCGACCGCTTCGCAGCCGCCGGCGGATCCTATGGCGGCTACATGATGAACTGGTTGCAAGGCCACACACAGCGATTCAAGGCGCTGGTGTGCCACGCCGGCGTGTACGATCTGCGCAGCATGAGCGGCGAAACCGAGGAGCTGTGGTTCACCAAGTGGGAGTTCAACGGAATGCCTTGGGAGACTCCGGAGATCCACGAGCGCTGGTCGCCGAGCAACTTCGTGCGTGACTTCAAGACGCCCACTCTTGTCATCCATGGCGAGATGGATTATCGCGTGCCTTACGGTCAGGGCCTGCAGTTGTTCACGGCGCTGCAAATGCAGAAGGTGCCGTCAAAGCTGCTGTTGTACCCGGATGAGGGGCACTGGATCTCGAAGCCGCAGAACTCGATGCTGTGGTACCGCAGCTTCCTCGACTGGGTAACCGAGTGGACGAAGAAGGCTCCCGCGCCCGCACCGGCCGCGCAGTAGCATCGCGCCGATATGCTAAGTTGGTGAGTCCGGTAATCATTATGGAAGCCCTCGGCATGGTGGAAACAAAGGGCCTCGTCGGTGCGATCGAGGCTGCGGACGCGATGGTGAAAACGGCCAACGTCGTCCTCGAAGGCAAAGAGTACATCGGTGCGGGCTTCGTCACCGTCACCGTACGCGGTGACGTCGGCGCGGTCAAAGCCGCTACTGACGCGGGAGCCGCCGCTGCCCGCCGCGTCGGCGAACTCGTCGCCGTGCATGTCATCCCGAATCCCCACGGCGACCTCGAACGCACCTTGCCCGGCAAGGCCAAGAAGTAAGCGCTCGGGTTAGGCTCGGCTCCCTCGCGGCGCCGCTTTGGTTGCCATGCTGCACGATACAGACCTCGTCTCGATCCAGGAAGTCCGCTCGAAGATCGAGAAGGCTTACGCGGCTTTCCAGAAGTTCCGCAACTTCTCGCAGGATCGCCTCGACGCCATCGTCGAAGCCATGGGAGCGGCCGCTCGGGCGAATGCCCGCCGCCTCGCCGAGCACGCCGTGGAAGAGACCGGCTACGGCAACGCCAAAGACAAGCTCGCGAAAAATCTGCTCGCTTCTGACCTGCTGGTGCGCTCTATCCGAGGCGTGAAGACCGCGGGCGTGCTGCGCGAAATCCCGGAGAAAAAGATCCTCGAGATCGGTGTGCCCGTCGGCGTGGTGGCCGCGATTCTGCCCACCACCAATCCCACCTCCACCGCGATCTACAAAAGCATCATCGCGCTCAAGGCCGGCAACGCGGTGGTGCTGAGTCCGCATCCGCGAGCCAAACGCTGCTCGTGCGAAACCGCTGCACTCATTTATGAAGCTGCACGTGCGGCCGGAGCCCCTGAAGACATCATCCAGTGCATCGACAACGCCTCCATGGAAGGCACTGAGGAATTGATGCGCCATCCGAAGACCGCGGTGATTCTCGCCACCGGCGGCGCTGGGATCGTCAAGGCCGCGTACTCGAGCGGCAAGCCCGCCTACGGCGTTGGACCCGGCAATGTTCCTGTGCTCGTCGATCGCTCGGCCAATCTCGCCGAAGCCGTGGCCAAGGTGGTGCAGGGCAAATCGTTCGACTACGGCACAGTGTGTTCGAGTGAGCAATCGATCGTCGCGCTCACGGAACAACGGGATGCGATCCTCGCCGAACTCGCACGGCAAAAAGCGTTCCTCTGCACGCGCGAACAGGGCCAGGCGCTCGCAAAGCTCATGATCGCGCCCAACTGGCGCACCAACGCGAACTGCGTGGGCCAGGCGCCCGAGAAGATCGCGCAGATGGCCGGATTCAGTATTCCTGCGGGTACTTCGATTCTCGCGGTTGAAATCGGTGGCGTTGGCAAAGAGCATCCGCTCTCGATGGAGAAGCTCAGTCCGGTGCTGTCACTGCTCTTCGTGAAGGACTGGGAAGAACAAGTGCGGTCCTGCCAAGCCATCTTGAAGTTCGGTGGGCTCGGGCACACCTGCGCCATCTACGCGCAAGACGATGCCCGCGTGCGCGAGTACGGCCTGCGCATGCCCGCGTTCCGCGTGTTGGTCAATACGCCCACGCCGCAAGGTTCCACCGGAATCACCACGGCGCTCCAGCCCGCGATGACGCTCGGCTGCGGTGCCATGGCCGGTAACGCGACTTCCGACAATGTCGGTCCGCTGCACTTGATCAACGTCAAGCGCGTGGCTTGGGTGGTGCGAAAAGCAGAGGAGGCGTTCGAAGTGAGTGGCGATTCCGGCGAAGTGAAATCGATGGTGGTTACGGCGGTGGAGAAGTACCTGCGCACGCGCGGCTACTCGGCGGAGCCCGCCCCCCCCGCTGCGAGCGCTACTCCTGCTTCGGGCACCGCCGCCGTGGTCGACCGTTTCCTCGCCCGCCGCGGAACTCCCGCGCCGCCGCCCGCCGCGCCGAGTTGCGCATGCTCAGCGCCTGCTGCGCAGCCAGAGCCCCCGACGCCCGAGCCCGCCCCAACCACTCCCCCCGCCGCCGAAATCAAAATCGCCGATTTTGTTTGCGAGGCCGACATGCGGGCGGCACTCAAAGAAGGCAGAAAGATCTACGTTGGACCCAAGACCATCGTCACTCCGGCCGCCCGGGAGTTCGATGGCATGCATGGTATCCTTGTGCAGGCCCGCCGGTAATCGATCCTGATGAGACAAGATTTGGACAAACTCGGACGCGAGATGGAACAGGCGATGCAGCGTCTCGGCATCGTCGTTTTCCGCGGCGCGTCCCGCCCGGACTCGGCCTACAAAAGCGCGATTTTCTGGGACACCATCAACCACGAGGATCACGAAGGTTTCCTGAAAGCCGCCGTGGAACTGGGTGTGCGCGTGATGGTTTTCTACACTCGCGCTTTCGAGTCCGGCATGCTCGACGATGCCTTCGACAAGCTCGAAGCCGCGGCCATGCCTCGCGAGGAAAGCCGCGAGTACGAGCGCGGATTGCGCCGCATCAAGGAATACGAGGGCTTCACCGCAGCGGTCGAAATGTCATTCGACTATGCCGGCCAGTTGTACGTCTACGAAGTGCTGGCGCCCTGGTTTCGCGAGTACCTCGATATCGCCGAGAACATTGACGACGCGCTCGAGAGCTCCATGGAATCCGGCGGCCACGAACCCGGTCCCTTGGGCGGATACTTCTCGCAAAACTAGATGAGGCCGGCGCGCTGGCTGATTCCCGAACTCGACTCGAACCAGGTGGAGACCGTTGCGCGGGATCTCCGCATCGCTCCACTCGTGGCTCGCATCCTCGTGCGGCGCGGCTATGGCGATTCCGATTCGGCGAACGCCTTCCTGCGCCCGACGCTCGCCAATCTGCTCGATCCTTATTCGATGAGAGGCATGCGCGACGCTGCGGGCCGCTTGCGGGAAGCGATCGCCCGCGGCGAACACATCCTGCTCTACGGTGACTACGACGTGGACGGCACCTCGAGCATCGTCATCCTCAAGAAAGCTCTCGAACTCGCCGGAGCCTCGGCGGATTTCCACGTGCCGCATCGGCTTCGCGACGGATACGGCATGCGGCCCGAGGTGATCCGCGAAGCCGCCGAGCGTGGGACCAAGCTCATCGTGAGCGTGGACACGGGCATCCGCGCCAACGAAGTGGTGCGCCTGGCTGGCGAGTTGGGTATTGACGTGATCGTCACTGACCATCACCTGCCCGAGTCCGAACTGCCGCCCGCGTTCGCTGTCCTCAATCCGAATCAGCCCGGCTGCGAATATAGGAACAAGGAACTCTGCGGCGCGGGCGTGGCATTCAAATTGGTGCAAGCGCTGTTGCGGGAACTCGGGATGCCGGAGGCGCGCCAGACGAAGCTCGCCGAGTCATTCCTCAAACTCGTCGCGATCGCGACCGTTGCCGACGTGGTGCCCCTCACCGGCGAGAATCGCGTCATCGTCAAGCACGGTCTCGATGGTCTCGAACGCACGCCGAACCACGGCCTGCGCGAGCTGCTGAACGTCGCCGGACTCGCCGGTGCCCGCCCCACCGCGGGCCAAGTCGCCTTCCGCGTGGCGCCCCGCATCAATGCGGCGGGACGAATGGCGAGCGCACGCGATGTGATCGAAATGTTTTTGACGCAGGATCCCGAGCGCGCCAAACAACTGGCCAGCCAACTCCACGATCTCAATACGGACCGTCAACAAACCGAGGCCGACATTGTCGCCGCCGCACTCGAAGATACCGTGGCGAACCCGGTCACCGACGAGCGCCGCGGACTCGTCTTCTCGGGTGTTGGCTGGCACCGCGGCGTGGTCGGCATCGTCGCCAGCCGCATGGTGGAGCGCTTCCATCGCCCCGTGTTCGTGCTCGGCATCGATGAGGAGAAGGGCGAAGCGGTCGGCTCGGGCCGCAGCGTTCGCGGATTTCACCTGCTCGATGCGCTCGAGTCGATGCCCGAGTTATTCGTCAAGTTCGGAGGCCACAAACAAGCGGCCGGAGTTACTCTGCCCATCGCGAATTTGAGCGAATTCAATCGCCGTTTCAACGAATATGCCTGCGAGCGGATCCCCGCGGACGAATTGCGCGCCCAGCACGAGATCGACGCCGTGGTATCCGTGCCCGAACTTCACGAGGAGTCCGTCAGCCACTTGATGGCGCTCTCGCCCTTTGGCTTCGGCAATCCAGCTCCGCTGCTCGCCGTGCTCGACGCGCAGGTGGGTGGCGTGCCCGAGATCATGAAGGAAAAGCACCTCAAGCTGCGCGTCGGCCAGCAAGGCCGCTGGCTGACTTGCAAAGGGTGGAATTGGGCTGAGCGTGCCGAGCAAGTGCGTGGTCCCAGGCTGGATGTCGCGGTGACCGTGGAGGACGATGCTTATTGGGGATGGTCCGCTACGCTGAAGGACGCGCGTCCCGCGAATTCGTAACGTTTGGCGATACGTCAACCCCACGCAAAGCGTTCGTTAAGTATGGTAAAAGCGCCCCAAGTGCGGTAACGTGTACCCGTGCCCCCTCGCCTACTCCATCGAACGCGCATGACTTTCCTTCGCATCCTCTCCACGCTCGCGCTGACCGCAACCATCGCCTTGCCGCAAGCAACGCGCGTGATCGGCGCGGTGACCGCGATCAAAGACGGTGAGCTCACCGTCAAAACCGATGCGGGGCAGGCCACTCGAGTCACCGCGAGCCCGGAGGTTTCGGTCAAGAAGGTCGCGCCCTCGGAGCGCGACCTTTCCAAAGCGCAAGTGATCGCATGGTCCGATATCGCCGAAGGCGATCGCGTGCTCGTACGCGGCGCTGGCTCAGCAGACGCCATCGCCGCCACGTCGATCGTGGTGATGACCGCACGGGAAATCCAGGCCAAGAACGAGACCGAACGCCAGGAATGGATGCGCCGCTCCGTAGCCGGCGTCGTCGAACGTATCGATCCCGCCGCGCATGAAATCGCGCTCTCGGTGCGCACGGCCGAAGGCCGCAAATCCCTCGTCGTGGCGCCTTCGGCACAGGCCTCGTTCCGCCGCTATGCTCCTGACTCGGTTCGTTTCGCCGACGCGCGGCCGTCTACTCTCGACGAGGTCCGCAAAGGCGACCAACTCCGCGCCCTCGGAGACAAGACCGCCGATGGAACCCGCGTACAAGCTTCGCAAATCGTGTTTGGAACATTTCGCACGGTCGCCGGCGCCGTCACTACGGCCAACGCCGAAGCCGGAGAGATCCGCATTCGCGATGCGGCCACCGGCAAGTTCATCGTGATTCACACACAACCGGACACGCAGTTGAAACGCCTGCCAGAGAACCTTCCGCAAGGGCGGCCACCCGACCTCACCGCCATGGCCGATCGTCTGCCCTCCATTAAGCTCGATGCCATTGGCGCCGGGGAAAGCGTGATTGTGCTCGCCACCGCTGGCGCTCAGGAAGGTCAGCTCACCGCAATCACCATGCTCGCCGGGGCTGAACCGATTCTCGCCTCGCTATCCCGGCGCACGGAAACAGGGCGCGCAGGCAACGGACCACCCCAAGACGGCCCGTCAATGGGCGGCATGAGCGGCCTCGAAGGCATGCTCGGCTTCCCCGGTCTCCAATAAATCCACTCACAGGACACGACTCATGACTCGCATACTATTCGTGTGTTCATTCGCGTCGCTCGCCTTGGCGCAGTCCACAGCGAGCCTGCACGGCGTCGTCACCGATCCCTCGGGCGCCACCGTCCCCGGAGCCACCGTGACGATCCGCGGCTCGAAAGGCCAGCAACTGCGACAGACCACCACCGCGCTCGGAGTCTACGAGTTCAAGGCGGTGCCTCCCGGCGCCTACGCGATTCGCGTCGTCAAGCCGGGGTTCGCGCCCTACGATGTCGAATCGATCGACGTCAACGGACCGCTCACCTTCGACATGCAACTCGCCATCGCAAGCGAAGTCCAGACCGTTCGCGTGGAAGAAGAAGCGAGCAAAGTCTCCACGGACCCGAGCGACAACGCCGGCGCCATCGTCCTCAAGGAAGACGACCTGAAGGCATTCTCCGATGATCCCGACGAACTCTCGCAGGAACTACAAGCCCTCGCCGGACCCGGTGCCGGACCCAACGGCGGCCAGATCTACATCGACGGATTCACCGGCGGCCGCATGCCTCCCAAGTCGTCGATTCGCGAGGTCCGCGTCAATCAGAATCCCTACTCGGCCGAGTTCGATCGCGTCGGCTTCGGACGCATCGAGATCCTCACCAAGCCCGGCACCGACAAGTTCCGCGGCGATCTCTTTTTCGGCTTCGGCGACGACGCGCTCAACTCGCGCAATCCGTTCGCGCAGAACAAGGCGCCTTATCAATCGCGGCTCTTCGGCGGCCGCATCAGCGGACCCATCAACAAGAAGTCCTCGTTCGGCCTCGACGTGGAAGGCCGCGCGATCGACGAGAACGCGGTGATCAACGCGACCATCCTCGACTCGAATCTCAATCCCACTCGGCTCCAGCAAGGCGTGGTTACCCCGCAGTATCGCTATCATGTGTCGCCGCGTCTCGACTATCAACTCAACGAGAAGAACACGCTCGTGATGCGCTACGGCTTCTCCCCGGTTGGCTCGGACAATCGTGGCGTGGGCGATCAGTCACTGCTCTCGCGCGCCTTCGACACACGTGACCGCGAGCACACCTTCCAACTCACCGAAACCTCGGTCCTCTCCGCGCGTACCATCAATGAGACGCGCTTCCAGTACCGCCGATCGACGCTTCGCCAGTTCGGCGACAGCTCGCTCCCCGCGCTCACTGTGCTGGACGCATTCAACGGCGGCGGCGCGCAAGTGGGCCTCACCGATCAACTCACCAATAGCTACGAATTCCAGAACATCACCACGCACGTCGTAGGCACGCACAGCTTCAAACTCGGCGGACGCCTGCGGCACACGGGTCTCAGCGATCTCTCGCCCTCGAACTTCGGCGGCACGTTTACGTTCGCCGGCGGCATCGCTCCCGTGCTCGATGACGCGCTCCAACCTACCGGCGCAACCGCTGCCATCACCTCGCTCGAACGCTATCGCCGCACGCTGCTGTTCGAGCAACTCGGATACACGCCAGCACAGATCCGCGCGCTCGGCGGCGGCGCGAGTCAGTTCACGATCGCTGGCGGCAATCCTCTCACCGGCGTGTCGCAGTCGGATTTCGGGGTCTTCGCCACCGATGACTGGCGCGTCAAGCCCACGCTCACTCTAAGCTACGGCCTCCGCTACGAGAACCAGAACAACATCGTGAGCAACGCGAACGTGGCGCCTAGACTCGGGCTCGCATGGGCGCTCGACGGCGGCGCGGGCAAACGCGCCAAGACTGTGCTGCGCGTGGGAGCAGGCATGTTCTATGACCGTGTCAGCGAAAACCTCACGCTGCAAGCGCTACGTTTCAACGGCGTGAACCAGGTGAACTACATCGTGCCCAACCCGGACTTCTACCCCACGATTCCGGACCTCGCTTCGCTCGCCTCCAATGCCTCCGCGCAAACCGTTCGCCGGCTGGCGGGAGACTTGCGCACCCCATATCTCATGCAGGGCTCCGTGGGCATTGATCGCCAGCTTCCCAAGAACAACTCCATCTCGGTGAACTACATCTTCAGCCGCGGCGTGCACCTGCTGCGCACGCGAAACCTCAACAGCGCGGAAGGCAACGTCTACCAGTACGAATCTACCGGTTTCTCTCGCCAGCAACAGTTGATGACCAACTATCGCCTCGCGCTGACGCGTAAGGTGAGCCTGTTCGGATTCTACGCACTGAACTTCGCCAAGAGCGATACCGACGGAATGGCGTTCCCGGCCAATCCTTTGAACTACGCGCTCGACTACAGCCGAACCTCGTTCGATGTGCGCCATCGTTTTCTCGTGGGCGGCAGTATCCAAACCTGGAAAGGCGTCACCTTCAACCCGTTCATCACTGCGTTCAGCGGCGCTCCGTTCAACATCACCACCGGGCGCGACACCAACGGCGACACTATCTTCAATGACCGGCCGGCTTTCGCGACAGATCTCACCGCTCCGGGCGTTGTGCAAACCGCGTATGGAAACTTCCTGCTCAACCCGTTGGCGAGTGACAAGATCATTCCGCGCAACTACGGCCAAGGTCCAGGACAATTCAGCATCAATCTGCGCTTGAGCCGCACTTGGGGATTCGGCAAGTCGCGCGAAAGCCGTGGCGACGATATGCCGTCTCCAGGCATGGGACCCGGCGGTGGCCCTCGCGGCGGTGGTCCCGGCGGACCGGGCGGTGGCGGACCCATGATGATGGGCGGCGGACGCGGTCCAGGAGGCGGCGGCCGAGGCGGAATGTTCGGCGGCAACTCCACGGGCAAGCGCTTCAATCTAACGCTGTCGCTGCAGGCGCACAACCTGCTGAATCACGTGAATCCGGGGCTCCCGAACGGGAACCTCGGCTCGCCGTTGTTCGGCCAGTCGACGCAACTCGGCGGTATGTTCGGACCCGGCGGAGGCGGCGCGGCAGGCAATCGCCGCGTGGACCTGCAGCTTCGCCTCAGCTTCTGAGGCCGCGCGGTTCAGCCCTTGACCAGCCCCACACCAGCGATAATCAACGCGAACCCGATCAACTCACGCGCAGTGTAGCGCTCGGCGAACCAGGTCCAACTCAGCACCAAGCCGAGCGCACACTCGCACCCGAGTATCAACAGCAGGATCAAGCCCAGCCGCTCCGTTCGCAACGCGACCGTCTCGAAATACACGGCCGCCGACAGGAAGCAAATAATCAGCGCACCGGCCTTGATGATCCCCAGCCTGTCGAAGTACTTCATCACACCCGTGGCCGCCACATACGCCGCCGCCGACAGCAGCGCGTAGAACACATATACCACCGGTATCCCAGTCATTTCTTGTCCTCTCGATCCACTGCCCTACGCGACATCGCCGCGACATAGTCGCCGTACGAAAATTCGTTGATCAATTCCAGCCGCCCGTCCACGCGCTCACAATACACCGCTGGCATCGCGATTCCGTTGAACCAGTTCAGCTTCACCATGGTATAGCCGCCGCTGTCCATCACGTGCAGCCGGTCGCCTGGCTCGAGCGGCCGGTCAAATCGCGCCTCACAGAAGATGTCGCCCGCTAGGCACGAGCAGCTTCCGATGAAGTACTCATGCGCTCCCGTAGGTGACGCCTCGCGAATGGTGGGCGGCTCATTGTAAATCAGTGCGTCCAGCCGGTGCGCCTCGGTCGCGCTGTCGACAATCGCCGTCGCCTTGCCGTTGTGAACGATGTCGAGAACTGTCACCGCCATGTCCGTGGACCGCGTGACGATAGCCTCGCCCGGCTCGAGATACACCTGCACTCCGTGCCGATCCGCGAACTCGCGCAACACCGCCGCGAAGCCTTCGAGCGGATAGCCATCGTGAGTGAAGGCGATCCCGCCGCCGAGGCTCACCCAACGCAGTTGCCTCAGGTACGCGCCAAAGCCTCGAGAAACATGCTCGAGCATGCGCTCCACAGACTCGAGATCTCCGTTCTCGCAGTTCATGTGGAACATCGCGCCTTCCACGCCCGCCATTCTCTCCCGCGTCAGATCCGAGACACGCGTCCCAAGGCGCGAATATGCACGCGCGGGATCCGCCAAGTGCTGCCGCGCGAAACTCACCTCCGGATTCATCCGCAGTCCCACCGAGACTCGCGCCGGCAGCAACTCCCGATAACGCGCGAGTTGCGACAGCGAATTGAAGATCACCTTATCGGCAAAGGCCGCTACGGTCCGAACATCGCTTTCGGAGTACCCGACGCTGTATGCGTGCGTCTCGCCGCCGAACTTCTCATAACCCAAACGCGCCTCGAACGGACTGCTGCTCGTGGTCCCATCCAAATAAGGACGCAAAATATTGAACACGCCCCAAGTGGAAAAGCACTTCAGCGCCAACACCACCTTCGCGCCGCTCATCTTTTTCAACTCGCGCACTCGCTCGAGAGTACGGAGCAGGTCCGCTTCCCGAATCAGGAAGCACGGAGTGGGCGGCAGCGCGCCATCAGCCACGCGCACCAACGGCAACGGGCATTTCCATCGTGTCCCACGTCAAGCCGATCTGCGGCATCAACTTCAGAAATGGATCCGGATCCAATTGCTCGATATTGTTCACGCCCGGCTTGGCCCATTCGCCGCTGAAGAAGAGCAGCGCTGCGGTCACCGCAGGCACGCCAGTCGTGTAGGAAATGGCTTGCGACTCCACCTCTTCATACGCCTTCTTGTGGTCGCAGATGTTGTAGAGGAACACTTCGCGCGGCTCGCCGTTCTTGCGTCCCCGCACCCAGGTGCCGATGCAGGTTTTCCCAGTGTAGTTCGGAGCCAAGCTAGTCGGCTCCGGCAGCAGCGCTTTCAGAACCCGCAGCGGTGACACCGTGATCCCGTCGGAAGTCGTCACCGGAATTGGCGACAGCATCCCCACATCGCGCAGCACGTTGAAGTAGCGCAGGTAGTTCTCGCCGAAACCCATCCAAAATTCGATCCGCTTGGCCGGGATATACTCCGCCAGCGATCGCACTTCATCATGCGCCATCGAATACAACGTGAACGGACCCACCTCGGGAAACGTGAACTCCAGTTTGCGTGAGTGGCAAGGCACGCGCTTCCACTGCTTGTCTTCCCAGTAGAACGAGTCGCCTTGGATCTCGAGTAGATTCGTCTCCGGGTCAAAGTTAGTCGCGAACTTGCGCCCGTGGTTACCGGCGTTGACATCCAGTACATCGATCGAATCGATGTCATCCACCAAATGCTTCCACGCATAGGCGGCGAACACGCTCACCACGCCCGGGTCGAAACCCGCACCCAAGATCGCTGTCAGCCCGGCCTTCGCATAGCGTTCGCGAAAAGCCCACTGCGGATCATAGGCCTCGGGAACCTGCTGCCCTTCGCTGCAGAGATCCGTGGCGACCGACGTATCGAGATACGGCACGCCCGTGCGAAGGCAAGCCTCCATGATGTCGACGTTCACCCATGGCGGACCCGCGTTCATCACCAGCCGAGGCCGCACTTCCTCGATCAGCCGCGCCACCGAGTCGACATCGTGCGCGTCGAGCCGGCGCGAGGTGAGCTTGCGGCTCCGGTCCTTGCGATTGCCGCAGCGATCGATGCTCGCCAGAATGCGATCGCACTTTTCCCGCGTACGCGAGGCGAGCACCAGGTCGCCCAGGATATGGTTGTTCTGCGCCACCTTGTGGGCGATCACCGACCCGACGCCACCGGCGCCAATTTGCAATATCGACAAAGCTCAAAGTCCCTTCTCATGAGGGCGCAGTTCCGCGAGCGTGGCCTCGATGGCCTCCACCAGGATCCGCAACCCTTCGGTCAGTAGTTCATCCGAGATCACCAGCGGCGGCAGCAGCTTCAACACCGCGCCACGGCGGCCGCACGTTTCAATCATCAGCCCGTGTTCGAAGCAGCGCCGCGAAACCAAATCGGCTGCGTTGCCGCCTCCGCAGTCCGCTAGATCGACGCCGACCAGCAAGCCACGCCCGCGCACTTCGATCCGCCGGTCAATGCGAGCCGCTTCTCGCGACAGAAACTCCATCGCCAGCCGGCTCTTCCGCTCCACTTCGGCGCGGAAGCGAGCGCTCTTCCAATGGTCGAGAGCGGCGGCCGCGGCGACGAAAGCCAGTTGATTGCCGCGAAACGTTCCCGTGTGTTCACCCGGAGCCCAAACGTCGAGATGCGGCCGGATCAGCAACAGCGACATCGGCAAGCCGTATCCGCCGATCGATTTCGATACGCAGACCACATCGGGCACGATGCCCGCTTCTTCGAAGGCGAAGAACGGACCCGTGCGGCCGCAGCCAGTCTGCACTTCGTCGACCGCGAGCAGAATCCCGTACTGGTCACAAAGCGACCTCAAACCCCGCAGAAACTCAGTCGGCGCGGCATACACGCCGCCTTCGGCTTGCACCGCTTCGAGCAGAAACGCGGCCGGGAGCTCGATGCCGGAGTGCGTGTCTTCGAGTAAGTCGCGGATGTAGTCGAGAGTTTCTGGAAACGCGCGAGGCCCCGCGGGAAACCGAAATCGAGTTACATGCGAGAGAGGAACGCCCGCGCTCTTCCGATGGTCACGCCGGGAGGTGACACCCAGCGCCCCGGCCGACATTCCATGCCACCCTCCGGTGAAGGCCGCCACATGGCTGCGCCCCGTCGCCTTGCGCACCAGCTTTAGCGCGGCTTCCACGGAATTGGCCCCGGTGGGCCCGCAGAACTGGATCTTGTAGTCGAGCCCGCGCGGCTCGAAAATCACGCTTGCGAATGCCTCGAGGAACTCCCGCTTCGCGGCTGTGTGCAGGTCCAAGGCATGTGCGATGCCATCGGACTCCAAATACTCGACGAGCTTCGCCTTGATTTCAGGCGGATTATGGCCGTAATTCAGCGCTCCGGCGCCTGCGAAAAAGTCGATCCATCGCCGGCCATCTTCATCGAATATCTCGGCGCCACGAGCTCGGGTGAACACCGCCGGAAACGACCGGCAGTAGGTTCTGACCTCCGATTCATGGCGAACAAAAGGTGCAACGCCAACGGGGGCGGCCTCATCCGCAACTGTCATTAGCTCAACCCTACTATGCCCGATTACCCACTCACCAGTACCCCTTTGAGGGAGGGATCTGACGCGCTTGTGGGTATCCCTGTAGCCCGCATCGCTAGCAGCCGCTCCACGATATCCGCCGACATCTCCTCCCCCGGCATCAACACCGGGATCCCCGGCGGATACGGCGTCACGATCTCAGCGCAGACGCAGCCCGTGGCCTCCTCGAGCGGAACCACACGCTGGGGTCCCCAGAAGCACGCCCCTGGCGATTGGACCTTCTTCGGCTGTTGATACAGGCCGTTCCCCGAGACGCTCACGGGCGTGGTTACCTGGCGGCCCGCTGCGATAGCGCGCATGGCGGAAACGAGGCGGTCGAGGTCTGATTTCTCGGTGCCCACGGTAAGAATCGCGAGCACATAGGTCGGGCCAGACAATTCCAGCTTGATACCTTGCCGGTTCAACTCGTCGAGTAACTCGCCGCCACTGAGGCCCAACCCGGTGGCGTCGATCACGATCTTAGTCGGGTCGAGCGCGAAGAATCCTGAGCCAGGGCCTTCGAACGAATCGGAATCGAGCACTCGCACGCCTTCGAGCGCCCCGAGCGCACGCCGCGCCTCCCCGGCAATGTCGAGCACGCGCGTCCAGATGGCGGCGCCTTCATGCACCATTTGCCATCGTGAGTAGTCGATCGAGATCATCACCGGAAAACTCGGACTCGTAGTCTGAATGAGCTGCAGCGTCTTGCGAACCCGCTCGGTCGGAATGCTGCCGTTGACCTTGTGCAGCACGGCGGCCTGGCTCAGGCCCGAGAGAATCTTGTGCGTTGACTGCACCACCAGATCCGCGCCCGCATCCTCGCCAGCCAACGGCAGCTCCCGATGAAAGTGAAAATGCGGACCATGCGCTTCATCCACGAGCAGGAACTTGCCATGCTGCGCGCACACCCCGCGCAGCGCCGCGATGTCCGCTACCGTGCCGAAGTACGTCGGATTGAGCACCACGGCCGCCACCGCGCGCGGATTCTCGCGAAAGGCCTGGTCGAGTTGCGCGGCGCTGACGCCGTGATAGATGCCGAAGGTCGGGTCGCACGTGGGCGTCAGCCAGATGGGGTCCGCGCCCGCAAGCACGATGCCCGCCACCGTGGACTTGTGCGCGTTGCGCTGCACCAGCACTTGTGATCCAGGGCTGCAGACCGATAGCAGGGAAGCAATGTTGCCCGACGTGCTGCCGCCGACCAGCACGAAGGATTCGCTCACGCCGTACGCGTCCGCTAGCAACCGCTCCGCCTCGGCGATCGGCCCCGAAGGGCAGTGGAGCGTATCGAGCTCTGCGAGGTTGTTGAGGTCGAGATCCGCGATGCGCTGCTTGAAGTCCGCGGGCAGCGTGCGGCCGCCTTTGTGGCCGGGGCAATAGAGTGGTGCGATTTGGCCCTCGAGGAAAGCGAGACAAGCTTCGTAGAGGGGAAGGGAATCCTGCTTCACTCCGCAGGCACCCTGGCGAGGCGCCGATGCATCTCTCGCGCTCAGTATAAAGGTTAAACCCAGTCCCGGGCAATTCTTGCCGCGCCGCTATCATAAGCAGGTGGCGAGACGAATCATCGAAGGCATCGCGGAACTCAAAACCCTCATCGGCGCCGAAGCCGGTGTCACCGAGTGGCTGACCATCACGCAAGATCGCATCTCGCAATTCGCCGATGTCACCGGCGACCATCAGTGGATCCACATCGACGCCACACGCGCAGCCGTCGAGTCGCCCTACAAGACCACCATTGCGCACGGCTTCCTCACCCTTTCGCTGCTCTCGGACTTCAGCCACCAAGCCGTTGACGTGCGCGGCGAATTTAGCCGCCGCATCAACTATGGACTCAACCGCGTGCGCTTCCCCGCGCCCGTCCCTGCCGGATCACGCATCCGCGGCCGCTTCGGCGTGCACTCGGTGGAAGATATCGAAGGCGGCGTGCAAGTGATCTGGAACGCGACCATCGAAGTGGAAGGCGGGGCCAAGCCCGCGCTCGCCGCCGAGTGGATCACGCGGCTGTACTACTGACGGGCCTTACAACTGAAGTTACCCGCCTCATTCGTACTCCCGGACCCCTGATAAACCGCCCGCTCCGGATATGGACACAACGGACGCGTCATCTCCACTCGCCCACGCTCACTCACCCGAGTCGCGATGATCGCCTTCGGAGCCTCATTCCGCTCCCGCCATCGCTCGAGCGCCGCTAGCGCCTGGAACTGATTCGGCCCCGTCCCGCCACCGCAATGCGCCATCCCAGGCACCATGAACAACCGCAGCCACTCGCCCTGGTTTGCACCCATCTGCTTCAGCACCGACTCGTAGTAAGAAACCGTATTGAGCGCCGAGATCGCACCGCCCGATCCGCCATCGCTCCACCCGTGATAGATCAGCAGCTTCCCGCCGCGCGCCTTGAATCGCGCCAAGTCCGGGTTCACCGCGTGGATCTCCTTCCCGTGCTCGAGCGCCCGTTCGATGTCCTTCTCGAGATCGAACGCGTGCCAGTCCCACGCGGCGTTCTGATTGCCGATGTATCGGAACATCTCGATGTCCATTTTGCCCGGCTCGGTGGCCCCAGCAGGAACAAGCCAGCCGAGTTCGCCACCCACGGGAAGCCGCGGATAGAGCAATTCGCCCGTGGACTTTCGCGTATCCGTGTACGCGGCCCGCACCGTCTCGAGTTGCTGCGCGCTCAGGCAACTCGCGTTCTCGGCGCCCTTGCACAACAGCACGCTCGGGTCGAAGTTGCAGTCGCGCGGGTCTTCGAGTAGCCGGTCGCGAACGCCGTCATTCGCGTCGCACTTGTCGAGCACAGCGTCGTTGAGCAGCTTCAACTTCTCCGGAGGCATTGCATGTTGCGGTGAACGGAGCGAAGTCATCAGCAACCGCATGCGCCACGCGCACAAGTTGATCTGGTTGTTCGCCGGCGCCCCCGCGATGATGCCGTCGAAGTCTTCCGGATAGCGCTGCGCCGACATCAGCCCTTGGCGGCCACCCGTGGAGCAGCCCTCCCAATACGAAAGCCGCGGAGCCCGCCCATAGTATGCCGAGATCAGCGCTTTCGCCTTGACTGCGGTTTCGTGGACCGCGCGATAAGCGAAGTCCGTGATCTTCTCCGGATGCCCCATTCCGAAGCTGCCGCTTCCGCTGCTGTGACCCGTATCGGTGGATGCAGTCGCGTAGTGCTCGGCAACCGCGTTCGTCATCCCCCCCGTGTTGACACTGCCCACGAAACCACCGCCGCCCTCCATGAGGAACTTGCCATTCCACACCGCAACCGGCGGCAGCCACACTTCGGACTTGATCTCCGAATCCGCCGTCGGCCGCAGCGTGATCGAAACCCGGCAATGCGTGGCGGTTTGCTCCGCGGAAGTGACATCGGCGAGCCGAGCCATCTCGGAGCAAGGCGTCTGAGCGAATAGCGGTAGGGCCAGCAGAAACATGCGCATCCTCACAGACTACCCGGTTTCGCGGGACGCTATCGTAACGGCTATCGTAACAATGGATGCCTGACGCGCAAATCTTGCGATTCAATGGTGCCGCCGAACGCGATCCCGCCATCCACGCCTGGTTCCAAGAGCACCCCGGCGAACTCGGCGCCATCGCGCGCGAGTGGTTCGGCGTCATGCGCGAATGCGGAGACGAAGTGCTCGAGCTCTTCCACGATGGCTGCCCGGTCGTCTGCCTCGGCGATGCGCCGTTCGCCTACGTCAACGTATTCACTGGGCACGTCAACGTCGGATTCTTTCAAGGCGCCGCGCTCCCGGATCCAGCACGCCTGCTACAAGGCTCCGGCAGATTCATGCGCCACGTGAAGATCAAACCCGGCACAGCCGTCAATGCCACCGCGCTGGCGAACCTCATCCAAGCCGCCTACTGGGACACGAAGTCGCGCCTCGAGTCCAACGCCTGACTTGAGCCTAAGCTATAGGCAGCCTCACTTGCCTGCGTGCCATCGATCATCTGAAAATTCCGGCGGTATGTCGTCGCCGCCAGGATCAACACCAAGTCGTTCCAATGCGTCGAACCACTCGTCGCGCAAGCTATTGGGCAACTTCAGCCCGCACCAAGGGCAAAAGGCGATTCCAAGATGACTGCTTCCGCCGTCGAGTACTCGGACTCCGAACTCGCGCAATTTGGGAGTGTAGTCCACAGGAACGGTTGGATCCGCCAACGCGCTCTCCATTTGGGAACAGCAAAAGCCAATCTTACTCATACGGCAATCGGCTCCCTTAGTCCCGCGCCCTACTTCGGATCCACCGTCCGCAGCAAATAATCCCGGACTCGCAAATACAGCTCCGGATCCTCGGGCGGTCTCCGCGACCCACACCACTGCTCCGCGCTCTCCGCCCCAATCGCCTTCATCACCCCCGCCATCGCCGCCTCGCGACCGATCTGCCCTTCCAGCATCCGCGCCAGCGCCGCATCCTGCGACGCGTTCCTCCGAATCATCGACCGCACGTTCGTGTCCGTCAGCGTCACCCGCTCCGTTTTCCCGCACACGAATCCACGCAGCGGCTCGATCGCCGTGGTCGCCGAATTCGCCGCGATCGGCGCCAGCGCACCGGAAGTCAGCATCAGCTTCGGCACGGTCGCCGGAACCACCCGCACCTCCATCGGATAGATCACCCACTTGTCCCCATCGTGGAACTGGATCTCGAACCGCACCCGCCGCACTGGCGTCAACTGCGGCACGAACATGTCCACCAGGAACACGCCCACGCCGTTCGGCAGCACGTCATAGAACGGCGGCGTTACCTTCTCGAGCACATCCGGCACGCCGTTCGAATCCATCACCGCGCGATAGATCGTCCCCTGGATCATTCCCTCGGGGTTTGATCCCACGTACAGCGTCACCTTCGCCCCCGGCGCCGCATTCACCACCACGAACACTGACGCCGACCCATTGCGCGCCACTGCTGGCGATAGGATCTCACGAGGTGTGCCAGCCCGGTCCTGCTTGACGATCGCGCCATCAGGACCGGGCCGCCGAAATTCCGAATACACATCCACCTGCGCTCGCATAGCCGCGGGAACCGCAACCATCACGAGCGCGAGCAGCAGGAACCGCATCTCAGGCCATGTCGAACTTCTCGGGATGCAGCAGGTCATCGCTCTTCACGATCACCGTGCGCCCGAGTGTTTCCTCGAGTTCCGCCAGATAGTGGCCGCCCTTGAGCAGCTTCGCCACCTCGGGATTCACGCGCAGCATCACGTCTTTGCCTTCGAGCGACTGCGCGATCTTGTGAGCCTCGGTGAGCACTTCGCCCACCACCGTCTGTGGACTCTTCACGTACCCCGCGCCTTCGCACGTCGGGCACGGAGCGCACAACGCCCGCTCGAGGCTCTGCTTCACGCGCCGCCGCGTGATCGCCACCAAGCCGAAATCGTTGAACTGGAGAATCTTGTACGGTGCGCGATCGGTCCGCATCGCCTCTTCGAGCGCCTGCATCACCTTCTGGCGATTCTTGCGCTCGTCCATGTCGATGAAGTCCACCACGATGATGCCGCCGAGATCGCGCAGGCGAACCTGCCGCACGATCTCCTTGATCGCTTCGATGTTCGTCTTGACGATCGTATCTTCGAGCCGGTTCGACTTACCCACGAACTTACCCGTGTTGATGTCGATCGCCACCAGCGCCTCGGTCTGGTTGATCACGATGTATCCACCCGACTTCAGCCACACCTTCGGACGCAGCGCCTTCTCGAGCTCGGCCGTGATGTTGAACGTGTCGAAGATCGGCGTGTCCCGGCTGTACATCTTCACGCGGGTGACCATTTCCGGCTGGAACCGCTCGAGGAATCCCACCACGCCTTCGAAGATCTCTTCGTTGTCGCACCAGATGGCGCGGAACTGATCGCCCACCTGATCGCGCAACGTGCGCGTCACCAGCTCGAGATCGGAATGCAGCAGGCACGGAGCGTGCCGCTTCTCCGCCTTCTTGCGGATATCGAGCCACTGGTTGTAGAGGAAATTCATGTCGGCGGCGATATCGGCTTCCGACTTGCCCTCGCCCGCCGTCCGCACGATGAATCCGCCGGAGATGCCTTGCGCGTGCGTCTGCACGATCCGCTTCAGTCTCTGCCGCTCGTCATCGCCGCCCACTTTGCGTGACACGCCCAGATGGTCGAGCGTGGGCATGAACACCACGTAACGGCCCGGCATCGCGATGTGCGAAGTGATCCGCGCGCCCTTCTGCCCCAGCGGTTCCTTCGCGATCTGGACAATGATCTCTTGCCCTTCCTTCAGCAACTCCGCGATCGATGGCTGCGGCGGACGTTCCCGATCGCGTCCACGCCCTTCACGACCCTCGCGGCCACCTTCGCGACCTCCCTCGCGACCTTCACGGCCACCCTCGCGACCCTCGCGCTCGGGCCGAGCCACCTGCTGCGGTTGCTCCTGCCCCGGCGCCGTCCGCGGCACCGCTTCGTAGCGATCTCCACCGCGCCCGCGCCGCCGCATCCGGCGATGCCCGCGCTGGATGTAGCGCGCCACCGGCTGCTCACGGACCTCGGCTTGCATCGCCTCGCCGCCTTCGGCCGCCTCGCCCGCTTCTTCGGGAGCCAAGTCCATTGACCCGTCTTCCATCGCCTCGGCGGAGCCGCCTTCCGCGCCTGCGGCAAGAGCGCGCTCATGCGCCAGTTCGGCCTCGTCTTCGAGCGACTCGTTCACCAACTCGCGGACTTCGTCGCTCAGCGCGTCGGCTGAACTCCGGACAACCGGGTCCACACCACTCTCGGCCACCACCTCTTCGGCCGACTCTTCTTCCACCGGAACCTGCAAGCCACCCGCGATCGCCTCGGCTTCGAGTTCGCCTTCGGCATCTGGCTCGGCCGCCGCAGCGGCTCCGTACTTGGCGATCGACTCGCCTGGAAGAATCAACGGCTCTTCATCGGAGCCCGCATCATCACCTGCAACCTCGGCTTCCACGGGAGCCGCGTCCGCCGGCGCCGAAGCGTACTTCGACTCGGGAATTCCGTTGCCTCCTCGACCTCCCCGGCGGCGCCTGCGCCGTCCCCGCCCACGGCGGCCATCGCGATCATTGCGCGCATCACCGCCCGCGCCGCCATCGCCGGCCGGCTCGACGCTGCCTTCCACAGCAGCGGCTGCGGCTTCCTTGGGCTCGGCGGTCTCGCGCGCTTCGCGCGGTTCCCGTGCTTCCCGCGCCTCTCGAGGCTCGCGTGCTTCCCGCGGCTCACGCGGCTCTCGGCCTTCTCGCGGCTCGCGGTCGCGATCCCGGCCGCCCCGCTGCTCGCGGGCCTCAGGACGCGTGCTCACGCGCTCGTAGTCTTCATCGGACTGCTCGAGAAAGTCCGATACGTAGAGGAAGGCGTCGCGCTCGAGGCCGAGTTCCACGAATGCCGACTGCATGCCCGGCAAAACGCGCGTGACTCTTCCTTTGTGGATGCTGCCTACGAGCGAGTATTCATTGGACCGCTGGAAGTAGATCTCGACGAGTTGATCGTTTTCGAGAATGGCTACTTTGGTCTCGTGGCGATTTGCGGAAATCACCATCTCTTTGGTCATTGCATGTCTCCGGTTCCGGAGCGGACATGCCTGGGGGCGGGATGGACCGGTACACGGCCAAGTGGCCGGGTGGGGTGGCGGCGTTACGGGTGAGCGCGGGACCGGGCCCGCTCGTTACGGTCACAGAATGTCCATCGCGGCGAAGCTGCTTCCGGGCGGTTGGCCTTCGGCCTCCGCTCCTGTCTGCAGCCTCCAGGAGCCGCTCCTTGTTCTTTTTTTCCGCGCCGCCAGCCGCGAGCGCCGATTCGCGCCCTACGCGCCAGCCGCGCCAATTTCTATCCGAACGGTCCGGCCCCATCGGAGCCGGGAACGAGATCAGTTGACAAACCGCCGGAGCCGGACGTTGTTCACCAGCCCCAGCATCAAAAACATCGACAAAGTATTCGACCCACCCGCGCTCATCAGCGGCAGCGGGATTCCAGTGACGGGCATTTGCCCCGCCACCATGCCCACGTTCACCAAAACGTGGAACAACAACACCGAAGCGACTCCCATGCAAATGTACATGCCCGGCCTGTCCGGCGCTGTTTGGGCATTTTGGACGATCTGCAACAGAAGCAAAAAGTACAGCGTCAAAGCGATCAGTACACCGACGAAACCATGCTCTTCGCCGAACGTGGCGAAGACGAAATCCGTGTGCGGCACCGGGAGAAACCGCCCCTGGGTTTGCGTGCCTTGCGTCATGCCGCGCCCCCAAGTGCCGCCCGCCCCGATGGCGATCTGCGACTGGATCACCTGGTAGCCTTTTCCCTGCGGATCGTGCCCGGGATCGAGAAAGCTCTCCAAGCGCGCCTTCTGGTAATCGTGCAGGAGGTTGTACCCTCCTACGAGCGCCCCGGCCGCGAGCGTGCCGATGAGCACCGCGTGCCGCAGCTTCAGGCCCGCTAGAAAGATCCCAATCGCCAGGATGGGCAGGTAGGTGAGTGATGTGCCTAGGTCCGGTTGCCGCATGATCAGCAGCATCGGAATGGCCACCAGCCCACCGAGCTTGAGCAGATCCTTGCCCTCCAGGTGGTCCTTCTTTTGACTTGTCAAATATCTGGCTACTAGCAATATTATCACTAGCTTGGCAAATTCCGATACCTGAAAATGGAAGCCCCCGAACAAGGGGATCCACCGCCGCGACCCGAAGATCTTGGTCCCCACCAGCAGCACTACCACCAGCAGTAGCACGCTAACCCCATACAACAAAGGGACTTGCCCCAATAGCGTGTGGTAGTCCACCCGGCTGATCAGCCACATCAGCCCCAGTCCGATCGCCAGGTATAAGGTTTGCTTCCACCACGCGCTGCCCCACTTGGTGCCGTGCGTGGCCGAAAAGATCTGAAGGACGCCGAGTCCGGAGATCGACAAGGCAAGGACGACCATCATCCAGTCGAGGTCGCGGACCGAGCGGTAGCCGGTCATCGGTCCCAGTTTAGCAGCATGCCGCAGCAGCGAGTCGCGAGCGTATCGGTTCGTTGGGGCATAGCTCTCGTTCGCTACCGCACTATGCTTCCCCATTGTGCTCCGGGCTGCCGCCGACGCGCTCGCCCCCCGTGCCTATTCTTTCATCAGCACATACACGGGCGCGGAAATTGAGGGCGTGCTCTGCGAACACACGAGTTCAAGCACCCGATCGAATTTGCCCTCGGGAAGCCGAAGACCGATTTGGTACCGCCCGATGCTGTTCGCTGCCAAACCGAAGGAAGTAGCTACTGGTGGCGGCGAGGCGCCACTGTTCTGCGCACAGTGGATCAAACTGGGGTCGCTTAGCGGCTGAGGCCCTGCGGGAATTCCCGTTGCACCGGCAGGCTGGGCGAAGCCGGAAACTAGAAGCGAATGCTCCCACCAGGTATTGCGGGATTGGCTGTCGTGATCGGGATTCCGTTTGCGTGCTGCACTCCCGCTGTTTCGACCTGGGCGCAGCGTGTCCTCTGATGGTGTCAGTCTATCAAACGTGTTCCGCGGGGCGACCCTACTATCCATTGGCACGCAACCAGTCGACGATCAGCGTCGACAGATCGATGAGCGTAAGCCGCTCCTCTTCCAACCCGGCCTTCGCGCACGCAGTAGGAAGCTCACCCTGGAATCGTTGATACCGCGCGATGACCTTGCCACCGCCAGGAAGCCCTCTGAGCTGCGATGCCCCCTGGAGCCAGTTTCTCACCACCCGAATCGCACGCTCGGGATCTCCACCGTGCGCGCTAATGTCTTGCCCGGCGATATCAGATATGAACTGACGATACCGGTAAGGATCGCTGTCCAGCACCAGCGTGCGCTTCTTGCGCTGATGCTGTCCGCCGAATCGCTTGCAACCCAGGAACAATCCGAGCTCCAGCGGCATGTTGAATCGGGGCAGGCGTGTCTCAGGATCCAATGCGACCGCCGATAGATCGTGGATGCCGTACCGGCACTCCTCGATCATGCGTTCGATTTTCGACAGCCGGAACTCCCCCGTATCTTCCTCCTGCAGGGCGCACCGCCCCACGAAGGTGAGATCCGATATAGCGAACAGGATTGCGTTTAGGATCGGCCGGTAGCTTGCGTCAAAAGGACAGTTGACAAATACCTGCCTATTTCTGAGGTTTGCCACTGGTTGATGCACAGGACTCGAGACGCATGATCGCGAGTTGCCCTACCGCCCGTCCGATCTGCTTGGCCAGCCGGCTCTTCTTCGGTACATCCATAACCCGCCTGATCCCATAGGTCTCGTGAATCCGCACCCTTCCGTCTGCTCCGTGAATCGCCAATTGCGCCCGGCCCATCTTTTTCACGATCCCTCGAGCGGCGTGAATCGCCTCCCGTTGCGTGCGGAACACCTTGGCCGTCCCGCCCTCTTTTCTGACGGACCAGCTTCCATTCCACCAGTAGACGTGATACGTTTTGGCAACCATACGCCTTTGCCTCCATTCTAGCGGCTTTGGAACCGCAAGTCTCTGATCCCCCACATCCGGCGGTTCCTAACCAAGTAGTGCGCGCAGAATGGCGTTTCTCTCAGTTTTTCTCGACCGTTGCACTTTGTCGACCGGCTCCGGGCAAGCCGCTTCGCAGATTTCCCGCTCCCGCCCCCCTATCGATACCGTGTACTGAAAATTTCCTAACCCCCATCCCCCCAATCACTTCCCCGGATCGATTTTGCAAGCCGAAACCGCCCCTCCTCTACCCTCACAACGGAGGCTCATTCAACCATGCCAATCGACATCTCAACCGCAAAGCGCGCCGCAACACCCGGCGCCCAACCCAAACCCATCGCCGGACCCCGCTCCGTCGTCCTCTCCACAGAGGACCCCGCCGCCTGGCGCCAACTCCTCATCTCCTACATGAATCGCTTCCAGCCCGCCGACGCCGTCGAAGCCCAACTCGTCGAACAAATGGCCGCCGCCCAGTGGCGCATCCGCCGCGCCTGGGCCATCGAGTCGTCCACTTACGACCTCGAACTGACCCGCTCCGAAACCACTGTCCGCCAGACTTTCGAAGCGATCGATGCGCCTGGCCGCACCGCCCTCGCGCACCAACACCTTGCCGACAATTCCCAGGCACTCAGCAACATCCAACGCCAGGAAGCGCGCCTTTCCCGCGAGTATCATCGCGCACTCGCCGAACTCCGCCGTCTTCAGGCCGAGCGCCCCACCCTCGAGCCCGAGCCCGCCCCGCTCGAAAAAGCGAATTTGCAAAACGAACTACCCCACGAAAGCGTGCCCGAACCCCCGCCCACTCCACCGGACCATACCGCCTCAGAGCCGCCCGCGCCCGCGCAACCCCCCTCTACCGCACCGTCCGATCCACCACCCGGCCCTCCTCCTTCGCCGCAACCCCCTTCCGCGCCGCCTGACCATACAGCGCCAGAGTAAGTGGAATCCCCGTCGAATGATAGTCGAGTTTTCGAAAACGGCCGGCCAACAGCATCGTTTGCCGCTCCACTACCTGACCTTCCAGCGCGACAGTATAAGTCCGTTCCGGATCGAGATCGCTCCAGACTATCTTGTACCCGTCGTCCTTCTTCGCATCGAACGCGTACTTCATCCCAGACACCTGCACCAGCCGGCTCGCCCCCGGCGAGTCGATCCGCGTCGGCTGGTCTTTCTTCGGATGCGGCACGTTGTCGTCGAGAATCGCCAGAATATCCTGACCCTTCAGCTTCACCGTCACCAGGAACTGATCGAATGGCCGGCTGCACTGAATCAGATCCACCACGTCCACTGGACCCTCGAGCGCCAGGCCGCGATATGCCCATCCGCCATACAGCGCGATCTCCGCCCCCGTCGCCGCGCGCATCGCGTCAGTGATCCAGTTGGCGAGCAGCTTCTCGTTGCCCACCATGTCCAGCCGCCCGCTCGTCCGCGCCACCGAATGCTTGCGCCACGCCGTCAACTCGCGCGCCTGCTTCGGTTCCAGCGACGCTGTCCATCCCGCCGTCAGCCGCAATTGCTGCTCCACGGGAATCGGCCCCGTCCAAACGGTGCGCCCGTTCACCGTCACATACAGCGGCCTCGTCGTGTCCAGAAAGAAGTAATCCGGAGCGAAGGTGAACTCCGCCACGTTGCTCACCGTGAAGTGCGCGCGGTTCCCACCCGGAGCCTCGGCCTGGATCCACGCCATCTCGCCCGGACGCTCCATGCGCTCCACCACGGTCCAGTAGGCGGCCCCATGCAGCGGCGTGTCCACTTCGAAGTAGTAGCGCCGCGGATGCGGCTCGCGCTTGTGCTGCATCAGGAACTCCAGCACATGGTCGAAGTCTTTCACCGCGCCGTTGTGCCCCTCGCCAGGAAGCACCTCTTGCTCCACAGGAGCGCCGAACTTCCGCATCCTCTCCACACCCGCAGCGACGCCCCGATGGTAGAACTCCGAGTCCTTCGCTCCCCCAATCCACAGGAACGGAATCGAAGCCGCGTTGCGCGCAATCCACGGGAAGCTGTACGCCGCCGCCAACGGAGCCACCGCCGCGAACAGATCCGGATGATGCATCGCCAGGTAGGCCGCGCCGGTCCCGCCCATGGAGTGCCCGGTGAGATAGATGCGATCTTCGTCGATCCGGTAGCGCTTCCGCACGTCTTCCATCACGCAGAACACGTCGTTCTCGCCAATCCCGCGATACTCCGTCACGCCGCGCCCCAACGGACTCGCCACGATCGCTCCATGCTTCTCCGCTGCGGCCTTCAGTGGACCCACTTGATAGATCGCATCGTCGAACAGCGTATTCTCGCTCCCGCCCGTTCCGTGCATCGCGATCACCAGCGGCCAAGCCAGTTGGGGGTCATAGCGTGAAGGAACGAAGAGCCGATACGGTTGGTCCGAGTTGTCCACCGTCGAGTGATACGACAATCGCAAGTCTTGTCCCGCTGCGAGCGCGGTCGCGAAGACGCAGATACAAACCACTGACGAACACGCTCCGTGTAGGGCGGGCTTTAGCCTGCGCGGGACTTGAGTCCCGCTCTCGATGTGGGCACCGGCGCTCGTATCGCGCTCCGATCTCCGATTGCCGCTCCGCCGCCATGTGGGGCAGGCTTTCAGCCTGCGCGGGACTTCAGTCCCGCTTCCGTCCGTTGCGCGGTTCTTTGATAGCCGCATTGACACATCATACTCAGAACATGCGCCGAACCCTACTCGCCTCCGCCTTCGCCGGGCTCCTCCTCTTCGCGGACCTCCCCACGCGCTCGCCCTATCCAGGCTTCGTGCGCCTGAAATTCTCCATCCGCGACGAAGCCGGCCGAGCTACCGCCGCACGAGTCCGCATCACCGATGCCAAAGGCGAATACTGGGCGCCGCTCGGCCATCTCCCGCAGCCCGACCAATCCCGCCGCACCGCGGGCGACCTCATCCTCGGCGATGACGAAACCAGTCCGCGCCGTCTCTACGCGTACGTCTATGACGGCCATCAAATCGATCTGCCACCAGGCGACTACACGCTCGACGCCTCCAAAGGACTCGACTACCGATACGTCCACCAGACCGTATCCATCGCGACGCAATCCACCACCGTGCCGATTCCCCTGAAGCGCTTCGGCGATTTTGAATCCCGCGGCTGGTACCCCGGTGACACGCACATGCACTTCCCCGATCCCGCCGGCGTGCGATACGAAATGGAAGCCGAAGGCCTCCGCGTCTGCAGCCTGCTGCTGCTCAAGAGCGGATACAAAGAGCCGCTCCGCCCCGGCAACGGCAACTTCTGGAACGCGGAACATTTCACCGGGAAATTGAATCCGGTGAGCGACGCGCGCCATTGGGTCAAGGTCGGCGAAGAGTTCCGGCATGGGCTGCTCGCGCACCTGATCTTTCAGAATCTGAAATCGGTGGTGTGGCCCGTCAGCGTCGGGCAACTGCGCGAGAACGGCGTGGGCGGATTCGACTGGCCGCTCATGATCCACGCCTGCGATGACGCGCATGCGCAGGGAGCGCTGGTGACGTGGGCGCACTGGCCCTATCCGTCGATGGAAGCCCCGCTCGACATCGCGCTCGGCCGCGTCGACTCGCTCGACATCCTCACCACCGGCAATCCCTTCGAGCACCATCCGATCCTCGTCGACGTGTACAAGATGTTCGGACCCTCCGCCTACTCGCGGCCGCCCATCGAGATGTATTACCACTACTTGAATTGCGGCTTCCGCGTCGCCGCTTCGTCCGGGTCCGACAAGATGGCGCTCAATCCGCCCATCGGAAGCGCGCGCACATACGTCAAGACCGCGGGCGCGCTTTCCTATGATTCGTGGATCGAAGGCATTCGCAAAGGACGCACGTTCATCACTACCGCGCCGCTGCTCGAGTTCAGCGTCAATGGTGCGCAAGCCGGCGACACGCTCGCGCTCGCTCCAGGCAAAGCGCGGCTCGCTGTCTCCGCCAAAGCCGTTTCGCAGGAGCCCTACGAAGTGCTCGAGATCCTGGTGAATGGAAAGGTGGTGCGAACAGCCAAGCCTTCGGGCGACCGCAACGAAGCCGTCATCAACGAGACCATCGAGGTGGAGCGCGGAGGCTGGATCGCCGCCCGCGCCCATGGTCCCAAGATGCTTCCCTACGGAGCCACCTGGTGGATGATGCCTGTCTTCGCCCACTCATCGCCGATCTATCTCCAGATGCCCGGCCGCCCCGCCGACGCCCGCGAGTCCGCTCGCGTTCTCCTCGAGCAACTCGGCTACTTCGAGAAGTGGGCCGAGACCAAGGCCGTTTTCCCCACGCCCGAAAACAAGCGAGAAGCCTTGGCGCTCGCCGCCAAAGCAAGGGCAATCTATGAGCACTTGCGCGAATAACCGCTCGCCCCGGCGTCTTTCGCTGACAACCGAAGTGTCGCTTCCTGTTTCGTCGCCGGCCGCGAAGAATTCTGCTCTCCGTGTAGGGCGGGCTTTAGCCAGGGCGGGACTTCAGTCCCGCTTCCGATGTGGGCACCAGCACTCGAAGGACGCTTGGTCTCTCGCGATTGCGGCTCCGCCCCGATGTGGGGCAGGCTTTAGCCTGCGCGGGACTTCAGTCCCGCTTCCGAGGTGGACGCGTTCGCTCGTAGGACGCTCAGTGTCTCGGGATTGCGGCTCCGCCGCCATCTGGCCTACGCTTCAGCGTGCCTGCGCGCACTGCAGCGCTCGCTCCCGGCGCCCTTGCATTCAAGGCGAAGATAGCGCCAAAGCCAGCTCAATAATGAGCACCCGCGCCAATGACGCGCAGACTCCGAGGCCACCGTCGGTCCTGAATCAGGTGCACCAATGCTAACCCGCACGAACTCCCGTTGGCTGCTCTGCACCGGATGGGCCCTGGCCGCCTACTTGTTCTTCGCCGCACCTTGGCCGTTCCGTCGCGATCGCCGCGTCGAGTATGTGTTCCATTCGCCTGCCACAGCCGTAGCGCGAGTGTCCGTCTTGCTTGGCTCGCCGAGTGTGGCAATCGAAGCGCTCGCAGAGACCGGCAAGCCCACGTTTGCCTCCTGGAGCATCATGCGCGGGGCCAGTCATGTCTGGGTAGGTTGGAGTGCGGATGCATCCCGGATGAGTGTCTTGGTATGCAGCGTCGACAGCCAAACAATCGAGCGGTTCTCGCTCGCGTCTTCGCTCGATGCCAATCTACAGAACGCCACCTTCCAGGACTCTGACAATGACTTGATCGCCTCCATTCGAACCACATTTCCCGCAGAAGAGCGCCTCAGAAAAGCCGCGAGTGCAAGGGACGCGGCGCGCTGGTTCTGCGATGGCTACGGCGCACAGGCCATGGAGGAGCGATTCAACGGCGCCGGCAAACGCATCGTCCCCAGGCCGCGAGCTCAGTTATCGCCGCCAACCCAAGTGCCGCTTCAGGAACTCGTACGTCCCCACCCCGTGGATCATGTGCGGACCATCGAAGTACTCGATCTCCGTCCGGTTCCCGATCCCGATCTGCGTGTAGAACCGCCTCACCTTGGCGAACTCCGACGACACCCACTCGTCGATGCCCACGCCGTCGCGATGCCCGCGTTCCACCATGAACGGCCGCGGCGCGATCAGCATCGCCTGCTCGAAGTAGTTGAACGTGTTGCCGAGATCGAACTCGAGCATGTCGTACTCTTGCGTGAACATGTAGCTGAACGGCGCGTCATAGCTCGTTACCTTCGACACCCACTCGTTGAAGTCGCCCGAGCAGATCGAGAGCGCATAGCGCTTCTCCACCGCCGGAACGCGCATCGCGGTCTTGCCGCCATAGGAGAGCCCGTAGAATCCCATGCGCTTCGGGTCCACGAACGGCTGCGTCTCGAGCCAGTCGAGAATGCGCGCGTGCTGGCCGATGATGAAGCTGAACAGCGAAAGCTTCACCGGATTCCCTTTGCGCATCAGCGTCCGAAACACGTCCAGCCCGATGTAAGGATTCTGCGGCGCGAACACGATGAAGCCCTGCTCGGCCATCGCGGCGGCGAACTTCGCGTAGATCTGTCCGTTGCGCGGGTCCTTCGGATCCACCAGAAACTCCGGCCGCCCTTCCAGCCCGTGCTGCGCCACCACCACCGGACGCCGCTCGCCACGCTTCAGATCCTTGGGCAACAGCAAAATGCCCGACGCGTAGACATCGCCCCACACTGGGATCACGACGTCATAACCGGTGAACTTCGGCGTGTCGTAACTCTTGCGCGTCTCCGCTTTCAAGGCCTCGGAAGCCGGCGGCATCTTGCCTTGCACCTCGGTCCAGAACGAATCGCGATACGGCTCCACCGTGGCGGCGAACGTCTCGAGATTCGTGCGATCGAGTCGCGCAAAGTACTCTTTGCGGCGAAGCTCGCTCGCGCGCATCAACACCTGCGTGTGGTCGACCATCTGGCGGAACTGCCGCTCCACGCGACCCTCCACGCGCCGGTGCAGGCGCATGTTCTGCGCGCGGCCGAGACCGGTGGTCACGTTGAGAGATCGCAGGAACCCATCGAGCGTATCCGCCGCCCCCGGACCGCCTTCCACCAACACCGCCTTCGGATGGAACCGGCTCGCGCGTTCGAACTCCGCCCGCACTACAGCCGCATCCGGTGTCACGATGCGCCCCACCGGAGCTGCGCCTCGACGGCCATCGCGCTCCGGCGGCGGACCCGTCACCTTCGGATGCGGCGAAGCCTCCACGATCAACGCCCGCGGCGCGATGAGTCCCGCCAACTCCGCATCGCCCCAAGTCTCGAGTTGCGACCAGATGTTGCGATAGATCGGCTCCGTCCACACAACGGACTCGCGCTTCTGGAAATAGCCGCTTACCACCGTAGCCGCGATGCGCGTATCGAGCGCGGAAGCGAACAGCGCGAGCAAGCCTCCTTCGCCGTATCCGATCACGCCCATGGGCAGCTTCGGATCGAGCTTCGAAAACCAATCCACCGCCGCGTGGATCTTCTGGACCTCGTAGCCGATGATGTGACGGCCCATCTCGTACGCCATGCGATACACGAACTCGCGATGCGGCTGGTTGGTGTAGCGCACAGCCGGGTTTCCGGAGAACTCATCGTTGCGATCCAGCACGTAGGGGACGAGCACCAGGCAACCGCTCTCGGCGAGACGCCGCGCGAACTGCTGCTCGGGCGGGACGCCGGGCGCGAGACCTGCGAGCATCTCCGGGGTCCAATCGGCGTCGGGCACGGCGACCACATACGCCTTGGCGCCATTACGCGGACGAAGCAGAAGGCCTTCTCCCTCGATACCGTTGATCGCGGGCCACCTCACAGCGAGTGCTTCGAACGAGTCCGCCTCACCGATCACGGCCGAGTGCGCGAGCGTCCCATCGAGCGTGAGCGAGTCGAAGCGAACCCGCTGATCGACGGCGCCGATCAGCTTTCGCAGCCGTTGCCGCGACTCCGCTGTTGGCGCGGGCCGCCGCGTAGCTGAGGAGCCGAGCCGATCGAGAAGATAGCGGTCGATCGAGGCGACCATGTCCATCGCGAGGTCGCCTTGACGCGAGAGGGGTGCGGTTCCGGGTAGCGGCTGCGCGTGCAGCCGCGCGACCAACGGGAGTAGCGCGACCGCTACGGCAGCACGCCGGAGCCAGCCGGAAGAATCAACCATTGTCCGATTGTATTACCGGCTTTGCCATGTGGGGCAGGCTTCAGCCTGCGCGGGACTTCAGTCCCGCCACTGACCTACCACTGCAACTGGCCAGGCAAGAACTCGTCGACCAGTTCCTCATAGAAGGGCTTCAACTCAGCCATGTTCGGCGCCGAATCGCTCTTCGAATACAGATCGAACGGGTTGAACTTGCGCACCCAGGCGAACATCTCGCGATCATGGTCGTTCATCAGGTGCTGATACGCGCCTTCGCGATGCGCCGGATAGAACGAGTGATAGCGGACCATGTAGAGCGCGGGTTCGGGCAGATACGGCTTCACCACGTGATAGAGGTACTCGTCGTGGCCCCACGACATGTCCACCTTGTCGAGTCCGCAGCCGCGCTCGTAGACGCCGCATTCGGCTTGCAACTCAGGGATCTTGGAATCGGGATTGTCGCGGAAGTATTGATGGAACACGATCGTGTCTGACCACGCGCATCCCACCGGGAACGTATCGCCCACCACGGCCCACTGTTCCTCGCCGAACAGGCACAGCACTTTGCCGAGGTCATGAATGAACCCCGCGAGGATCATCCATCGCGGATGCCCGGCCTTGCGAATCGCCTCGGCCGTCTGGAGGTTGTGCGCGATCTGCGAAAGGTCCGTGTCGGGATCGCTGTCGTCCACCAGCTTCTCGAGCTTGTCCATCGCTTCCCAAACGCTCATCTTGCATTTGCGCAGCGGCAGGTACTCGGCCTGCTTGCCTTTGACGAAATCGCGAGTCTGGAGCGTGTGGTTGAGCTTATAGAAATCCTTCACCACCTGCGGCGAAGAGTCGTCGTAGACGCGGAACTCTTCCTTCTTGCGGTCGGCGCGATAGCGGGCCTTGACGAAGTCGTCCCATTGGTCGAGCCTATCGAGAGGTCCTCCCTGCAACTGTGTACCCATATGTCTCTACGCTACCACCCTCTGCGCCTGGCCGCATTCAGCACTGGCTGGTATAATGAAGCTAGCCTCGTAGCCTCTCTCATCCCGTCAGTTCTTGACCCGTCACGATCGAGCGCTCTTCCTGTCATTGGGTTGCAATCGGAGCCTGAAATACTCGAAGGAGTTCCACAAACAATATGAAGCACGGTTATCTCATTGATATGGACGGTGTGATTTATCGCGGCTCGGAAGCCATTCCGGGCGCCGCGGAATTCATCCGTCATTTGCAGTCGGAGGCAATTCCTTTCCTGTTCCTCACCAACAACTCGGCCTACACGCCGCGTGACGTGGTGGTGAAGCTGGCCAAGTTCGACATCCACACTACGCAAGATCACGTCTACACGTCCGCGATGGCTACCGCCGAGTGGCTCCATCGCCAGAAGCGCAAAGGCACGGCGTTCGTGATTGGCGAGGGCGGCCTGCTCCCCGCGCTCAACGAAATCGACTACGCCATCACGCGCGATCAGCCCGACTATGTCGTAGTGGGCGAAGGGCGCGTGCTCAACTTCGAGATGGCCGAGCAGGCGCACCGCTTCATCGCCGAAGGCGCGCATCTCGTCTCGACTAATTCCGACACCTGGTGCCCCACCGACAATGGACCCCGTCCCGGTTGCGGCGCCATCGTGGCCATGCTCGAGTCCGCAACAGGGCGCAAGGCGTATCACGTGGGCAAGCCGAATCCGTTCATGATGCGAGCCGCGCGCAAGCGCATCGGCCTCGCCACTGACGAAGTCACCATGATCGGCGACACCATGGACACCGACATCCGTGGAGCCACCGATCTCGGCTTCCGCAGCATCCTGGTGCTGACCGGGTCCACCACGCGCGCCTCGCTGCGCGAGTATCCGTACGCGCCCACCGAAGTGGTGGAATCGATCGCCGAGCTGATCCCGGAAGCGGCGTTGGCCGCGGCGTGAGTCCTACGCCACTGAGAGCACGTTGGAAGTGACGAACAGGTTCCGCGACCGGAACGCTGCCGGACTCTCGAGCAACAAACATGCGCGCATTGAGGTGGACCCCATCGGTTGGACAAAAAAATCGACGTCCTTAGATGGTGGCGCGGGGAAAGGGTGAGGCGGTCGTGGGACCGCCGTTCACTCCGGACTTGCACGGCGCTCGAGTTCCATCCCTGGAGAGCTCTATCCTCCGGGCAAGCAAATTGATTGTACGGGAGTGGCGGAAAATTGCAAGGGCAAAATGCAGCCAACCCGTCCACTCTGGTCCAAAGCGGTAAATCCCAGGGGGTTTGGGGGACAGCGTCCCCCATCAAGTCAAAGTCTCCTTCCTTTTGCGTTTGTGTGGGAACAGGTCGGCTGGCGTTTGATAGCCGAGCGCCTGGTGTGGCCGCTGGTAGTTGTAGAAATGAAAGTAGGAGCCGAGGGCCGCATGGAGTTCGGCTCCGTCCTGGAAGTCGCCGGGGTAGACGAGTTCGTACTTGAGCGAGCGCCACAGCCGTTCGATGAAGACGTTGTCCAGTGCCCGCCCGCGGCCATCCATGCTGATCGCGATCTGGCGCTGCAGTAACGGTTGGAGGAACTGCGGCGAGGTGAACTGCGCACCTTGGTCGGAGTTGAAAATGTCGGGCTGGCCGAAGGCGAAGGCAGCTTCCAGGGCGGTGAGGCAGAAGCTGATGTCCAGGGTGCTGGAAACTTCCAACTCAGTACGTAGCGGCTGTACCAGTCCATGACGGCCACCAGGTAGAGGAAGCCTCCCCCGCATCGGGAGATAGGTAATATCGGTGCTCCAGACCTGGTTCGGCTTGTCGATCGTCACGCCGCGCAGCAGGTAAGGATACACCTGGTGGCCGGTGCCGGACGGCTCAGGTTGGGTTTGGGGTAGTGTGCTTCGATACCGAGAATGCGCATCCCAGCCGCTGCACGCGCTTCCGGTTCACGCCCAGCTCGACGGCCAGCTTTCGGCTGCCGTAGAAGGGCCGCAGCATGTACAATTCGTCGAGTTGCCGCAACAGCTTCAGGTTCTCGGCGCTCTCCGGCTGCGGCTGGTGATAGTAGGTCGAACGCGCCAGCCCTAGCAATTCGCACTGCCGCTGCACGGTCAACCGGGAATGTTCGGTGTCGATCCATGGCCGTTTGTCCTCAGCCGAGGCCGCCTCTTTTTTGAGAAAGTCCAACTCCACTTTCAGTTGGCCGATCTGCTTGTACAGTTCGTCCTTCTCGGCCTCGGCTTGCTGTCGCAATTGGTCACGGCCATTGCCGAACACGTCGGGCAATCCGGCCAACGCTTGCTTCTTCCACCCTCCGACCTGCGTTGGGTGCACGCCAAACATCTGTGCGATCTGCACCGTCGTCTTGTGTCCTTTGATCGCTTCCACCGCTACCTTGGCCTTCAGGCTCGGCGGATGATTCTTGCGGGTTCTGGGCATCGGATCTCCTTATTCTCCATGCCCGCACACCATCTAACAAGGGGCCTGTTTTTTGTCCAAGAAATGGGGTCCACCACACATGGCCGGTCCGGGACTCGAAAACCACGGCGTTCGCAGGTAACGCTCGGGCCGGTCCGCCCACTCGGGCCGCGAGGCTCCGATGCGGCGCGAGAGCATGGATGCAGTGGCGGCAAGGTAGGCGTCGAAGACATCGCCCTGATCGAAGACCCCGGCCCTCAGTTGCGGTTCTTCGATCAGCATTTCGGCTGATTGGCGAATTTCGAACTCGTGGAGGAAGTCAGCGAGGTTGTACGAAGCTTCGTCATGCTCCATTCGGCAACTTCAGCCAGCGAGTGGGGGCGGCGGCTTGGCCCCGGGTCCCGCGGAATCACGCTGGACCGCCCGTCTGTCCCGTGCCGCGGCTCGCCCGCAAGGCTGCGAGTTCCACTTTCGCATTGATCGCGAGAAGGTACGCCGCCGCCGGAGCCTGCACTCGCAGATTGGGCAGGTCGAGGCCGTCCAACTCCCGAAACGCAGCCTTCTCTGAGACGAATCCTTTCGCGCCTCTTGCCTTACGATGTCTACCGGAGCGAAGATCGCATCGACATCCCTTTGTCGACTGCCGAGCCTGAAATCCGAGCACTAGCGCGGTCCCACCGAGCAGGCTGATTTCGTCAACAACACCGTGTTGCGCCAACTTCTCCGACAACCGGCCGAATGCCTCGAGAATCATGTCGCGATCGAGCATCGTACTCCGCTGACTAATCTAGCATCGCCTCGAGTAGCTATACTCGGGCTTGCCCCATGAAGCTGCGAACCGCCAATGACCGCCTCAAGATCGAACACAGCATCATCGACGGACTTCGCCCCGTGCTCGAGCGCTTCCTCAAAGACAACAAGGAAGTGCGCTCCATCGTACCCGGCGTCATCCGCCCCGTTCGCGACGCGCGCGGAGCCGTGAAGGTCCGGGTCACGGTCCCGGTGACCAACGGCTGGAAAGCCATCGCGCTCTCGGCCGGCGCGCGCCAGGAACTGTTCATCAGCACACCGCTCTCCAAGGAAGAAGTGGAGTGGGCGCTGAATGACGCGATCGAAAAGACGGGCTAGCCAAGCCAGCCGCCGAGTCACTCCGCCACGCGCGACGCCCGCAGCAACCGCAGGCCGTTGAAAGTCACCATCATGGTGGCGCCCATGTCCGCCGCCACTGCCAGCCATAAGGTCGCCACACCCAGGAATGCCAACAGCAAACACACCGCCTTCAGCGCCAACGCGATCACCACATTCTGTTTGATCACGTTCACTGTCCGGCGCGCGTGATGGATCAGGAACGGCAGCCGGCTCAATCCGCCCGACATCAACACCACGTCCGCCGTTTCCATCACCACGTCCATGCCCGCGCTTGCCATCGCGATTCCCACTGTCGACGCAGCCATCGCCTGCGCGTCGTTCACGCCGTCGCCCACCATCGCGACCTTGCCGTAAAGGCGCTTCAATTCTTGCACCGTTGTCGTCTTGTCTTCCGGCAGCAACTCGGCCCGAACCTCGTCGGCGCCCATGCTCCTGCCCACACGAGATGCCGTGGCCGGATTATCGCCCGTCAACATCACGATCTTCTCGATTCCAGTCTCGCGCAAGCGCCGCATGGTCTCAGCCGCATCGGACCGCAGCGGATCAGCCAGCGCGATCAGTGCCCAAACATCGCGATCAGTGCCGCAGGCCACGAGGGTCTTTTCCTGCTCGGCATCGAGCGACTCCGGCACGCCCTCCACCCTCAGCCCCTTCTCCTGCATCAGGCGCGGACTTCCCACCCAGAAGCGCTCGCCGTCGATCTCGCCCTCGGCTCCGCGGCCCTGCATCGACTGAAAATTGCGCACATCGCGGGGCTTCACCCCGAGCGATTGCGCGTAACGCAACACGGCTTGCGCCAAGGGATGTCCGCTTCGCGACTCGAGCGCGGCCAAGCGCCCGAGCACTTCCTCATTCGTGAAACCATTGAGCGGAATCAGCTTGTCCACGTGCGGGCTGCCCGAAGTGAGAACGCCTGTTTTGTCGAAGGCGAACACACGCAGCCCGGCGGCCTCTTCGAGATACGCGCCGCCCTTGACGAGAACGCCCTCTCGAGCGGCCGAAGCCAGCGCCGCCACGATGCTCACCGGAGTGGAGATCACCAGAGCGCACGGGCACGAAATCAGCAGGATCGTGATGCCCTGATAGAACCAGTCGCCCCAGTTCTTGCCGAGCAGCATGGGCGGTCCGGTGGCGACGATCAGAGCGAGCAGCATCATGAGCGGCGTATAGACGCGCGAGAACTTCTCCACGAACTGCTCGCTCGGCGCACGCCGGTGCTGTACGCCTTCCACCATGCGAATGATACGCGACAGCGTGGTGTCGGAAGCCTGGCGCGTGGTGCGGATCTCGAGCGCTCCGTCGCCGTTCATGGTTCCCGCGTAGACCACGTCGCCTTGCGCTTTCCACGCCGGCACCGACTCGCCCGTGATCATCGCCTGATTCACGCCAGACGCGCCGGAGACGACTTCGCCATCGCAGGGAATCCGCTCACCGGGGCGAACGCGCACGAGCGAGCCGACCTGGACCTGGTCCACCGAAACGCGATGTTCGTGGTCATGGTCGTGATGGCGGTGAACAACGGATGCTTCTCCTGGCGCGAACTGCATCAGCGCGGTGACCGCTTTGCGCGCTCGCGCCAAGCTATAGGTTTCGAGCAGAGCCGCAAGCGCGAACAGGAACGACAACGTCGCCCCTTCGATCCATTCGCCGAGATACGCCGCGCCCAACACCGAGATCAGCACGAGCGCATTCATGTCGGGCTGCAGGCGCCGCAGCGCGAACGCCGCTTTGGGCAGCACGAAGAACATGCCTGTGGCCACGGACAATGCGCAGAGCGCGATTACGGGCCACCTCATGTGATGGCCTGTGTGCTCGTGCGCGAGCATCGCGGTGAGCAGGTTCCCGGTGGTGACGCCTTGCCAGATCATCGCGCCGAGCATAGAAGCGCCGCTGATCGCCGCGAGCGCGATCTTGCCGTGATGTTCCCGCGAGGAACTGCGTTCGCTGAGCTCGGTCCAAGGCTCGCAGCGAAGCCCCGTCTCGGCCACCGCGCGCTGGATGCGCTCGGGCACGATTTTGGCGGGCTCGTAGATCACCGCCATCTTGCCGCGCACCACATCAAAGGCGAGTTCGCCGATGCCGGGTTCAGAGTCGAGCCGGCGGCGGATCAGCGACACCTCTTCGGCGCAGTCGAGGCCGTGGACGCGGAATTCGGCTTGTTGGGTGATGGTCGGGACGCCTCACTCCTATTGTCCCTCAGGGGGCAGTGTTCTTCGGGGACTGGGTGGCTTCGGCTGAAAGCTGCCCCGCACTAGAAGAAGAAGCGGAGTCCGAACTGGATCTGCAGCGGAGTTCCGATCTGCTGGTTGTTGCGATCGTACGTGCCGTCGGGCAACCGCAATCGCTGGAAGCGCGGATCGATGGCGACGGACTGGCCGTTGGTTCCGATGCCGAGTCCGTAGATGCCGCCCGTTAGGATCGAACCGTTGGCGTTGGCGTAGACAACGTTGTCGAGATTCAACAGGTTGAAGAACTCGGCCGAGAATTGGATGCGGCGGACGTCGCCGAGCTTGAAGTTCTTGAGCACGCGGAAGTCGTCGTTGTAGACAGCACGGTTGCGGAACGAGTTCCGCTGGAGCGACACGCCCGGAGCGCCATAGGGGCGGTCATTGGTGCCGAACTCCTCGTTCTGATCGCCGCCGGTAACCGGGTTGATCACCTGGCCACTGCGGGCGCGGACGATACCGCTCACTTCGAAGCCCCATGGCAACGGGTATGTGGCGTAGCTCGTGTACTGGTGGCGAATGTCGTTGCGAGAATACCAGTAGTCGGCGCGGAAGTTGGCGGGGTCGGCGTAGTTGAAGCCGCTGGCGTCGCGCTCGGTGTCGTCGTCGGAGAACGTCTGGCTCCAGGTGTAGAATGCGCCGAACTGGAGCTTCTTGGCGCGATATTGGCCCGAGAGCGTCACGCCGCGGTACATCGAGCGAGCCGAGGACGCGCGTACCGTAATCGATCCGAGCGATGGGATCGGCCGCAACCCGCCGGTGCGAAGCCCGTAGGTGGGGCGTTGCGAAAGGTCGCCCGCGCGGATGAACGGGGCGGGTAGATTGTAGTCCTGGTTGCGCTGCAAGTGAACCGTATTGAGCAGATTGAACTGCGCACCGGCGACGAAGTTCTTGAACACTTCCGTTTCCACGCCCGCTCCGGTTTGGAACGCGCGCGGATTCTGGAAATCTCTGGCTGCGGCGAGGAGCGCTGCGCCCGCGAAGGGATCGCGCGTTTGACCGCCCAGGGCAAGCTGCGAGGCGCGCTGCACGACATCGAGCGGAATGGCCGGAAGCTGATCGAGCGGAGTGCGATTGAGGTCCACGCCTGCGGCCAGCAACTGCTGGTAGACGGTCTGCGTGGCGGTGGGCGCCAGCGTGATCGACACGTCACCCGGCGGGAGGCGGAAATTGTTGGTGGGGCCGGCGAACACGATGAGCGGCGTCGATGCGTAGAACAAGCCGGTGTGCGCGCGAACCACCGTTCGGTGGCTTCCGGACACCGGGGTCCAGGCGATGCCGAGGCGCGGCATGAATTGCTTGTAGTTGTTCTGAATCTTGGTGGGGTCGACGGTCATGCCGTTGGGGAACCGGAAGCCATTCACGCGATCGACAACCGATTGGTTGTTGGCTTCGGCGCCAGGGTTGCGCTGCGCTTCCCAACGCAGGCCGAAATCGAGTTGGAGGCGCGAGTTGATCCGCCAGGAGTCCTGCGCGAAGGCGGCGATCTGATGCATGTTGAAGCTGGCGAGCAGGTTGCCGATCTGGCGTTGATAGGTGACGGTGCGGGAATCGAAGCGGTTGGGGATGGAGCCGCCGGTGCCGAGCACGTCGAGAATCTCGTCGACGTTCGAACTGGTAATCACAAACCCGCCGAATTGATTGAAGCCGAACGACTGGAACGTGGTGATGTAGTTGTAGTCGATGCCGAACTTCATGGTGTGGGCGCCGCGGCTGATCGAAAGTCCATCGTTGAACTGGATGCGCTTGTCGTCTTGCACAGTGGGCAGGAAGTTTCGGGCTCCGAACAGGCCGATGGGGCGCGCGTCGATTTGCGGCGTGGCGGAGTTGGCCAACCGCGGGCGCTGTTCGTAGCTGGCGCCGGCGCGGAAATCGTTGACCATCGTTGGCGAGAGCAGGCGCGTGTATTGCGCGGTTCCGTTGTGGATGCGGTCTTTTTCGATGCCGTCATTCGAGAAGGCGCGGTTTGTGAACGGATCGAGCGCGCCGCCCACGGAGACGGCGTTTTCGGCGCTGGCGTCACTGAAGTTGTAGCGCAGCGTCAGGCGGTGGCCTTTCTGCGACTGGTGGTCAATGCGCGCCGTGATGGCGCTGGCGTTGTTGGTCTGGTTGAAGGGCTTCTCTTCGCTCTTGAAGAAGTCGAACGCTTCTTTGGTGGCGGGCGTGGTGGCGCGATTGAGCAGTTGCGCGAACAGCACGCGGCGCGGCGTGCGTGAGCGCTGGACTTCGCCCGCGCCGAAGAAGAAGAGCTTGTCTTTCTTGATGGGGCCGCCGATAGCTCCGCCGAATTGCTGCAGCGTTTCGAGCGAGGCGATCAACTGCACCGGGTCTTTTGCGCCGAGCTCCTTGTGACGGAGCTGATAGAAGGCTTCGCCGTGGATGTCGTTTCCGCCTGACTTGGTGATGGTGTTGAGCACGCCGCCGGTGGAGCGGCCATACTCGGCCGAGTAACCGGTGGTGACAACCTGGAATTCCTGAATCGCGCTCTGCGGCACTGTAATGATGCTGCCGGAGCGCTCGCCGCCGCGGATGCCGCCGAAGAATGGCTGGTTGTAGTCGGCGCCATCGAGCATGATGTTCGAGTTGATGCCGCGCTGGCCTGCGAAGGTGAGTTGGCCGCGTGAGGGATCCAGCTGCACGGTCGGCGTCAGGACGGCGAAGTCCTGGAATCGGCGTCCGTTGATCGGCAAGTTGGTGATGGCCTGATTGTTCAGCGTGGCCGATGGCGCTGGCGCGACGTTGATCAGTGTGGCGCCGACCTCGATGGTGGTGGCGGTGGAGCCGACCTGCATCACTATGTCGAGCACGATGGCCGATCCGACCGTGACTTGAACTCCCTCGATCTTGGCGGGCGCGAAGCCGCTCGCCGTGGCCTCGATATCGTAGGCGCCGGGATCGAGCAGAACGGCGCGATACTGGCCGGCTTCGTTGGTGTTCATCTGGCGCTCCAGGCCAGTCGCCGTGTTCCGGACTTTCACCGGAACATTGGGAATCACCGCTTGGTTGGCGTCGAGCACAACGCCGGAAATCTGGCCTTTGTTCGCATCTGTCTGCGCCAACAAAGCCGCACTGAGCGCAAGTAGGGCTGCGAGAGCACGCATGAAATCACTCCTAGGCTGTCTGAAGCAACGGGGTCCTAAGAGACAGGATAGTGCGCCTTTGTCAATTTTCGATTACAGTTTCATGCAGGATAGGTCAGCGGAGCTTCGGGAAAAGAGCTCCCACACGGTCCCGGTAGGCGGGGAACTGGTTCGGGAAAGCCGCGGAGAGGATTCTGTCTTCGGCACGGATTCGGATCGCGGTTCCCACCAGGAAAATCGCGACCGCCGTCAAGCCCGACCACGCCGAGGCGCGCGCCATTGCAGTCGCCACGAACATGCCGAGAAACGCCAGGTAAACCGGATGGCGAACCCAGGAATACGGGCCGCTGGTGATCAGCGCGTGATCGTCGGTGACCACGGCTTGAATCCGCCACTGGCGGCCCAAGTGATGAAGCGCGGAGAACGTGAGTCCGATGGAGACGCCGGCGATGGTCGCGGCGAAGAGATCCCAGCGGACGCGATGGGGAACTGGAAACGCCAAGAGAACGAACACGCCGGCTGCCTGCAACAGCAATCCCCAATTGGAAGACGGATCGCGATGAACTCGTTTCTCGGGCTCGCTCGAACGCCGGAGGCGAATGCGCAAATGATTCCAGACGAACGCGGCGCCGAAAACCGTCCAGGCTATGGGAAGCCACATTTTCCGAGATGATCAAACGGTCTTGACGGGCCGCACCACGCCGCCGGGTTGGCCGTATTTGTGCCGCCGCGCGGACCACTTTGCCTGCCCGTACTCGCCGAGATCCACAGTGCCGCTCATCGTGTCGCCAGCGATGGCGCCGGTGAATTCGTAGCCGATGCGCGTGCCTTCGATCTTGTGCGAACTGCGCACCCAGACCTCGTTCCCTGCCACGGTTCCGCGAACATCGCCGCCCAGGAACTCGCCGGCGTGCGTGCCTACCAGGTCGCCGCCCTTCTGTTCGAAGACGAATCCGTGACTGGACTTGCCGACGATGTACTCGATGTCGACATCCCACTGTCCGCTGATATCGGCCGCGGGAGCGGCGGGAGCGGGGCGTTCCTTGCGCGTCACGTTGGAGAGTACCTGCTGGATGCGATCAGCGGCGATCTGCGCGTCGCCCGGCATCATCATGTAAGGCATGACGGTGAGGGAGCTCTTCGATCCACCGCCGCGGCGGCCGCCGGAGGAGCCGCCGAGGATGACGCGTGGAGTGCCATCGAGCAGCGCTTTCTCGGCCTCGGCGCCGGTAATGCCGAGCGCAGCCGAGTCCCAGGAGATGCGCAGTTGCGGCGCGTTGTTCGAAAGCTCCTGGGGCTGGATCACCTCGGTGGAGACGCCTTTCACGGACTTGGCCTTGGTGGCGATGGTATCGAGCCAACTTTCCCAAGCGGCCCATTCGGCCTTGTGGTCACGCTTCACCCACATCTCCACGGCGGCGAGCATTCCCATCACCTCTTCCTTGCCGGCCTTCATCGGGCGGCCGAAGGCGTGGTGCGGCGCCGAGTGGAGCCAAGCCGCCTGAATCAGGTCTTTGCGGCCGAGCAGGAGTCCGGCGCTCTGTGGTCCGCGAAGGCACTTGCCTCCGCTGTAGGCTACGAGCGTGGCGCCACGCCCGAGGTGGATGTTGGGAATGGTGAGCCGTTCGGCGGCAGCGTCCACCAGCACGGGCACGCCTTTTTCCTTGGCGATGGGCGCGAGCACTTCGGTGCCGAGCGGTCCGGTGTCTTCGGGTGAGGCGAGGATCATGACCATCGCGGTGCGTTCGTTGAATGCGCGCAGATACTCGTCTTTTGTGGACACTTCGACGAACTTGGCGCCCACGCCGCGCACGGCGTGATCGTAGACGTTGCGCGAGTAACGCGGGGCGATCACTTCGTTCTTGAGTGCGTGAGCCTCGGGCAGGCGTTGCATTTTTTCGGGATCGGCCCCGGCGATGCATGCCGCTGTCGCGTGTGCGAGCGCGGCGGCGCAACCGTTGCTGACCATGCCCCATTCGGCTTTGGTGAGCTCGGCGAGGCGGGCTCCCACGGCGTTCATCAACTCGTCCATGTGGACGTAGTGGCGCGACGCGGCTTCCATCGCGGCCTTCACTTCGGGCAGCGACTGCGATCCGGAGATGATGGTGTAGGTGCCCTTGCAGTTGACCAAGGGGCGGACGCCGATCGATTGGAAGATGTTGGGTCCGATCTCGAGGGATCCGGCACGGGCCTTGAAACCGAGGGTCTGCATCGCGGCGAGCCAAGCGCCACTGCGGAACACGTCACGGCGAGAAAAGAAACGGGAGAGCATGAGTTGATCGTACGCTGTGGATGGAATTGGTGCAAGCTTGCGGGCACTCGGTGGCCCAACGGGCAGCGGGACTGAAGTCCTGCGCTGGCTAAAGCCCGCCCTACACGGCAAGGCAACTGCCGAATGCCTGCATCCGCAAAGAGTTACCGGGCCGCCATTCGGGACTCGAGCGCTCGCGTCATCGCGCCTTCCACCGCCGCCACGGTTTCGTCGATATGCGCCTCGGTGTGCGCGAACGAAACCGAGCACTGCTTCGTCGGAATCGGGAAGAAGTAGACCCCCGCGTCGATCAGTTCCCGCCGGAATACCTCATCCAGCGCGAAATCGTGATGCGAAGCCAGATCATGCCAATCCACCGGAGCATGGTCCATGAAGTACACACAGAACGCCGAACCCTGGCGCGAAATTGTCGCCGTGATGCCGGCCTTCTTCATCACCGCAGCAATGCCCGCTTCGGCTCGCGCGCCCATCGCGTCTGTGTGCCGGTACACCTCGCCACCGTTGTCCAGCAGCTTCCGGATCGTCGCGATCGACGCCGCTGTCGGCACCGGATGCGCATTGTAGGTGCCACCGATCAGCACGCGCTTCGCCATGTCCGGATGCACGAACCAGTCCATCAGATCCTTTCGCCCGCCGAGCACCGCCATCGGATATCCGTTCGCGACGGCCTTACCGTAGACTGCGAGGTCCGGCCGCACGCCGCTGATTGCGGCGTATCCACCGAAGGCATGGCGGAACCCGGTCTTCACTTCGTCGAAGATGAGGATGAATCCGAACTCGTCCGCTAGCTTGCGCAGCCCGGCGAGGTAACCCGCGCGCGGCTTCACGATGCCGATGTTTTGCAGGATCGGTTCGGTGATCAGCGCGGCGATCGGATAGCGCTGGCAAACCCATCGCACCGAGTCGAGATCGTTGAAGTTCACCGCGTGAACCAGTTGTTGATGCGCGGCGGGGATCCCCGACGAGATGGGCATGAATGGATACTCGCCCGGCGAAACTCGCGGACCTAGTTGCGCGAGCGGAGTGGCGAGGTTGTTCGCCACGTCATTGTGCCAGCCGTTGTAGCCGCCCTGCATGTTGATAACGTGGTCGCGGCCAGTCACGCCGCGGGCGAGCCGGATCGCTTGCGCGGTGGCCTCGCTGCCGGTGTTGAGGAACTGCACCGATTCGACCCAAGGAATGTTCGTGCAGATCAACTCGGCGAGTTCGCCTTCCAGTTCTGTGGTGCCAGTGCCGAACAGGCTCGCTCCGCTGCGCAGCACCTTCTCCACGGCCGCCGTCACGTCAGGATCGTTGTGCCCCAACATGTGCGGCGCGAAGGCGGCGTGATAGTCGATGTAGCGGTTCCCGTCAGCGTCCCATAGCTCGGCGCCCTGGCCGCGAACGAATACGATTTGCGGCGTCACCGAGCGGTTCACCGACACGACGCCGCCGGGGATGAAGCGCCGGTTGCGTTCGAGAATCTGTTGGGACTGGGGGTAGTTGCGCATGGATACGACTCTTCAAGCATAATCGAGTCGTATGGCCTTTATGGAACGGACTTCTCTCGATGGCAGAACCGCCATTGTCACCGGTGGAGCGCGCGGCATCGGGCGCGCCTCGTGCGTGGAACTGGCGAGGGCCGGAGCGAAGATCGTCTTCTGCGATCGAGCCGAATCAGGCGATGAAACGATCGCCGCCGTGCGCGAGGCGGGGAGCGAAGCCATCTACGTTCGCGGCGATGTGAGCGACCGAGGCCAGATGGAGCAACTGTTCGCTGCCGCGCCACGCGTGGATGTGTTGGTCAACAACGCAGCCATCAACATCCGGAAGCCGATGGTGGAGCTCGAGTGCGACGATGTCCGCAAGGTTTGGGACGTGATCCTGTGGGGCACGTTTCACTGCTCGCAGCTCGCCGCGCGCCGCATGATCGAGCAGGGCGAAGGCGGGTCAATCATCATGATCAGTTCGGTGCACGCGTATCGCCCCTTTCCGCTTTCCACCTCCTACAACGGAGCCAAGGCCGCGGTGAATCACATGGCTGCCACGTGGGCGGCGGAACTGGCGCCGCATCGCATCCGGGTCAACTCGATCGAACCCGGATGGATCGACACTCCCGGCGAGCGGACCTTCTACACCGAAGAGCAGATCCAAAAGGAAGGCGAGAACCTTCCTTGGGGCAGGCTTGGCCGGCCAGAGGAGATCGCGCGGGCTGTGCGGTTTCTGGCGACTGGAGAAAGCTCCTATGTCACGGGCAGCGTGCTGCGCGTGGATGGCGGGATCGTGCTGCCGCGCTGATGGCTGTCCCGGACAGACTGTCCGGGTGACTGACGATTTGTCCCTACCCCGCGCGAGCCCGAGGGCGGCTTTTCAGGGACTTAGGAGTGGCCCCCTGGATGCTCCGTTGGTCGCATGATGAAAGTCTACTGGACGCGGTTGTGCGGATTCATCATGGCGTCGGTGGTTTGTTTGGCCGGACCCAAGTTGTCGAGCGACTTCGGTCAGGGGGCGGCGACAGACGTGGTGGATGCCATCGTTCAGTTCACGGTGGCGCCGACCGACGTCACGATGAAGAAGATGAAAGACTCGCACGGCTGCAGCGAGAAGAAAAGGCTCAATTCCACCAAAGCTTCGTTGGTGAGCATCACTCGCTCGCAGTTGGCCGCGCTGGCGGCCGACCCTGCGGTGATGTTCGTTTCACCCGACCGCAAGGTCTATCGCACGCTCGACTATTCGGTGCCGGCGGTGGGAGCGCAGCAAGCGCAAGACCAGGTAGCCGCCGCGCGCGCCGCGAACGTGACCTCGGGCGCTCCGGTGGGCATCGTGGTGATCGACAGCGGTGTGTCCGATCATCCTGACCTGCGGGGTACGGGGAAAACGGGCGCCAGCCGCGTGGTCTATTCGGAGTCATTCGTGGCGGGCCAGACTGGTACGGCATCGAGCGTTACTGACGACGCGTTCGGGCACGGCACGCATGTGGCGGGCATTGCCGCCGGGAACGGCGCCTCTTCGACCGGCGCCAAATACTCGGCCACCATCAAGGGCCTCTCGCCCACGGCGAACATCATCAATCTCCGTGTTCTCGACGCCACCGGCGCCGGCGCCGATAGCGCCGTGATTCAAGCCATCGAGCGCGCGATCGATCTCAAGAAGCAGGGTAAGTACAACATCCGGGTGATGAATGTTTCGCTCGGCCGTCCGGTTTTGGACAGCTACAAGAACGATCCGCTGTGTCAGGCGGTGGAAGCTGCGTGGAAGGCCGGCATCGTGGTGGTGGTGGCGGCGGGAAATCTCGGACGGACCAGCTATGTGGGTAACGATGGATACGGCACCATCACGGCTCCCGGCAACGACCCCTATGTGATCACGGTTGGCGCGATGAAGACGATGTACACGCCGGCGCGCTCAGACGATCAGATGACGAGCTACAGTTCCAAAGGCCCCACCGTGATCGATCACCTGGTGAAACCGGATCTCGTGGCGCCAGGGAATCACATCGCCTCCACTCTCTCCAACTACAAGACTGGAAATGGCTTCACCTACCCCGAGAACATCGTTCCGGTTTCGTATTTCACGAAAGGCAACAACAAGAACGCTTCGAACACCTACTTCTGGATGAGCGGCACCAGCATGGCCACGCCGATGGTGAGCGGCGCGGCGGCCTTGCTGCTGGACCGGTTCCCCACCTTGACTCCGGATCAAGTGAAGGCCAGGCTGATGCGCACCGCCAGCAAGAGCTTTCCGGCTGAATTCGTCACCGTGGACAAGACCGGTGCGACGTACCACACCCGCAGTGACATCTTCACCGTGGGCGCCGGCTATCTCGATGTAACGGCCGCGTTGAATGATTCCACGCCGTTCACGGGGCAGGCGCTTTCTCCTGCAGTGTCGTTCGACGCCGCCACCAACACGGCTTCGCTCGTTCAGGCGACTACCGCGGTCTGGGGCGATACCGTCGTTTGGGGTGACACGGTGGTCTGGGGCGATCGCGTGCTTGCATCCCATGTACTGTGGAGTTCCGGGGCCGTCTGGAGCACCGCTGGAGTCACTGGAAACACCGCCGTATGGGGCGACACCGTCGTATGGGGAGATACGGTGGTTTGGGGTGACACCGCGGTGTGGGGCGATAGCAAGCTGGTGGCCGAGAGCGACCGCGTGACGCGCTATGGCGACAACTGAGGCGACGCTATCGCAGCTTGATGTGGAGCTCGCGGAGTTGCTTCTCGGAGGCCTCTGACGGTGCGCCCATCAGCAGGTCCTGCGCTTTTTGGTTCATCGGGAAGGCGATCACTTCGCGGATGTTCGGCTCGTCGGCGATGAGCATGACGATGCGGTCGACGCCGGGCGCGAGGCCTCCGTGCGGCGGAGCGCCCATCTTGAGCGCGCGGATCATACCGCCGAAGCGGCGGTCCACTTCCTCGGGACCGTAGCCAGCGATCTCGAACGCGCGGTACATGATCTCCGGTTTGTGATTTCGAATCGCGCCGGAGCTCAGTTCCACGCCGTTGCAGACGATGTCGTACTGGAAGGCCTTGACGTCGAGCGGATCCTTGCCGTTCAACGCGTCCATCCCGCCCTGCGGCATCGAGAACGGGTTGTGCGAGAAGATGACCTGTCCGCTCTCTTCGTCGCGCTCGAACATGGGGAAATCGACGATCCAGCAGAATTTGTAGGTGTTCGGCTCGATGAGCCCGAGTTCGTTGCCGAGGGTAGTGCGGAGCGAGCCGAGCACCTTGCAGACCACGGCTTCGCGCTTGTCGGCGCAGAAGAAGATCGCGTGTCCTGGCTTGGCTCCGGTGCGCTCGAGGATCTTCTCGCCGAGCTCCGGCGTGAGAAACTTCGCGATCGGTCCCTTGAACGAGCGATCCTCGTTCACCAGCAGCCACGCCAAGCCGCCGGCGCCGTCTTCCTTGGCTTTCGCTTCGAGCCCGTCGAAGAATGAGCGCGACTTCTCGGCTAGCTTTTCGCCGGCCAGCGCGCGTACGGTCTTGCCCGCGAAGGCGCGGAAATCGCTCGTGGCGAAGAGATCCGAGAGTTCGGCGATCTGGAGCGGATTGCGCAGATCAGGCTTGTCCACGCCGTAGCGCAGCATCGCGTCGGCGTAGGTGAGGCGCGGGAAGGGCGGCGGCGTCGACACGCGATCGGGCCGGAACTCGGTGAACACGCCATGCAGCACGTGTTCGATGACGGCGAATACGTCGTCTTGCGTAACGAAGCTCATCTCCACGTCGAGTTGGTAGAACTCGCCGGGCGAACGGTCGGCGCGCGCGTCTTCGTCGCGGAAGCAGGGCGCGATTTGGAAATAGCGGTCGAAGCCCGAGATCATCAGCAATTGCTTGAACTGTTGCGGGGCTTGGGGCAGAGCGTAGAACTTGCCCGGATGCACGCGCGACGGCACCAGGTAGTCGCGAGCGCCTTCGGGGCTCGAGCTGGTCAGAATGGGAGTCTGGAACTCGTTGAAGCCTTCCTCGATCATGCGGCGGCGCAGGCTCGCGATGACGCGGGAACGCAGCACGATGTTGGCGTGCGTCTTGTCGCGCCGCAGGTCGAGGAAGCGGTAGCGCAGACGAACATCTTCGGCCACTTCTGTTTCGGGGAAAACGGGGAAGGGAAGCACGTCGGTGCCGCCGAGGATCTCGAAGGCGTCGAGCTCTACTTCCACGTCGCCAGTGGCGAGCTTGGGATTCTCATTGCCCGCGCCGCGGTCCCGTACGATGCCGTCGATGCGGATCACGGTTTCCTTGGCAAGGCGCATCACGGCGTCGGCAACCGGCGATGAAGGCGTGGCCATCACCTGCGTGACGCCATAGTGGTCGCGCAGCTCGAGGAACGAGACGCCGCCGAGATCGCGGCGATTGTGGACCCAACCGGAGAGCCGGACTCGTTGGCCGATGTGCTCCTTGCGAAGGTCATTGCAGGTATGGGTGCGGTATGCGTGCATTTTGAATCGGGAGTACGGGCGCGGAGAACGCCCGAGCAGTGGAAACTCTCTATTGTACCAACGCGTCCATTACTTCTCGGCGAGCCCGCGCTTCTCGGCGAGCCAGGCCGGATCGATCCGGACCAGTTCGTTGTGCTGCCGCGTGTAGCTCGCGCCGGACCGAAGCCCGAAGCGCGTGTAGTAGAGCAGCACGGATCCGTCAGCGGCCTCGCACAGGAAAGGATAATCTCCGCGGCTGCCCTGGCCGTCGGGCTTCTCGAGTGGACCCACGAAACGGGGCGTGGACCAAGTCTTGCCCTCGTCGCTCGAGAGGGCGGCGTAGAGATACTGGCGATAGTGACCGGTGACTCCGTTCGGATAGCTGGCGAGGTCGTTCCAGGCCATCATCAGGCGCCCATCGCGAAGGCGCGTGACTGCTCCGGGTGAGTCCGGCGCCCAGATCCGGGTGGCGCGCGGCACGGTCCATGTCAGGCCGTTGTCGGAAGAGAAGCACTCCCAGAAGCGCAGCGTTTGCGTGCGGATCAGCATCCACACGCGGCCGTCGCGCAGTTCGGCAAGCACCGGTTCGATCGCCCCGGGATGCACCACCTGCGGACCGGCAGGTACGCGGATGTCGTCTTTCGCGACACGCCATGTCTCGCCTTCGTCGTCCGAGTAGAAGGCCACGCTGCGGAACTCGATCTGGCCCACGCCTTCCACGAAATGATCGCTCGTGTAGGAGAGCGCGGCCAGGATCCGGCCGGACTTCAGCGCGACGATCGAATTGATGGCGCCCGTGTAGCCGTGTCCGAAATCGGCGCGCTGGGGTGGGGTCCAGGTAAGTCCGCCATCGCGAGATACGTTATGGAGTAACTCGCTGTGGCCTTGGGAGCGGTCTTCTTTCTTTGGCAGGGAGTAATATCGCACCCCGAAGGCGTGCAATCCACCGCGGCGATCCACCATCGTGTAGACCTGGTGGATGAGCACGCCCTTGCCCGCCGCATAGGTGAAGACTTGTTTCGGGGCAGACCATGTGCGGCCGTGGTCCGCGGAGGTGCGTAGATAGACCGGCATTTCCGGGCGCTCCCGTTCGAGATCGCCGAACGTGGCGCCTTCGGCGTGGATGCTGACCAGGGTCCCGTTCGGCAATCGAGAAGGCATGCTGAGCACACCTTCGAACGGAATCGCTTGGGGCGGCGTTGCGGCGGGTAGCCAGGCGGCGAGTAGCGCGAGACAGCAATGAAGACGAGCCATGCGCAACAGCATATCGCAGGATCGGACGGATATCTCCGCGCCGAGCGCCGGGGAATGGTGCTGGAGCGGCGGCGATGGTAGACTCGCCTCAACGTGACGCGCAATGATCTGCGCGCGCTGAGCCGGCTTCGACTCAACGAAGCCAAAGTGCTGCTCCGGAACGGATGTCCGGATGGCGCGTTCTACCTGGCGGGGTATGCAGCGGAGTGCGCACTGAAGGCGTGCATTGCGAGGATGAGTGTGCGGTACGAGTTTCCGGATCTGCCGCGGGCGCAGGCGAGTTGGAAGCATGATTTGGTGCAATTGGTCGCGGCGGCGGAGTTGGGCCCTCTGCTGGATCAAGAGAGGAAGACGGATCCGGAGTTTGCCGCGAATTGGGAGAGCGTGAGAAAATGGAATGAGCACTGGAGGTACAGGAATAGTACCGGCGATCAGGCGGAGAGCTTGATCAATGCTCTTGAAGACAGGCGGCACGGAGTGCTGAAATGGTTGAAACGACACTGGTAGTTCCTGACGTCAAGTTCGGCCTGGAAATCCTCGACGCGCTAGACAAGTACGGGCTCAAACCGAACGTCGCCGTTTGGCTGAAAGAGAACGGCGAGTGGCGGTTTTTGGTCAGCACACCGCTCTGGGATCAAGATCCGTCAGGCACCGACCTCGCGCTGGTGTACGCAAAGCGCAATGCAGGGCCGCCGATCTCCGACTATCCGATTGACCTCGAGGGAAACAAGGACCAGATCATTCGCGCCCTACGCAAAGCGTGGGCCAAGAAGAATCTCGAACCCGGCACGCAAATCGGCGGCCGCTACTACGGTCCGTTCTGGTACCCCGACGGCGTCCTGCTCCGAGTGCGATAGTGCCAGTCAGAACTGATACTTTCCGCCGAACTGGATAATCCGCCCTGGACCCGCACTTACGATCTTGCCCAACTGCGCCGGAGCGCTGAAGTTACCGCCCGGATTTCCGAGTCCGGGCCGGTTGAACAAGTTGAAGAACTCGAACCGCACCTGGACCTTGCCCAGCCGCTCCGACACCGGAAATTCCTTGTTCACGGTGAAGTCGACATTGGCCGTTCCCGGCCCGATCAACACGTTGCGTCCGTAGTTGCCGAACTCGCCCACATTGTTGAGCACGAAGGCCGACGGATTGAAGTAGCGCGCGATGAGATCGTTGCGCGAGCGACCCGTATCGAGGAACGGATTGCCAACGAGATTCGGCCGGTCAGCGCCGAAAGCCGTACGCGAGTTATCCACGCCCGATGTCACGTTGAACGGGAACCCGCCCGCCAGCGTCACGATCGATCCGAAGTTCCAATGGTCGAGGAAGCGGCCCAGCACGGGATTCGACGCCGCGCCCACCGCCCGGCTGAGCGACGGCGTGGTGTAGAGCAGGCTCGTCACGAAGCGGTTTCGCTGGTCAAAGCCCGCCAAGCCACGGCTTCCGCGGATGTCGCCAGGATTTTGCGGAACGTCGGTCGCCAAGCCGTTCGACAGCAGCACAGAAGCCACGTCGATCGCCTTGGCCCGCGTGAACGACATCAACAGCGTCACGCCGTGCGTGAAGCTCTTGCGCGCTTCCACCTGGAGCGAATGATAGTTGCTGTTGCCCTTCGATTCACCCAGCGTCATCGGACCATAGAGGAACGGAGCTCCCGCCGCCGGCGGATTCTGCAAATTCAGCACGCGCCGGTTGTTCGTGTTGGCGATGGTGGAACGCGGCGTGCCGTCGGGGTTGTTGCCGGGCAGGTATACGGCCGGATTCACATGGCTGAAGTACTCGAGACCTGTGGTCGAATTTCCCACCCAGCCTGCTTGCAGTGCGATCTTGCCGGGCAGTTCCTGTTGGATGGTGAAGTTGAACTGCTGCACTTGCGCGTTCTTTAGATTCGGATCCATGCCCTGCAGCGTGAGCGGCATGTAGGGCCGGAAGCTCATGTTCCTCGACGTGGGCACCGGGAACGCGCTCTGCAACGCGGCCGGAATCGGGCTCACGAAGCTCGGCGTCACGGGAACGTTGAAGTTGATGAAGAACGGAGCGCTGTAGGCGACGCCCGTAGTCGCCTGGCCTTGCGGAGTGGTGAAGAACAATCCCCACGCGGCGCGGATGCTCGTCTTGCCGTTGCCGAAGATGTCCCAAGCCAAGCCCGCTCGCGGACCGAAATCGTTCTTGTCGGTGTTGACGCCGCCCTTGGCGATGCCGGGGTCACCTGGATAGAGCAGCCCCTTGGGGGCATTCACGAATACTTGCGATTGCGCGCCCAGCACGAGCGTCGACACCGGCCGCACGAAGCCGCCTTCGGTAAGCGGCACTGTTTCGATGGCGTACCACGGGTTCGAAATCTGATACCGCAGCCCCACGTTGAGCGTGAAATTGCGGTGGACCTTGAAATCGTCTTGGAAGAAGAATGCCTGGTAGTGCTGGCGGTAGTCGCCGCCGAGGAAGTTCGAAACGAACATGCCCGAGCGGCCCAAGTGGAAATCGGAGAGCGCGTTGTTGGTGATGGCGCCGGTGGGCAGCAGCGCTCCATGTGCGTTACCGCTCGAAAGCGACTCGAGCATCGTGCGCTTCACTTCCACGCCCATCTTGAGGTTGTGCCGGCCCACCACGTGATTGAGCATGTCTGAGAACTGGAAGTCATTCGAGAGTGTCACCAGGTCATTGCCGCCGAACTGGCTGATGCGGCCGGGCACGCTCATGGTCGGCAGGTCGAGGAAGCGCTGCTTGGGGAAGTTGCTGCCGAAGTCGATCAGGTTCGGGCCGCGGCCTTCGTTGGTGCTATCCCACTGCACGCGCACCCATCCGAAACGGAACTGGTTGATCATGTTCGGGCGGATGGAGTGGGTGTGGTTGGCGATGGCGTTACGCATCGCCACGTTCGAACGCTTGGCCGGCGGCCCGGTGACGCCGATGATCGGATACTGGTTGCGCCCGAAGTCGAGGATCGAGGTGGAGAGCGTGCCGTCGTCGAACCACGACATCGTCAGGCGGCTGCGGTCATTGATGTTGTAGTCGCCTTTGAGCAGGTATTGCCGGTTGTTGGTGGGCTCGGGGAACGCGCCGAGGAAACGGCCGTCGGGAGAATTGGGAAGAGGCGTGGTGCCGATCAACTTCGAGGCTACCGGGTCAAGCCGCGAGGCCGGAATGCGCGCGTTCGGGAACGGCGTGTTGCTGTTGTCCGGGTCGAGGATCGGGCGTCCGAAAGCGCTGTAGTCGCCACCGCGCTCGGCGGTGGTGGGCGGGGAAAACGAGGTCGTGGCCCGGCCCTGGCGCACGCGCAGCCATTGCGCGGTTCCGAAGAAGAAGAATTTGTTCTTGATCACCGGACCGCCGCCTGAGAACCCGAATTGGTTTTGATTGAGCGGCGCCACGCGCGGCAAGAAGAAGCTTCTCGCGGCGAAGTTGCTGTTGCGGTTGAACTCCCACGCGCTGCCGTGGATCTCGTTGGTACCCGACTTGGTCACTACGTTCATCACCCCGCCCGGGTTCTTTCCGAACTCGGCGCTGTAGTTGTTGGTGATGAAGCGGAATTCGGCGATCGCATCCGGGTTCGGAAAGTTGAGACCCGCGTTCATGCGCATGCCCGCGTACTCGCCGCCGTCGAGGTTGTACTGCGTCATGGTGACGCGATTGCCGTTTACCGCAAGCGCCGATGCGTCCCGCTCGTCGGTGCCGAGCAGCACCGTATGCACGCGCGTCGACGAGACTCCGTTGACCAGCGTGGCCAGTTGGATCGGGTTGCGCCCGTTCAACGGAAGATCCACGATTTGTTTCGACTCGATCAACTGACCCACTTCCGTGGTCTGCGTGTTTACCAGCGGCGCACCGCTCGATACTTCCACCTTTTCACTCACGGAGCCGACTTCGAGAGCCACGTTGATGCCGGCCACCTGGTTGTTGGCGAGCGCGATGTTGGTGCGCTCGAACAGCTTGAAGCCGCTGGCTTCCACCGTGAGCCGGTAGGTCCCGATCGGCAGCAGGTTGAGCGTGTAGCCGCCGTCGGCGATGGTGGTGGCCGTGGCGGCAAAGCCGGTCGCCGTACTGGTGGCGGTGACGCGAGCGGAAGGCACAGCCGCACCGGTGGGATCCGTCACTGTGCCGCGGATACCTGCGGTGATCTGCGCAAAGGCAGTCAAGGAGAAGAACGAGGCGAGTACGGATAGGAAGAATAAACGCTGCACGAGGGCCCCTCGAGCGAAGTATCGCTGGGGGGAATTATATAGAGGACTGCGCTGGTGCGCTACCCCCCTCCAGGTGCGAGAAGGTCGAGCAATCGCGGACCGGTCCGCCGCGCGCCCCTGGCAGTGACTCGCGGAGTGATGCTAGCCACCGGCCGCTGTTTGACCCGAACGGACGGCATTCTTCACGAGGTGCTCACCGAGAAGCAGAAACTGTTCGGCTTGGCAGTCGTCGCCGAATGTGTCGCCTGGAATCTCGAGGCGCAGACGATGATCGTCGACGCGGAGCCGTAGCTTCGGGAAGCGATCCTGAGGCCAGCCGCCGCCGAGCAACCGGCCGGCCTCGACAGGCGATTGCGTGTCGATGCGCAGGAAGGTGGGTACCGTGAAAACCGCTTCGAAGAGAAGCACTGGCACGCTGTCGTCAGCGCCCGGCCGGCTCTCGACGCTATTGAGCCGCGCCGTCCAGTGGTAGCGGTTCGGCACCAGACATGTCCATTCATCGGACCCTTCGTAGCGCCATCCGTGTAGAGCGGCGCGTTGGGCTCGTGGGGAGGCTGCGGCACGACGAGATCTCAGGTAGCCGATTCCCACGAAAAGGAGGAGAATTGCGACACCTGTGGCAACAACGAGAGCCGGTTCGTAGAACTGGTCCATCGGCGGGAGAGAACTCGCGAGCGAGGCAGCGCGGCTGTGCCGCCAGACTACATCTCCGAAATCAACTTCCGCATGTGCTCGAACGATTTGATCATGCCCGGCACCGGCGCCTTGGCATTGATCTCGTATTCGAGCATCACTCCGCCGCGGTAGTTCATCTTCTTCAGCGCGGCGAAGATCTCTCGCATCGGCATCGCGCCTTCGCCCACGGCCACCTGCGCGCTCTTGTCCTTGAGATCTTTCAAGTCCTTCACGTGCATGTCGAGCAACCGTGGACCTGCCAGCTTGAGCGCCTCCACCACATCCACTCCCGTGCGCGCCGTGTGGCCGATATCGATGCAGCAGCCCACGCGCGGATCGAAGCCCTTGATCGCGTCGAGCACCGATTGCGGCGTGGGGAAGTGCTTGTCCTCGGGACCATGGTTGTGGATCGCCGCCTTGATGTTGTACTCCTTGACGAGCTTGTGCACGATCGGTAGAGTCGCATGCGTCGGAGCGCAGACGATCATCGGCATGCCGGCCGCCTTGGCGTAGTCGAAGTACTTGCGCAGTGCAGCTTCGTCGTTCTCGGAGAGCCCGATGTTGCCGCCGCTCAAGATCGTGAGCCCGGCGTCGCGGAACTCTTTCACGCCCGCGGCCAACTCCTCCGGCGTGCTCTTGTAACGCAGGTGGAATTCCTTGATACTCACGTATTGCACGCCCATCTGCTTGATAGCCCCGATCGCTTCCGTGCGCGGCAGTTCGCGAAGCGAGTACGTGGCCACGCCCAGCTTGAACGGAACCTTGTCCTTGCCGGCCTTGGCGGCGAAGGCAGGTGCGGCAAGCGCGGCCGCGAGGAAGTTGCGTCGAGTCGTCATGCGGCTAGTGTATCCGGTTTCCTCCGCCACGTGCGCGTCCGCCTCTTTGGGGTTTGATACGATGAAGGCGAAGAGTTGCCCGATGCGAGACTACGCAACGATGTCTGATTGGCTCGAGAAAGCTGGTTACCGGTACCTGTGCTACATGAGCTATCAGCACAACCCGGTAACTGCGGACTTCGTCGAGCATCTGACCAAGGCTATCAGGGGCGAATTGGGCCTCTACTTCGACAATCCGCAGATTGTCTCGAGTGCCGACCAGAAGCCGTTGGAATCCGAATGGCGAGACCAGACCGAGCAGGCCCTGACCTCCAGCGTGTCGATGATCGCCGTTTTAGCGCCCACGTACTTCACCAGTGAACGATGCGGTCGCGAGTGGGCCGCGATGAAGAGACTCAGTGAACGGAGGCTGGTTCCGTCTCAGTCCGCAATTCTTCCCGTGCTGTTCCGGGGTGACGGAGGAGACGTACGCAGGGAAATTGAGATGATTGACTTGTCACGAGTCTCGCTGGCGGGACGGTACTATCGCTCGATGGAGTTCAATCGGGCGGTTGTGTCGATTGGCGACGCCGTGCTCGACAAGGCAACCTACCTCTTCGAGAACGGGATCCGCGCCGGCGTTCCAGATTTCGTTTTTCCCGAGCAGTCTGCGTTCCCGCACCGAACTCCCGAGCCGGTTGCGCTTCGCTGGTAGGAACTCCGACGTGGAGGTGATCGACCACCCAGGACGCGTCGTAGCCTTCTACTCTTACAAAGGAGGAGCCGGAAGAACTGCGGCCGTGGCGAATACGGCGGCTGTTCTCGGACGAGCCCATCCGCACGAGCGCGTACTTGCCATCGACTGGGATCTCGAAGCTCCAGGTCTTCACGGCTACTTTCCGGGTACGCGCGAATTGGCGGATCCACCGCAGGCCGGAGTGGCGGACTATTTCCGAAACCTCGTCGCCTTGATACAGCGCCAACCATCTGGCTACCTGAAGGACGAAGGGGCGCCGGAGAAGTTGGAGCGCGAGATTCCGCTGGATCGGTACATTACACGCGACGCGGCTCCTGGCGTGGATCTCATGACTGCAGGGCGACACGACGACCCATCCGCGCAGATCGACTGGGCTGATCTTTACCGGAACCACGCGCCAGTTCTTTTGGCAGCGATGAACCACCTCGCTTCTAAATACCGCTGGTGCCTCATTGATTGCCGATCCGGGCGCTCTGCCTTGTCGAGCATCTGCGTGAACGTGCTGCCGTCGGTAGTGGTGACGGTTTTCCAAGCCAGTCAACAGAGCCTCCGTGGAACAGCAGAGGTCGTGAAGCGGGTACTCGCGGAACGAACTCTCGCCGGCCGAAGCCCACTGATCATTTATCCACTACTGAGCCTCTTGCCATCAGCACAGCCCGCCCTTGTCCGGCAAGCAATCTCACTCTCGAGCGCCGTGTTCGAGGCGGAGTTTCGCGAAGTCTTCCAACTCGGACGATGCGACCTGCGTTCCTATTTCGAGCGTGTGTCGATTCCCCTCGACTCGCCCAACAGCTTCGAGGAAGGAATCGCGGTGCTCGATGCTCCAGCCTCGCCCGTCGCCTCGGCTTTCGAGCGCTTTTGCGAGCACCTGAGGCGGCTGGAAAATCCCTGGGAGTCTTTGCAGAGGATATTCGTCTCCTACAGTCATCGTGATCGTGAGGCGAAGGACCTCATGGTGGAGCAGTTGGCGGCCCTGCAGCGCGAAGGCGTAATCGAGCATGTGTGGGACGACTCGAAGATCAGGCCCGGCGATCCGTGGGAGCAGGAAATCGAAGACGCCATGGCAGACGCCACGGTTGCGATTTTCCTCGTGTCGGCGCCCTTTCTGAACTCCGAGTTCATCCGAACGAAAGAGGTACCCACTTTCCTCGAGCGCCGCAGGAGAACAGGTGTGCGGATCATACCGGTTCTCGTCGACCACTGTCCGTGGGAGAAAGCGGAATGGCTCCGCCGCTTGCAAATGGTCACCAACAATGGAAAGCCCATCACGGGTACTGCCACCAGGAAGAAGCTCTTCGCCAAGTTGGCCCTCGACATCTGACGGCAAGCGCCCGGCCTCATATCGGCATAGAATCGTAGAGCAGGTTTCGAGTATGCCTACATTGTCCAGACGTCACTTCTTCTTCGGCGGACTGCTCGCGGGCGCCGTCCCGCAAGGCGGATTCGGCAGCACCGTTTCCCTCAAGTCGCTCGGCTACAAGTCACCCAACGAAAAGCTGAACATTGCGTCGATCGGCGCGGGCGGGCGCGCTGCATCCGACATCAACGGCTGCGCCTCGGAAAACATCGTCGCCCTCGCCGACCCCGATTCCAAACGCGCCGCCGCGATGTTCACCAAGTTCGACAAGGCCACCCGCTATGCCGACTTCCGCAAGATGCTCGACAAGGAAGCGCGCAACATCGACGCGGTCATCGTCGCCACGCCGGATCACATGCACGCCACCGGCGCGCTCTGGGCCATGGAACGCGGCAAGCACGTCTACTGTGAGAAGCCGCTCACGCGAACGGTATGGGAAGCGCGCCTGCTCAAGGATGCCGCCGCCAAATACAAGGTCGCGACGCAGATGGGCAACCAGGGCTACTCGAACGAAGGCGCGCGCATCGCCGCCGAGATCATCTGGTCCGGTGAGATCGGCAACGTGACCGAGGTCCACGCCTGGACCAATCGCCCTGTCTGGCCTCAGGGAATCGAAACGCTGCCCAAGGAAGAATCCGTGCCGGATACGCTCGATTGGGATGTGTGGCTCGGCCCCGCCGCGATGCGGCCCTTCAGTTCCGCCTATGTGCCGTTCAATTGGCGCGGCTGGTTCGATTTCGGATGCGGCGCTCTGGGCGACATGGCTTGCCACATTCTCGGAGCTCCGAACATGGCGCTGATGCTCGGCGCGCCCACGAGCGTGGAAGTGATCAAGCAGGAAGTCAAGAACCCGCACACATTCCCCAAGCGATCGGTGACGCGATTCGAATTTCCCGCGCGCGCGAATATGCCGGCCGTGAAGCTCTTCTGGTATGACGGCGCCACCGGACCCGAATTTCGCCCGCAAGGCGTTGCCGCCGAAGAGCGGCTTATTGGCGGTCCGGGAGCATTCGGTGCGCCCGAAGTGGTGCGCCCACGCGCTCGCTCGGGAGACGCGGCAAGAGCAGAAGCTCCGGCCAGGCCCGCAGGTCCGCCTCCGGAAAACAACGGCGCCGTGTTCGTCGGCGACAAAGGCATCCTCACTACGGATACCTACGCGGCAAACGTGCGCCTGCTGCCCGAGTCTCGCCACAAAGAGTACAAGGTGCCGCCGCAGTACCTGACTCGCTCACCAGGACATCATCGGGACTGGATCCGCGCCTGCAAAGGCGGCGAGCGTTCGTGCTCGGATTTCTCCATTGCCGGTCCGCTCACCGAATGGATCGTGCTCGGCTCCATCGCGCTCCATTTCGAAGGCAAGCTCGAGTGGGACGCCGCGCACATGCGCTTCACCAACAACACCGAGGCGAATCGCTACGTGAAACCGAAATTCCGCAAGGGCTGGCAACTGGGTTAGGTGTCGCGGGGCAATGTCTGCCCCCCCAAACGAACCATTGTTTTCCCGTCGAACTGGGTGTAATCTGGGCTCAGGGTAGGAGTCCGGAGGACACCATGAGTTCCGACTCCGATGGCAGGCGCTCACTGCTCCTGGCCGCGCTATTTTTATCTGCTTCCGCTGCGAACGCGCAGAGCCCGTCGCTTTCCGCCGTTCTGAATGCCGGCGACTACACGGACCGCATTGCGCCCGGCGCCATCGTCTCCATCTATGGCCAGAATCTGGCTACGGCAACGAAGGTCGCCTCGTCGGCTCCGCTGCCAACCGCGATCGACAGTGCCTCGGTTGAGATAGCGTCCGGCTCGCAGACACTGCCTCTGCCGCTCTTCTTCGTTTCCACTGGCCAGATCAACGCGCAGATCCCATACGGCATCACCGGCGCCTGGCAGGTTCGCGTCAAGAACGCACGCGGAACCAGCGCCGCAGCGAGCATCACCATCGTGCCCTGCGCGCCGCGGATGTTCACCCTTTCGCAAGACGGCAAAGGCGACGCGGTTGTGCTTCATGCCGACTATTCGCTCGTCACGGCATCGTCTCCCGCGAAAGCCGGAGAAGTCGTGGTGGTCTATCTCACTGGACTCGGCGAAGTGGATCCACCCGTGGCCGCCGGAACGCCCGCTGGTGATGGAAGCGCTGCCTCGCCGGTCAACTACGCCGTCAACGAGCCGCTCGTCACCGTGGCTGGTCAGCCCGCGCGCCTCTACTTCGCTGGGCTAGCTCCTTACTTCGCCGGACTCTACCAACTCAACATCCAAATCCCGCGCTCGGTTCCCACCGGATCGAGCCGGCTCGCCATCGCCGCCGCGCAAACCACCGCGCAAGACAACGTCAGCCTGCCCGTGGTGTCTTCCTGGGTGCAGGAGAAATCAGCCGTTCTCGGATCGGCCGGCGGTAGTCTCTCCACCGGGGCCGCTTCGGTCTCGTTCGCCTCGGGCGCGCTGGCTGCCGGATCGAGTATCACGCTGTTTCGCGACGCTGCTCCCGAACTTGGCGCCAACGAGCGATATCGTGGTTCCGCCGTGATCGGAATCGCTGGCGTGCCCGAAACGCTGGGCGCGCCGATGACCGTGAGTCTCGCGCTCGATAAGCCCGTTCCCGCGGGCACTACGCCGCTGGTTGCGGCGGAGATCAATGGGCAAGTCTCGTTCCTCGATGCGACCGTCAACGGCACCCAAGCGTCCGTCACGATTCCCGCGCTTACCGCGAAACCCGCGATCGCGCTCGACCGGACCGCCAGCTCCGATCTCAAGTCCGCCGAAGCGATGCGCAACACCTGGATCTTCTGGGCCGTCAGCGGCTATTGGGCAATCAAGAGTTCCAAAGGACATTTCCGCGTCATCTATCCGGTAGCCGACGTTGTGGATAACGGCGCCGAACAGGTGGCCGAAGCTCTCGAGAGCGCGTATTCGAAAATCGAGTCGCTCGGCTTCGACTGGTCCCGCCGCAACGGCATCTCGGCATGGCCCATTGACGTGTCGATCGAATGGTTCGAGGGCGATCGCAAAGACCGCTGGGGCGAAGAAGGATCGGCCAAACTCGGAGTGCAACGCCAGGGGATCAACCTCAACGCCTATAAGCTCGGCTCGCGCCCGAACATCGAGACCATGCGCATCGCCGCCGGTCACGAGCTCTTTCACTTGATGCAAAATCTCTATGACCTCGAGTACGCTCCCAGCACGTGGCTCTGGCTCGAGGAAGCGGCCTCCACTTGGCTCGAACGCCGGCTCACTACCGACGCTACCTACATCCCCGCCACGGTTTCGCCCGTCAATTCCGGATCCACCAACTATGGATTCTTCTCGCGCCGTGGACTCGAGTACTCTCCCGGTAATCCCGAGACCGTGCAGAACCACGGCTACGGCGCATCGATGTTTCTCGAATCGATCTCGCGCCGCCACGGCGAACAGGTGATCGCGCGAATCGTGAAAGAGATGAACGTGCGCGCCATCGGCGTGTTTGCTGGACCGCGCTCCTCGCCGGTGCAAGCGATAGCCAGCATTACTGGCGACGCCGGCCTCGAGTGGCAGCAGTTCTGCGAGAGCTACATGGCGCGGCAGGTTTACGGATCGAAGCCCGAGTTCCCCACCGCGGACCTCATCGTTTCCGGCGGCGAAGCTTATCGCTGGACCTCAGCCACGGATCCCGGTCCGCGCTGGGAGCGTCGCTACCAGGACCTTTCGGCACGCCTCTTCTACGTCGATTTGCGCGGTCCGCAGTTCCCGGCCAACACCAAGCTCACCATCTCGCTCGATGGCGGCGGACCCACCGCCTCGGCCATCGTCTACCGCACCTCGACGAGCGAGTGGACGCGGCTCGCTGTCGTGCGCGAGCCTTCTTTCCAAATAGCGAACGTCGAGACGCTGGTCGCGCAAGGCCAACGGCTCGTCATCATGGTGGTCAACTCGCGCGCCGTGGCGCCCTTCACCACCTTTACTCCGCTCACGCTGAGCGTGCGCACCGGTGACGACCGGCTGAGCTGGCTTCGCCGCACGCGCTTCTTCTTCTGGACGGCGCGCATGACCAACTGCTTCGCCGATACCGCGGGCAAGGAAACCTGCACCGGCGACGATCCGCTGTTCAGCAATGACTCGCTGCTCGCGGCCGGGACCTTTACGCCCTCGATGGCCTGGAGCGGGCGCTCGTTCTTCCTCAACGGCACCACTGGCGTGATGCACGATCAAGGCGGCAACTTCAAACTCGATATCCAAGGCGAAGTGAGTGAAGACGGCCTCATGCTCAAACATGTCTCGATGAAGGTGCAAAACCGCGATCGCGATGGGTTGCTCGTCTACGACAATGACATCGAGATCTTCGACTTTCCTCTCGACGCCCGGCAGGCCGGAGACACCCGCGCGGTCTATCAAACATACTCACCGCCGGATTGGTCAAAACTCATCAAGATCAACAAACGCAGTACCTACGGTACGCTCAACGGACAGCCTCGCGAGGTGCGGCGCTACACGCGAACATCTGCGGTTTCGTCGGCGTGGGCGATCTTCGGTACGCAATGATTCTTTGACACAATGATGCCGGGCTTTGCGGCTCGAGCCAACGCGGGCGTACAATGGCGGGTCGCACCAGGAGTTTGCTCCTCATGATCTCGAAGCACGCTGTTCTCTGCCTCGCCGCCGCTTACGCTTCCCTGCGCGCCCAACCGGCCAATGATCCCGCCGGCTACCCGAGCCGAACACTCGAGCCCGTCATTCTCGCCTGGGAACCCAACGGCGCCGAGTACAAGCTCCACACTCGCGAGCTCGACAGCCGCCCATTTCCACCGCATCGCATCATCGCCAACGTCTACTACGTCGGCAGCTCCGGCTATGCGTCTTATCTCGTCACTTCCGATCAAGGCCACATCCTCATCGACACCGGCTACAAGAGCTTCATTCCCACGATTCGGGCCAACGTGGAAAAGCTCGGCTTCCGCTTCAACGACATCAAGATCCTGCTGCTCACCCACGCTCACGTGGACCACACCGAAGGCGCCGCGCTCGTCAAGGAACTCACGGGCGCCAAGCTGCAAGTGATGGAAGGCGACGCCGAGATCGTCGAATCAGGCGGACCGCCGGAAGCCGCCGGCTCCATGCCGCCCGCCAAGGTCGACCGCGTGCTCCACGACAAAGACCAGGTCACGCTCGGCGAAAACTCGCTCACTGCACACCTGACGCCGGGCCACACGCCTGGCAGCACCACGTGGTTGTTCCGTGTGATGGAAGGCGGCAAAGAGTACACCGTCAACATGATGACGTCGCTCAGCGTGAATGACGCGCGCTTCCTGGTGAGCCCGAACCACCCCACGCTCGTGGAGCAATACCTGCGCACTTACCGCGTGCTGAAGGCGCTCCCTTGCGACGTATTCTTGAGCTCGCACGACAAGTTCTTCGGCCTCCATGAGAAGTACGCCAAGATGCAGAAGGGCGGCGGGACCAATCCCTATATCGATCCCGAAGGCTACCGCGCGCACATCGCGCTTCAGGAAGCCAACTTCTATTACAAGCTCGATTGGGCCAATCGCTGGCTCCAGATCCCGCGCTGACCGCATCGGAGGAAACCGCACGATGAACCGCCTCGCACTCGCCGCTTCACTCACCGCCGTTCGGATCTTCGCGCAAGGCCAAGGAGCGTTCCCTTCCGAGCCCCTTCCGCCGATCGTGGTCCCCTGGGAACTCGGCGGCGAGAAGTTCAAGCTCCACACGCGCGATCAGGACAGCGCTCCGTTCCCCGCGCATCGCATCATCGGCAACACCTACTACGTCGGCCAAGCCGACTACGCCGCTTACCTCATCACGTCGCCGCAGGGCCACATCCTCATCGATGCCACGTTCGAAACTGAAGTGCCGCTGATCCGCAAGGGCGTCGAGCAACTCGGCTTTCGCTTCGGCGATATCAAGATCCTGCTCTGCACGCACGCCCACCGCGACCATGTCGGCGGCGCGAAGCTGGTCAAGCAGTTGACCGGAGCGCAGATGATGGTGATGGATGCCGATGTGAAAGCCGTGGAAGCGGGCGGTCCAGACATGCCTGCCGTGAAGGTCGATCGCGTCCTCCATGACCGGGACGAAGTGAAGCTCGGCAATCTGGCAGTCAACGTCTATCGCACTCCCGGACACACGCCCGGCAACACCACCCTCGTCTGGAAATCGAGCCAGAGCGGCAACGCCTATACGATGGTGCTGATCGGCTCACTGAGTTCGAACGCGCGCACGCTCGCCGCGCCCCCATCGCCCACGCTGATCGAAGATTATCGCTATTCGTTCCGGCTGCTGAAGTCATTGCCGTGCGATGTGTTCCTCGGTCCGCATGGCAAGTTCTTCAACCTGCGCGAAAAATATGATCGCGTGCACGACGGCCAGCCGAACCCCTATGTCGATCCGAATGGATACTACGCGCACATCAAGCTGATGGAGCAGTCGTTCTACTACAAGCTCGATGTGGCGCACCGCAAGCTGTCGAAGTAAGCCGCTATTGCTTCAGGACCTTGACCACGTAGTAGCTGACCGACTTCGGCACTTCCTTGAACCAGTGCGGCGTGCCGGCCGGGATCACCATCACGTCGCCTTTGGTGAGGTGATGCGTAGTGCCGCCCTTGATGTCGGTGCCCAAGTGCTGGCCCGGCTTGGTCTGCTTGCCGCCCACCATCGTGCCGCCGGTGACGAAGGTCGCCTCGCCGTCGGTGATGTAGAAGACGTCGGTCTCTTTGTCGTGGACCTCGACTTGTCCGCCCTTTTCGCGATGGCTTCCGCTCACCAGAAGATCGGGTGCCGTTACGAGCGATCCACCCTTCGCAAGGGCCGTGGCCACCTTATCGTGGCCAATGTAGCGGACTGCGGCTTCGTCGGCGCTGCATAGGATCGCCGCTGTCACGGTGGCGAGGGCGAGCATAAGGATCTGTTTCATCGGGTTCTCCAGTTTCGTTTTGTCGAACCTCAATATGATACGTCAGCCTGGATTGCCGCGGGCGCGGAATTCTGCTTCGACAGAACGCATCTGTTGAACGTGACGCCTGGCGTGCAGCGCCACGAAGTACAGCCACTGGTAGAGATCGATCTTGCCGAGTTGATTGACCGTCATCGTCACATGGCACAGCGCACCCTTGCCGCCGCGCAAGGCTTCCAGGATCTCGTGGCACTGCCGCCACTGCTGCGAAAGCGTGGCGCGTACCTCTACCATTGGCGGCGCACCAGTCGGCTCCATGTGTTCGGGCCGGATCCAACGAAAGCTGCCTCGTTCGCCAATCGTCGCCATCCGCTCGAGATCGCTTTCGCCGTCCGGGATTCGGTCCCCGCGGGTTGCCCGGTGCTGCGCGATCCGCTCGTGCTTCTCGCAAGTCAGCAGAAGAAACCGGGTCGTCAGAGTAATGTGCTCCAGGACTTGCTGAATGCTCCATCCGCCATTCGATTGTCGATAGGTCCAGAGTGGTTCCGGCCGATCAAACCACACGTCCACTTCCGCGGCTGTTTCATTCAGCGCAGTTCTCACCCTCTCGACCGCTGCGTTGAATGGCATGGCTTGCTGATCCAATAATCGATGATATGCTGCGGGCCGCTCGTGGAAGCTCGAGAAGGCTGTCCTAGCGGCGAGCGCAGGGGAGCCCTCCCAGATTTGCTCGATGCGCAGGCGTGCGGTCGAAACCGGCGTTGGACCGCATCGCGCAATCAGCGTCTTCAGGTCGTTCGCCGACACCACCTTTTAGAAGGCTTGGTCCGGTGAAAATAGACCAGCGTCTTCTTGCCCGCCGCAAGCAGCTTCTGGATATCATTCAGTGTTTCTTTGCTCTCTCTTTCCCAGAGCACCTGACATGCCGCGCACCTACATTATTTCCAAACCGATCCATGCAATGCCACTACCCGCGAATAGCCACGTGACACGAAATGTTGCTGAACGGCCTTGTCCGCCCCACGAAGATCGCGCAGCCGCGCTCGATGAAGCCTTTGAGCTCTGACGCAAAGCGTCGTTGAGCTTGGAACAGCACGCGAGCCGCCGATGAATACGGTCGTTACAATGTTATCCGATCTCTGTCCAGTTCTTCGCTGTCACGAATTGCGCGAGATGCTTGGCATTGGTGGTCGCAATCACCGCATCGTCTGGGGGAATCCTCAATGACAGAACCTGAGCGGCCAGTATGACATCGATGTCGATGTCCCTCGAATCCGCGGTCGGGCGTCCTGTTTGCCGGGCCTGCGCCCAAAGGTGAGAGGCCAGGCGCAGAGCTTCGTTTAGTGAGAGGGATGTAGCGGCTGGATGCCTTGGCAAAATCCTCCAGCCTTCGAACGCTGAACGTTTTTCCTGCCCGAAGGAGTTCACGTTCGAGTTCGTAGTACACGATTGCGGGAACCAAAACCCGGCATCCGCTGGAGAGCATTCGCCACAGCCATTGCGTTACGGCTACGACCTCGGGCGTCTGGCCCGGATGGGTTAACAAGCCAAGCGGGCCGGAGTCGAGGAAAATGAACTGCGTCACGGATAAAGGATTCGTGCTCCGCAGGCTTCCCGGTTCTTGTTCATTGCCCTCTTGAACTCATCGAGTTCCAGCTGAGCCGCTCGCAAGGTTTCCGGATCATCGGTTGCTTCCTCGCGGGCCCAGGCCTCGAGAAGCTTCAGTGTCTCGGTGTCGATGGAGCCCACCGCCGGTGTCACCGCCACAGGAGTAACAGGAGTTTGTTCAATCGTAGCGTCGAGATTCACGAGCAATCCCTTCGTCTTGATCATATCAACGCCCGCCTCCCCTTCACCCCGCCGACCGGATCAACCGCAACCCCACCCCCTCCGGATCCCCCTGCACCACGCACGGACTGTTGAACACCATGGTTGACCGCGTCTTCTCCTCATATGCTGGCCACGCCGGCAATCCCGCATGACCCGGCTTCCCATTCCGCGCGAAGCTCGCCCAAGCCTCACCCATCTTCGATGACAACGCCAGCGCTTCCGGACCCTCGCCGCCATAGTGCGGACACAGCGTCGCATTGTCGAACGCGAACGCGATTTCGCTGCTATGGAACGTCCCGATGTTGCCCCCGAGCATCGGCGTTCGCCACGCATAGAGATACATGTAGGCCGCCCCTCCGCCTTGCGCCGCTTTCCGCTCGGCCTGCGTGATTGCGTTCTGGCGCGGCATCGCCGCCGAGATCGCCGCCCACAACCCGAAAGCCGACTCCTTCGGATAGTGCTTCCGATACGCCTCGATGATCTCGCCCGCCTTGCCCTTGTAGCGCTCCGTCACGCGCTTCGTCAGTTCTTGCTCGGTCAACGTATCGCGTTCGGGATTGTCGGTCCCGTTCACGAACTCGTTCAAGCACGTACCGATCAGCATCGGAACCTGCGCCGAAATCGCAGGCGCGCCCGGATCGAAAGGATGCGCGGGCAGCACCTTCCCATCCACGATCGGACCCCACGACCCCATTCTCCCCGTCGCCAAGCCCGCCGCCTGCACCTTCCGCATCACCTTCGTCTGCACAACCTGCAGCGCGCTCGTCGGCAACTCGTGCAGCTTCGCTACGTCTCCCTTCGAAATCCCAAGCTCATCGAGCACGATCGCCGCCACCTTCGCCGCCGTTTCGCTCGAACCCGCCCGCAGGGATGCGCCGCTCTGCACGATCACTCGATGGAACAGCCCCTTCGCCGCCGGCATCGCCATCAGCATGGTCACCTTGCCGCCGCCGCCAGATTGCCCGAAGATCGTCACGTTCCCGGGATCGCCGCCGAAGTTCGCGATGTTGTCGCGCACCCACTCGAGCACGGCCACGTTGTCGAGCATTCCCACATTGCCAGATGCCGCGTAACGTTCGCCGCCAATCTCGGCCAGATTCAGAAAGCCGAACAGGTTCAGCCGATGATTGTGTGTCACCACCACAGCATCGTGGAATCGCGCCAGATTCTCGCCGTCATAGGACAGCAGATCGTTGCCGCTGCCGCCCACATAACCGCCGCCATGCATGTAGACCATCACGGGGCGCTTGTGTGACGTAGCGGCCGCCGATGGCGTGAAGACGTTCAACCGCAGACAGTCCTCACCCCGGATCCAGCCGTGCGTGCGATAGAGCAGGAACTCGTCTTCGTCAGCGTTCCGTGCAGCGCGAGGATCCTCAACCACACCCAGCCCAGGCTGCGGACACGATTGCCCATAGCTCAAGCAATTCCGCACGCCCGCCCACGGCTCGGGTTTCATCGGCGGCATGAACCGGTTCGCTCCGCCGGTCGAAGCGCCAAACGGGATCCCGCGAAACACGGCCACGCCGCGACTCGTGAACCCGCGCACCTTGCCATGCGCTGTCTCTACCACCGGATTCCCTTCGGCCGCTCCCCGCACCACCTTTGCCGGTCTCGCGGCGCTCATCGCGGGAGCCGCTGCGGCCACACCGAGCGCGGTCTGCAACGCCGCGCGCCTGCCGATTCCCTTCGGTTCCATGTTCATCTCCTTTTATAGAGGCTTCCCTGACGGCCGCTCTCGCAGCAAGACCCGTTCTTCCTTGTCCGGATCATCCACCGCTCCGCTCTTGTCCCCATCGAAGATCATCGTCGACCTCCGATCCATGGTGTACGCCGGCCACGGCAGCGCTTTCGTTCCCGGATTTCCCGTTCGCGCGAATGCGGCCCAGGCTGCGCTCAACTGCCGCGACAGTTGCTCGGCTTCCGGAAACCGCACCAGCCGCATCGCGAGCGGCAGGTCGCATGTGTGGAACGAACGAATCCGGAACTTGCCATCGCCGAGCGGAGTGTTCCACTGGCAGTACCACATGTGGACGCTCGCCTTGCCCTGTGCGAGCTTCCGCTCCGCTTGCCGTACCGCGTTGTAGCGCGCTCCGCGATCGGTAGAGATGCGGAAATAGAGATCGGACGGGCTCTCGCTCGGATGATCGCGCCGATAGACCGCGAGCAGCTTCCCGACTTCACCTTCTGGAATTCCTGCCGCCACCAGCCGCCGTTCCAGAGCCGCATTGTCGAGCCCGAACAGTTCCTCGTCTTTGAGCGAGAACAAGCTCGACTCGTCTTTGTCATTGCCGATCATCATCGGAACTGTCGCCGAAACCTCTGGCGCCTTCGGATCCCACGTCTGCTCGGGAATCGTCGTGCCATCCACCACGGCTCCGAACGTCAGCCCTTTGCTCGCCGCGAACAGGCGATCCGCGGGAATCTTCTGCAACTCGTCCGCCTGCCCCGCGGAGAGCCCGAGCGCCGCGAGCAGCTTTCGCGCCGCCGCGTCCGCTTCTTCGCCCGGCATCGCGCGCAGCAAAGATCCGCTCTGCACCGATGCCTTATGAAACAAGCCCTTTGCCGCCGGCATCGCCATCAGCGCACTGATCTTCGCTCCACCGCCGGACTCGCCGAAAATCGTCACGTTCGCCGCATCGCCGCCGAAGTGCCCGATGTTGCTTCGGATCCATTGCAGCGCCGCCACCAAGTCGAGTTGCCCCACGTTGCCTTGCGCGTACTTCTTGCTCAACGCGCCCAGGTACGAGTAGCCGAAGACATTCAGCCGGTGATTCACGCCCACCAGTACCACGTCTTGTTCGCGCACGAACTGATCGCTGAACAAAGTGAGCGCGCTCGATCCACCGGTGAACCCGCCGCCGTGGGTGTACACCATCACCGGTCGCTTGCCGCGGAGCGCCGGAGTCAGCACGTTCAGCACGAGGCAGTTTTCGCTGTCTACCTGTCGCGACAATTCCACGCGATCCGGCCGGCCACCCGCGAAATACTCGCCGATCAGCGGACTCATGAAAATATTCCCCGGACCCTGCACGCAACGCGCGCCCGTCACCGTGCCATCGCGCACGCCCACCCACTTCTCCGCTTTCGCCGGCGGCAAGAAGCGGCCCGCGCCCTCGGTTGGACCACCGTAGGGAATCCCTCGGAACAGGTGCACACCGCGCACCGTGGCCCCGCGCACGCGGCCATGCTCCGTGTCGGCCACCGGACCCTGCTCGTTCGCCCACGCCCATCCAGCCGCTGCGCTCGAGAGCGCCGTGCGCCGAGTCAGCTTCATTCCATCGCGATTGCTCATGCCGTGCCGCTCCATCATAGCTCGGCGATGGAAAAGCGAGAGGCTCAGCTCTTGCGCAGCACTACGTGCATTGCCTTCTCTGACGTCACCTGCTCCACGCAGCGGTACCCCAGCGCCTTCAGATCGAGCCCCGCAAACAAGGCCTCTCCACGGCCCAGTAGCGCGGGCGTGATGGCTACGTGCATCTCGTCCAGCAGCCCGGCCTGTAGATATTGGCGTATGGTCTCCACACCGCCGCCTACCCGGACATCCTTGTCACCCGCCGCCGCCTTTGCCCGCTCGAGCGCTTCTTCGATTCCGCCGGTCACGAAGTGGAACGTGGTGCCGCCTTCCATCGCCAGCGGATTGCGCGCGTGATGCGTGAGTACGAACACGTCGCAGTGATACGGCGGATTCGCTCCCCACCAACCCTTCCAGCTTTCGTCCTGCCACGGCCCACGCACCGGACCGAACATGTTTCGCCCCAGGATCCACGAGGCGATGTTCGCGATGCCGCGCGCCGCGAAATCATCGTCTACGCCCGTTGTTCCGCCATCTCGGCCGAACATCCGATGGAACGTGCGCGTGGGATGCGACCACTCATGTAGCGCCAGGCCGCCTACGCCGAGAGGATTCTCGAGGCTTTGTTCGGGTCCCGCGCCGAACCCGTCGAGCGATACTCCAAAACATTGAACACATAGCTTCGGCATGAAGCCGACATCATAGCAACCCACTCACTCACGAGAATCGCGCGTGGATCCACTGGGCTACGTAGTCGAAGAAGTTTTTCACGCCGTTCGAGTATTGCCCCGGCGTCTTCTCGCATTCCTTGCACGGCGTCGCTCCGGCGTTGCGCCTTCCACCTGAACTCGTTGTCGAGGATGAACTGGCAGCCGCCCACGGCCGAGAACGGCACAGGGACCGTGATGCTCTCGAGCAACCCGCTCACTCACGAGAAGCGCGCGCTGATCCACTGGGCCACGTAGTCGAAGAAATTCTTCACGCTGTTCGAGAACTGCCCCGGCGTCTTCTCGCATTCCTTGCACGGCGTCGCTCCGTGCGTAGCGCCTTCCAACACGATGAAGTCCTTGTCTTTGCTCGCGGCCAGCTCGTAGTGCAGTTCGTTATCTCGGATGAACTGATAGCCGCCCATCGCCGAGAACAGCACCGGCACCGTAATGCTCTTCACCGCGCACGGCACGGAGTTGTTGGTGGAGCAGTATTCGATCGCGTCTTCCGAATTCGTGGCTCGAATCGCGTTGGTGCTCAGAAATGACCGCACCGTGAGCACGCGCGCCGTATCGCGAAAGCTCCGCGCCGAGCGCGCCGGAGCGCCGTAGTGCATTGCGCTCTCCACGATCTGCGTGGAGATGGTCCCGTCATTCTTCAAGAGCTTCCGCGGCCGCACAGTATGGTCACGCAGGCTCGGATCGAACGCGATCAACCGCGCTCCTTGCCCGTGCGTGATCACGAAGACGTCGTCATCGCGGTACGGATACTTGCCCTCCTTCATTTGCTTTGCCCGCGTGAGCGCGTCTTCGATCAGGCGATTCATGCGCTCCGCCTGCGCGCGAAAGTATCGCTGCTTGAACTCGGCCGAGTAGTTCGAAGGGCCCTTCGGATTGAATCCATTCTTCTCGCTGAACGGATCAAGCGCCGGATCGATCTTCGCCGGATCGTTGCCGATGATTGCAGGGTTGATGCTCCGCAGTCCGTTGATCGAATTGCCCGGATGCGCGTCCATGAACACCATGCCATCCGCGCGCGGAAGGCCCGCGAGCGCATCCGAACACGGCGCCAGCTTCGCGGCGTCCTGGCAGATCACGACGCCTTTCTCGGCAACCGCCTGGTAGTAACTCATCGACGTGCCGCCGCCGCTGTGCCCGAACAGCACCACCTTCGCGATCCCCGGCTGCTTGCGTAAGAACTCGACGCCTGATTTTATGTCGAGCGCGATCTCGTCCCAGTTCACCGCCGACTCGTTGTTCTCGAAGCGCGGATTCATCGCGAGCACCAGAAAGCCGCGCCGCGAGAGTTCGCGCGTGGCGATATGCGAAAGAAAGTTCGCCGTGCGATGCGTCAGCAGTACGGCCACTCGTGGTGCGGGTCCGCTATTCGGCCGATAAAGCGCGCCTTTCGTCGTGGAAGGCGAGAACTGGATGAACTCGGGATGGTCCTGCGCGAGGCAGGCCATCGCGGTTAACAACAAAGCGGAGAGTCTCATTTTCGGCCTTTCTTCGGAGCGCCCTTCAAATCCGTGGGATCACCCAACGAAGCATTCAGCGCCACCGCTTCCTTGACGAGGTTGGCTGCCACCTTCGCCGCAATGCCGTCGCCTTCGCGCAATTCGAGCGTCGCCATTTCATACTTCCCACCGGGCTTCAATCGAGGCTCGATCTTGCGCAGCCGCTTGCCGCGCCAGAATCCGAACAACACGCGAGCGCTCTCGGCGCGGATCAAGCACACAGGGCCATTCGACGAGTAGACCAGATGTCCCCACTTGGTTCGCTCTTCGAGCTTCGCCGCCTTCTTCACCGCCTTGCGCAGCAGCGCGGCTTGCTCCTGCTGCCATCCACTGAGGCCCGCGATGTATGCGTCAGGACTCTCGGCGTTCTTCATTCCACCGTTCATATGGGCTTCCAGCCAGCCATTGTACGCTGCCGCGAATCACGTGCTTGCTATGATCTCTTCGAGGTCCCGCCCTGCGCCGCCGTTCCCCCCTGCTCGCGATTCTGCTCGCAGCCTGCTCTACTCAAAAGCCGCTCCCGCCGCTGCCGGAACCTTCCACCGCATCGTTCCTGCCCTCAGTGCGCGAAGCCATCGCAAATGACCTCGCGGCAGCGAAGGCGAAACCCAACGATCCCCAAGCAGCCGGTCATCTCGGGATGCTGCTCTACGCCTACGGTCAGCCCGCCGCTGCGCGCGCCGCATTCGAACGAGCCGCGATCCTCGACCCAGCGCGCTATGAGTGGACATACTATCTCGGTGTCGCTCAACTCGCCGATGGCCTGGCGCAGCCGGCTGTGGCGTCATTGCGAACAGCCGTGGCGCTCCGGTCGGATTCCGTACCCGCACAGTTGAAGCTCGGTGACGCGCTGCTCGCTTCGGGTGACAGCGCAGGAGCTGCGGCCGCCTATCAAAAGGTAATCGAGCATCCCGCCGCCAAGTACGGATACGCGCGCGCCACCGGACAAGCCGAGTTCCACGAGAAGGCGCTGGCGCAGTTCCCGCAATTCGGCGCGGCCATGTTTGCGCTCGCGCAGCATTACCAACGAGCCGGGCGCGCGCAAGACGCCGCGCGGCTGTTGCGCGATTATCCGCGATTCAAGACGGTCGCGCCACCCGTGGACGATCCTGCTCTCGACGCGATCGACGCGCTGAATCAAGGTCCTACTTCGCTCTTGAAGCAGGCGCAGAGTCTCGAGTCGCATGGCCAACTGGCGGCCGCGGCCGAACTCCAGGCGAAGGCGCTCGCGCTTGACCCGAAGCTGGTGCAAGCGCACGTGAACCTGATCTCGCTCTACGGCAGGCTCGGCGATGCCGCTCGCGCCACGGAACACTACAAAGCCGCCATCGCCCTCGACGCAAACGCATCGGAGGCTTACTACAACTACGGCGTTCTCTGTTATCAGCAAGGCCGCCGCGCCGAAGCGCGCACCGCCTTCGAGAAGGCTCTCTCGCTTGACGCCTCATCCGCCTCTGCACACACCAACCTGGGCGCGCTCTTGCAGGAGCAAGGCCAACTCGATGCCGCCGCAGCGCACTTCACCAAGGCGATCGAACTCGACCCCGGCCAGCGCCTCGCGCGATTCAATTTTGGCCGGATCCTCGCCAATCGCCGCAACTACGCCGCTGCGATCGCACAGTTCGAGCAGATCGTCAATGGGGATGACGATGCCACGCCTACCTATCTCTATGCGCTCGGCGCGACACAGGCTCGCGCGGGCGACCGCGCGCACGCCATCGAAACCCTCGAGCGCGCTCGCACGGCGGCGTTCCAGAAAACCCAGCCCTCCGTCGTTGCGTCCATTGATCGCGACCTTCTGCAACTGAAAGCGAAATGAAGAAGCTCGCCGCGCTCCTGCTCCTCGTGTGCTCCTGCTCCCACCGACAGGAGTCCGCCGCGCCGCGCCCGATCTTCCGCGACGCCGCCCCCGAAACCGGACTCGTCTTCGAGCACGCAACCGGCGCAACCGGCGAGTTCCTCATGCCCGAAATCATGGGCTCCGGAGTGGCTCTCTTCGACTTTGACAATGACGGCGACCTCGACGTCTACCTCGTCCAAAGCATCGGCCGCGGCAAGCTCTTCCGCAACGAACTCGTGCCTTCCGGTTCACTGCGATTCACTGACGTCACCGCCGCTTCTGGCATCGCCTTCGACAGCTACGGCATGGGGGCGGCCACGGGCGACTTCGATGGCGACGGCCGCGTGGACCTGCTGCTCACCGCATGGGCACAGCCCGGCAAGCCCGGCCGCGCGCTCTATCGCAACCTGGGTAACGGCCGCTTCGAGGCCGTGCCGCTTCCGCCCGAGCCTTTGCCGAATCAATGGTCCTCGAGCGCGTCATTCTTCGACTACGATCGCGACGGCCGCCTCGACCTCGTCATCCTCAGCTACGTCAACTTCACTCGCGCGCTGAACAAGAAGTGCCAGACGCCGGCCGGTGAGCCCGACTACTGCACTCCGAAAGCATACTCGCCCGTCTCCGCGCGCCTCTATCACAACGAAGGATCGCGCTTCACTGACGTGACGGAGAAGGCCGGACTCAATCGCGCGCTCGGCCCCGGACTCGGCGTGCTCGCCATGGATTTCAACGGCGACTCCTACCCGGACCTCTTCGTCGCCAACGACACCGCCGCGAATCATCTCTGGATCAACCAACGCGACGGAACGTTCCGCGAAGCCGCTATCGAGTCCGGACTTGCCTACTCCGAGGACGGGCTCGCCAAAGCCGGCATGGGTGTCGCCGCCGGAGACTACGATCGCGATGGCCGCCCGGATCTGCTCGTGCTCAACCTCATGCGCGAAGGCGCGACGCTCTTTCACAACGAAGGCCTCACGCCGCAAGGTGCGCCCTCGTTCGCAGACGTCAGCCGCCGCACCGGGATCTACAAGGAGACGTTCGCGTACACCGGCTTCGGCGCCGGTTGGGTCGACTATGACAACGACGGCTGGCTCGATCTGTTTCTAGCCAATGGCGCCGTCACCTTGCGCGAGGAGCAGCGCGGCCAGAAGGTCCCGTTCAAGGAGCGGAATCTCCTCCTTCACAACGAAGCCGGCCAGAAGTTCATCAACGCTGCCGGCGCCGCCGGACCCGTGCTCGCGCTCGAAGAGGTGACGCGCGGCGCAGCCTTCGGCGACATCGACAACGATGGCGACATCGACATCCTCATCACCAACAACGGTGGACCCGCCCGCCTGCTTCTCAACGAGGCACCCAAGTCCGGCTGGATCGGCGTGCAACTCGAGGGCAAGCAATCGATCGGCGCAACGGTCACGCTCCATCGCGATGGGCTCCCTCCGCTCATGCGCGTGGTCCACACCGATTCGAGCTACTGCTCAGCGTCGGATCCGCGTGTGGTCTTCGGGCTGGGCGCGCAGACCTCGGTGTCTCGTATCGAGGTCGTGTGGCCCGATGGTTCGCAACGGACCCTCACGGCGCCGCAGCCCGGTACCTATCTCACTCTGAAGTGAAAGCTGGGAAGTGAGCGACCCTACTGGCACTTCGCCAGCGAATGGTCATTCTTCTCGTAACACTTGCCAGTGTCGTTGAGACCGTGCGTTTCCTTCTTGTCCTTGATGGGCATCTTGACGTGGCACGCGGTGCAAGCCTTCTTTTCCTTTTTCATGTACTCTGGCTTGCCGGAACTCGGCGTGGTGTTCAGAACAATACCGCAAATGAGAATTGCTACAGGTGCTGCGAATTTGAAGAGTTTCATGATCACCTCTGCTCTCATCTTAGCAACCGGTAGCCGAACCCCCGCCCGCCGCTCAGACTCCTCTATACTGTCCTCTGCCATGCAAAACTGGCTCGTCGCCCACTGGGTCGCCTGTGCCCAAGTGGGTGGCATCCTCCTCTTGCTCCTCGCCCCGTTGTTGGGCCTCGTCTGGACCACCGCTCTGCTACTCGTATTCCTCCAACTGCCCGTCTACATGCTCCACCAAGTGGAGGAGCACACGGGCGACCGCTTCCGCCGCTTCATCAATCAGGAAGTGTTCGGGGGAAAGGAAGCGCTCAACCCCGCGTCCATCCTCTGGATCAACATCCCTGGCGTTTGGGGCATCAACCTCGTCTCTCTCTACGCCGCCACTCTCGCCGGCATCGGCTGGGGACTCATCGGAATCTACATGACTCTCGTCAACGGGTTGGTCCACATTCTCGGAGCGTTGCGTAAAGGTTACAATCCCGGGCTCTGGACCGCCATTGCCCTCTTCGTGCCCATCGGCGGATACGCTTGGCACGCAGTCTCGGTCTCCCCCGGGGTTACCAGCCTGCACCACGGCGCCGGACTCGCTTCCGCCATCGTTCTCCACGCCGCCATCGTCGGCTACGCAAAAACCAGCGCTGGCCGCCCGGGCGCCCCCCCCGACTTGTAAAACTATGGGGGTCCGGGGGTCCCCCCGGCTTGACACCGCCGCCAGACCAGCTAGACTTGCTTAGGTCACCCGCCGCGTGGGTCCGGGTGGAAGTGTTTCTCGTCAGGGGGGTTCATGAGTTTCAAGTCGATGGGCGCGGTATTCGTATCCGCGCTGATGCTGTTCTCCAACGCCGCCAGCGGCCAGATCCTTTACGGAACGCTGGTGGGTACCATCACCGATCCGACCCAAGGCGCTATCGTCGGCGCAATGGTGGAGATCAACAATCGCGCCACGGGCTTCTCCGCTACTGACAAGAGCGATGATCGCGGCGCATACGAATTTCGCAACCTGTTGCCTGGCGCCTACACCATCAAGATCACCGCGCCCGGCTTCAATTCGTTCGAAGCCAAGGATGTTGCGCTCTCGGCGAACAACATAGCCCGCGTCGACGCGGCTCTCAAGGTAGGGAGCGTGGCCGAGACCATCACGGTGGGTGCGGAAGTCGCCCAGTTGCAGACTGACAAGTCTGACGTTCACATGGACATCAGCGCCAAGGAACTGACGCAGATTTCGCTCGGCGGCTACCGGAACTTCCAGTCGGTGATCGACTTCATGCCCGGAACCACTCCGGCGTCGTTCCAGAACGCCTCCACCGATAGCCCGGCCCGCGCGCTCACGATGAACGTGAACGGCACGGCGCGCAACTCGAACAACACCCGTATCGACGGCGCGGCCAGCGTCTTTACCTGGCTCCCTCACCACGCCTATTACATCCCGCCCATCGAGTCGATCGAGACCGTCAACGTCTCCACCAACAATTTCGACGCGGAGCAGGGCATGGCGGGCGGCGCGGCCGTCAACGTCATCACCAAGTCCGGCACCAACTCGATCCGTGCGGTGTTGTTCGAGTACCACACCAACCACAAGCTCGGCGCTAAGAACCTCTTCTTCAACCCGAACACTCCCGCCGGACCCAACACGCCGCAGCGCATCGACAACCAGTTCGGCGGCACCGTCGGCGGACCCATCAAGAAGGACCAGCTCTTCTACTTCGCTTCTTGGGAAGGCACCACGACCGCCGAGCGCGGCAACGGACTGCTCAGTGTTCCCACCGCCAAGGTCCGCTCGGGCAACATGGATGGGCTCGCGACTCTATACGACCCCGCCACGGGTGATTCGGCGGGCCGCAACCGTACGCCGCTTCCCGGCAACCAGGTTCCCACGGCGCGTATGTCGCCCCAGGCGCTGGCGCTGCAGAACCTGATCCCGCTGCCGAACAGCAATGCCAACCAGACCAGTAACTTCTTCGCGTCGGCGCCCTACTACTTCAAGCGCAACATGATTGACGCCAAGATGGACTACACGCCCACGGCGAAGCTCAAGGTTTTCGGCAAGTACAGCGTCATGATCGCGCCCGTCTACTCGGCAGCCCCTTTGGGAGACGCGCTCGGCGGATATCCCGGCGGCGCGGCCGGGGCGGCTGGCATCGGCACCGGACACAACCACACCGACGTCTTCGGCGGCGGCGTGAGCTACGTGATCTCGCCCACGCTGCTGGTGGACGGCAACTTCGGCGGCACCTTGATGCACCACGATACGCAGGGCCCCGACTACGGCAAGAACATCGGTACCGACGTGCTGAAGATCCCCGGGACCAATGGTTCCGACATCCGCCAGAGCGGTTTCCCGATCTTCAACATCAATGGCTACACGAGCCTGGGCAACACCAACAACTGGAGCCCGGTGGAGCGCAATGACCGCAGCTTCACGTACTCCGGCAACGCCAACTGGACCAAGGGCGCCCACAACCTGCGTTTCGGCATCGATCTCATTCAGCACGCCATGAATCACTGGCAGCCCGAGATCGGGAGCTACTCGCCCCGTGGTGGCCTCAACTTCAACTCCAACGGACTCACTGCTCTGAACGGTGGAGCGGCAGCCAACAATTACAACGCCTATGCCGGGTTCCTGATGGGGCTTCCGTCGTCGATCGGCAAGTCATACCAGTTCTACGACCCGATGCGGACGCGCGAGTTCCAGCAAGGCTACTACATTCGCGACAACTGGCAGGTCAACCGGAAGCTCAACCTCAACATCGGTTTGCGCATGGAGCACTTCCCGATCATGAACCGCGGCGAGTTCGGCATCGAACGCTACGATCCCACTACGAACAAGGTGCTGATCGGCGGCCGCGGCAACGTGCCTCGGAACGCCGGTACTGACGCCATCGGGATCATGTGGGGGCCGCGCGTGGGCCTCGCCTATCGCGCCGACGACAAGACCGTGATCCGCGCCGGCTTCGGCATCACCAATGATCCGTATCCGGTGAGCCGTCCCTTGCGCAGCCCGTTCCCGGCCGTGATCGTCGACGAATATATCCAGCCGAACGCGTTCGTTCCGCCCGTGTTCAACGGCCAGAACCTGACGCTCGCCACCGGCATCCCAGCGGTGAAATTCCCTGACCTGAGCACCGGCGTGGTCGACATCGCCAACACGATTTCGACGAACAGCCTGCAGGCTGGGAAGTTCCGCCGCGGTTACATCGAGTCATTCAACTTCACGTTCCAGCGGGAACTGGGCCACTCGTTCCTGGTCAACACGGGATACGTGGGAACCCGCTCCATCCGCCAGGCCCTCACCTACTTCAACGCCAATGCCGGAATCGTTCCCGGCGCGGGCGTCAACGGCCGTCCGTTGTTCGGACAATTCGGCGTCACCGTGGACCGCAACTTCTTCATCCCGATGGCCACGCAGCGCTACGACGCATGGCAATCGACCCTGACCAAGCGGCTCTCGGGCGGCTTGTTCGCTACGGTCAACTACAGCTTGGCCAAGGCGCAGGGCATCAACGCCGGAAACTCCGACAACGGTCTCCGGTTCTACGTGCCCAGCCAATTCTCGAAGAACAAGGCCGTGTCTGACTTTGACCGCACGCACTCGTTCACCGCGGCCAGTTCCTATGAGCTGCCCTTCGGCAAGGGCAAGAAGTTCTTGACGAGCGGCGCGGGCGCGGCCATCGCCGGCGGCTGGCAGTTGAACCCGACCTTGCAGTGGTACTCCGGGACGCCGTTCATCGTCGGCGCGGACGGCAGCTCGCTCAACGCACCGGCGAATACGCAGGTGGCCGATCGGGTGAGCCCGACGGTCAAGCTTGGCGGCGTGGGTCTCGGCAATCCGTTCATCGATCCTTCTTCGTTCAAGGCCGTGTCCGAAGTTCGCTTCGGCAACATGGGCCTCAACGAAGTTCGCGGACCGTGGCGCTTCGTCACCAACCTCGGCTTGTTCCGCTCGTTCACGGTGACCGAGCGGATGAACCTCCAGTTCCGTGTGGAAGCTCTGAACTGGACCAACACGCCGACTCTCGCCAACCCGAACGCGAGCGTGTCGAGTCCGTCGAACTTCATGGCCATCACCGCGACCGATGCCAACGCGACGGCCCAACAGCGGACCATCCGCTTCGGGCTCCGCTTGGCGTTCTGAACGCTTGACTGAGTAGTAGTGAAGGGGCGGGCTCAGACGGGCCCGGCCTTTTCTTTTGTGAAGTCCGCGATGGCTCTGGCCACGTCGGCGCTACGTTCTATGGGGAGCATGTGGGTCTCCTTACCGAAGAGTTGGAGGCGGCAGTTTGGGATGAGGCGCGCTGTTTCCTGGCAGGCTGCGGAGTCGAAGACTTGGTCGCCACCGCCGCATAGGAGCAGGGTTGGGCACTGCACCTGCCGTGCAAAGTCCGCGTTTCGCTCGAACTCTGGTCCGAAGAGGCGGCGGTAGTCTTCGAGAATGGCGTCAGGGGCCCGCATTTGTTCCGCCATCTTCGATGCGTCCATCGCGAGCTTCGCGCGGAGCAGCCAGTTGTACCACGGCCTTCGGAACAAGAGCGCATTCTCGCGGGCGAGGCTCGCGAGGTCGTGGCGTTCGAGCGCTTCGAATTGGCTTCGCAGCATTCGCTGCCCGTTGAGTGAGAAGCGATGTGCGGAAGACAGGAGCACGAGGCGGCGGGTGAGCTCCGGATGTTGCGCTGCGAAGCGCAACGCGACGATGCCGCCGAACGAGATTCCTATGAGCAGGTCCGGCGCGGAGCCTATGGCTGCGGCCATGCTTTCGACGATGCCGTTGAAGTCCTGGCCGCCGGTGTAACCGAGGATCGTGAAGCGGTAGCCGGGTAGCAGTTGCTCGATCTGCTTCGCGTATCGATCGGGGCGGCGGACTGTGTCGAGGCGCCGGAATAGGGCGTTGACGCCGAAGAAGATGGTCGCCGAACGGTCGCCTGTGCCGCCGTGGATGGAGGGTACGCCGATACTCGTCAACGCCCCAGTCTACCAGCGTTACTTTGACTCCCCCGTCGCCACCACCCGCGACTCCGTCTGGAACTTGCGGTACCCATCCCACCGCATCGTCTCCTCCACCCGCAAAGCCTTCACCATCCCGATCCGCGCCGTCCCCTTGAACCACGCCGCCGCCGGCATCCAGATCTCGTCGCCCACCCGCGCCGCCTCGAACCGCATCCGAGTCCCCTTCTCGAGCCGCGCCAGGAACCAGCCGAACGAGATCGTGTCGATCACCTCGGCGTCCACTTTCACCCAGCGGTAGTCCTGCTGGCTGATCCACACCTTGCCCCGCACCCGCGCCAGGAACCCGCCCCGCCGCGACCGTGCCCGGTAACCCGGCTTAGGCGTCGCCTCGAGGACCCAGGCCGCCTTGCCGCTCACCGCCTCCTCGCCCACCATCCGGAAGTCGAACGCATCGGCCACCTCGCGGCGCCAACTCCGCTCTTCTTCCATCTCCTTGCGATCGGCCGTCCGCTCCCGCTCGGCCTCCTTCGCCGATTCGCGCGACCGCTTGGCCACCTCGCGGTCCATCTTCGCCTTTTCTTTGGCCTCCTGGTCCGCCGAGAGCGGCTTGCCGTCCACCTCGATCAGCCGGCGATACGGCCGCCCGTAGAGCATGGTGACGTCGCGGGTCTTACGTTCGGTGGAGATCCGCTCGCCCTTGGCGTTGTAGCGGATGGACTCGCCGTGCTCCACGTAGGTGTAGTTGCGCCGAAGCTCGAGGTCGCGGGCGTCCCTTGCCGATGATTTCAGCACGATCTCCCGCGCGTCCTCGGCCACCGCAGCCGACGTCACTACCAACAAAAACACCGCGCGCCACATGCAACGCTAGACGCTGCACGGGACGCGCGGTTTCAGAAAAACTAGCTCGTTGAGTGCGCTTTACCGGCGCGCGCGCTTCCGCGCGATGCCGATCGCCACCAGTCCGACGCCGAAGAGGGCGAACGTCGCCGGCTCGGGGACCGCGGAAAGATCACCCACCTGCTGGTCGGTGAGAACGCCATCCCAGATCATGATCCGGAACACGCTGCCCGGCACGCCTTCCACTGGGCTCGTCACCGAGTCGTCGATGAAGAACTTCGCCATCTGGTTGGCCGCGTTGAACACCGCGTCTGACCCGCTATCGGTCTGGGTGAACTGCAGAACGCCGCCAGCATAGGCCTTGAAGGCTCCCGTCACGCTGTTGCGCGACAGAACGATCGTCACCGGGGTCCCGTTGAAGATCACCTGCGACGGACTGATCGCGCTGCCAGCCCCGAGGAACGACGCCAACAGCGCGCTGGTTCCGCCAGACGGGCTCTGCTCGGAGTACAAGCCGTTGTCGCTCGCCATGTTCTTGAAATCGAGGATCTTGGCGAACGTGTCGGTCGAGTTCACCCTGGGGAACACGAACCGGATGAGCATCGTGTAGTTGTCGGCAAACGGGGTCACTCCGTTCATGAACCCGTTCGAAAGCGACAGCCCTTGGTTGGCGCCGAAGGTGTAATCGGCTGGGTTGGTCGTCCCGCCGTTTGACGTCAACGCTGGCCCGCCAAGGCTATCGTTCAGATTCCCCTGGAACTGGTAGTCATGAATGAGGGTGGCGCCAAACGCTGCTGGAACCGCAAGCGCGCACAAGCACGCAAGAGACGTGAGTTTTTTCACTGATTTTTCTCCTCCACGAACCACCGGAACTGACAATTCAGTACCGGCTTTCAGGATTGTATCAGGCATTCGTGTTTCGCCAACAACCCAATGGTGAGGGATCGTAGGGGCCTACTTGTATGGGATAGCCTAGGCGCAAAAGAGGGTGTATCCCCCCAGTACTCCCCCTTGGCTATCGCCCGGAAAGCACCCGAGACCCGCCTCTCCCCAGCCACTTCCCCCGCTCTGAGTCACACTAGAATGAATGAGCGCCGAGTCTCCGCCCGCCGAACGCGCCGGCCTGCTCGCGCTCATCCGCGAAGCACTGGCCGGCTCCAACCAGGACTTCACCGAAGGCAGCCTCACCCGCGCCATCGCTCTGCTCGCCATCCCGATGGTGCTCGAAATGTCGATGGAGTCGCTGTTCGGCATTGTGGACGCGTTCTTCGTGGCCCGTCTCGGCCGCGACGCGCTGGCCACGGTGGTGCTCACCGAGTCACTGCTCACGGTGCTGTTCGGAATCGCCATTGGGCTCAGCATGTCGACCACAGCCGTGGTCGCCCGCCGCTACGGCGAGAAGGACTTCGACGGCGCAGCCCGGGCCGGCATCCAGGCGATCTGGATCGGCGTCGCCGTCTCGGCCCTTACGGCCGTGATCGGAGTTCTGTTCGCCAAGCCCGTTCTCGGTCTCATGGGTGCCTCCGGGGATATCGTCACGCACGGTTCGATCTTCACCTCGATCATCCTCGGCACCTCAGCCGTCATCTTCCTGCTGTTCCTGCTGAACGCGGTCTTTCGCGGGGCGGGCGATGCCGCCATCGCTTTCCGCTCGCTGGCGCTCGCCAATGCCATCAACATCGTGCTCGAGCCGTGCCTCATCTTCGGACTCGGCCCCTTTCCCGAACTCGGCCTTGCCGGCGCCGCCATCGCCACCTCGATCGGCCGCGGAACCGGAGTCGCCTACCAGCTCTGGCATCTGTTCAGCGGGCGCGGACGATTGCATGTGCGTCGAACGCAAATGGCCGCTGATTGGCCGGTGATGCGGAACCTGCTCCGCATCTCGCTCCACGGGATCCTGCAACTCCAGATCGCCACCGCGAGTTGGCTCGGCCTCGTGCGCATCGTCTCCACATTCGGCAGCGCCGCGCTGGCAGGCTACGGACTGGCACTGCGCACCGTGGTGATGGCCCTGCTGCCCGCTTGGGGCATGAGCAACGCCGCCGCTACGCTCGTGGGCCAGAATCTCGGAGCGGGCAAGCCCGATCGCGCCGAGCGCGCCGTGTGGCTCACCGGCTTCTACAACATGTGTTTCCTCGGAGCCGTGGGCGCAACGTTCCTCATCGGCGCCGATCGTATCATGGCGCTGTTCGAGCCCGAACCCCAAGTAATTCCACGGTATCGACTGTCTGCGCATTTTGAGTTATGGATACTTATTCTACGCGTGGGGAATGGTGTTGGTGCAGTCAAATTCAACGGCGCGGGGGACACAGCCACGCCCACGCGCGTGAACTTTTCCTGCTATTGGATGTTGCAGATCCCCGCGGCGTACTGCCTTGCCATCGTCATAGCTGAAACGCGCGGCGTCTTCTGGGCCGTGCCTCATAGCCGAGTCCGCGATGGCGCTGGTCAGCTTCTGGCTCTTCCGCCGGGGCGGCTGAAGACAAAGCAGGTTTGATTCAACGCACCACGCGGAGCGCCTTGGGAACGATCGTGATCTCGGAAGGCAACATGCCGAGCGCCTCGCCATCCACTTCGACCGACGCGCTCATACGACTCGGCGCGAAAATGCCTCGCGCGAAAATGGTGCGTCTTCGGGTGCTTGTAGAGGTTCTCGGAGTAGAGCACGTGCAGATCGCGCGCCAGTTCGAACATCGAGAGCCGGTCAATCACCGTTACCTCGAGCTCGCCATCGTCGAGTAGCGCCCGCGGACACACGTGCATCCCTCCGCCGTGATAGCGGCCATTGCCGATTGCCACATTGGTGATCGTGTGCGAACCGATGTCCCGGCCATCGAGCGTGATCGACGCCGTCTTCGCCGAGTAGCTGAAGAACACCCGGAAGGTGGAATAGATGAACGCTACCTTGCCGCCCACTGCCTTGAGGAAATTCTTCGCCCCCGTCGCGACTTCTCCACCCATTCCGAAGCTCACCACGTTGGCGAAGTAGCGCTCGCGCTCGCCGCCTTCGTGAGCCACGTAGCGGATGCACATTGAGGTCGGTTTCGCGCGCGGGCGCGTTGCCACGCACCAACTCGATAGCGTGCGTGATGTCGCTGATGCCCAGGCTTCGCTGAAAGTCGCTGCCGGTTCCGAGCGGAAGCAGCGCCAGCACCGCGCCCTACCGCACGGGTTCGCCTCGTCGAAGAATCCGTTCACCACTTCGTTGACGGTTCCGTCTCCGCCTACCGAGACGATCCGCTCATAGCCCGCCGACAACAGCTCGCGCGCGAGCGCGGTGGCATGATTCGGAGCGCTGGTGAATCGGGTGTCGATGCCGCCCAGCCGCGGCGCCAGATCGTCCCACAGCTTTCCCGTCTTGCCGCTGGCTGAGTGGGGACTCGGTCGATGGCTGCCGTCTTCATCGTGCGCGTGCGCCTGCAGGTACGCCACGGTGTCGCGCAGGGTCTCTTTGGGGTCGCGCGTGACGAATCCGAGCTTCCGACTTGCTTTGCTCGAATCGCAATACCAGAAGTGCGCCGACATTTGGATGCTCTCGTCGTCGATGTCGAACTTGCGCCCCACGAGCGGCATCGCACGGCGTAGCAGCGGAGCCGTGGCGCAGGCGACAGCCACGCTGGCGACGACATCTGGGAGCGCTTGTGCCGGAATCGCGGCGAGCGCCTGGAAGAATTCGCGAAGGTCTGCCTGGGCCGCCGAGCAAGTACCGCTTCGCCGAGCTTGGTTTCCCTTCTGCATAGCCGCGATCGTGCCCGCGCGCAGTCGCGCGCGTCCACGAAGTTGAGTCCGCCGCATGGGCAGCGAGAGCACTTGCCCTCCGAGGAACGGCTACATCGCCGGTGGAGGAGCCCGGTCGTCACCGGGACCGAGCAGAAGGGATGGATTCACCGAGAGCAGCGGAAGTCCGCGTTCGCGATGGAAGCGTAGCGCCAGCATCTCCTGCTCGATCTTGGTGACGTAGTAGCCCCAGTTCTTCGCCACGTCTGCCTTGTAGCCCGAACGTTCGTCGTGCTCCACGGGCTCGCGGCTCACCGCCACCGTGCCCGAGGAACTCGCGAGCACCACCCGTTCCACGCCTTGCCGCAGTGCTGCCTCGCAAACGAGTCGCGTCCCTTCCACGTGGATCTGTTTCATCTTCGGCGTGTCGGCCGGGTTGCGCGAGACAAGTCCGGCGAGATGGTAGATCTGCCGCACGCCGCTCACGGCGCGCTCCACATCAGAGGCGATGGTGATGTCGCCGCGCACGAGTTCGGTTCCCGCGAGGCCTTCGCCCCGGCAAAGAACGCGCACCGGACCCGCGCCATTGCGTAGGAGTTGCTCTACCAGGTGCTTGCCGAGGAAGCCCGTAGCTCCGGTGACGAGGATCGGTTTCATGCGGGTTTCGCCATTTGGATCACCGGCCAGTTGCGCTCTCTGGCTTGGCGCAGCAGGCCCGGTTTCGGGTTGGTGGCCACCGGATGCCCCACGGCTTCGAGCATCGGAAGGTCGGCTTCATCGTCGGAGTAGGCGCGGCAGTCGTCCAGGGAAACATTGTACCCGGCGGCGATGGCGCGAATCGCCTCCACTTTCTCGGCTCCGGCCAAAACCGGCGGAAGCAGCCGGCCGGTCGCGATCCCACGCTCGAACTCGAGCTTGTTTGAAACATATTTTGCGAACGCATGGCGGCGCGCGAACGGTTCCACGCTGATGTCGAGGCTCCCGCTCACGAGGACGTTCGCGAAGCCCTCCGCCTCCGTCCGGGCGAGCAGCGCCGGAACCTCTGGAAACATGTGCGTCGAGAGGTAGCCGTCGACAAGCGACTTCGATTCCGCCCGGAGCCAATCTTCGCTCAGCCCGCGGTAGTGACGGTAGAAGAGCCGATTGAACAGCTCGCGTGATTTGAGGTCGGCTGCTTTCAACAATGGCACCGCCAAGCCGAGCGACAACAGGCGCCCCCAGTCTCCTTTTCGGCGCGCGTACCAGACGTATTGGTGCACGACGTTCGAGGTCACCAAAGTCCCGTCGAAATCGAAGAAGGCGAGTCGATCCGGCATCAGCCCCGCGATTGCGCCGCGTCCGCCAGCACCTGGAAGTTCTTCTTGTGGCGCCACGCCACGAACAGCAGCAGCACCAAGCCGAGTGCCGCGCTGAAGTGGCCCTCGGTCACCGCGAGCAACACCACGAACAGCACCGAAGACGACAGCGAGGCGATGGTGCCGCGCTCGGGCCACTCGAGTTTCGACCCGACGATCCGCAGCACGATATAGGAGCACACACACGGCAGCAGCGCCTTCGGATACAGCAGCAACATTACGCCTGCCGCGGTCGCGATGCCCTTGCCACCGTTGAATCCCAGCCACGGTGAGAAGCAGTGTCCCGCCACCGCCGCCAATCCGTAAGCCCACTGCGCCATCGCTGGCTCGCCCGCCGCCGTGAGCAGCCAAATCGCGAGCGCGCCCTTCCCGGCGTCTCCGATGAGGCAGATCACCGAGCGCCACTTGCTGTAGCGCATCACGTTGTTGAAGCCCGGATTGCCGGAGCCGAACTTGGTGATGTCGACTCCGGTGCCGAGCATCGAGAGCTTGGCGAACGGAACCGAGCCGAGCAGGAACGCCGCTACGAGCTTCGCGACGAAGGCCATGGAAAGCGATTCAAGCATGGATAGCGATTCAAGCATAGATCGCCCGGATCGCCTTCCTCACTTCGCCCCGCAACTCCCGAGCATCGCGCCCCGCCGGCGCGAGTTTTTCCGACACTCGGAAGAACAGCTTGTTGCGGATGATCTGCATCCCGAAAGGCAACAGGGGAGCACCGGTGGCGATGGCTGCTTCGAACGCGCTCATGCGATATCGCGATCGCAACACCGGCGTGCCCAGTGGCGAATCCGGCAGCACCACCAGCGCCTCTTTGTCGCGCAGAGCGCGCTCCATTTGCTCGCGCGTGCGGACCACTTGCGGCCGCAGCAGCCGCGCCGCCCAATCCGGCAATCCGAGCAACGTCTCTTCACCCGCCAGCCGGTACTCGCCTTCCACGAGCGAAGCGATCGAAAGCGCGTCCATCTGCGTGCACCGGTGCGAGACGATCACCACCGGACCGCGCATCTGCGTCCCTTCGCGCATCGGCCGCCGGCCGAGAATCGAGAGCACGGCCGGCGCTGACGCTCCAGCAGCCGCAGCCGCACGCGCCGTGGCCGTGCGAGCTGTTGCCGCCAATCCGCGCACCACCCGCACAGCCGCATTGCTTCCCAACGGACCCGCGTTCTCCCACCACAGCCCCGCCATCTGCACGCCCGGAGGCGAAGCTTCGAGTCCCAGTTCGCCGTTCGCGAACATGCGCCCTGCCTCGATGCGCCGGAGCTTGCGATTCGCCGTGCGCGGTAGAGTCCCCGGCGCGATGATTCGAACCAGCGCCGGGCTCTGTCCCGCCGAACGGCGCACTGCTTCCTCGATACTCGCGATCACACGTGCACGCCCGGTCTCGCTCTCGGCGCCGCTCTCGGCGATCACGGTGAGCCGCTCAGTGCCCGCCGCTTGATCGCTCACTCCGACCACGGCCGCGGCCTTGACCCCGGGTACTTCGAGAATCGCGTGCTCGATCGGTTCGGGCGAAGTGACGCGGCCTTCGATCACCAACACGTCTTTCGCGCGCCCGGCGAAGAAGATTTCACCGGCTTGCAGGAAGGCGAGATCGCCGGTGTCGGTCCATTCTTCGGCGGCCCAGGGCTTCTCGTTGACGTATCCGGCGGCGCGCGCGGTCCCGCGGAAGAGGAGCCGGCCGATCTCGCTGCCCGCTTCCGCATCGATGCGAACTTCGACACCCTCGATCGGCTTGCCCACCGAGAGAAAGCCGCGAGCGCTGGCCGCGGCGCGGCCGGGCTCCATCATCGCGAGAGCTACTCCGTTCTCCGACAGACCGTAGGCCGGCGTCATCGCTTCGGATCGGAATCCGAGCGGCGCAAATCGTTCACTGAAACGCTTCACCGTATCTGCCAGCACCGTCTCGCCAGCGTTGACTGCTACGCGCCACGACGAGAGATCGATGCCTTCGAGCGTCCACATCGGGATGCGGCGCGTGCAGAGCTCGTAGGCGAAGTTCGGCGCGGCGGATAGAGTGCCACGCGAGTCATGGATCGCCCACAGCCAACTCTCCGGGCGCTCGAGGAAGTCTGCGGGCGAAAGGAGCGTCAACGGCGTGCCGTGATAGAGGCTGAACAGCCAGCATCCTACGAGGCCGAGGTCGCTTGCCAGCGGAAGCCAGCTCACTACGGCGTCATCCGATCGAACTCCGATCGCCTTGCCGATCGCGCGAATGTTCGCGAGCAGTTGCTCGTGCCGCAGCATGACGCCTTTGGGTTCGCCGGTGGTGCCCGAAGTGTATTGGATCAGAGCGATCTCAGAGGGGTCGGGAAAGCGTGCCGAGGTGTGTGTGCCGAGTTCGCGTAGTTCGGCCACCGTAGTCGACTCGATGAGTGTCGGCACGTTGATGCGCAGCAAGCGTGTCACCGCGGCTGCTTCGCCGAACGTGATGAGGAAGCGAATGCCCGCGTCGCGCAGCGTGCGTGTCTGCTGCCGCACGTACTCACCGATCGCGTCGAGATCATGGGGCGGATACACCGGAACGGGCGTGCCTCCGGCGAGGATCACGCCGAAGAAGGCCTCGAAGAAATCGCTGCCCGAGGCGAGCAGAATCGCCACCGTGTCGTTCCGGACCAGCCCGAGCGAGATCAGCCCTCGCGCCACTCGCGTGGAAGCTTGCAGCAGTTGATCGGCGGTTACGCCGCGTCCGGATCCGCCTTCGAGCACATGTGCGTGGACGCGGCCGTGTCCCGCGTCGGCGTGCCACTCGAGCACTTCGATGAGATTGCGTGCGTTGGCGGGAGCGGCGGCGGCAACTCCCGATGGCGGAGCGATGCGATATGCGGACTTCGCCGATGCCTTCTCGTTGCCCTCGCGAATCGCCTTGGCCCACGCGTTCGCTGTGTCGGCGGTCTCGGCGATCTCGTCGGGGATTTCGATCTCGAGCCGCGCTTCGCAGCGCACCACGACTTCGACGAGGTCAAGACTCGAGAGGCCGAGTTCATGTTGGAAGCTCGATTTCGGGGTCGCCGATTCGGCCGTCTTGCCGCGGCCTTGCTCGACGAGCAGTTCGCGGACGACGCTGACGATCTGCGCTTCCAAAGGTAGCGGGGCCGAACTCCGGGCGGGCTTGGGAGAGGCCGTCTGCGTGGACATCTGGCGAATCTTACATTTTAGCGGTCCGGTGGCGAGGGGAGTGTGGGCGACGATCAGGGCGAGTGGCGCGGCGGAGTTTGGAGGCGTAAGCTGAAGTCGTGAGCCAAACTAATCAACCAACAGATGCCGGCGTGGTCATCAGCGCCGAGGGGGTGTTTGTTCCGGCATCCTTGTTCGGTACATCGGACTCGCTTCGCGCTGAAGTTCGCGAGGGATCCCGCGGGACCGAGGTCGTGGTTTATTCGAAGCCCGAGGCTAGCCGCGATGGCTTTTGGCCCGGCGAACGGGAACAACTCGAACTGGAGATGAAGTGGCTGCGAGAGCATCGCTCGGAGTATCGCGGGAAGTGGGTTGCCATCACCGGGGACCAACTGCTCGCTGTCGGGTCGAGTGCTTTGGAAGTCCGCGAAAAAGCACGGGCCGCCGGAGTGGCTGTACCGATGATCGAGTACATGGAGCCTGAAGGACAGTTGCCGTTTGCTGGCTGGTAGCGGATGCCGAACCTGGACTTTCGGAGCCGGCACTCATATCGCGATGAGGACTGAGTCGGCATCACGGTGCCGGTAATGGTGACGCACGGAGCGAATAGCACCAGGCTCACCGCGAAGGTGGACACGGGCGCCGAGTTCTGCCTATTCAGCCGCGCCCACGCTGAGACGCTCGGCATAGTGGTCGAATCGGGTCTGCTTTGCGAGTTACGCACTGTCAACGGATCCTTCCGGGCTTACGGACACGATGTCCGGATTCGAGTACTCGGCATCGAGTTCGATCTGATGGCATACTTCGCCGCAGATTCGAGCATCCACCGCAGCCTTCTGGGTCGCAGAGGGTGGCTCGACCGGGTCCGCATCGGTATCATCGACCACGATCAACTCCTCTACCTCAGCCACTACGACGACTGATCCTCGACGCCGCCACCAAGTGGCGTAGCGGCGCATGGAAAGCTAAGCTGGAGTCGTGAGCCAAACCAAACAAACTGCCGGCGCAGGTGTCGTCATCAGCGCTGAAGGTGTGTTTGTTCCGGCATCGCTCTTCGATGCGCCAGACTCCCTTCGCGCTGAAGTCCGCAATGGATCGAGCGGGACTGAGGTCGTGGTGTCCTCTCGTCCCTCCCCGGCCCAGGCCACCGAAAATCAACGGGACGCGGGCCATCGGGCTAGCCATGACTGGCCCGAGATGAAATGGCTTCAAGAGCATCGCCTCGAGTATCAGGGCAAGTGGGTCGCCATCCACGGTGATCAGTTGATCGCTGCGGGTCCGGATGCCGCCGAAGTTTTTCGCAAGGCGCACGAAGCCGGAATCGATGTCCCGTTCGTCGAATACATCGAAGTTGAGCCGCAACTCCCGTATATGGGATGGTAAGCACGGATGGAGCGCGTTACCTTCCGTTCAAAACACTCGTATAGCAGCGATGATCAGGGGATCAGCGTTCCGATCCGCCTGTACTACGGCAGTCGCGGCACGGAGCTCTCAGTCAAGGTCGACACTGGATCAGCTCACTGTCTGTTCAAACGAGAGTACGCACTCGAGTTGAACATCCCCATCGAGCACGGCGAGCCCTTGAAAATGGCATCACTGGTCGGCGACCCGATCCTCATGTATGGCCACGACGTCATCCTCCGCGTGCTCGACATCGATTTCCACGTCACCGCATACTTCCCGGGTCATCACCACAACATCCGCCGGAACGTCCTCGGCCGCGGCGGTTGGCTCACGCAAGCGCGCCTCGGCATCGTCGACCACGACCAACTCCTCTACCTCAGCCATTACGACGACTGACCTTCAGATCTTGAACGACCGCCCCTTGTTCTCGCCTTCGACCCACTTCTGAATCCCCGCCAGTTCGTGCTCCACCCAGTAGCGCCGCCAGTCGATCTTCTCCGGATACCACGGCAGCTTCGCCTGATCCTCAGGCCGCAACATCGCTGTCGCCGTGCGGATATTCTCCGACTCGAAGATGAACCGGTTGTCGTACATGAACGGTTGATACAGGTCGAGCGCCTGCTCGCGGATGTTCACCTGCCGCGTCAACATGCGCAGGTTCGTCGCGTATTTGCTCAAGCGCTGATGGAACGGCAGTCCCCGCTTCTGCGCGAAGCTTTTCAGCCGGCTCGTCAACTCGTGCATCCGGTTCAGCCGCCGCACCAGCCGCGTGCCGCGAGCGCGCGATTCGGCGGGAGTCAACGAATGAACGCGCGCCGGGAGCCACTTGCCGCTCTGCCTCCGGTACTCGCGATAGATCCAGCGAATGATGCTTCTGAAAAAAACAGGATTGCGGTCCGCTGTTCCGAGGTTGTACACCGGAAATCCCTTGCCCGCGAGCAACAGTGCGGCCGCCGTCAGCGTTGCCTGGCACACCTGATCCACCGGCACCAGTTCCATCGCGGACTGCTCTCGCAGCGGCCAATGGCGCAGTCCGCTCATCGCCATCATCACCAGCGGAGCGGCGGTGCGCCCGCCTTCCACCCAACCCACGAACGGAAATTCGAGCGATGCCTCCACGATGGCTGGCCGCACGATGGTCCACTCGAGATCCGTTTGTGACGCGATCAACTGCTCGCCCAGGCTCTTCGAGTACGTGTACGTGTTCACCCAGCCCCACTGCGCTGCTCGCTGCACGCCGAGATCGGCCAGCTTCTGCCGCGTCTCCTTGAGGTCCTGTTTGCGCGCTGCGGCCTCGGCGTACACCGCCCGGACCCGCTCGCGCATGTAGCGGATCTCGTCTTCGGCGCGAAAGCTCTGGTCGGCGTGGCTCTTGCGGCGCGGATAAAATCCCACGATCGGTTCGTCTTCTTCCACCAGCCCGTCGGCCTCGCCGCAAACGAAGCATGTGGAGACGTGCACCAGCTTCGCGCCCAAGGCCCGAGCCAGCCCGATCACGTTCTCGGCCCCATCCACATTCGACTTGAATGACTCATCCACCGGCGGCGTGAACTCCACCAGCCCCGCGATGTTCAGGATCAGCTTCACTCGCCCTTTCAGCGATTCGATGGTCTCTGCCGGGAGCCCGAACGACGCTTCGCCAATGTCGCCCGCGTGCATCGTCAGCCTTTCGGAAATGGTCCTCGGATCCGTACTGTCGACGATTTGTTTCAAACAAGGCGAGCTCAGCACGTCACGCTCGAAGCGCTCCCGCGGCGAGACCCCGCGCTTGGCCCGCATCACGATGTGCAAATGCTTGAAATCGGGGAACCGGGCCAGAAACAGGCCCAGGATGACCTTGCCGACGAAACCGTTGGCGCCGGTCAGCAGAATTTCGTTTTCACGGAAGGCAGCGGTGGCGTCGATCAAACTAGTAAACTGAGAGGAACTCTTTTCAGGCTAATCAGGCGTGCGCCGTAAAGTCAACATCGCTCTCATTCTTCGCAACCTTTTTATCAGCTACCCGGGGATCATCCTCGCTACCGTCGTCTTCGGAACGGCCTCGCTGGTGGCCTCGTTCTTCGCCTCCACCGGCCGCACGCAGCATCGGCTTTCGCGCCACTGGGGACGCTGGCTCATGCGCGTTTCCGGGCTCCGCCTCATCGTCGAAGGTACCGAGAACATCCATCCCGGCGGAACCTACGTCTTCGCCGCCAATCACCGCAGCTATCTCGATTCGCCGATCGTGCTGCCCGCGCTCGACTCGCAGTTTCGCTTCTTCGCCAAGAGCGACGTCTTCTATTGGCCGCTGATCGGATTCCACTTGAAGCGCGCCGGACACATGCCCGTGCACTACACCAATCCACGCGAGTCGCTCAAGAGCATGTCGGCCGCTGCGCGCGTGATCCAGCAGAAAGGGATCTCGGTGCTGCTGTTCCCCGAAGCCGAACGCACGCTCGGCGAGTTGCAGATCTTCAAAGACGGCGCGGCCTACGTGGCGATCAAAGCGGGAGTTCCCGTGGTCCCCGTCGGCATCCTCGGATCGCTCGATGCGCTCCCGATGGGCTCGCCCTGGATCCAGCCCGGCGTCATCACCATCCGCATCGGCCAGCCGATCCCCACCATTGACCTGCTTCTCAGTGACCGCACCAAGCTTTCGCAGACCATGTGGACCCGCGTCGCCGAACTCATCGGCTACCGCGAACCCATGCGCAACGCCAAACCCGAGGAAGTCCTGACCGCCTGATGTCCGAACCAAATCCCCGGGAAATGTTTTATGTGCGGACCATCCATCCGGCCGATGGCAGGGTGGAGGAAGCCGGATTTGACCTCACGCCACAGCTCCCGCAAGGCCAGGTGGTCTGCAACCTGTTCGCCGAATTTCTTGCCGATCACCCGGGCGAGTTTCGCGAACGCCTGCCGTTCCTCAACAAAGGTGACTTCGAACTCGAATGGGCCGCCGCCGCTCGCGGCGCAGCCTTCGCAACCTTCTTCTCCGAAGGCCGCCCTGTCGGCATGGGGATCCTACTCAGCGGGGCCGACGCGGAATCCGATCGCCAAATGGCCGAGGCGTTCCGCAATTCCGTAGTCGCGCCCATGCTCGGTGAACACGCTCCCCCGGTTGGCCAATCGAACAAGCCCGCCGTCGAGATGCTCCAGTTCGATGACCGGCCCGAACTGATCCCTACCTTGCAACTGCTCACTACCGCGCTCGCCTCGGTGTACTTTCGCGCGGTGCAGCAGATGGCGGCCCTCTGATGCTCGACAAGATCTGGGCCGTCGGCGTCAAAGCGCCCGTCATCATCGGCACCACGATCTTCATGGGCGCCGTCTCGGTGCTGACTTCTTTCTTTGACGCTGAAGGCCGCAAGCAGCACGCCATCTCCAAGACGTGGGCCAAAATGCTGCTCGTGGAAGCCGGCATCACCGTGCGCTTGCGCGGACTCGAGAACGTCGAACCGGGCGAGAACTACGTCTTCGTCGGAAACCACCTCAGCCTCTATGACACCCCGGTCGTGCTGGCCAACATCCCCCAGCAGTTCCTCTTCCTCGTTGCCGCCCGGTACGTAAAGCTGCCGTTCCTGGGCACCCATTTGCGCCGCAGCGGCCATTTCTCGGTGGATCAGGACGACATCCGCTCGAGCTTGAAAGTCATGACCGAAGCGGCCAAGCGCATCCAGGAAAAACATCTTTCGGTGCTTTTGTTTCCGGAAGGAAGCCGCGCCCGCGCCGAGATGGGCGAGTTCAAAGAAGGCGCCGCCTACATCGCCATCAAGTCGCAAGTCCCCGTGATTCCCTTCGCCCTGCGCGGCACCCGCGAAGTGCTGCCCGTCGGTAGCATGCACGTGCGCGGACTCCCCGTGGACTTCATCATCGGCAAGCCCATCCCCACCGCCGGGCTCACCGTCAAAGACCGCGCCAGTCTCACCGAAACCATGCGCCAACGCATTCTGGAACTCGCCGCATCATGAGCGCTGCCTTCGAACTCGACAGCCGCGCCCGGAACCTCGAGCAACTTGGCCGCGACACGTTTGACCTGCTCATCATCGGCGGCGGCATCAACGGCGCAGGCATCGCCCGCGACCTCGCCTTGCGCGCCGAAGTCGCGGGCCGTCCGCTACGAATCGCGCTCATCGACAAAGCGCACTTCTCGTCCGGAACCAGCGGACGCAACTCGCAGCTCATCCACGGCGGCCTCCGTTACCTCAAGAACTTCGAGCTCGATCTCGTCCGCGAAGCGCTCCATGAACGCGCCACCCTGCTTCGCATCGCGCCACATCTGGTCGACCCACTGCCGCTCATTCTCCCCTTCTACAGCCGCCTGGATCGCTTCTACTACGGCGCAGGACTCTTCCTCTACGATCTCCTCGCCGGCGAGTACGACATGGGCGGTCATCGCTACCTCAGCCGCGCGCAACTCGCCGCCGTCGAACCCGGCATGGCCGGCGATGGGCTCCACTCGGCCGCCATCTTCCACGATTGCCGCGTCCATTCGGCGCGCCTGCTGCTCGAAAACATTTTCGCTGCCGCGCGTTCCGGAGCCGTGATCGCCAATTACGTGGAAGCCGGCGCCCCGCGAGGCGTCGAAGGCAGCTTCACCGTGCCAGCTACCGATCGCCTCGGCGGGCGAACCTTCGAGATCCGCGCGCGCCGCATCGTGGATGCTCGCGGACCCTGGGTGGGCGGCCCGAATCTGCGCCTCGTCCGTGGATCGCACATCATCGTTCCCCGCGCCACGGCCAGTGAAAACGCGGTCGCCTACTTCGGTCCCGATGGCCGCATCATCTTCGTCATCCCATGGGGACCAGACAAGTCACTCTCGCTCGTGGGCACCACTGACATCGATCACTCCTCCACGCCCGACGATGTCCGCATCTCGCCCGATGAGATCGCTTACCTGCGCAACGTCTTGAAGCGGCTGTTTCCCTCCGGCGGCGAGTTCGAACCGTTGGCCGCCTACAGCTCGCTTCGCCCGCTCGTCGCCACGCCCGGCGCCAACGCCACCGATACTTCGCGCTCGCACAAAATCACGCTCAACGAAGGCGTGCTCGAAATCAGCGGCGGCAAGTACACGACCTATCGCGCCATGGCCGAAGAGGCCGTGGACCTGCTCTATCCCGAGTGGACCGGCGCTTGCCGAACCGCCGAAATCCCGCTCGGCCCGGGTCCCGAGGAAGCAGCGCGCCTCGCAGCGCCAGTAGCCTGGGCCGTGAATCACGAGATGGCGCAGCGCCTCTCAGACGTGATGTTCATCTCCACCTACCTCGGCCATGAGCGCACGCTCACGCGCGACTACCTCCGTCCCATCGCGGCCGAGATTGCCGCGCTTCTCCGTTGGGACGAACCCCGCATCCAACAGGAAATCGAGGCAGCGCTCGCCAAGGCTCGTGTCCCTGGCTGAGCGCCGCCTCGCAGCGGGAACTTACGGAACGAACTCGATGATGGCGCGCTTGGCGCCGCATCCGATTCGCGTTGACCCGTCACGCACCACGCGGTTCAGGCCGATGTACATCCGGTAGTCGCCCTTCGAGTCGGGGAACGCGAACAGCTTCTTGCCATTCGTCGTGTCCACTTCGTTGAGCGGTTGGCCCCACGAGAAGTAGTGGTTGGCGATGTCGAAACTCAGCGCGCCCTTCGGCAACGCCATCTCCTGGTACGCCAGCCGGTCCACCAGCCCCGCGCCCAACGCAGCGCTGTACACCGCGAGGTTCTGGTCATTGACCTGTGCTTCAGCCACGCCGTCCAGCCCGCTTCCACCGCCGAACCCGTCGTTCTGCGGATCGTCACCGATGTGCGTGACCCAGGCCCGCGGCAGAGTGGGTTCGGCTTGCGTGGGCCCTTCGTACTCCACCGTCATGCGGACGCGCTTGGCTTCGGGAATGCCCGCGGGCGCACCCGGCTTGAGGTTTACATCCACGCGAGCGCGGAACGGAGTGGCTACGCATCCCGGATTGCGCTCGGCGCGCACCGTGGCGTAGGGAATCGTATAGCTCAGATTCGCACGCGATGGAGTCGGATTCGACCCGAGATCGGTGATGACGCCTGTTTTGAGGTCCACCACCAATGGACCGAGCGATGTCCCCTGCGCCCACATGGGCGTGGAAATGGCCATCAAGGCCGAGAGAGAGAGAATCAGTTTCTTCATTGTCGTTACCTCCGAGTTCCTTTCCGATTTACTCGAACACGATGTGGACCTTCTTCGCCCCACATCCCTTGCGGCTCGAGCCGTCTTGGATCACGCGATTGAATGCCGCGTAGATCCGCTTGTCGCCCTGGCTGAAGTCGAACAGGTGTTTCTGGTTCGGGGATTCCAGCCGCGTGTAGGGCTGGCCGATCGTCAACACCTGATCGCTGACGTTGAAGTGCAGAGCGCCTTCGGTCAGCCGAAGCTGCGAGCCGAGGATCTTGTCGACCTCGCCCACACCGAGCCCCTTGCTGTACACGGCAAGATTCTGCTCGAGCACCTGGAGTTCGGAGACGCCGTCGAGACTGGTGCCGCCGCCGAATCCGTTGTTGTTGGTGTCGTCGCCCAGATGCGTGGTCCAGCCGGTGGGCTTGCCTTCGTACTCGACCAGCACGCTCATCTTCTGCACCGGACCCACATTCGCCGGCGCCAGGTTCACTTCCACTTTGGCTTCGTACTGCGGCATCGAAGCCGGACAGCCGGTGCCCTTCTTGTCGATCCGAACATTGGCGTAGCCTCCATTCGAAACGAAGTTCGGACCAGCGCTCGCCGTGGGCGAGGGCGTGGTGCTGCCGAACGTTTCCGTGATGACGCCGTTCTGGAGGTCAATCACGATGTCGGCTCGAAGCGTCGATGCCAGCAAAACCGCGCCAGTAGTCACACTCCGAGCGAGAGTAGTCAGTTTCATGAGTTTTTCTCCTCAGTCGTAGTTCAACGGGTGGGTGCCCGTTCACTGAAGAATGCGGGGAGATTGGACATTCGGGGTCACTGGCTCCCGCGCTGGTGTGAGCGCATCCGGCACTGACGACGAAGGCACCGTATCGGAAGAGAGGATCGTTCGGCACCCACGGACCGTAGGTGGAGAAGCCGTTTTCAAGGGCACTCGCGTCACCCTGCGCACGGTGCTCGCTAGCCTCGCCGAAGGCGCCTCCTCGTCCGAGATTTTGGCCGATTTCCCCACACTCTGCGAGGGGGACGTGCGGGCCGCCATTGCGTTTGCCGCAGCCTCCGCGCAAGAGGACCTGCCGGTGTCGGAACTGCCTGCGCTCTAGTGAAGCTCGAGTTGGATGAGTCCCTTTGGGCCGGCGAAACGGTGTGGCGGCCGCGACCGCAGAGGCATTCGCGAGTATCAGCCCGGAACGCGCATGGGGCTTGCTCGAAGGAGACGAGATCCTTCGCGGCGCGGAACTCCGAAGGGCTTGACAGGTCGAATGCGTAACGGTACAGTTACGTATAATGCGAAACAGATCGGTTACGTACTCCATCGGAGCAGTCTTCGAGGCCCTGGCTGATCCCACCCGCCGTGCGCTTCTCGATCTGCTGCGCAGCGGCAGCCAGCAAGCCGGCCAAATCGCTGGAGCGTTTCCCGTATCTCGCCCGGCAATCTCGCGGCACCTGCGCCGTCTTCGACGGGCGCAACTCGTGCAGGAACACCGCGAAGGCCGCAACAGGATTTACCGGCTCAATCCGGAACCGCTTCGCGCGGTGGACTCCTGGCTCGAGCAGTATCGCACCTTTTGGGCTGCCAACTTGGCCAACTTGAAATCGTTTGTGGAGGCTGAACATGCAAAGGAAACTCGACGAAACAGACGCGTCAAGCCGGCCTTGAGAAAGGGAACTCGGTAGCATGAAAGGCGCACTCCCGGCGTTGCTTCTGATCTTGCTGCTGGCGCAGACCCCGCTCGTCCTGGCCGAGCCCCCGGCTGCGGACTTGTTCAGCCAACTCAAAGCGTTCGCTGGAACCTGGAGCGGCGTCAATTCCGCCGGCGCTTCGGTGACGGTGTCCTTCCGCGAAACCAGCGCTGGTTCGGCCTTGCTCAGCGAGGCTCATGTCAGCGGCCACGGCGAAATGATCTCGGTATTCCATCTCGATCGCGATCGCCTGCTGCTCACGCACTACTGCAGTGCGGGCAACCAGCCGCGGTTGACGGGTCATTCCTCGCCCGGCGGACGCTCCATCGCCTTCCGCTTCCTCGACGCCACGAATCTCTCCAGCCCCGACGACGGCCACATGTCGCGCGTCGTGATTTCTTTCCTCGACGCCGATCACCATACCGAGACGTGGGTCTACCGTGATCACGGAAAAGAAATCACGGAAGTCTGTGACCTGCGTCGAACGAAACCCGGTCCCCCCGCTACGAAGGAACGCCAAAAGTGACCAGCCCCGGCCACGATTCCGTAGTCGCCGAAGTTTGGATCGACGCTCCTCCGGAACGTATCTTCAACGCCCTGACGCACCAGGCCGAACTCGTTCGCTGGTTTACAGACGCGAAGTCCCCGGTTCACCGCTGGGAGATCGACGCTCGCCCGGGTGGAAGCTTTCGCTACTTCATTGATGAGGAGACCGCCGCGCGCCACGGCGTGACCGCCTTCGAATGCCACGGAGAGATTCTCGAGTTTGATCCGCCGAAGCTGCTCGTCTACACGTGGATCGCAAGCTGGCACGCTGACACGGCGCTGAAGACAGTCGTCCGTTGGGAGATCAGCGCTTCCGGTCGAGGCACTCTTGTCAGGGTCACGCACAGCGGTCTTGCCAGCGAACCTGCGGCGCTCAGAGACTACGGCGGCGGTTGGCGCGACCAGCTCCGCATGCTCGTGAGTTTCGTGGAAGACAAGAGTCTGTCCGATCAATAAGGCCGGGCCAACCGCCGCCAATGCCTCGCATTGCACGGCTGCTGGACGATCGATCCCGTGTCACGAAAAATTCCTATCTCCCTTCCCCTCAATAGCTTCCCCGGATCGATTTTGTCAGCGAATCCCACCCCTCCGGCAAAATCGGAATCGATGATGCCGGACTTCGATCTCTCACCCAAGCAAACTCAGGTCCTCGCCGCGCTGCTCGCCGGAGAAACCGTCTCCGCCGCCGCGCGCGACCACGATATTCACCGCTCCACCATCTACGACTGGATCCGCCGCGATCCGCGTTTCAGCACCGCGCTCGATCAGGGACGCGCCTACCTCCAGACGCACTTGTTCGACGAGATCCAGGAACTCGCGGCCGTCGCGCTCGACAGAATCCGCCAGCTTCTCGCCGATCCGAACTCCACACCCTCGGTCGTTCTCCGCGCTGCCTCGCTGATCCTGAAGATGGCCACGGTCGTGCCTGCGTCCAACGAGCCGCCAGACGAGCCGATTCGACAGAATCCGACACCCGAAACAAGCGGAACCGTGCGCTACGCCACCAAACCGCCCGGCCGCAACGAGCCCTGCTTCTGTGGCTCAGGCAAGAAGTACAAACACTGCTGTCTCGACAAAGGCGGACCGCCACTCGCGTAGGTTCACCGGACTCCACCATGCGCTGCCGCCAACTCGAACACTTGATCTCCGCTCCCGCGCCGCTCCACGCGCCCATCCGGCAAGTGGACCTCAACCTCTACACCCACTGGTACCGTGATGCGCCAACGAGTGGCCGCGAGATCCACGCCGAGATCGCCGCCGGCGAGCGGGACCACGCCCCGCGCGAACGCGAGCCCCATCGGCACGGGCCGCACGCGCACCCGATGGCCGCCTGCTTCGAGCAGTTCCACTCCGAGCACGAACTCCTGGATCAGCCGCACCGCCGCATACGCGCCGAACGGATGCGACTCGCTGTCTTCGCTCTTCGGCCGTGCGCGCCCCAGCCAGTTCTCGTAAGTGAACGTCGCGCCATCGCGCAGGGTGCGAGCCCAGTTGAGTCCGTTCGGATCGGTGGCGTAGTTCAGCAGCGCCGAGCCTTCGCGTTGACTGCCGAGCGCGCGCACCACGAACTGCGCCAGCAGAACGCTCGTCTCGAAGCCCGCGCTCTTCACGCGCCGCAGCGCTCCATCGAGCCGTGCGCCGCGAGCGAGCCCTGTCGCGGCCATCATCGCGTTGGCTTGCTGCGACGCATGCGCGCTCGGCGCGCCATCCGCGTACAGTCCATCGATATAGGCGCGCTCGCGCTCGTTCCACAAGAGTGCCTCGATGTGTCCGGCGATCTTCGCGGCATCGGCGCCGAACTCCTCGATGTCCCTGCGCTCGCCCAGCACGGCGGCAAGCTCGGCCGCGTACGAATAGTCGAGCCACGCGTTCACGCTCATCACGGTCCGCTGCGTGGTCTTGCGGTCATACCCGTAGCGATCCGGCCAATCCACGATGCCGCTCGGATAGCCTTCGTCGTTGCCGAGATCCACCAGCCCCGATCGCGTGTTCTCGGTCGACTTCACCCAACGGCAGATGCGCGCCGCCGTCGGATAGAGCTCGGCGAGCAATGCCCGATCGCCCGTCTCGCGATACCATTCCCACAGCCAGAACACGTAGCTCTGCGTCCAATCGGGAATGTCGCGCTTGCCATCGCCGTTCGGATACACAGCGTTGATCTTGCCGGTATCGGAATGAAACGCCGCCTGCGACTGTGCGAATTCGCGGAGCGCTTGCCTGCCGAGGTTTGGTTCGCGGAACAGCCGCAGCGCGGCCATCGAAGTGGTGTAGGCGTCGTAAGCGAACTGCCCTTGCTCGCGCGTGGGCGTGTCGATGAACTGCTCCTGCGATCCATAGCGGACCGAGTGGCGCACCAAGTCCCAGATCTGGTTGAGCGTCGCGTTCGACGAAGTGAACTGCGCACGGTCGCGCACTCGGTTCGAGCGCGCCACCATCCGGATCTCGACATTGCCTTCAGCCGCCACCTCGAAGTAGCGATAGCCGAGATACCAGTAGGCTTCGAACGCCTCGGGCTTACCGCTGCGCACGAAGCGATAGGTCAGGTCCGTGCTCTGCGCGCGCGTGATCGCGCGGCCATTGGCGTCGAGACGGTAAGCGGCGGACATCTTCACGGTCTCGCCCGCGGCGCTCGCGGCCAGGAAGCGCACCAAAGGCCGGCCCGCGTAGACCTTGCCGAAGTCGGCTACCCAAGCGCCGCGCACGCGCTTCACGGAAACGGGCGCGATCGTGGTCTCTTCGATCTCGGTCGTCTGCCCGTGCACCGGCAACGGGAGCCGATCCGTCTCCACCGCCGAGGCGAACTCGGTGGCGATCCGCGCGTCCACCGTCTCGGCCGGAATGCCTTCGCCGTTGCGGTACTGCGCGCGGCCCTGCATCTCCACCCACTGGGCACGGCCCGCGCGCCACGTGTTGTCGCTCACCACAGCGGGCTTGCCGTCCACTGTGAGTTGCAGGATAAATCCGCGCTCCGATCGCGGGCGGCCTTGCCCCGGACCCCACCAGTGACACAGAGCCTCGATCGTGTTTCGCCCGGCTCGCAGATCCGCCTCGTGCACGCGATAGTATTGGTGCTCCGGATAGGCGAAGTTCGGCCCCCTGCCGATCATCTGGCCATTGACGCGCAACTGGTACTGGTGGCTGGCCGAAACATAAATACGCGCTTTTGTTCCGGCGGGAATGTCGAACTCCTTGCGCAATGTGGCGTAGTCATCGTCGGCGCGATGGGCGCGCCAGATCCACTTGGCGGGGCTCCAGTCGCTCGCCTGGAGCAGCCCCATGGCGAACCGCCGCGGCTGCGCCCAAGGGCTCACTGCCGTGCCGGAGTTCCAGGTGCGCACGGTCCAGTAGCAGGTTTCGCGGGAGGCCAGCGGCTTGCCCAGGTACTCCACATGCGCCGCGTGCGGTGCGCGGACCACGCCGGAATCCCACTTGTCGGCCTTGCCGGGAGCGAGCAGTGCGAGCGAGGAAGCAACCATGATCTGGTACGCGCCCTGCACCGAGCCCGGCTCGTTGTCGCGCGGCTGCCAAGCGAACTCGGGCGACGTGTCAGTGACCGCGAGCGGATCGGCTTGATCTTCCACCGTAAGTCCGGTGGGCATGAGTGGCAAGCCGAGCGCCACACTCGTGGCCAGCAATCCAGTGAGCGCCAGCCGTATGGGCACGCTTCATTTCCCGATCGCCAACCGCAGCGCCAGTGAATCCGGCAATCCGGCGGCGATGATCTTCGCCTGCGCCGTCTGGACATCGTACGGCGTCCGATAGTAGACCACGCGGCGCTCGCCGGAATGATAGATGGCCCAGGCGGCTCGCGGATCGTGATCGCGCGGTTGCCCCACGGCGCCCGGGTTGACGAGGTAGTACGAGTCCGGTTCGAGGTCGCACTCCACGCGGCCGAGCAGACTCATCGAGGTCTTGAGGATGCGCGCATTGTTGCGGATGAGCTGGAACCCGCCCTGTATGTGCGTGTGCCCGAAGAAGGTGACTCGCTCGGCGAGCGACCCCACCAAGGCGAGTGCTTCGTGCGCGTAGATGATGTAGTCGTCTTCGCCGCCCGGCGAGCCATGTACGATTTGGAAGCCTTCGAACGCAATGGGGCCGGCCGGCAAGTTCCCCAGCCACGATGCATTGTTCGCGGCCAGGCGCTTCTGGGTCCACAGCGTCGAATCCTGGGCGGCCGGATTGAACCACTCGAGGTCCAATTGGCCCACGGCGGCGCGATCGTGATTGCCGCGCACCACCTGGCTCGAATTGTTGCGCACCCATTCGCAGCAGATGTCGGGATCGGCTCCGTAGCCCACCACATCGCCCAGGCAAAGAATATCGTCGAATCCTTCAGACTCTGCTTCGGCCATCACGGCTTCGAGAGCTTCCCAGTTGGCGTGGATATCGCTGAGAATCAGGTAGCGCACAGTTTGATCAGCGCCACCTCGGGCGGAGCGCCCACGCGCGCGGGAATGCCGATCGTGCCCAGTCCGCGGCTGACGTACGCTGACCGGCCGAACTCCTCGTAATGGCCGTAGACGTATGGCGTGTAGAACCGCGCGATGTTCGCATACTGGTGCAGAATTTCGACCGTCACCTGGCCCCCGTGCGTGTGCCCGGCGATTGTCAGATCATAACCCATGCGGGCCGCCACAGGAAAGACATCGGGATTATGGCTGAGCAAAACGTTGAAAGTAGCAGGCTCGATCAGCGCTTCGGCGTCAGGCAAATAGGGCTTGCCTTTTCGCTGATAATCGACGCCGGCGAAGTTGATTCGGGCATTGCCGAAGCGTAGCGCGTGCGCCTCCGACCGCAGGAATCGCATGCCTGATCGTGCGGCTTCGGAGGTGACGTATTCTTCGCAATCGGCGACGATCTCGTGGTTGCCCAAGCATCCGATCAGCCCCGCGTCGGTCTTGATACGAGCCAGCAGCCGGATGCAATCGTCGAGCGGATCGCCCTTCACGCTGATGAGGTCGCCGGTCATCAACGCCACGTGCGCCTTGGCTTCATTGGCGATGCCGATGGCGTGCTCGAGGTCAGTGGCGCTGAGGAATGGACTCATATGGATGTCGGTCAACTGCACCATTCGCAGCCCATGCAGGTCTTTGGCCAGCCCGCGCACCGGGATCTCGATTTCGCGTAGCCGGAAATCATGCCGGCCGATGAAGACGCCGTATCCGATGGTGGCCGCCGGCGCCGCGAGCGCCGCGTTCCGCACGATGCCGAGCGCTTGCCGCCGCGAGGGATCGAAGGCGGGCCACAACTTCTCGAGCAGCCGGAATGTCCACTCGATTCCCCAGATCACCGCCGCGATGATCGCCCAGCCCATGCCGAATGCCTTGGCCCAGGCGCGCCATCCGCCGGTGGGAATGTAGCGATACACGGGCGGCAGCGAGAACAGGAACGCCAGTGTCACCCAAGCCGACACCACCACCCGCAGCACCAGCACCGGCGTGCGCCACCGCGGCCGTACCCAGCCTGCGATCCAACCGAAAAGCTGCCATTGCACCACGAATGAGAGCAGCAGCCCAAAAATGTCAGGGGTGTAACGCCAAAGAGATTCCATCCGGACTTGCTTCTTCTATTCTATCGTGCGGTCATTGAGCGCACAGGGCGCGGAGCGAGTCCGTTGCGCGCGCATCCATCAGAAGTGATTCTTCAGTCAGAAGTGATTCTTCAGTTCCGGGAACCGCTCGAGCACCAACAAACGCTCATGCCCGTGCGGGATCTCCTCGTGTTCGAGGTGCCAGGTGTGCGGATGCGGAATGTAGACCGCTCCGATGCCCGCTTCGAGCGGCGGGCGAATGTCGGACTTCGGCGAATTGCCGATCATCCAGCAGCGCGATTGATCGGCGCCGCGCTCGGCGAGCAGCCCGAGGTAGCAGGCGGCGTCTTTCTCGCGGACCACGCGCACGTGGTGGAAGTGGTGGCCGAGTCCGCTGCGTTCGATCTTGCCGCGCTGCTCTTCGGGATTGCCCTTGGTGCACAGCAGCAGCGTGTGGCGCGAGTTCAGATACGCGAGCGTCTCCTCCACGCCTTCGATCAAGTGCATCGGATGCGCGGCCAGTTCTTCTCCGAAGCGGCGGATGCGGCGGCGATCTTCATCGGTGACGCCCCGCTCGCTCAGCCGCTCGAAGCACTGTTCCAGGTTGCGGGCGAAGTTGGCGGCGCCGTATCCGTGGATGCGGTTGTTGATGCGCTCGATGCCATCGAGGATCGCGCGCACTTCGGGCGGCGAATGCGTGGAGTGATCGAGGTAAGCGGCGAAATCGGCGAAGGCGCGCTCGAAGAAGACGTTGTTTTCCCAGAGCGTGTCGTCGGCGTCGATCCAGAGCTCGAGCGTCATTCCTCTTCCGCGTGCGGCAAGTGGCCGTGTCCGTTCTTGGGCGCCACTTCCTTGAGATGGCGCGCTTGCGCCAGGCGTTCGCGGTAAGCCGGCAAGTAGTCGACCAGCGTGCGCAGGCGCTCGGCCTCCGAGCGGATCTGCAGCATCCGCTGGCGGAACTCGAGATCGTCGATGCGGCCGGCGATGGCAAAGCTGAGCAGCGGGGCATCGGAGTCGATCTCTGATTCGAAGCGGGCTTCCTCGGCGAGGCGCATGGCGCGCTGGCGTAGGTCGACCGGAGCGGTGGAGTCGACGTCGTCGAAGTAGGTGACCTCGCCGCGGAGATAGTCGAGCTCCTGGTTCAATTCGTGGATCCGAAAGCGGCGCTGGCCGAGCGTCAGGATGTCCATGCGGCCGTCCGGGTACTGTTTGATCACCTCGCTGATGGCGGCCGTGCAGCCCATCGACACGATGCCCTTGCCGGTGGCCATCACCACGCCGAACTCGGTTCGCTTCTCGAGCGCCAGTCCGATCATCGTCTTGTAGCGCTCCTCGAAGATATGGAGCGGCAACTCGTTTTCCGGCAGCAGAACTACCGACAAGGGGAACAGCGGCAGCAGTTCGCCGGGCATGGTACCATTATCGCTTTCGTCCGGCGATCCCGCACGAAACGCCGCCGCGCATGAACCTCAACGGCCAGTCGATCCTGATCACCGGCGCCTCCGATGGCATCGGCGCGGCCATGGCGCGGGTGCTGGCAAAGCGCGGCGCGAAGCTGACTCTCATGGCTCGGTCGGCGGACAAGCTGGCGGCGGTCGCGAGCGAAACGGGCGCGCAGGCCTCGCCCGGCGACGTGACCTCCGATGCCGATCGCCGCCGTGCGGTTGCCACCGCGGTTGACCGCTTCGGATCGGTCGACGTCCTCATCAACAACGCGGGCGCGGGAATGTACGTGCCGGCCTGGCGTGCCGACATGCGGCAGGTGCGCGAACTGTACGAGTTGAACGTGATGGCGCCGCTCGAACTGATCCAACTGGTGACGCCGCACATGCAGCGCAAGCGCCACGGGATGATCGTCAACGTCGCGTCGATCGCGGGCAAGGTTGCGCTGCCTTGGTTCACGAACTACACGTCGTCGAAGTTCGCCGTGTGCGCCATGACCGATACGATCCGCATGGAGCTGAAGCCCTGGGACATTCGCTGCATGACGTTGTGTCCGGGTTACGTGAAGACCGGTTTCCAGGACAATTCGTTTGCCGGACGCCCGCCCGACAAGCTATGGCGGCTGAAGCAGTTCGCCATCACGGCGGACCAGTGCGCCGCGGCTTGTGTGCGTGGGATGGAGCGCGATGCGCGCACGGTGTTTGTTCCGCGCACCGGATGGCTGCTGCAATTCGGCTACGTGCTCATACCGGGCATCATCGATCATTTCCTCGGCCGCATTTACGATAATCTGGGGCTCGATGCAGGAGCGGCCAAGTGAATAGCGTCCTGATCCGCTACCCCGGACTCTACCTGGTGGGCTTCATGGGTTGCGGCAAGACGACGGTGGGATTGAAGCTTGCCGATGAACTCGGCTGGAGCTTCGCCGATCTCGATGACGACATCGAAGCCACTGCAGGTGAGCCGATTCCCTCGATCTTCGATACACGCGGCGAGCCGGAATTCCGGCGCTTGGAGCACGAGGCTTTGGAGGCCCGCTTGCGGCTGATCCGGCGCGGCCAGCCGGCCGTGTTGTCGCTCGGCGGCGGAGCGTTCGCGCAACAGAACAACTTCGAACTCTTGCACGGCCACGGGGTGTCGATTTGGCTCGATGCGCCTTTCGAGCTCATTCAGCGGCGGATTGCGGGCCAGGAGCATCGTCCGCTGGCACGGGATCCGGAGAAGTTCGCCGCGCTCTATCATGCGCGGCAGAGCGCGTATGCGCGGGCGGACTATCGGATCGAGATCGATGGAGACGACCCGGCGGTGGCGGTGAGGGCGATTCTAGCGTTGCCGATGTTCTGACCCGGCGCCGGGCGCGTTATTCAGTTGCCGGTGAGCGAGCGGGGCGGGGCTCCGTGGCCTCGGCGGCCCGCTTTCGAACGGCCGGCCAGACTCGGCCATCACGTGTAGCGAAAATTCCGTAACAGCTTTCCCGTCAACCACGTCCGGGCTTCGATTTTGCAACGCCCGTAGCGCTTGCGCCTACCCTGGGACTGTGGAGCATTGCTCCGCACGCTCTTCGACAACTGAATAACTCGCTCGCCTGGCGATCAAAGCGAGCCTCTCCACTGATCTCGATCCGGCAGCCAGCCCGCTCCAAGCAGCCCGTGGCTAAAGTCGCGTGGGCCGCGTTGCGAG